>DFKY01000003.1 GCA_002374095.1 Lachnospiraceae bacterium UBA3633
TTATATCAACGACCAAAGATTAATTTTACTCATTGTGCTTGCACCATCACTTCGAAAATAGGTCGCAAAAACAAGATTTTTTAAGCAAGCACTGATATAATAAACTTAATCTTTACCCCTTATGTCTGCCCTAGCAATCTCAAAAAATGCTTCTTTTTAGCATTTTTTGAAGAGCGGAGGCCACGAAACGATTAAGTGTTCGCGTTTACGCGGACACTTTGTAGTGAAGTGTGCCGAACGCTCCCAGGTACCAACCTCCAAGCCATCTAAAAAGATAGAGGGTTTTTGGCGATTTCATAGGGGGTCATTAAAATCCGCAACAAAAAAGGCTTTGAATACAAAGCCTCTAAAATCAAATCTATTCTACCGCAGTTTTACTTACTAATATTTAATCCTTTTACAAGGTCTATAATATCCTTATATTTGTCCTCAATAACGCTCATAAGCTCATTTGAATTTACAATTACCCATTTCCCATCTATTTTCTTAAACTTAAGCTTAATGTCAAAATTATCCATGCTTAAACTATCATCTTCTATAGCCTTATCTATAACTCCAAGTATTGAATTGATGTTTTCTTCTGTCACATTGCCACTTACAAAGGCACTTGCATTTTTAAGTAAAACTTCAGGCATAATAGTCTCTAAAAGCTTCGTTAGTGATTGGCAAGTAATAGAAGTATTAACTTCTACTATATCATCTTTAGTTGCTACACTTGATATAATAAGGTCTACTTTGGCAAGTAAATCTTTCAAAGTCCTTACAAATGCTTGATTCTTACTAAAGAACTCTTTAACAGCTTTTTTGTCTATCGCAAGAGCACTATCTCCAAATACTTCATATATCTTATCAACATCCACATTCTTAATACATTTTATTGCATTTTCGGTTTGCAAGACTACTATTTCTTCATCATTTGTCAAATCAAGATACGATACACTATCTGTTGCTTTTTTAACGTTTTCGTCTGCAGCGTTATCATCCTTTTTTTCAACAAAACTTTTGAAAATATCTATTGTAGGATTTTTTAAATTAATGCCACAAGACGAAAGTACTATAGTGTAAACCAAACCACATATTAAAATTTGTATATTTTTCATTTTAATTACTTATTAAAGCCTTTCTTGTCTAAAATATAATTTCTCCATCCACCATACTTAGTTATTTCTTTCATACCCCTTACAAGTTCATACTCTCCTACAACTCCAAAGACAACGAGGAAAACCTCTCATAAGAGTGCCATTTACAGCAAGTATGATTTTATCATTATCTTTTAACATTGCCTCTGCAAAAAAGTTTTTAAAAATCCATAAGTTTTCTCTACAGAATCTATATGAAGTCTTTCATCAACGCTGTGTACATTTTCAATAGTTGGTCCTATAGATACTGCTTCAAGACCTGGTATTTTTTCCATAAGTAGCCCACACTCAAGTCCACCATGTGTCGCAATCACTTTCATGTCTTTACCATTTAGCTCTTTATAAAGATGTACCATATCATCTTTAAGCTTTGAATCTTTTTTATACTGCCATGCTGGATATTCTCCGCTTACCTTAAGTTCCCCTCCACCATCTTCTATAATTGATCTGCATTTTTTTACAAGCTTTATTCTTTTTATATCATCATTTGAGCGGACAAATGTGACAAGATTTACTTCTTTATCTTCAGTATGTATGACACCATGATTAAGTGATGTCCATGGAAGATTTGCGAACTCTTGGCTTATCTCTATAAGTCCTTGCGGAAGTTTAAATATTGTATCAATTAATTTTTTTGTAGATTCCTTTGTAAACGGCATAGTGTCGCTACCTTCCTTTTTTACTGCCGATAAAGATATATCCTTATCTGACAAACGATACTCTACCTTCAAGTCATCATTAATCCTTTTTATAATACTTAAAAATTTCTCTTCATCATTAAGGTTAACACATATATCAGAAATAGTCTCTTGACATATAACATTTTCAAATTGCCCGCCTTCTACTTTTATCAATGAGAAATCTATATTATTATCAAGCATTTCTTTTAAAGTATAGGCAATCTCAGTTATAGCATTTGCCCTGCCCTTATGTATCTCCATTCCAGAATGGCCGCCAAGCAGATTTGAAATCTTAACTGAATATATAGCTTGATTGCTTCTTTCTTCACGACATATAGGAAATGTACTTTCAAGGTGTGAGCCTCCACAACAAGATACTGTAAGTTCTTCTTCATTTTCAGAATCTATATTGACAAGTTTCTTGCCATTAAATAATTTACCATCTATAGCTATAGCTCCATTCATGCCAGTTTCTTCCTCCGAGGTAAATAAAGCCTCTATAGGAGGATAACTTCCAGTATTATCATCAAGTATAGCAAGTATAAGTGCCACTCCAATACCATCATCTGCACCAAGACTTGTATCTCGTGCTTTAAGAAAATTCCCATCGACATATGGTTCAATTGCATCTTTTGTTAAATCTTTTTTTGAATCTATAGTTTTTACAGCGACCATGTCTGTGTGGGCTTGTAAAATCACTGGCTCAAAGTTTTCGCCCTTATGATTAGTCGCTGAACTACTTGTTCCATCCTTATACATGATAACATTTTTGGCATCATCTGTTATATATCTAAGCTGTCTTTCCTTTGCAAAATTCACAAGATAATTAACTATACCATCAAGATTGCCACTTCCATGAGGTATATCACAGATATCCAAAAAAAACTTAAATACTTTTTCAGGTTTCAAATTTTTAATATCATTCTTCTCCAAGTCCGAGTTCTCCCATTTCATCAACTATTACTTCTTCTTCCACAGGTTCGACAGCAGTTGCAAGTGGTATAAATTCACTTATATATGAGTCATAAGGAGCTTCATTCATAAGCCCTACCAAATTAATTACAACTCCATCATATTCTCTTGGAAGTTTTACTTTATATGATATATTTTTCTTGTCACCGCCTTTTACACTTGTTACTTCAAGATCAATATGTGCTGTAGGTCCAATCCATATAGACATACCACGATCACCAGCATTAAGGTTTGCTACTTCTTTTCCTTTCACAAATACTTTAGTTCTATATGGTGCATCAACTACCTTGCCATTTATTTCCATACTTTTATTATCAAAATAAAGTGTATGCCCACGACCAATATATATCATCACTATGCAGATAGCGGCAAGTAATATAACAAGTATTGTTTTATACAAAAAACTTTTATTCTTCATTGTCGCCCCCATCCTTCATCTTTTTCTTTTTATGCTTTTTAGCTTCATACATTACAAGCGCAAGTGTTATAACTCCATATGATATAAATACTCTAAAGTACTCTCCAATCATTGAGTCTCCTGTTATCACTGTGCCAGCTCGTGGTGCAACTATAAACATAAGATGGAAAAGTATTACTCCAAGAAATACATTGCCTATACTTGCCTTATCAACTGATGCACCGCCAACAAGAAGTGCTGCTATACAAAACATACCAATCTGACTATGCGAACTATATGTAGCGATATTACCCATATTTTGAAGATAAAGTATCATACCAAATCCAGCAAGCACTGTAGAAATGATTATAGATAAAACTCTTGTCCTGTCAACATTGATACCAGCAGCTCTTGCAACTTCCATATTTTGCCCTACAGCTCTCATGTCTTGTCCAAGTTTTGTCTTTGTAAACCACACTATAAAAAGACATAGTGCAATTATAATTATAAAACTAAGTACTGGTATCTTGACTCCAAGTATATTGACAGATATGAGATTATCAATACACTGTCTAAGGTTTAAAAGACTTACTGTATTTCTTATACCATATCCACGAGGAAGTTTTATTGATTCATGAAGTATAGGGATTATTGGTCCCATCATATAAAGTACTACAAGCTGATATATACCATTGATAAAAAAGCTTATGATATAGCTCGTAATCATCTCACGGCCTCTTGACATATTGAGAAGTGTGCCACAAAGTGCTCCAAGAAGTATAGATATTGGTATAGATAGTATCATAGCTAAAACTACACCAGGTATCCCCCAGATCTGCCAGTCTGATGAAAATATAAGTGCAATCTCCCCCGCCATAGCTCCAAGCGTCATACCAAAATTAAGTCCCATACCTGCCATTATAGGTATAAGAAGGCTCAAAATCAAAAATGTGTTTCTTGCGACACGAGTCACAATCTCATTGAAAAGATAACTTGTAGAAAAACCACTAAGCGGTATGCACACAAGACATATAATTATAAACATGATAGGTACTGAACGATCTGCAAGAAACTTTTTAAGATCAAAATTCTTCATTATGCGTCCCTCCTATCATCAGTTTTTCTTGTCAAAGCATAAAGTATCATACCATTTGATACTATAATTCTTATAACTTCACTCATATCCATATGTATCATTGAGTTCATGACAGTAGGTGTCATCGTAACTATTCCTTGGAAAAGTAGTGTGCCAATTATGACATTTGCAATACTTGCTTTATTGACTGATGCACCACCTATAAGTATCGCAGATACGGCAGGAAGTGCCATATTGAATGGTGCCATATATAACTGTATAAATCCAAAACCTTGCTCATATATAAGTATTCCTATCGCTGCAAGCCATGTAGACATGATGACTGATAGTGTCCTTATCTTATCAATATTAATACCTGATGCTTTTGCAAATACAGGATTTGATCCAACAGCTGTCATAGCAGTCCCTGTCTTTGTCTTAAGAAAACTCCACATAATAAAACTAAGTAATGCAAAAAAGAGTATTGCACCAGTAGGCACTGACAGATTGCCTATCTTTATCTCAAGAAAACTTGATAAAACTTTATCATAAAAACCTTCAAGCGATATAGTAGTCCTAAGTCCTTTGCCTTCATATCCCCACACCATTGTAGGACTATGATATGGAAGTAAAAGCCACATCATACACATAAAAGATACAGCAGAAAATCCCACATAAGTTGCAACCATCATCTCTCCACCCTTTATATGATTAAGCAAAGTCCCATACAAGAATCCAAAAATTATAGCAAACGGTGTAGCAAAAAGTATAGCCATCACAAAGCTCAACACTCCTGTATATCCAAGTTCTATTGATATAGTGCCACCAAGTAAACCCGCAATTATGCCAAATGGCAATCCAAAGTTAAGCCCACATCCAGAATGAATCATTGGAACCATCGCAAGAACTAGCACTGCATTCCAACTAAAACGATTTAAAAGATTTGTAACTTGTGTTGGTAGATCCGCTCCCACAAATGGTGCTAATATAAAAAGTGCTATCAAGAAACAAAGTATAATAAACCGTGGCACTCCGAAATCATGGATAAATTTTTTAATCCCTTTTTCTTTCATAATAAAACCCTTTCTCTATACGCCTGCACCTATCATAAGTGCACCAAATTTTTCAACAGGTTCACTTGCCTTATAGATGCCTGCAACCTTACCATCAGATACTATTGCAATTCTATCGCAAATCTGTCTAAGCTCTTCTATTTCAGATGAAACCATAACTACTGTAGTACCATGCTTTACATTATAGCCTTTAAGTGCATCAAGGACTAATGCTTTTGCTCCTACATCTATACCACGAGTAGGCTCTGACACAAAGAGAAACTTTGGTGCCATTGCAAAAGCCTTCGCAAGACATACTTTTTGCTGATTACCACCTGAAAGCTCTCTTGCTTTTTGTTTTGTCCCTGTACATTTTATATTGAGTGCTTCTATATAGTGGTCAGTCACTTTTTTAATCTCATCATTATCTCTATATGATATAAGACCACCAAGTATTTTTTTCAAAAACTTATTTTTAACTTGCATAGTGAGAAATGAAACATTCCATTCCAAACTCTCATCAAGTAAGAGACCCACTCCTCTTCTATCTTCCGATACAAATGCAATATCTTCTTCAAGTGTACAGATAGGTTTTGTGATATCAAGTTTTTTCCCTTTGTACTCCACATCACCTTCTGCATCATATAGACCCATGATGCCATTTGGGATGCCAAGTTTTCCTTGACCAGCAAGTCCACCTATGCCAAGTATCTCCCCATCATATATATCTATATTGAATCCTTTGACATTTTCACCAGGCATATCCACATAAAGATTTTTTATAGACATAATGACGCCTTTTCCGTCAAAATTTCTATCATCACGTTTTCTTTCACCAACTTCTCTTCCTATCATGCATTTTGTAATCTCATCAATCGTTATACTTTTTATATCACTATCTTTTACAACAAATCCATCTCGTATGACAACAACTCGATTACACACATCTAAAATCTCATTTAATCTATGTGAAATAAATATAATAGCAATGCCTCTACTTGCCAAGTTTTTTATCGACATAAGTAATGTAGTAGCTTCTTTTTCTGTAAGCACTGCTGTAGGTTCATCCAAAATCAAAACTTTCAAATTGTCTTTACTAATTTCTCTTGCAATCTCAGTAAATTGTTTATGTCCTACAGGCATATTTGCCACAAGCATGCTATCATTTATCTTAACTCCAACTTTATCTATAGCACTGTCTGCTATATCTTTCATCTTTTTTCTATCCAAAGTGTCAAGTCTATCGCCAAAAATGCTTGAGATAGAACTCTTCTTACTTGGTTCTCTATTGAAAAGTATATTTTCTGTCGCAGTAAAACCAGGTATAAGTGAAAATTCTTGGTGAACCATGCCAATACCAAGATTTAGCGCATCAAACGAACTACCGATATTTTCTACTTTTCCATCAATAAGTATCTCTCCTTCATATCCTCCTGTCGATGCTATAACCTCATCTCCAAAAAGTATATTCATAAGCGTGCTTTTCCCTGCACCATTTTCTCCTACAAGTCCTACAATTTCTCCTTCTTTCAATGACAAATTGATGTCGTGAAGTACTGTAGTACCATAGTAAGACTTTTTTATATTTTTCATCTCTAATACATTATTACTCATATTAGTCACACCTATCTTAAAAAATGGGGCGGATAATATCCGCCCCTACAATGAATTTACTAAAATAAACTCATACAAAGCTTTAAAACTATTACTTTATTGAGAAATATTTCTCAGGCACTTGTACATCAGTAGATCCCATATATTTACCAGGATCACCCATGATATAAGTATCTTGATATACAAGGAATACATTTGAAAGTTTTACACCAGTATCAACATTAGTGTAGTTTGAACCATTCCATGCTGCCTTTGGAGTAAACTCTTTATATGCCTTTGCTATATCATCCATATCAAGAAGCTCTGACTCACCCTTTATAACATTTAATGCGTGTTGTGCAAGACCTGCTGATTGAGTGTAACCATAGCTATATGCCCATGTACCAAAACGTCCAGCACCGCCTTTCTCATTTACTGCTGCTTCAACTTTAGCAAGAATCTTTTCAAAGTCACCGGCTTCTTCAGTAAGGTCTATGCCAAGTGCTCCTGGATAACCCATAAGTGGTGATGGAAGATCTGCTTCTATAAAGTATCCACCATACTCAAGGAGTTGCTTAAGAAGTGGCTCAGTATGAGCATCATTTGTACAAAAATATGCTGCATTCTTACCATACTTCTCTACCCACTCTGGAACTTTCTCAAGAAGATATGCTTGTGCACCAGATACACCTACGTCAGATGTTGGATCTGGAGCTGTCTCAAGTACGAATTCCATACCAAATTCTTTACAAGTCTCTCTCATAATAGCAACACGACGGCTCATAGTCTCATAAGCCATATGTCTTGGGAATGAAACATGTACGAATGTATCACATCCAAGATCATGTGCTGTCTTTATGATAAGATAACCTCTTGCAACAAAGTCATTGTTACATACAAGATCTGCTGCTGAACCAATCTCTGGAAGATCTTCATGAGATTCACCTGCAATACAAAGTATATCAGGACGACGCTCTTTAATTCTTCTAAATGCTTCAGTTGTACCAGGTACAGCTTGGTTAACTACTATAGCCTTCATATCTGGATCATCAGAAAGATTGACAATAGTTTGAATAGTTGTCTCAAGCTCATCTGTAAAGTTATCAGGATATATAGCAAGTTTTACATTTTCTTCACCATACATCTCTTGAAATTTCTCTGCACCACGACGATCATCCTCTGATTGTGATACAGAACCAGTTACTATACCAATATGTATAGTTTCTTCACCACTTCCTGCTACAGTCTCTTCTACAGTCTCTACGCTTTCAGATTCTGTTGTAGATTCTGCACTTGCAGTAGAAGTTGTATTGCCTGCACATGCAACTAATGTAAATACAAGTGTCATAGCAAGTAAAATACTAAAAATCTTTTTCATATTAACTCTCCTTTTAAGCAAATAAACATATCCGCTTATATACTCACTATATATAGATATAAGCGATAACTATATAATTTTAGTACAATTTGCATTTTTTTTCAATAATTTTGATAACAAATATAGTATAATTTCAAACAAAAAAGCCAAAGGCTTTCGCCCTTGGCTTAAAATTAACTGCTAATTATACCTTCGCTACATACTCATAAGGAAGTGGAACGATCTTTCCTGGTCCTTCTATCTTTACGAGTTGCTCTAAAGTATCCTTACAGATATTGTATTGCATCTCTCTATCATGTGGCTTACCTGCATTTGCACCCATAGGTACAAGTGGGGCTGTAGCACGTGGAGTACCTGTTTGTTTAACAACCGGAGGAAGGGCTGCTATAATGATAGTAGGTATTCCAGCTTGTTCAATAGCTCTCTGCACGAGCACGGCAGACCTATGACAAGTTCCTCAGCCAGCAGTCATAAGAACTCCATCTACTCCTTCTGATTTTAAGAACTCAGCTATAGCTGGTCCTGTCTCATTTTTAAACTTCTCTTGGTTTCCGCCACCACCCATAAATGTAGCATGGGTCTTAGCTACTCCACCAATTACTCCGTCTTTAGCAAGTTCATGAAGTCTCTCATAAGGGAACATACAGTTGATATCTTTATTTACATCACTGTTGTCATATCCACCGTGAGAAACCATAAGATCCTCTGGTTTTGTATTATCTGGAACTTTTCTCCATGTGAAATCACCAGATAAGTTAAATCTTTCATCAGATTTACAGTGAACTCCAGCAGCAGTTGCTATAGCAATAACCATCTTATTGAGTGGTTTCTTAACAGGTGCCCATACTGGTGGAGGTGTAATAGGTGCAAATATTTCTGATTGCATACCTTTTACTATTGTATAACTCATAATATTCTCCTTTCAATTACTTATTTGTTCTATGAAACTCATATTCAATGCAACTATTTGTCCAACCTCAAGTTCAAAGTCTGATATCACCATACGCTTTGGAACCCTTATAGATCCAAGTCGTCCTCTTAAATCAAGTGCTATCATGCCATCGTGGACTTCCGTGATAATCCCTTCGTAATAATTTACTTTATCTATAAACTTGGGTTTTCGAAGCTCTCTTTTAGTAGCTTCATTATTTTGCATTTGCATATTTCTTCTTATACTTCTCACTCATAGGAAGAGATGTTTCATTCTTAACAAGCTCAACTGGTTTACCTGTTACTGAAGAAATGAGCTCAACGTTTTGTGATTTAACGTTTGGATTCCATTCCTTCTCTGGTTTCTTGATTGCTTCGCCAGCCATCTCTGCTTTAAGCATCATGATAGCACGTACTGCATCTTCTGGGCAAAGTGTGTTGTTGCCGAGAATCTCGTTTTCAATACCTGCTTCTGATTTATTGTTATCAACCATTGCTGTGATATATTTATTTCCTGTAACAAGAGCACCTTGTTTTGCACAGAATGACATACCTACAACTTTGATTCCTCTCATACCGATTTGCTCGATGTGTGAAGTGAAATCAACGTGGTTGTTTCCAAATCCTTCTGTAGTAACTATAGCACCTTCTACGTCCATAGCTTCACAAGTCATACCTACACGCCTAGATACATAGAACTTCTCTGAGTTGATTTGAGGTGATCCTACAAATATAACTCCAGCAAAGTCTACTTCTTTATCATGAAGCATCTCGAGTACCATTGGTTCTCTCCAATAGTGTCTTGATTGCTCTTTTGATGCAGGTCCTATACAAGTAAGAGCATGGATACATCCATCAAGAACTTCAAGTGGTGAACATACTACAGGCACATTACAAAGGTCAACATTTGGATGTGCTCCAAGTACACCAACTGGTTCTACAGGAAGGATTAAGTTGTCGTGCATAGCGCCTTGACCCATGATCTCTTTTACAAGAGCAACTTTCTTCTTTCCTGGACGACGAACTTGCTCAAAAGTCTCAGTATTTACTACAAGACTATCATCAAGCTCTTTCATAGCCATTCTGATCTCTTGAGTGATAACGTCAAATGCCTTATGAGCTGCAAGAGGTCCTGGTCTTTCCATGTTCTTCTTATTTTCTATCTTTACTTCGCCTCTTATAAGGATATCACCATAGTCTGGACATGATGGACGATTCCACATAATGTTCTCATCAAGATATCCTTCTGATGAACCGAATTCACCAATTTGTACTCCTTCATCAGTAGTACCTGTAAGAAGCATAACTACATTGTCAAGTACTCTTGTAACGCCTGAACCAAGTTCAGAGTCGCCTTCTTTTGTGGCGATAGGTTGAGTATCCATTATAGTATCAGAATAAGTATGATATTTATCTTTTGTGATAATATCAAGCTTTAATGCGTGAACTAATTCTTGAGTCTCTACTGCTTCTTTTTCTATGCCCTTACGGATATAGAGAGTAGTTCCCTCAATCTTAGTCTTGTCGCCTCTCTTAACTTCAGTGATATTGTAGTGCTTACGAGTAAGAGTTCTTACAACTTTCTCTTCTCCTGATGCAGCACCTGCAGTTGCAGTTGCACCTGCTGCGCCTGTTGCTGCTACTGCACTTCCTGTACTTGCTGCTACGCCTCCGCCAAGACCCATAGGGATCTCAAGGTCTATACCTTTACCTTCACCAATATGGATTTTTAATTTGCCACCTGCTACACTTGTAGTAGCACCAGTAGCTACATGAGACTCTGCTGGAGCAGATACTGCTGCAGCTTCGCCACTTCCTGCGTTCATGTCTTGAACTTTGTCAACGCAATCTTTAGTTATAGCATTGAGTGAATCAAGAGTCTTAGTAAGAGTAGCACCCATTGCTTCGCCTATTTTAAGTGCGCCGTCAAGTTTAAGAAGACCAGATGAAACTAAATCATCGAAAATTGCTGGGTCTTCAAAGTCATGATGAGAAAGGGTAGTCCCTGCTTCTCTTCTACAGCAAAGGACAGCTGGATCATTGATATGTTCCTTTGCGTATTCTGCTGAAATAGACATAAATTTTCCTCCTTATTTATGGCTTTATATATATTTAATAGTATATATACGATATTTATTCGTACTTAATTGAGATGTCTGAACCACTTTCAATGCTTATGAGAAGTTCCCCATCTGGAGTATTCTCTCTAAACTCGTATGGTTTACTATAGTCAACATTTGAACTTGTGCCTTTTGCACTGTCTTCGTGGTGAACTTGAACTGGATGTATGCCACCTGGCTCGTTTGATTCAGGGTTTCTTGATGCTGTACAGCCTTCTGGTATAGGTCCTTCAATGAACTTTGATTTTGTAAGATGTCTTTGAACTGGCATACCAACTGTCTCAAATATATGATCAGTTGCGTGATGAACATTGAGTCCTAAACCTGGAGCTGAACCCATAACAGTATTTGTACAATCTGAGCAGTTTGATATAAGTATCTCTGTAGCTCCTGCCTTCTTTATATTCATACACTTAAGTGCTTGACCTGGGCAATTTCCTGGATTTTCGCATTTATAAACCCCATTACCTTTTGGATCTTTTGCTTGCTTACAATACTCTACATCTACAACTTTCATATTGTATTTGCTTGCAATGTCCTTAAGTCTATCTTCATTAGCACCACATGCGCAGACAAGAAGTCCTACTTTAGCGCCTTTATAATCTTTAAATGGCTCTGTAACTATGATTCCTCCAGTAGTTTTAGTTATAGGGTCATCAAGCTTACATGGTTTACCCATAAATGGTCCACCCATAATTATCTCACCATACTTGCCATCTATACCACCTGCAGCCTCTATTGCATCTTTTACTTTAAGTCCTATAGGAACATCGTAGAACACTTTAACACCATTATTGATTCCCTTAATCTTACCACTGACGGTTAAGTTTTTAGATACAGCTGGACGACCAAATTCGATTGCTTCGTATACACGGAGAACTGTCTCGACATTTATAACCACTGCATTTGCTTCTGATGGAAGAGCTGTGACAGGAAGAAGGATGCCTAAAGTTTCACGAATAACTGCTCTCTCTTCTCCCATCGGATATATATCTGGAAGTAAATGAACGCGAATATTATCTATTCCTTTCAATGCTTTAAGTATAGATTCTATTTCATGAGTGTGCTTTTGCTTTATGGCAATGATACCTTGTTTTGCATTAGTAATTTTCATTATATACTGAATGCCTTTTATGGTTTCATTTGGAAATTGAACAAGTTGTGCCATATTATGTGCAAGCACTGGCTCACACTCAGCAGCATTAACTAGGACATGACCACCATGTAAATCCAAATTCAATTTTGCAGCTGTTGGGAAACCTGCTCCACCCATACCTACAACACCTGCTTCAGCAACACAAGCAAGTAAATCTTTTTTATCAGCTGTAATTCTTTTAAATTTTGATTTACTAATATCTATTGGTACTTTGCCTGCTTTAATATAAATTGCTGTATCTGTCACTTGAGACACTACACCATCAACAGATGAATGAAGATTTGCACCAAGCCCTTGAGGCTTTGCAATAAGTGTACCAACTTGAACCTTATCACCTTTTTTTACACAAGGAACAGATGGTTTCCCTACGCCTTGCTTAAGCAAAAGAACGATTTCACCAGAACTCTTTAAAGCTTTAGTAGTTTCTTTTACTGCTTTAGTAGCTTTCTTCGCTACTTTCTTAACACCTTTTTCAACTTTCTTTGCTGTAGACTTTGCAACTTTTTTCATTCCTTTAACTGCTTTCTTGATAGAACTTTTTGCAGTTGCTTTCGTCTTAGCATTACTTTTTTTCTTGGTAGCCATGAGATTATTTCACTCCTTTAATTTATTTTATTCTACGCACATAAAATACATGGGTAGATTTAATTACTAATTTAAAATGCAATAGTAAAAAAATACTTGCGGCAATTTATACCCAGTATAACCAAAAAATGTATAATATGCCTTCATACATTACGTAAGTATTTTACTACATTTTTATTACATTTTCAATATATTTTTATAAACAATTTCAAAGATTTAAGTGAATATTTCAATAAAAAACTACCACCATATTGGTGGTAGTTAAATATATATTATATAGTATAATTAAGCTTTAGACTTTGAATCAGTAATAGCATCCTTTAAGTAAAGGAGACCTGTGATGAAACATACTATAACAACAAGGATAGTAAGTGTTCTTAAGTTCATAGACTTAACAATGTAATATGCAAGGAATACACCTATTGCACCACCGATTGCTTGAGTCCAGCAAGCGATTACATCATATCTACCTTCCATGATGAACTTAGGTCCATTACCAAATGCCATAAGGAATGCACAAGATCCCATCATGATAGGGAATGCCATACCAGTATGAAGTCCGATAAGAACACAAAGTGCCATACAAGGAGCATAAAGACCAACACCTAAGCACATTGCTGCGCCAAGTAAGAAGTTAATTACACATGCGATAACAAGTTTTCCACCAACAAGTCCAATTGCTGCAATATCTTCACCAACTTTGTGAATGATACGTCCATCAACAATAGTACCAATTTGTGCTTCACTATACTCTACATTGCCAAGTGCGAAAGGACCCCATCCGCCCCATCTGCAAAGCATGATGATAGCGAGAATGATAAGACCAATTCCGAATCCCCAACGAACCATTGTTCTGTCCCACTTAGACACGATAGATGCACCAAGGAATGCACCAATAGTTGCAGTAGCACACATAAGTACACAAGTAAGTGGATCAATGTTGAATGCATCAAAGAATAAGAATGCCTCAATACAAACTGGAACAGTATCACCAACGTTAAGTGTTCCAGGAACAAGTAAGTCATCAACTGACTTTGTAAGTTTGAAAGCTGAAGAAGATGGCGCAAATGAACCGATACCAAGAGTATCAAAGAAGTTTGCAACTACACCTACAATAGTTGTTGCAATTAAGTTCTTTGGTTTCAAACCCCATTCGATATTTGCCTTTCCTTCTGGTGTCTTTGCAAGTTGACCTTGCTTCCAAATCATCATGATTACACAAAGTACAATTCCAATAACAGAAAGAGCCTTCATGATTAAAATAGCATCCATAAAATTTTTCCTCCAAAAAATTATTTGTCGTACAGAATCCCATTCTGTGCAACCTTATGATGAAATTATACCACTTATAACCAAAATTTTCAATATTTTTTTAGACAAAAATGATGTTTTTTTACAAAAAAAACCCTAAATATAGGGCATTTTTATCTGTATCCAAATTAATCGATATTTTTCTTATAAATACCGTGCGTCTATCTTCTGCCAAATATCCTGCTCTTCACAAAATCAATAATCACAATAAGCACAATCAAGACAGCAATCTTTATAGGCATACTCACATTATACTTTTTCATAAGCATAAGTACTCCTAAAAAAATCATAAAAGTTACAAAAATGCTAAGTAGTTTGACTCCAGTTTCTTTCATAAGCTTATGCTCCTTTCACCTTCATCATTTCTTTTACATGGTCTCTATGCAAAAGTTTATGTGAAAGCTCACTTAAAGGTTTTCCAAGATAATTTTTATAGCATGCAATTACTTCAGGATTATCATGTGAAAATCTTATATTATTATTCTTATCAAGGCCATATAAGACACTTGACCTTGCTGCAAGGTCTGATCCATCTATATTTATAATCTGTCCTCCACCATTTATGCATCCTCCTGGGCAAGCCATCACTTCTACAAAATCATATGTCACTTCTTTTCTTTTTATCTTTTCTATAAGTTTTCTTGCATTTGAAAGGCTATGCACTACAGCAACTTTTACCTTTACACCATTGCCAAAGTCAAAAGTTGCTTCTTTATATCCGTCAAGTCCTCTCACATCCTTGAATGCATCTGCATCAGGATTTTTCTTATTGACAAGATAATACGCAGATCTAAGAGCAGCTTCCATGACTCCACCAGTAACTCCAAAAATTACTCCTGCTCCAGATCCTACTCCAAGCGGACTATCAAAATCAGTTTCTTTTATATTTTTTACATCTATCATAGAAGACTCTATAAGTCTTACTAATTCTCTTGTAGTTAAGACTGCATCTATATCATGATTATCATCAAGTGTCTCTTCATCCTTTTTTGCAAGACATGGCATTATTGATATACTATATATCTTGTCTTCTGGTACTTTAAGTATGTCAGCATAATAAGATTTTGCAAGAGCACCAAACATTCCTTGAGGGGATTTTGCTGATGAAAGACGAGGTACCATGTCAGGGTATTCTGATTTTATAAATCTAAGCCAGCCAGGGCAACATGATGTAAACATAGGAAGCCCAGTACTTCTTATATCATCAAGTCTCTCTAAAAATTCTGACCCCTCTTCCATTATGGTCATATCAGCACTAAACACTGTATCAAATACATAATTGAATCCAAGTGCTTTCAGTATCCCTGCAAGTCTTTTTTCTGTAGCAACTTCTCTACTAAGTGATAATCCCTCACCATAGGCAGTCCTAACTGCAGGTGCAACTTGTACAATAGTAATCTTTTCTTTTGAGTCGATGGCCTTTAAAACTTCTTTTACATCATCTCTTTCACTGAGTGCCCCCACAGGGCAATTAACTATACACTGCCCACAATATGAGCAATTGACATCACCTATTTTTTTATTTTCACGAACATTAACTGTAGTTCTCACTCCTGTATTTACTACATCCCAGACATTGAGACTTTGTACCTTGTCACATACTTGCACGCATCGCATACACTTCACGCACCTTGTGAAATCTCTTATAAGAGGCAATGTCTTATCCCAAGTCTTTTTTTCAAAGCTCACTTCAAAACGATTTTCAGTAATGCCAAATTCCTTTGCAAGATTTTGAAGTTTACAATTGCCATTTCTTATGCATGTTGGGCAAGTAAAATTGTGGTCAGATAATATAAGCTCTATATTAAGCCTTCTTACTTCACGTGCCTTCTTAGAATTTGTATATATCTTCATGCCTTCTTTTACTTCATTATTACAAGCTGTGACACATTTTTCAAGCCCTACAACTTCTACAACACAAACTCTACATGCAGCTATTTCATTGATATCTTTAAGGAAGCATAATGTAGGTATATTAATGCCATTTTCTCTTGCCGCTTCAAGTATAGTTGTGCCTTCTTTTACTTCTATATTTCTATCATCAATAGTTAATCTTACCATTTTGTACTCCTTCCGCCCTTAAATACACCAAATCCAAAATGGTCGCATCTTAAGCACCTACTGCATTCTTGCAATACTTCTTCATCACTCATTGATTCTTCTATTGGATCAAAATTGTCTTTTCTTTCTCTTGCTTCTTTAATCTTAAGTTCAACTCTACCGCATGGCACTTTATCATCAAAGCTCACACGAGGTATATCTATATCACTTATTATTTCATGATAAAAGCCAAGGTATTCATCAATATTAGCTGCTGCAACTCTTCCTGCTGCAATAGCCTTTATAACTGTGGCAGGTCCTGTCACGCAGTCTCCACCAGCAAATACTCCGTCAAAATCTTTTATGGATCCAGAGTCAAATGTGGCAATATTACCTCTTTTTACGCCTATTCCTTTATCCTCAAAGTGCTTACCTTCTATGCCTTGTCCAACAGCAACTATTATCATGTCACAAGGTATAAGCTTTTCTTCTTCATTTTTATCTACTGGTTTTGGTCTTCCCTTTTCTATTTTTCCAGTCATCTGAGGTTTTACTCTTATCCCGGATACACATCCATTACTATCCTTTACTATAGCCACTGGTGACATAAGCTCTATAATATTGACGCCTTCAGCTTCTGCTCCTGCTATCTCATCATTTAATGCAGTCATGTCAGCTTTTCTTCTTCTATATAAGATATCGACAGTTTTTGCTTTAAGCCTTATAGAAGATCTAGCCACATCCATAGCAACATTTCCACCACCTACAACTATAACTCTTTTTCCTTCATAGCTTGGCATTGTATCATCACCAATACTTCTAAGCATCTCAACAGCCGAGATCACACCTTTTGCGTCTTCACCTTCTATCCCTATCTTCTTATCAGTATGAGCTCCTATCGCTATATATATAGCATCATATTTTTCTTTTAATTCAGATATGTCAATATCTTTTCCTATACTGACATTCAATTTTACATCTATACCTGTAGACAATATAAAATCAATTTCTTCATCAAGTCTTTTTCTTGGCAGACGATAACTTGGTATACCATATCTAAGCATACCTCCAAGTTTCATTCGTTGATCATAAATAGTTACCCTATGCCCCATAAGTCTTAGATAATATGCTGCACTTAATCCACTTGGGCCACCACCGATTATTGCTACACTTTTCCCTGTATCTTCATTTTGTTTTGGTAATTTTGGATTTTTTGATTTTTCTATAGCAACTCTTTTTATCCCTCTTATATTGATAGGTGCATCAATTATCATTCTTTTACATCTAAGTTCACAAGGATGCTCGCATATATAAGCACATGCAATTGGGAATGGGTTTTTATGTCTTATAAGATTAACCGCATCATCATACCTTCCTTCTTTTACAAGTGCTATATATCCAGGTATGTCAACATGTGCCGGACACATATTGACGCAAGAAACTGGTGTTTTACTATTACAAGTACAATTGCCATTTTGTACATGCTCTTTATAATCATCATAGCATCCTTCTATGCTATTTAGCACAAGCTTTCCTGCTTCTTGACCTATAGCACAATCAGATGACACATAGATTGCCATTGCTGTATCTCTTATAAGATCAAGTGTCGCAAGACTTGCCTCATTATCAAGTACTTTATCAAGAAGCTTTGCAAGTTTATTAAGTCCCACTCTACATGGTGTACACTTGCCACATGATTCTGAAAGACACAGTCTCACAAAAGATGCCGTAAGATCCACAGGGCAAAGCCCAGTAGGGCTTGCTACTATACGTCTCTCAAGATCTTTATAAAGTTTTTCTTTTACCGCTTCTTGCCTATCTTCAGTGTACATTGTAAGTCTACTCATAGAAATGTCGTATAATTACTTATACTCTCCTTATCAAGGTTATATCTTTATACACATAAACTTATTTCCATTTCCTTCTACTATCTTTTTTATATCCTTAAATGGCATAAATATAGTAGCTGTATTTTCAAGTGGATGAACGCCTATTCTTTCCTTTCCCATAAGACTTTGGTCAAATGCAACTATAACCTCATGATTTTCATCATTTAAAACGCAAAGTGGAGATACAGACCCTTGCTTAACCCCAAGATATTTATCCATTCTCTCAGGTGATGCAAATGAAAGTCTTGTAGAGCCAAGAGCAAGTGCAAGTTTAGTCATATCAACTTTTTTACTCTCTTCTACTGATACAAGATAATGTTTATCTCCTTTAGCATTTCGCACAAAAAGGTTTTTTACCACATCACCTTTTTTAGTAATGCCAGCAACTTCCATCTCTTCCATTGTAAATACTGCTGCATGATCTACTCTATCATATTTATATCCATTATCATCAAGCCATTTTATGCAACCTTCTTTATCATATTTTGCCATAATTAGCTCCTTTCACCCTATAAAGTCCGTGAAGTTCCGTAATTCTCTTTTGATCAAAACTATCTATAATAAGTATAGCATACTTTCTTGAAGTTGCAAGCAGGTCTCTTAGATCAGTCATAGCCATCTTTTCATTTTTATCTATAAAATCTTTAGTAAAGTTAAGTGCTTTTTTATAATAATCTGTATGAATATAGTACTCATTTGATAGTTTTATAAGTTTCCCATCTTTTGCAAGGTCTACAAGCATTTGTCTAAGTTTTAGCTTATCTTTAAATCCACTTTTAGTAAATTCTTCTATAACACTTGCATTGTCAATTGGTTCAAATCCCATACTCTTATACTTTTCTTCTATATCATTTATTATTTTAGCTACCTTATCATCTATAACAACATTAAAGCTACTGTCTGATATAAGGTCCCCTTGTTGTTTTATAAAGTTTTGTGATATAAGATATGATATAAGTTTATCAAGTGTCGTATCTCCGACCTTACTATATCTTTTAAATAGTATTCCTTTCAGTTCTTCTTTTTTCATCCCTTTAAGTAAAGCATTGTCTTTATGAAACTTTGAAAGGATATCCTTTATGTATCTTTTTATTCCTTCATAAAACTTTATAGACATTACTTGAGACTTTACGTCAATATCTACATTATCTTTATTTCCGTTTATGACAATTATTTCATTATTCTTTTTAAGATTATTTAAAAGTATAATCGTATCTTCGGTCCCAGTATTCATTTTTTTAGATATAAATGATACATCTGGAAAATCTACACTCGTGTCATTGATTATTTCCTTTAGGACTACTTTTTCATCATTGCTATCAAGATCTTTAAAATGATTTAGTGCAATACCATCTTCTATCTTATATCTTTTAGAATCTACACCCAGTATAATCCCACCACCACATGACTCCACTGGGCTCATAAATCTAATTATATATCTGTCGCCTCTCTTTAAAGGCACTGGATTATCAAATTTAAACTGTACATAATCATTTGTTATAATTCTAACACTTGCAGTAGCTTGATTCGAACCATAGTTAAAGTATATACGCTCTCCATTTTTAAGTCTTCTTCCTACAGACTTAAACATCATTAATTTACAATCAATTATATCGCTAAGTATTATTGAAGATTTTGCTGCGAGTACATCCCCTCTATGCACTTCATCTTTTTTTACATTCAAAAGATTTATTGCCGTTCTTTGCCCTGCATAGGCTGTTGGTACCATCTGGTTATGTGACTCTATTTTCCTTACTTTCACAAGCTTCTGTGAAGGATATAACATAAGTTCATCACCAGTATCGACTTTTCCTTCCATAAGAGTGCCTGTGATGACTGTGCCAAAGCCTTCCATAGTAAATACTCTATCTATAGGAAGTCTCATAAGTTCTTTATTGTTATTTCTCTTACCTATATCTTTTATTTCATCAAGTATAAGACTTTTTAAGACATCAATATTCTTCCCTGTATATGCAGATACACAAAGTGACTTTGCATTTTCAAGAAAAGAGTCTTTTGTAAGTCCTGCCACTTCACTTCTTAGCATATCAAAATCTACTACATTTGGAGAGTCAAGCTTTGTGTATACTATAATTCCTTTTTTTATGCCAAGTGTCTTAAGTATCTCAAAATGCTCTATGGTTTGTGGCTTTATGCCTTCTTCAAGTGATATGACAAGTAGCACAAGATCAATCCCGCCAATACCTGCAAGCATATTTTTTACAAATTTCTCATGTCCTGGCACATCAATAATGCCAATATGAATCCCAAGGTCATTTGGCATATTGGCAAAACCATTTTCAATAGTTATTCCTCTTTTCTTTTCTTCCTTAAGCCTATCAGTGTCTATCCCAGTAAGTGCCTTTATAAGACTTGTCTTACCATGATCAACATGACCAGCTGTACCTATAATTACATTTTGCATATTTTTTTAGGGGCGAGCACGCTATATGATACTTTTTATTTCACTAACTAACAATTCTATATCTTCATCCTGTATGGTTCTAACATCAAGATAGATTTTGTCATGAGCCACTCTAACTATAATTGGCACGTCAGCTGCTCTCATCTTTCGTTCTATCTTCTCTGCCGCCACATCTTTATTGTAAATTGTCACTGCGAAGCCATCAAGATAGACATCTGGAGCCGTGCCACCGCCAACTTGATCCTTTACCTTTTCTATGCCTATCTCAAAACCACTCACATCTTTTATATTATCTACAAGCAGCTTTTTTATCTTCTCTGCTTTTTCTTTAAGTTTTTCTTTACTTATTGTAATCATATTAAGTACAGGAATACTCTCTAAAGCTCTTTTTTCATCATAGTATTCAAAAAGCGTTGCATTTAATGCTGCAAGTGTAAACTTATCTACACGAAAAGCCCTTGCAAGTGGATGCTTTCTCATCTTGCCTATAAACTTTGCTTTTCCAACTATTATTCCAGCTTGTGGTCCACCAAGGAGTTTATCACCACTAAAAAGGACGACATCTGCATTTTCTTTCACAAGACTTCTTACCGTAGGCTCATCTATCCCATAATCATTTAGATCAACCATAAGACCATTGCCCATATCATAAACTACAGGTAAATTATATTTTTCTCCGAGTTTCACGAGTGCAGGCAGATCAACCTGCTCTGTAAATCCCACTATTTTATAATTACTTGTATGAGCTTTGAGTAAGACTGCAGTCTCATCATTTATCGCATCTACATAATCATTTAATTTAGTTTTATTGGTAGATCCAATCTCATGAAGTATTGCTGTGCTTTCTCCCATCACATCAGGAAGTCTGAAGCTATCTCCTATCTCTATAAGTTCTCCTCTTGATATAATCACTTCTTTTTTTGAGGCAAGTGCTGCAAGCACAAGTATTGTAGCTGCTGCATTATTATTGACAACCATTGCTGCCTCAGCACCTGTTATATCAGTAAGTATCTTTTCTATATGAGATTGACGATTACCTCTATTACCAGACTTTAAATCATACTCAAGGTTGGTATAGTTGAGTGCCGTATCTATTATTGCATCAGCTGATTTCTTTGAAAGAATTGATCTACCGAGATTTGTATGGAGGACAGTGCCTGTAGCATTGATAATCTTTTTAAGACTTCTCTTTGATTTTTTTGATACTTTTTCTTTTAGCTTTTCTATGATATTGTCTTTATCTATGTCATTTGCAACCCCATTTAGTATATCAGCTCTTACATCAATCAATACTTCTCTTATGCAAGATACCAAAAAATCATGAGGGGTAAGCTTCACAATATCAGAAAGCTTCTCATTTTTTAGAATTTCATCAACCTGTGGAATTTTTCTTAAAATCTCATTCTTATTCATATTAACCTTTAGGCATATTATATAAGCCCCAAATAAAAAAGTTCTTTGGAAACCAAAGAACTAAAACTATCTATTATTTTCCTTTGGTTTCAATAGACTAATAAACGGAGACGCTAGGAATCGAACCTAGCCGAAAGATATAATCTCTCACAACGGTTTTGAAGACCGCGGGGCGCACCAGCTACCCTCCTATCTCCACAATCAATTGAATGCGATATATTAAGTTAATGAAATACTACCATAAATTTATATTTTAGTCAAATAAAAAACCCAAAGCTCCACTCAAGCTTTGGGTTAAAAGATTACTTTATAACATATGGAAGTATTGCTACATGTCTTGCACGATTTATTGCATTAACAATCTCTCTTTGATGCTTTGCACAAGTTCCAGTCACTCTTCTTGGAAGTATCTTTCCACTTTCTGATATATATTTTCTTAAAATCTTCTCATCTTTATAACTTACACTTGTAGCACCTTTAGTACAAAACTGACATACTCTCTTCTTTTTAGCTCTAAAGTCTCTCTTGTCTTTTTTTTCATCTTTATTATATGTTCTTACTTTCTTATCTGCTGGCATTTTAAAATCCTCCTAATGCTTAGAATGCGACTTCATCATCATCAATAGAACCATTTACATCATCTATAAATCCATCCATCACAGTAGCACTGCTCTCCTTAGAAGCAGTAGGAACTACTTGACCTGCTTTAGGTGCATCTGCAAATTCTTGATTTTCAATCACTACATCAGTAGTTGAAACTTTCTGACCATCTTTATTGGTATATGACCCAACTTGAAGTCTTCCTTCTACAAGTACCCTTTGACCTTTGTGAAAATACTTGCTTGCAAATTCTCCTGCTTTTCCAAATGCTACGCAGCGAATAAAATCTGCTGAATTCACATTGTCTTCTTTTTTTGCAAATCTTCTATCTACTGCAAGAGTATATCTCGCGATAGCCATAGAAGAATCTTTTGATGAATATCTTAGATCTGGTTCTGCGGTAAGTCTACCCATTAAAATTACTTTGTTCATATTTTTCTCTCTTTCTTAATAAAAACGAATTATTGTTTTACAATTAAGAATCTAACGACATTTTCCATAATACGAACTGAGTTTTCAAGTTCGCCTGGTGTATGTGTGGCACCATCAAACTTGATGAAATAATAGTATCCTTCATTCATACCATCAATCTCATAGGCAAATCTTCTTTTGCCCCACTCTTCAATCGCTTCATCAGGAGTCCCACCGAAACGAGTAATGTAAGCTTTGATTTTCTCAATTTCAGAATTTCTTGCTTCATCTTCAAGTTTACTATTTAGGACTACGCAAAGTTCATACTTCATAAATTTTCACCTCCTTTTGGACTAATGGCCACTGACGGTAATCAGTAGCAAGTGCCGTACAGACAATACTATAAAACAAATCCGTCCTGTCTGTATCCCTTGGCAAAACTTATTCTATCATAAAATATATTCTTTTTCAAGGCATAAAAAAACCAGATTACCGTTAAAACTTTATTGACACCTAGGCTCTCGCTTAGGTGGGTCACCTCATCAGCACTTTTAAAATCCTGTATAAACCATTTCTGGCCCAGGCCCATTAGCCGTACCGATATATGGATGCCCTTTAAATATAATGTAGGTTCAATAAACTATTTTAACGCATAACCCAGTATTTTATAATCTTTACAATACTCTATTTTGTATGTTCTTCCATAAAGTTATAACTTGATGGCTCTTCGTAGACACCACTATAGGAAATATTTCTTTTTGTAGTGCCACTAAAAGTATTATCGTGAAAGTTTGGAAATCTTCTTATCCTTTCTGCTACAGCATACCCGCATATACCTTTATCTTCATTATCATAAAGTACAAAATAATAATAACTTTTACCATATATTTTTGCGCCTTCTTCAAGTGTGTTAAATGGCAATGATACATCTCTCCCTGTCTCTTTCTCTATAGCATATGGAAGCACAGTAACTATATAGTCAGCTGGATTATCATAATTATCATAGCATATTCTCATAGCCCAAGTAGTATTACTTCCATTGACCCTTGTCGCATTAAGTATTTTTGCTGTCTTTCCTGTAGCTTTTGATGCTACATATCTAAATCTTGATAAATCACCATATGATATAGCAGTAGGTGTCTTTACAAGTATAGGGCTATTCAAGTTTCCATCAACATGAGTCGCTGCATACATATTTATTGCCATGCTAAAAACCATCAATGCACTTACGATATAAGTTATAATATTTTTATTTTTCATATTTTTTTCCTTTCATGCGCAAAATTACATATAGCCATCCCTACTACAATTATACTTTTTATGTATTTTTTGTCAAGATATAATCAGCAACTGACTTAAATCCAAGTTCATTTTCAATCCGCTTTGAATTATTTTCATAAAACACTTTTTTTGTAGTTGCCGTACCAAAACCATAGACAGAGTGCCTTTCACTCATCATCATTATATTATAGATTGATTCTTTGAATGCTTTTGCATATCCTACATTTTCAAGATTACCAGCTATATTCTTTTGTCGATAAAGATAGTATGGTTTGAGATCAAGACATTCCATAAGGGTTTTACTATACTTCTCCATCTTATCTATAGTTCTTTTTCCTTCAGTCACATTTGATTCACTAAGTCCAGCAAGATAATAATCTTTTGTCCATGATTCAAGTTCATTATTTAATCTTGCAGCTCTTTTGAGTGCAAGCATGTGGACAGTCACAGAATCTGGTCTAAGCTTATATATATTAAAAAGTGTATTCATCACTTGGAGTTTTCTTTCATTTGGTAGTCCCATTATTATATCCATATTGATATTGTCAAAAGAAAGTTTTCTTGCAAGATCAAACTTTTCTATTATATCTTTTACTGTATGTTTTCTTCCTATAAGATCAAGGGTCTTTTGATTAAATGTCTGTGGATTTATAGATATGCGATTGACTTTATGATCTTTCATGAGTTTTAATTTTTCTATATCTATCGTATCAGGACGCCCTGCTTCAATTGTATATTCTACAGAAGTACTTAAATCAATATATTTGTCTACTATGTTGAGTAGTCTTTCAAAACTTTTTACATCAAGAGATGTAGGCGTGCCACCTCCAATATATAAAGTCATAGGCTTATATACAGATGTTTCGCTACTACTTATCTCATGCATACGATTTTTAAGTTCACTCTCTAAAGTATCAAGATACTTGTCTACATAATCTCTATATCTTTCTATGTTAAATGAAGTAAACGAACAATATAGGCATGTACTTTTGCAAAATGGCACACCTATATATATGCTATATCTATCTTTATAATTTTTTATGTTGTCTCTACCGAGTATATTTATCTCTCTATTTGCAATCTCAATAAGTAAGTTCGCCTTCTCATCGCTTATATAATATTCTTTTTTTAGCTCTTCATGTATACTTTCATTTAATTTATACTTCGGATTTTCAATTTCTGTTATTGGCGAAAGCCCCAGAGTTTTGCCTATAGATTTACTTGGTTTTTCCTCAGGTTTTGCATTTTCTATCATATTTGTGACTATCGTCACTGGTCTAATTCCAGTAAGAGTGCCCCAAAGAAGCTCTTTCCCCGTCTTTTCTTTTAAATAATCATAAAGCTGTCTTTTTATTTCCGATTTATCAATTGTACGATCACCAGTTAAAGTGCCATAGAAAAAGTTTTCAATTAAAATATCTTCAGAATTTTCGATAAATAAATTTGGCTCAATTTCAACCTTTTGATACGGAAAAAACGCAAGACATAAATCTCTTATGTCTGCTTCATATGACTTAAGCTCATTTGTAATCACTACTTTAACCATATACGCATATCAACAATATATCTTAAGTTTACTATATCTTTCACTTTAATGCCATTTTCAAAATGTCATTCATTATTTATATGTTTTATAATATATATAATCCTTATCAAAGTACACATCTATCTGACCACTTTCACCTGTTTTAAGTACATATGCACCTGTAGCAGTTAAAGACTCAACTGTCTCAGCATTCGGGTGACCATAACTATTACCTTTCCCATATGATACCACGGCAAGTTCCGGTTTTACAATATCAAAAAATTCACTTACATTTGAATTTTTTGAACCATGGTGAGGAACTTTCAAGACATCCGACTCCATAAGGTGCGTGGCATAACTATCTTTTATCATGCGATTCATAGTATTTTTCCCTATATCGCCTGTAAAAAGTGCTGTGTGGTCATTATACTTTAGTCTAAATGTAAGTGATAATTCATTTTGATCCATTTTTTTATTTGAAATTGATTCTTCATCCGGGCTTAAAACATCAATATCAATATCGCCGAAACTAATTGTTTCAGTTTCTTTCATATAAAGTATAGAAGTATTTTTATCTGTTGCAAGTGATTTAAGTTTGCTAAACTTTGTATCAGTTCTTGCATTTATCGGAAGGACAAGATTATGTATAAGAAGATCATCCTCACTTTCAAGTAAATACATGATACCATTTGTATGATCTGAATCTGCATGCGTTATAAAAGCATAGTCTATGTGATTTATCCCGCGAGATTTTATATGCGGTGCAAGCACATATTCTCCATTGCTTGTATTGGATGTCGACCCTCCATCTATAGTCATTATAGTATCTTTATTTTCTACAAGTATACTATCACCTTGACCAATAGAAATAAAAGTCATCCTTAAATTGTTTCTTTCTCTTATGCCTATAATCATTATAGACATAATGAGAAGTATGACCGATACTACAAGTCTAATTATATTTGCAAATGCGTATGTATTATTTCTTTTACGTAAATCATTAAATTTTTCAAAGTCAATCATTAAGTTCTTTTTTAATTTTCTAACAACATAAAGATTATTGATTGCATAAAAAATCAAGAAAAGTGCCATATAATAATATAAAAGTTCATATAGATTGGGTCTGCCAAGCCAAAGTATATGGAAAGGAAGTCTTTCTATAAGAAGACATAATTTATCATATATATAAAATATTATATGAGTAATCTTCTCTATTAAGATAGCAAGCGGTAAGCTTAAATATGATACTATAAGTCCAGATAAACCTATAAGTAGTACAAAAGGCATGAGAGGTATCACTACCAAGTTTAAAAGTATGCTATATAATGGATAAGTAAAATAATGATATAAAGTAATTGGGAATAAAAATAAATTCAAAATTATAACTTGCGGTATTTTTATAGGCTTTTTTCGTTTTATATATACATCAGTGTTTAATGCAAAAATCGCCACATACGAAAATTGAAATCCTGCATTAAAAAGTAGATGTGGATGTATAAGTAAAAATATAAAACCTATTATATATAAAGTATTTTTAGAATCATAAGTTCTACCTATTGCAAGCGACAAAAACCTTATATAAAGCATCGTGATTGCACGAAGAGATGTCGCACTCGCATCAATAAATATGCCATACAAAAATATAAAAATACTCACAGCTAAAGCTGCCACATTTACTGATAAAAATCTTCTCATAAATGAAAATAGCATAAGTCCAAGTATTGAAAGATGAAGTCCAGAGATAGCTATTATATGGGCAATACCATTTTCAGAAAATGCTCTTTTCTGTTCTTTATCAATTCTTGATCTATCTCCTGTCACCATCGCAGTAAAAAGCCCAGAGTCTTTATAGTTAAATATTTTTTCAATCTGACTTTTTATGCTTAATTTTATCTCATATATTCCATGCCTTAAAATATCATATTTTTCATTCACCACATTTATACTTTTAGCAAATGCTATAAAGGCAATATCATCTGACCTATAATAATTTTTTTGATTAAATTCACCTTCATTTGATGGAGCATCTATAGTTGTCGTTCCACCAGTCAATTCTATATAATTTCCAATTCTCGCATTACACTCTACCTGATCACTAAAATAAACTCTTGCATTTCCAAGACTTATACCACTTGAACTGCAATTTTCAAGAATCAAATAATTATTATTTGTACTTTTGCCTATGCTTTTTACTTTACCTGATATGAGTTTATTTCCTTTTCCAAGAGATAGAAGATTTTCAGTATATCTATCATATGTTCTTTCTACGATCTTATATCTATAAAATCCAATCAAGAAAAACACTGCTACTATGGATAGAATTCTGATAGTTATCTTCCTATCTAAAAATAATTTCATGTATAAAAAAATAGCTATAAGCACTATACTTACTTTAAATAAAGTAGGTATAGTATTATATGCTATAATAATTCCTAATATATATGATCCTAAAAATAAGGCTACTGGTCTCTTTACTTCCATAGTAAAGATTCTATCAAAATATTTTTTCTAATGCAATATAGTCGGATTTATGACTATATGCCTATCAAAGTGCTTTTTCCATGTAGGTTTTACCGTCTAAATCTTTCCATACAAATTTTCTATTCTCATATACCATGTATGAGTTGGTCGAACCACCTTTTGGTATAGACACTGATCCCGGATTCATGTAATACTTTCCTTTCATGATTTCTTCACATACTGGTATATGAGTATGACCATGAAGTATCACATCTATTGACATCATAGGTGGCAGATGCCCTGTATTATAGTAGTGACCATGTGTTATAAATATATTTAGCCCACTATCAGATAAAATCATATGTGGAGCTTCTACCAAAAAATCAAGTACCATAATATCAACTTCCGAATCACAGTTCCCACGAACACATGTTATAAGATCAGATTTACTATTTAGTAAATCAATCGAAGTCTTTGTATCATACTCCTCTGGAAGTCCGTTTCTTGGACCATGATATAAAAGATCTCCAAGTAAAACTATCCTATCAGGTTTTTCTATATCTACCCTATCCCAAAGCCTTTTTATGCACGCTGAAGAGCCATGGAGATCAGAGGCGATTATCATTTTCATAACTAAACTCCTAAACCTTATCCAAGTCTATTCATACAGACAAGTTATACGAGCCTTGCCGTACGGGCGAGCTGTGCGAGCCCCTTACACTTTAATCAATTCATACTCAAGACTACCAAGTCCAATCTTTTCACCATGGTTAAGGCAGTCTTTCCAATTTGTCTCTGGATTAAGATTAGTGAAGTGGTCGCCATGATTACTATTCCCGTGTGCTTTCATATTTTCAGTAAGAAGTGTATTGTCAAATGGTTCTTTACTTATACACATATCAACACATGCCTTATCAAGTGCAAGTGGATCGCTTGAACAAAACATACCAATATCAGGTATAATTGGCACATCATTTTCTGGATGGCAATCACAGTTTGGTGATACATCAACTATAAGTGATATATGAAAACTTGGCCTTCCATCTACTATTGCCTTTGTATACTCTGCCATCTTCTCATTCAAATCTTTAAGTGCTGTATCATTGTCAAAATATATTGCATCAGTATTGCAAGCTCCAAGACATCTTCCACAACCAACACAATTATTCTCATCGACAGTCATCTTCTTCTTGCTCTCATCAAATTTTAGGCCACCATTTGCACACTCTTTAAGACATCTTTTACAGCCTACGCATAGTGATTCATTGATTTTAGCTTTTCCATCACTATGTTGTTCACATTTTCCTGCTCTACTTCCACCACCCATACCAAGATTTTTTATAGCTCCACCAAATCCTGTCATCTCATGTCCTTTAAAGTGACTAAGTGATATAACTATATCTGCTTCCATTATAGCTTTACCAATCTTTGCTTTCTTTACATGCACGCCACCATTTACAGGTACTTCTTCTTCATCATGTCCTTTCAATCCATCAGCTATAAGAAGAGGGCAACCCACAGTCATAGGTGTAAAACCATTTTCCCATGCACACTCAAGATGTTCAAGTGCATTTTTTCTTGAACCTGGATACATTGTGTTGCAGTCTGTAAGAAATGGTTTACCACCAAGTTCTTTAACTACATCAACTATTGCTCTTGCATAGTTTGGTCTTAAAAATGCCAAGTTTCCTCTCTCTCCAAAATGCATCTTAATGGCAACAAATTTATCTTTAAAATCAATTTGCTCTATACCAGCTTTTTTCACAAGTTTTTTTAGCTTTGTAGCAGGTCCATCTCCAAATGCAACTGTTCTAAAATCTGTCCAAAAAACTTTTGATTTACTCATATGTCTTCCTCCGTATTAATTTCCATATTAGATTTATATCATATTTCCCAAAATCTTGCAACTACATAATTGATGTGTCAAGCATACCATATGCACTAATGCTTTCTATTTTCATTACTAATTTATCTTTACAATTTCTAACTATGAAATCTTAATCACTTAATCTTATGCCCCATGTCATAGGCCTTTTTCATATATGTTTTATGAGTCTTCACTTCGCCGACATCATTTACTCCACCTGCAAATAATGTACCTTTAATTTTCTTATCGTCATAACAATCAACATAACCTTTGATGTCTTCTTTTACACCTTTAAATGTCCGCGCTTCATTTTCTGCAGCTGTAGCTATAATATATATGTCATGAATATTTTGCTTCACATTAAAAAGTGGATTCATCCTATCTATAAATGTCTTAAGCTGTCCTGATGACGCATAATAATATACAGGAGTGGCAAATACTAAGACATCTGCCTTACATATATCATATAGCATTTCTTTTGTAAAATCATCTTTTATGACACATTTATTGGTCTTTTGGCAAGAAAAGCAACCTTTGCAAAACTTTAGATCCATCTCACGAACTTTAATCATCCTTACATCATTTCCATTATCAACTGCACCTTTCATAAATTCAGTGGCCAAAATCTCACTATTGCCATTTTTTCTTGGTGTCGTCGATACTATAACTACTTTTTTACTCATACACTCTCCTTAATAACTAAAATCTTTCATCGCATCAAGTGCTATCTCAGTAAATTCTACTTGTGTGCGCCATATTATTATCACTCTTAGTCTTTATATCTCACTAGTTTAATACTGCTATCATTATATTTAAATAACCAGCAAATGTCATCCAAAGTAAATATGGTATCATCAAATAAGCAGCTACCCTATAAAGCTTCATTGCGTCTTTTATAAACATAAATACAAGAATCCATAAAATAATTAACCATACGAACGCAAACTTATACATTGAAAGCTTAAAAAATATTATTGACCAAAAGAAATTAAATATAAGTTGAACAATATAGATAATCAATATATTATTTTTTAATATAGTTTGTGAACTAATTAATTTATCTTCATCCAAATTATAGATCAAATAACTTGCAATACCCATTAATATATACAGTATAGTCCATGCTATAGGAAATGCAATTCCTGGAGGTGCAAGCGGTGGTTTCTTTATAGCATTAAACACCATCATTGCATCTTTAGTTAAAAACGCTGACAGGCCTCCGATTAAAAGTGGAATGGCTATCGCAATTATTAGTTTTACAATATTAAATTTCTTCATAAAATACCCCTTTCATCATATCCTTTTACAAAACAAACTACAATTATAATTTGATATTTTGTTAATTATTGCAATAAATAAAACTCTTAGTTGCAAATTATTCATATTTCGTCCAATAAATTCCTTTTTGTTATTATTACTTTTTATTTACTTCTACAATATCCACTCCAAAAACTCAAAATTTTTTCAAGTTTTTGGAGTGGATATAAATAGTCTGAAAGTTTATAAATCAAAGCTTTATTTCCCATCTGGGAAGCTTGTATACATATCTAGTTCAAGTGTTGGATATGAATTTTTTATTTTCTCATTTGCAAATGCATTTATCATATATGACATGTTTTTTGCAAGATTTCGCATAGTCTGTAAACCTTCTAAATCTTTTTTAGCATCTTCTGCTGTAAAGCCATGTATCTGATTCCAATAAGAGCTTGACGCTACTGGCATATTACTTATTGTAAAGTATTTATTTAGAACATCGAAGCTTGCAGTATTTCCACCCCTTCTGCAGCTTACAACTGCCGCTCCAACTTTCATATGTTTTGAGAAACCTGTACTATAAAATAATCTATCTAAAAATGATATAAGCGTCCCATTTGGTGAACCATAATATACAGGGCTTCCAACTACCAGCCCATCCGCTTTTTCAAATTTCACTGCAACTTCATTTACTAAATCATCAAATACACATTTGCCATTTTTCTCGCATGACTTGCACGAGATGCACCCTCTTATCGCTTTATTTCCTACTTGTATCAATTCTGTCTCCACTTTACATTCATCAAATACTTTAATCATCTCATCAAATGCAACTCTTACACAACCATTTTCATGAGGGCTTCCATTAATTAACAATACTTTTGGCATACTATACTCCTTCATTATTTAGATTTTTCTTAATTTTTGCCTATTTACACATTAAACTTAGTAAAATAAGTCATAAGCCCTGATACTGTCTTCCCGTCCTTAAGTTTACCATCATATATAGCTTTTTTTAGATTTTCTGGCGTCCACTCTTCTACCACAACTTCTTCATCCCTATCAAAATGCTGCTTACCTTTTTGCAGATTAGTAGCAACAAATATTCTCACAACTTCAGAACAAAAAGCAGAAGCAGTATATACATCACATAAAAATTCTATATTGTCACTTTTGCACCCTGCTTCTTCTTCAAGTTCTCTTTTTGCACATTCAAGATAATCTTCACCATCATAATCAAGTTTGCCAGCAGGCAATTCAAGTGTCCACTCATCTACAGCAAGTCTATACTGACGAACCATTAAAATATTGCCATTTGGAAGCACTGGTAAAATAGCTGCTGCATCACATTTACCCATATAATCCCAATGTGTTATATGCCCATCAACTTCAACTGTATCATCATAGATATCCATGATAGTGCCTTTGTATTTAAGGTCACGACTTACAAGTTTTATCTTTTTCTTAAACTCTTCCATATATCCCTCAAAAAAGCCGCCAAATGATGGCGGCGCATTATCTAATCTCTCTTTCCAAGAGACTTATCAAGTTCGAAAAGAGCAGCTGGGTCTTTTCCATATTTCTCAAATTTAGATATTAATTCTTCTGCATTTTCTTCTTCTTCACATTGCTCTTTAATAAACCAATCCATAAACTGCATAGTTCTATAGTCTTTTTCATTCATCGCTACTGCGTAGATATTGTTGATAAGTCCTGTCACATATTGCTCATGCTTAAGTCCTTCCTTTAACACTTGAAGTTCATCATTTAAAGCAATACTTGGCTTTGCTATAGCAAGTAATTCTACTTTTTCACCATTTGCATGAATGTAATCATAGATTTTGAATGCATGCTCCATTTCTTCTTCAGCTTGTTTCTTATACCATGCAGCAAATCCGCCAAGTCCCTTATCACCCATAAATCCTGAAAAATCAAGGTAGAGATATGCAGAATACATCTCTTTATTGACTTGATCATTTAATAACTCTTTTACTTTTACATTTAACATAAAATTTCCTCCATATATACATTTTATTCTAACTATACTTTTTCTTAGTCAAATCATAATTATAATTTAAATATTTGTCAATAGTTTAATTTGGCTAATGGAGATTACAATAATCACAATTTTATACATAATTTAACATAAAATAAACATGCTTTTTTCACAATTTTTTGTTATACTATAGCCATTATATAAAGTACTTTTTATATCTCACATATAATACAAGATAAATATCTCACAAATCGAGGTTTTAACTATGAAAAAATTATCAAAACTTATCTCAAAAGCTTTAATTACTACTTTTACTATCACAAGTATTACTTTTTTATTTTCATGTAGCAGCCGCATAACCCCAACCACTCCATCAATCAATCTTGAAAATGATAGTTCGAACGCTATTACTCAAGAAGAATTTAACAATCTTACACCAAATGAAGCTGACAATGTACCATTTACGCCAAATGGTCCTGCGGATATAGATAATTATAGGCCTGGCGACATGGGACCTGGTGATATGAAACCAGATGATGCAAAAATGGACAACATCCAATATGGCAATCCACCCGGCATGCCACCTAAAGAAAACGGAATGCATAATCAGCCAGGTGACAACAATTCTCCTGCAAATTATAAAGCCGTCAATACATACAATAATAATAAACTCATTACTGATTTAAATGTCACATCAACTGAAAGTGATGAGTCTGCAGTTCTTATAGAAAATGGTGCCAATGTAACAATAAATAATTTTACCATCAACCGAGAAAACAATAGTAGCTCTGGAGGAGATAGTGCTTCATTTTATGGCGTAGGTGCTGCAGTGCTTTCAGCAAATGGCAATCTCACACTTAGAAATGGAACTATTACAACTAATTCAAAAGGCGGAGCCGGTGTATTTTCCTATGGAAAAGGAACTGCAAATCTTAGTAATGTAATAATAAATACTAATGATGACACATCAGGCGGTATCCATGTAGCAGGTGGTGGTACACTAAATGCTACCAATGTCACTGTAACCACAAATGGCAAGTCAAGTGCAGCTATAAGATCTGATAGAGGTGGTGGCCAAATGAATGTAACAGGTGGCACTTACACATCAAATGGCGAAGGCTCACCTGCTATATATTGTACTGCAGATATAAACGTAAGTGATGCAACTCTCACTGCCAATGGTTCTGAAGCCATATGCATAGAAGGTCTCAATACTACAACGCTTAAAAATGTAACTCTAACATCAAGCATGAAAGATCTCTATCAAAATGATATCACTTGGTCAGTAATCATATATCAAAGCATGTCTGGTGATTCAACTATCGGAAAAGGAACTTTCAATATGGAAGGTGGCAAAATCATATCTACAAATGGAGGTCTCTTTTATACGACTAATACCGAATCAGAGTTTAATTTGAAAAATGTAGAATTAAATCCATCAGATGACTTTGAGTTTTTATTGCAAGTGACTGGAAATAGAAATGAAAGGGGTTGGGGATCTAAAGGCTCAAATGGTGCAAATTGTACATTCAATGCAAATAGTCAAAAACTTGATGGCAAAATACTCTATGATTCTATAAGTACTCTTTCACTAAATCTAAAAAACAACTCAATATTTACAGGTGAAATAATAGATGATGAAAACTACGCTGGCAAGGCAACCGGAAATGGTTATGCTGATGTATATGTGGATAAGTCTTCCACTTGGGTCGTGACATCAAGTTGTATAATCAATAATCTTACTTTAAAAGGAAAACTCGTAGATGAAGACGGCAATGATGTAAATGTAGTAGACATGGATGAAAATATACTAAGAGAAGGAAAAAGTGACATAACAGTGACGGTTAAATCATTCAATTCATAGAAAACAATGCATAAAAAATGGAAGGTACAGCCTTCCATTTTTTTATTTTATAGTGACTTTACTCTCCGAATCAAATATTCCAACTTTATTTTCATTAATTAATACTGTAAGGCTTATCACATCATACATCCTATGATGCACTTTTAAGTCTTCGCCTTCAAAACTTGTGCATGACATGGATAGCAGATACTCTCCGCCTTGAAGTCGCATCTTCTGTGTAAATGACACATCATAAACTCTACCTTTCTCCCCTACTCCAGTATCTATTTTTTCAAGCATAGTATTGGTACCAGTGAGCTCAACCCCTCTTTTATCCTTAATGGTCCATGTAAAAATTGGGTTATATATAGTGTCATTCATTCGTATTTTTTCTTTTATAGTAAAATTCTCGCCTTTAACTATTATAGTAGCTGGATTACCCTTCTCATCAACCACTCCAAAATCTATAAACTCTGCTTTCATGTCTCCATATATGTCGGCATTTGGATTTATAGTCATATTATTTTTAAGCGGGCTCACAGTGTTCGCCCCTACATCTTGCGGGCTCTCGGTGTTCGCTCCTACGGCTTGCGGGCTCGCAATGCTCGCCCCTACGATTTGCGGGCTCTCGGTGCTTGGCTCTATTTTATCTGCTACAGTTGGTTCTTGTCCTGCAAGTATCTTCTTATATAAATCTACCATCTCATGCGGAGCACCTACCGCTATCTGATTGCCATTATGAAGAACCATTGTCCTATCACAATACTTTATAACTGCCCCAAGATCATGGGTCACCATTATAATAGTAGTTCCTTTTTCTTTAAGCTCATCCATTCTCTTATAGCACTTGGTCTGAAAAAATACATCTCCTACAGAAAGCGCTTCATCCACTATAAGTATATCAGGATCTACAGCTATAGATAATGCAAATGCAAGTCTAACAAACATACCACTACTATATTCTTTCACTGGTCTATATATAAAGTCACCTATATCTGCAAAATCTATAATCTTATCAAGTTTCTCATCCATTTCATTTTTAGTAAATCCCATCATAGTGCCATTCATATAGATATTTTCTATGCCTGTGTAATCCATATTGAATCCTGCACCAAGTTCAAGAAGAGCTGCCACTTTGCCATAAACTTCGACTTCGCCTTTAGTCTTAGACAAAACTCCTGTAATGATTTTCAAAAGAGTAGACTTGCCAGAACCATTGATACCTATTATGCCAAATGACTCACCTTTTTTTACATTAAAGTTTATATCATTTAAAGCATAAAAATCTCTATGATAGTTTTTTCGAGTTATACTTATACTCTCTTTTAACCTATCTATTGGTTTTTTGTAAAGTTCATAGATTTTTGTTAAATTTTTAACTTCTACAGCATTCATTGTATACACTAATCTTATATCAAATTAATATTAAATTATAGCACACATATATGCTATTTTCAATTTTTGATAAATCCTACCGACATTCTTGTCTATGGAAAAAGTGCTATAAAAATGTTATAATACTACTATTATGAAAAGACTTGGTATCGACATCGGTAGCACGACTGTTAAAGTCGCTATTACTGATGAAAAAAATCAAATATTATATGGAGAATACAAAAGGCACCTTGCCAATATACAAGAGTGCCTAAGTAGTCTCTTAAAAAATGCATATAAAAGTCTTGGCGACATAGATTTAAATGTGTGTATCACTGGTTCGGGCGGTCTATCGCTTTCAGAGGCTCTTCAAGTCAACTTCACTCAAGAAGTTATAGCAGTATCTACCTCCCTTAAAAAACTTAATGATAAATGCGATGTCGCAGTAGAGCTTGGCGGTGAAGATGCTAAAATCATCTATTTTGATGGTTCATCAGTTGATCAACGAATGAATGGCATATGTGCTGGCGGGACAGGATCTTTTATAGACCAGATGGCTTCTCTCTTAAAAACTGATGCAGAAGGTCTAAATGAATACGCAAAGAGTTATAAGATGATATACCCTATAGCAGCAAGATGTGGAGTTTTCGCAAAGTCAGACATACAACCACTCATCAATGAAGGTGCGACTAAGGAAGACCTTGCAGCATCAATTTTTCAAGCAGTAGTCAACCAAACTATATCAGGTCTTGCATGTGGCAAACCCATAAAAGGACATGTAGCATTTCTTGGCGGACCTCTTCACTATCTTTCAGAACTTAGAAATGCATTTATAAGGACACTAAAACTCACAGACGAAACTATCATCAATCCTGAAAACTCTCATCTATATGCAGCAATAGGTTGTTGTCTATGTGAATTAAAAAATGATACTATATTTTCAATCACTGATCTCATAGCAAAGCTTGATGCAGGCATAAAATTAAATACTGAAATAAAAAGACTTGAACCACTTTTTAACGACAATAAAGAATACGAAGATTTTAAATATAGGCACTCACTTGCCACAGTTGGCAAAATTGATTTAGCCTCGTATGAAGGCGAATGCTTTCTTGGTATAGACGCCGGATCTACGACTACCAAATTTGCACTTATATCAAAAGACGGAAAACTTCTACATAGTTTCTACGATAATAACAACGGCTCAACTATTGATACAGCAAAACGCGCTATAAAAAACTTAAAAGAGCTCTTACCAAAAAATTGTAAGATAGCTGCAAGCTGCTCTACTGGCTACGGTGAGCAACTTCTTAAATCTGCATTTTGTCTTGATTTTGGTGAAGTTGAGACAATCGCCCACTACTATGGTGCCACATTCTTTAACCCAAATGTTGATGCTATCCTTGACATCGGCGGTCAAGACATGAAGTATATAAAAATCAAAGACGGCTATGTAGATAATGTCCTTCTCAATGAAGCATGTTCATCAGGGTGTGGATCTTTTATAGAAACTTTTGCAAAAAGTCTTGACTATCAAGTAAAAGACTTTGCGAAAGTTGCTCTTTTTTCTAAAAATCCTATAGATCTTGGTACAAGATGTACTGTATTTATGAATTCCAATGTAAAGCAAGCACAAAAAGAAGGAGCTGAAGTATCTGATATAAGTGCTGGCCTTTCTTATTCTGTCATAAAAAATGCATTATATAAAGTTATAAAAGTTACTGACCCAAAGCTTCTTGGCGATAATATAGTAGTGCAAGGTGGTACATTTTACAACGACTCAGTTCTTCGAGCTCTTGAAAAGATAACTGGTCGAAATGTGGTGCGTCCTGATATAGCTGGCATCATGGGAGCTTTTGGCGCAGCACTTATCGCAAAAGAAAAATATTATCTCGCTATAGAGAAAAGCGGCTCATATACTTCTACAATGCTCTCTCTTGACGAGATTATAAATCTTGATTATAAGACAACTATCGCAAGATGTGGCAAATGTCTCAATAACTGTGTACTCACTGTCAATGCATTTGCTGATAGTGAAGGAAAATACACAAGACGATTTATATCAGGTAATCGATGTGAAAAAGGACTTGGACTTCCAAAAAAGGAAAATAAAGCCCCTAATCTTTTTGACTATAAAGCAAAGAGAATGTTTGACTATGAACCACTACCACCAAGTGAAGCTCCACGTGGTGTGATAGGTATACCAAGAGTTTTAAATATGTATGAAAACTTTCCATTCTGGGCTGTATTTTTCAAAAAGCTTGGCTACTCTGTCCTTCTCTCTCCTATCTCAAGTAGAAAAATGTACGAGATGGGTATAGAGTCCATACCATCAGAATCTGAATGCTACCCTGCTAAACTTGTCCATGGGCATATAGAATGGCTTATAGAAAATGGTGCTAAATTTATATTTATGCCATGTGTGCCATTTGAAAGAAATGAAACTGCTGGTGCACAAAATCACTACAACTGCCCTATGGTGACATCTTATGCAGAAAATATAAAAAATAATGTAGAAAACCTTCATCTAAAGAACATAAAGTTTTATAATCCATTTCTTGCATTTACCAATAAAACTGTTCTTCACGAATCTCTTATAAAAGCTATCCGTAATCATGCATATTTTGAAAACGTGAGCGAAGTAGAGATAGATAGAGCATGTGATGCAGCTTGGGACGAACTTATAAAATCACGTGAAGACATGATGGAAAAAGGAAATGAAACTTTAGAGTGGATAAAGAAAAATAATGCTCACGGTATAGTTCTCGCAGGTCGTCCATATCATGTAGATAGTGAAGTCCACCACGGCATACCTGACCTTATAGAAAGTTATGGTTTTGCCGTTCTTACTGAAGACTCTGTATCACATCTTGGCAAGATAGAAAGACCAATCATAGTTACTGATCAATGGATGTATCACACAAGACTTTATGCTTGTGCCAATCTGGTAAAAAATCGTGATGACCTTGATCTCATACAACTTAATTCTTTCGGCTGTGGACTTGATGCTGTAACTACAGACCAAGTGTCAGATATACTATCTGGCTCTTCTAAAATCTACACCTTACTTAAAATTGACGAAGTCAATAACATAGGTGCAGCTCGAATCCGTATACGATCACTGATATCAGCTATCAATATAAGAAAAGATAAAACTCGTGTCATCATGCCGTCTAATTATAACCGAGTTATATTTACAGAAGAGATGAGAAAAACTCACACAATATTAGCGCCAAATATGAGTCCTATACACTTTGACTTACTTGAACCAGCACTAAACTCATGTGGTTACAAAGTGCGAATATTACAAAATAATAATCGTAATGTCATAGATATGGGGCTAAAGTTTGTCAATAATGATGCCTGCTACCCATCTCTTATCGTGGTCGGTCAGATAATGGACGAACTAATTAACAATAAAACAATCGACTTAAATCATACAGCTATCATGATGACTCAAACTGGTGGAGGATGTCGTGCTTCCAACTATGTAGGATTTATAAGGCGTGCTCTTCGTAAAGCTCACATGGAGCAAATTCCTGTGGTGTCTATCAATTATAATGGCATGGAAAAAAATCCAGGTCTCACATATAATCTTCCAATGATTATGAAGGTATGTTACTCAATAATCTTTGGTGATATATTTATGAGAGTAGTATATGCTACTCGTCCATACGAAAAAATAAAAGGTAGCGCTGATAAGCTTCATAAAGAGTGGAAAAATAAATGTATAGACTTTCTCACAAAAGGAAAAGTAAACTTCTCAAAGTTTAGCAAGATGTGTAAAGACATCATAAAAGACTTTGACAATATAGAAAGGCTTGATATTAAAAAGCCAAGGGTTGGAATAGTCGGAGAAATCCTTGTGAAATTTTCAAGTCTCGCCAATAACAATATCGTGAATCTGCTTGAAAAAGAAGGCGCAGAAGCTGTAATGCCTGATCTTATGGACTTTATGTTATACTCACTATACAATAGTAATTTTAAGACAAAGTACTTAGGCTTTAAAGCCATGGCAAGATTCTTGTCAAATATTAGTATATCCTTTATAGAGTTTTTAAGGCGTCCAGCAAGAATGGCTCTTAAAAAGTCGATGCACTTCACAGAGCAAGCTCACATAAGAAACCTTGCGCACATGGCAAAAAAATATGTATCAATAGGTAATCAAACTGGTGAAGGATGGTTCCTAACTGGAGAGATGCTTGAACTAATTGATGAAGGTGTACCAAATATCATCTGCACTCAGCCATTTGGATGCCTACCTAACCACATAGTAGGAAAAGGTGTCATAAAAGAGCTAAAGAAAAATTATAAAGATGCCAATATCGTAGCTATAGATTATGATCCTGGTGCATCAGAAGTCAATCAGCTCAATCGTATAAAGCTTATGCTATCTACAGCATTTACAAATCTAAAATAAATGTAGGGATACTCCCGAAAGGATAAATATGGGAAGGTTTAGTGTAATTGAGACTGGCATAAAAGACTTAAAAGTTATAAAATACGATCCATTCGTAGATTTACGTGGATATTTTTTTGAGAGCTATAATAAAAATGATTTTACAAATCTTGGTATTGCAGATGAGTTTGTGCAAGACAATGAGTCTATGAGTAGCAAAGGAGTTCTTCGTGGGCTTCACTTCCAGATAAAATATCCTCAAGCAAAACTCGTGCGTTGTCTAAAAGGAAAAGTATTTGATGTGGCAGTTGATATAAGAAAAGACTCTCCTACTTACGGAAAATACTATGGTGTAGAATTAACTGAAGACAACAATACTATGTTTTATGTGCCAAAAAACTTTGCGCATGGATTTTTAGTTTTATCAGATACTGCCAAATTTTCATATAAAGTAACAGACTTTTATCACCCAAATGATGAGGGTGGCATAATATACAATGACCCTGATTTAAATATCAAATGGCCAATTCCTTGTGACGAAAGCTTTAAGATCATGCTATCAGACAAAGATACTAAAAATCCTCGATTCAAAGATCTATGATTAATTCCGTTAGAAAACTTATATACATAGTGCCAAATTCTTATGAAGGTAAGTACCTTAAAGACTTTTTGGCTGCAGAAGGTTTCTCTCAAGACCTTATTAAACATGTGAAAAAAACCTTAAGCATGGATATGTTTCATATATTAACCGCAGGCGAAGAAATAAAAATTGATATAATTGAAGACGAAAACTCTGATATAGAGCCAAATGATAAACTAAAATACGAGATAATGTATGAAGATGAAGATTTAATCGTTATAAATAAGCCATCCGATATGCCTATACACCCATCGCAAGGCAATCACTTAAATACCCTTGGCAATGCTCTCGCAGCTTACTATAACGATCGAAACTTTGTCTATAGACCAATCACAAGGCTCGATAGAGATACAAGCGGGGTATGTCTCATAGCCAAAAATAAGTTTTCCGCTTCTGCTCTTTCTCTCTACATTGCTAAAAACTTCATCAAGAGATCATATCTTGGGCTCTGCAAAGGAAATATCTACAATGCATTAAAAGTAAATAATAATTTTGAAGGTATTAGTGATATAGAATATATGACAGATCTACAACTTCTTGTAAGATCCCCTATAAAAAGAGAAAATGACTCTACCATCAAGAGATGTGTAGCACTTGATGGAGAGCCAGCAATTACTAAAGTATGCGTATTAAAATATTATAAAAAATATGATATATCTCTTTGTAAGTTTTTACTTTACACAGGCCGTACCCACCAGATAAGAATTCATATGAAGCATATTGGTTTCCCAATCATTGGCGATTTTCTCTACAATCCAGACTACTCTCTTATCACACGTCAGGCACTTCATTCAAGCGAATTGATACTTACTCACCCAATTACCAAGATGATAATGAGATTCGATGCGAAGCTCCCTGATGATATGCGACTTCTCATGCAATAACTAATTATCTACATCTTCATAAAACTCTACTTCTACATCATCACTACCATCTACATTTATATCTTTTTCACTTTTTTCCGTTTTACTATTATCTACTTGAACATCCTTATCTCCAGACAATGCTCTACATATTGCTATTATAATAAGAATTACAAGTAGTATCACAAGACCAGATATTATAGCAGGTAAATGTGTAATTAAATATACAAAAAGACTTACAAAAAACATCTTAGTATCTTCAAAATTTTTCTTTATAAGTTTTATTATATTTTCTCTTGAATAATCATCTGATGGTGTAAGTTCTGAAAGCTCTTTAACTTCTGCAATATTCATATTGACTGTAGAATAATTTACTTGTTTGTCAAGCCTTCCCAACTTCTTTGATAAGTTTTCAAGTTCTCTTCTTACATCAGAAAGCTTGCTTTCAATATTTATCATATCTTCTACATTTTTAGCTTTCTCCATAAGTTCATTAAGTTTATCTTCTTCTATCTTAAGTGTTTTAATTCGGCCTTCTGTGTCATCATACTCTTCAGTTATATCACGAGTATTTTCATTTCTAAATGTGATATTGAGTGTACCACCCACATCATTTAAAAAACTATCAAGACTTTCAGCTGGCACTCTTATAGAAAAATAAGCATTTTTTCTATAATTAGTATCATCAATACTTCCTGTATCCACATAAGAACTATCAATGATTCCATTATATTTTGCTACATGTTCTCTTACCCATGTCAAAGATTCATCAAATTCTTTAGTTTCTGCACTTAAATCAACTGTCTTAGTGATTTTTTGAGTGCTGACATCCATACTTTCTTCCGTACTATAAGCACCAATAGCATCATTCATTGTCACTTTATATGATGTAGGTGCCGCAAAACCACGAGCAGCATATGTATCTACCGCTGCAACACTTGTCTCTGCAACCACAGTTCCTTTACTACTATTGACTGTGCAAGCAAATAAAGTTAAAATAACAATAGCCATAGTGAAAACTAAAGCAGTTTTCTTAATTATCATTTTCATATTCTACCTCCAGCACTTAAAAATTTTATGTATAATAGTAATAATTTAAAGCAAAATAAAATATATTATTCAATTTTTTCTGTGAGTTTAGTGTATTTCTTGCTATTCTCAGCATTTTATCTTGTATGCTTTATTGACAAAGACGGATTATATAAACTTATCATGTCTGAGAGATCTTTTGAAAATCTTCCATTTGCACTGACAAACGATAATCTGAAGCTTATATCAGAAGAACTTATGAAATATATATCAGGAAGATTACAATTTCTCGAGACTAAAGTAACTATAGATGGCGTATTGACTGATTTTTATTCTGTCAGGTCAAAAATTCATATGGCAGATGTGAGAAACTTAATAGTCGCTTTTTTAAAGATTTATTATATATCCATCATGTGTCTCATCATCTCGCTTTTCAAAATCATACGGTATGATAAGTTTTTACAAATTCTTAAAGTTATATATAAAAGAGTTGTAGTAATTATATCAATTGTGCTTACAGCAATTTTTGCTTTTGCAGCAATTAATTTTGAGACATTTTTTATACACTTTCACGAAGTGCTTTTCACCAATGATCTATGGCTACTTGACCCATCTGAAGACTATATCATCTGTCTCTTACCAGAAAAAATCTTTATGATTTATGGTTTTAGAATCATAGTATCTATGATTATATCGATTCTTTTTTCTCTTTTTGTTCTTCAAATCGTGTCAAAAATTCAATCTCGCCAAGAAGCCAGATAACGCCTCTAAATCTTCTACCAGGAAGTGGTTCTCCCTCAAGATCCTTTTCATTGATCATAAGGTTAAACTGTAACCCCATGGTTGACACTCTCATCTCATACATTTTTTCTTTCGTAAAATTGTTGACTTTCTGTGTCACACTAAGTATTTCTGCAACTATCTGATATTTATCGCACTCTATGCCATGTGGTACAAGACTTGTCTCGACTATAGAGTAAAGATCTTCATTCTTTAGTCTCATTTCTTGAGACCCTACATAATTTCTTGGTAGTTTAATACCTATACCTATACTTACTTCTTTTTTATCAATCCCATCAGAAAAATCATTTATATCATCAATAAACTTTGTAGTAATTGGTCTATCATCAAAATCATCTTCATCATCATATATATCATCAAAGCTCTGATTTAATTTCTTTTTATCAGCAAATTCATTTACATTTTTACTTTTGTTGTCTACAGGAAGTATTATTTTTCCTTCTACAGATAATGCTGATAAGAAAATTCTATCTATCTTAATATCTGAAAACTTATATTTCTTCAAAAGGCTATTATATACATTGCCATTTGTTAGATAAAATATAAGCGCTATGCCCATCCTATAATCATCAATTATGCCAGCATATGACTCCTTGTCACTATGCTTTTCAATAGTGCATTCCTCTATAAGAGTATAATCATATCCTTTAAGAAAAGGATAATAAAAGTCAATTTTAGCTAAAGAGTTTTTTTCTTCTTCTCCGATAACAGATATTCCTGCACCACTACATACATCAATATTATATTGACCGCATAATCTCATATCGCTTGTTATGTAAGTGCTTACAAGATTTTCATCTTTTAGATGTTCATCAAAAAATGAATTAATCTGTGTCACCCTTTCAAACTCACTAAATCCAACTGCTCTTAAATATTTATGCATATTTACTCCTTAAAAATTCATAAAATTAAGTAAATTCTTTAAAAATATTAAAATTAGAAAAATTATTTAAATCACGAAATCTAACAAATTATAAAAAATATTAAAATAATAAAAATTTACAAAATTCTTTATATATAATAAATTCTATGCATTCAAGGTAATATGTTTACTATCATTATATAAATTGTAAAAATTCGTAAAAATAATATAAAATTAAAAAACTCTTACAAATGAATAAAATTCAAAATTATTCATAAAAATTATTTTGAACGCCTTTTTATTGGCTATGATTTCTTCTTTATCTTTTCTTTCCAATGCCTTTATACGATACTCAAGCTTTGAAGCAAGGCTTTTTGGATTATCACATTTCTTCGTCTTCCAGACAGCCATCAAGTTTTTAACGCCAAATGCACTTGTGTATTTTGCACCTTTATTTTTTGTCTTGTGTTCTGTAAATCTTCGTTCTATATCGGTAGTAATGCCAGTATAATATGCACCATTTGCACATTCTAAAATATATACATAATATGTTTTAGCTACATTTTTTTTCATATATGTTTAAGTGCCTGTGCCACTAGTCAAATATCTTTGTACAGATGTTATAGCATTTGCTCCATCTGCACATGCAGTTATTACTTGTCGAAGCGCTTTTCTTCTTGCATCACCTGCTACAAAAATTCCTGGTGTAGAAGTGATACAATTTTCCGAAGCAACTATATAATCATTGTCCATCTCAACTTTACCTTTTAAAAGTGCTGTGTCTGGTGCGATACCTATACCTACAAATATTCCATCAAGTGTAAGTTCAGAAGGTATCACATCTCCTTTTCTTCTTATGAGAGCTCCTTCTACTTTTAAATCACCAATTATTGATTCAACTTGCACTTCATATAGTATCTCAACGTTTGTAAGTTTTTTTACTTCTTCTTGCAAAATTTTTGTTGCTCTCATTTCATTTCTTCTCATTATGAGATATACATGTTTTGCAATTCGCGACATAAATATAGCATCTTCTACCGCTACATCACCACCACCAATTACTCCAACCACTTTATCCTTATAAAAGGATCCATCACATGTAGCACAATACGACACTCCATTGCCTACATAATGATCTTCGCCTTCAAAACCATACTTTTTAGGACTTGCACCTGCAGCATATACTATACTTCTTGTCTCATATATATTATCTTTTGTCTTTACTTTTTTTATAGGCAAATTATAATCAATTATGTCTTCTGCTTTTTCGCTTACAATCGTGACTCCTATTTCCATCGCATGTCTTCTCATGCTATCATATAATTCTTGCCCAGAAACATTATTAAAGCCAGGATAGTTGCATACCTCATAAGTATTGCATATCTGACTACCAATTGAATACTTATCTTGCAAAAGAAGCACATTAAGACAAGCTCTTTTTGCATATATCCCTGCGGTAAGACCTGCTGGCCCAGCTCCAATTATAATCACATCATATAGCATCTTTTCTCCTATCCATTTATTTTAGTCCATTATTGATTTCAATAATGTCACCTGTCTTATACTGATTAGTTGAAATGATATTATATATTTTATCAGCTACTTCTTTTGTCGTATACATTCTATTATTATCAAGCCTTTTTATAAAATCTTCTTTTTCATCACTTGTCAGATTACTATTCATATCTGTATCAACAGCACCAAGTGCAAACGCTACAACATCGACGCTCGACTCACTATATTCTTTGGCAAGGGCCTTTGTAAAAGCATTTACACCGCCTTTTGTCATAGAATAGACAGTTTCCATTGATGCGCCAACTATCCCCCACACAGAAGAAATATTGATTATGATGCCTTCTTTCTTTTTAAGCAAAGCCTTACTTACAAGCTTTGTCGTTAAAAACATATAGTCAAGATTGGCATAAACTACCTCTTTGTACCTGTCATAACTTATGTCCTGCAAAAGCCCATAATCGCATTTTCCTGCATTATTGATAAGTATATATATGTCATCTATGATGTCTTCTTCATCAAGCAAGCCTTTTTTTATTATCACTTTTCTACTATATTTACTTTCAATCTCACTTTTTAATAGTGACAAAGCTTCTATACTCTTTTCGCAGGTCAAAATTAGATTGTATCCACTCTCTGCGTACTTATATGCCAAAGCTTTTCCTATACCACGACTTGCTCCAGTAATAACTACATACATACCATAAGCCCCTAAGATTTTATCTTTTTATATGCATCACTATAATTCTCTTCAAAATCTCCAAGATCTTTATATAGTTCATACATCCCTATATTATCGAGATTTGGAAATATTGCTTCATCATGAAGAATGCTTTCCCCATCTCTCTCTTTTATCAATTCTATAGTTTTAAGATTTGCTATACCATAATGCATATAATCATAATTTTTAAGTGCAATCTCAGGTTCAAGCATATAATCTATCCATTTTTTTGCAAGTTCAGGATTTTTTGCATTTTTAGGTATCACCCATGCATCAATAGTGAAATTAACTCCTTCTTCAGGAAGTATATATTCATATTCATAAGGTGCCCCTTCACTTTTTATGTATTCTACTTCTCCACTATACATGACGGCTATACTGCCATTTGCTCCCACCATCTTATCGCGAAGGTCATCTATCATATAAGCATTTACTAAAGGCTTTTGCTTTATAAGATCATTTGTCGCTATATCAAGCTCATTTTGATTTTTTGTATTTAATGAAAAATGATTTTTCTTAAGTCCAACCATAAGAAGATCTCTCATAGCATCTTGCATAAGTATCTCACCTTTATAGGATTCATCCCAGAGATCACTCCATTTATTTGGGTACTTAAGTTTTTTTCTGTCAAGCTCTGTCTTGTTGTAGATAAGCCCTAAAGTAGAATGAACATACGGCACAGCATAAGTGTTGTTCTTATCAAACGAACTCATTATATCAAGTAATCTTTTATCTATATTTTCATAGTTAGGAAGTGTATCTATATTATATTCATAAAGCAAATCTTGGTTTATCATTTTTTCTATCATATAATCTGTAGGGCAAAGCACGTCATATACTCTTGCTCCTTTTGACACTACCGCATACATCTCTTCATTAGTATCGAACTCATCATAAACCACTTCGCAATTATACTTTTCCTTAAATGAATCTATAACAGATTTGTCAATGTATATACCCCAATTATACACATATAGTGTTTCTTTTTTAGCAGCATCATTTTTAGCACTACTGCCACATGAAGAAAGTAGAAGTAACAATGTAAAAAGAAAGATTATAAAAATTTTTTTCATTGGATTTTTCATACTTTTTAAATTATATCTAATGCTACTCTTCATCAAGTTTCAATACTGCCATAAAGGCTGACTGTGGTATCTCTACAGCACCAAATTGTTTCATTCGTTTTTTCCCTTCTTTTTGTTTCTCAAGAAGTTTTTTCTTTCTTGTTATATCACCACCATAGCATTTTGCAAGCACATCTTTTCTCAATGCCTTTATCGTCTCTCTTGCAATTATCTTGCCACCTATTGCAGCTTGAAGTGGTATCTCAAAAAGCTGTCTTGGTATCTCTTCTTTCAGCTTTTCACACATTTTTCTGCCTCTTTCTTCAGCAGATCCGCGAAATACTATAAATGACAATGCATCTATATTTTCATGATTAACCAATATATCAAGCTTACATAGATTTGACTTTTGATACCCTTTAAGATTATAGTCAAGTGAAGCATATCCTCGACTTCTTGATTTAAGTGCATCAAAAAAGTCATATATTATCTCATTTAATGGCAATTCATATTTTAAAACTGCCCTATTTTCTTCTATATAATCAATATTTTGATATACTCCTCTTCTCTCTTCGCACAATTTCATTATTGATCCTATATACTCTTTTGTAACCATAATTTCTGCATTAACTATAGGCTCTTCCATATGATCTATAAGTGATGGGTCAGGTAAATTTGTAGGATTAGTTAATATTTCCATGGTTCCATCCGTTTTATATACATGGTATACAACTGATGGTGATGTAGTGACTAAATCAAGGTCAAATTCTCTCTCAAGTCGCTCCTGTATCACATCAAGATGTAAAAGCCCAAGGAATCCACACCTAAAACCAAATCCAAGTGCCACAGATGTCTCCGGCTCATACGAAAACGCAGCATCATTAAGCTGCAACTTTTCAAGTGCATCTCTAAGGTCAGGATACTTTTGTCCATCACTTGGATAAAGTCCACAGTATACCATAGGCGTTACTTTTTTATACCCAGGTAGTGGCAATGCTTCATTTGAAAGTTCAGTTACTGTATCTCCTACTCTTGTGTCCCTTACACTCTTTATAGATGCAGTAATATATCCCACATATCCTGGATATAAAGCATCTGTCGATATATATTTACCTGCACCAAATACTCCCACTTCTACAACTTCAAACGTAGCACCTGTTGCAATCATTTTTATTTTTGTACCCTTTTTTACAATCCCATCAAAAACTCTTATAAAGACTATGACACCTTTATAAGAATCATATATAGAATCAAATATGAGTGCTCGAAGTGGTTTTGTCTCATCCCCACTTGGTTTCTTTATATACTTAACTATAGCTTCAAGTACATCCTTTACATTCTCACCAGTTTTCGCAGAAATTCTTGGAGCATTTTTTGTATCTATACCTATGACATCTTCTATTTCACTACATACTCTATCAGGTTCTGCTGATGGAAGATCAATTTTATTGATTACTGGTACTATATCAAGATCATGATCAAGTGCAAGATATACATTGGCAAGAGTTTGTGCCTCTATACCTTGCGCTGCATCCACAACAAGTATCGCTCCCTCACACGCTGCAAGTGATCTACTCACTTCATAAGTAAAGTCAACATGACCCGGTGTATCAATTAGATTAAAAATATACTCATTACCATCATCTGCCTTATATGTCACTCGTACAGTTTGCGACTTTATAGTTATCCCTCTTTCTCTCTCAATATCCATATTGTCAAGAACTTGTTCTTTCATCTCACGTTCTGTAAGAGTTCCTGTCAATTCAAGAATACGATCAGCGAGAGTACTTTTGCCATGATCGATATGAGCTATTATACAAAAATTTCTTATGTTGTCTTTATTTATTTTTTCCATACTTGCCAAAGGGCGGATGAAATCCGCCCTTTTAAATTGGGCTTGTATAACTCGCCCTTACCTTTGGCTCGTATAACTCGCCCTTACGAGTTTTTAATTATTAATTATTTATCAGTTAAACACTCAATGCCAGGAAGTGGCTCACCTTTTAAGAAATCAAGTGTAGCACCGCCACCAGTAGATACGTGAGTCATCTTAGATGCGAGTTTAAATTGATTTACTGCAGAAGCTGAATCGCCACCGCCAACTATAGTTACTGTGTCTTTAAGAAGCGACATTTGTTTTGCTATACAATAAGTTCCTACCGCATACTTTTGATTTTCAAAAAGTCCTACAGGTCCGTTCCAAAGTATAGTTTTAGCTTTCATCATATGCTTAAGCATAGTGCGGATAGTTTCAGGACCAGCATCATACCCAGAATAATTCTTATCAAAATGCTTTAGATCCATGACCTTTGCTTCTACATTAGGATTAGTTATAGGATTTGGGAAATCTTTTGCTGCTACACAGTCTACAGGAAGCACAAGTTCTTTTCCAAGCTTTTTCGCCTTTTCAACCATCTGCATGCAGTAATCAATCTTTGATTCATCAAGCATTGACTTTCCTATCTCATATCCAAAGCCTTTCATGAAAGTATATGACATACCTCCACCGATTATGACTACATCTGATCTATCAAGAGCTTTATCTATAACTTTAAGTTTATCTGCTATCTTCGATCCACCAAGTATTGTCACGAAAGGCCTCTTTGGTTTTTCTATATAATTGCAAAGCTTATCAATCTCTGCTTTTATAAGGAAACCACCTACAGATACTGGCACAAACTTTGATACACCATAAGTTGATGAGTGAGCTCTATGGCAAGTACCAAATGCATCATTGACAAATATATCTGCGAGTGATGCAAGCTCTTTAGAGAATGAATCTTCATTTTTTGATTCTTCATCTCTCCATCTTGTATTTTGAAGTAACGCAATCTGACCATTTTTAAGTTTAGAAACTTCGCTCACTACACTATCATCTACAACTCTATCACTATTGATAAATTTTATAGGCATCTTACATGCTTTTGACAACGCTTTACATACAGGAGCTATGTCCTGTCTTTTTTCTGGTTTACCAAGGTGAGAGCAGATAACCACCTTCGCTCCATGTGTAGCAAGATACTTTATAGTAGGAACTGATGCTCTAATTCTCTGATCATCTATAATCTTACCATCAATTATAGGTACATTAAGATCACATCTTAAAAGTACTCTTTTTCCTTTTACATTTACATCTTCGATAGTCTTTTTATTAAACTTATTTTTAGCCATGTCATTACCCCTTTTATTTTATTAACTTAGCAAAATATTTTCCAGTTCTAATCATCTGAGATGTATATGAATTTTCATTGTCATACCAAGAAACTGTCATCACTTCATATAAGTCATCACTTACTTTATTGACCATGGTTTGAGTTGCGTCAAAAAGTGAACCATAAGTCATACCTACTATATCGCTTGATACAAGTTCTTCTTCTGTATATCCAAAGCTTTCATTTGAAGCTTTCTTCATAACTTCATTGATCTTTTCTTTTGTTATATCTTTTCCTTCAACAACTGCAAAAAGCATAGTTGTAGATCCTGCAGGGGTTGGTACTCTTTGAGCTGAACCTATAAGTTTTCCATTTAACTCTGGTATAACAAGTCCTATAGCTTTAGCTGCCCCAGTTGAGTTTGGTACTATACTAAGTGCTGCCGCACGAGCACGACGAAGATCACCTTTCTTATGTGGTCCATCAAGAAGCATCTGATCAGGTGTATAAGCATGTATTGTAGACATGATTCCTGACTTTATAGGATATGCTTTATTGAGTGCATTTGCCATTGGTGCAAGGCAATTAGTAGTGCAAGATGCTGCAGATATAATCTGGTCATCTTTTGATAGTATCTCATGATTTACATTATAAACGATAGTCTTTAAATCGTTTCCTGCAGGAGCATTGATAACTACATGTTTTGCTCCAGCATTGATGTGTGCCATAGCCTTATCCTTACTTGCATACACTCCAGAGCATTCAAAGACTACATCTACATCGAGTTTTCCCCAAGGAAGATTATTGGCATCTTTTTCACTATAAATCTTAATAGTAGTTCCTTTTACAGTGATGCTATCATCAGAGCTTGACACTTCATCAGCATATTTGTAGCGTCCTTGTGTAGAATCATACTTGAGAAGATGAGCAAGCATCTTTGGTTCAGTTAAATCATTGAGTGCTACCACTTCAAAATCCTTATCGTCAAAAATTTGACGAAATGCTAGACGACCTATTCGTCCAAATCCATTAATTGCAACTTTTACAGCCATATTATTTCCTCCAAAATTTTATAATTATCTTAATATTTTTTATCAAGCACAACTTTTTTACTTATTTCAGCTTCAGTATAATCAGCAAGGTTATTGGCATGATCTGTAACCCTTTCAAGATTGCCTATGATATCAAGAAAAACAATTCCTGCTATAGTATTGCATTCACCACTACTCATTCTTTTTATATGATTATCACGGTATATGTCTTCAAGATCATCTACTTCTTCTTCATATTTTCTAACTTCAGCAAGTGCTTCTTTATCTTTTTCATTAATACATTTTATAGCACACTCAACTGATTTTAGAGTAATTGACATGATATTGTCCATTTCTTTCTGTCCACTTTCAGAAAACTTCACTTCATAATTCATCATTTGCTCGGCATTTTCAGATATGTTTTCTGCATGATCACCTATTCTCTCTATATCACTACATATAGACATGAGATGCTCTATCTCTACATGTTCTTCATCACTTAAACTTAGATTATTGATGTCAGCAAGGTAACTTACGAGTATATCAGTGGTTTTATCTATCTGCTCTTCATGCGTAACCACCTCACGAATCAATTCTTCATTTCTATCTTTCAATATAAGGTTTACTGCTCTTTTTAGATTTTTCAAAGTATAATTGGCATAAAATACTATCTCGCGTCTTACTGTGGATATAGCAAGTGCTGGTTGGTTGAGTATACGCTTATCAAGTATAGCTTGCGTCTTCTCTGATAGATTAAAGTCTTCTTCCTCCTCAGTAGCTGTATCTGGTATTATCTTTTTAGTCATACTTACCATCATATTAGAGAAAGGAAGTAAAATTGCAGTATTGGCTAAATTAAATCCTGTATGAAACAATGATATCTCAAAAAGCGAAATCCGCGTAGCGAGCATATCTTTAAGAAGTGGATAAAATATAAGTACTACTACTGAAAATATAAGTCCACCTATCACATTGAAGAGTAGATGCAGAAGTGCTGTCCTTTTACCATTTTTACTACTATTCGCTGATGATATAATAGTGGTTACACAGGTTCCCACATTTTGCCCAACTGTTATAAAGCATGCGGCACCTTTTGATACAGAACCCGCAAGAGCTAAAGTCTGAAGTATAGACACTGATGCAGTAGAACTTGAAAGAATGACTGTTACTATCATACCTACAAGTATAGCAAGCACAGGATTTCTTCCTAAAATTTCAAAAGCGTCACTAAAAACTTTTGATTTTGAATATGGTAACACACCTCCAGACATAAGTGTAAGTCCTATGAAAAGGAGTCCGATCCCCACAAATATATTAGCTGAAGTCTTTGTCTTCTCTTTCTTTGTAAATACAACTATTAAACTACTTATCCCGAAAACTATAGGAGCAAAAAAATCCGGTTTAAAAATCTCTACAGCAGATCCAAGTTCTGCAAGAGCTATAATCCAAGCAGTAACGGTAGTACCAATATTTGCACCCATTATGACGCCTACTGCTTCATTTAATTTCATAAGTCCAGCATTTACAAAACCAACTACCATCACTGTAGTTGCTGCACTACTATGCATTACTATAGTAACTAAAGCACCAACCAAGATTCCCATAAATTTATTGGCTGTAAGAAATTTTAAAACATTTGCAAGCTTTGGTCCCGCTACTTTTTGTAATCCCTCTGACATGATCTTCATGCCATAGAGAAACATTCCTACTCCACCGATAAATGTAAAAATATTACGAAAATGATCTATCATTTAACAAGCTCCGATAATTTATTTAATACATCATCAAGTTCAACCATATCTATATCTTCTATCATACCTTCATCTACCATTTTCGAATACTCGACTCTCATAGGTAGTTTAGCCAGTACTACTGTGTCATTCTCATCTACTACTTTGTTTATCTTGCTCTTACCAAAGATTTCAATCTTCGTATCACAATTTGGGCACACTACATATGACATGTTTTCTATGACACCCATTATATTTATGTCCATCTTGTCAGCCATATTTATAGACTTACTTACTATCATTGATACAAGGTCTTGAGGTGATGTCACGATAATTACTTTATCAATAGGTATAGATTGATATACAGTGAGTGGCACATCACCAGTTCCTGGTGGCATGTCAATAAAAAGATAATCAAGGTCTCCCCAATTTACTTCATTATAAAACTGTTGTATAACTCCTGATACAAGAGTTCCTCTATATATTATAGGGTCTTTATCATCTTCAAGCAAAAGATTAGACGACATAACTTTAATACCAAGTCTTGTCACTTTAGGCAACATAAGATTATTTTCATCAGCAATTATATTTTTTTCTATAATTCCAAAAGACTTTGGGATTGATGGTCCTAAGATATCTGCATCAAGAATACCTACTTTAAAATCTTTTTTTTGTAAACCAGATGCAAGAAGTGATGTGACAAAAGATTTGCCAACTCCACCTTTACCAGATGAAACTCCAATGATTTTTTTAATTTTGCAACCAGCGCCAAGCTTAAGTTTTGATATGTTCGCGTCTTTACTGCCGCAAGACATACCACAAGTATCACAATTATGTGTACACTCGTCCATATCTACCCTCCATTACATATCTTAATTATACTATATTAAAAAATATTTTACAACATTAAAAAAAAGTGCTAAAATATGAATTAGGCATTTATTAACGGAGGAACATATGCAACAGTCACTTACACAATATAAAACGTTTTATGAAGTAGCAAAATCAGAAAATGTCTCAAAAGCATCAAGAGTTCTTCTCATATCACAGCCTGCCGTATCAAAATCCATCAAAAAACTTGAAGAATCCTTAGGAGTAAAGCTCTTTGACAGGACTACAATTGGCTTAAATCTTACCGCCGAAGGAAAGCTTTTGTATGAGCATCTAACCCAGGCTTTTAACAATATTACAGACGCCGAGTTAAAGCTCAAGACATTTAGCAATATCAACTTTGGTCATATAAGGATAGGTGCATCTCAAAGTCTTATAAAGCATCTACTCATGTCATATATAAGTATATATGCTCGCGAGTACCCCAATATCAGGCTTTCTGTATCCACGATGCACACCAACAAATGCTTTGAAAAATTGACAGAAAAGAAAATTGACCTTGCCTTTTTACATAAGAGTTCGAAAAATTACAAAGAAATCGAATATGTGTCACTACTTGATATACACTACTGCTTTGTAGCTTCAAAAGAATACATATCGTACTTTTCTAAGATTTTCAAAGATGATCCAGATTATTTTGCAAATGGTAATATACTTCTACTTGACAAAAAGAATACCACCCGCGATTATATAGATAAAATCTTTGACACTCATAAAATCATACCACGACAAATCATGGAAGTTAATAATACCGAAACTATGATTGACTTTGCAAAAAATGGTGTAGGTATAGCTTGTGTCGTAGAAGAATTCATACAAGATGAACTTGATAAAAAACAACTTGTAAAGCTACCGATCAAATTCAAGATTCCAAAGTATTCAGTAGGCTATGCTTACAACAAAACCAACATTAGTAAAGAATTATCTGATTTCTTAAATGTCATAAATACAGGTAAAAAAAAGTAAATAAGCTATAAGAATTAACTTGGAGGTATACTATGGATAAATATCATAAGGTTACATTTAATGGAAAAGAGTTCTCTCTTCCAAAAGCAGGTATCGGCGATAACAAATATGTGGCAGTTTTTGACCCATATGCAGATGCTGATATGAGCAGATCGGCAGCACATGACCTATATGAAAAGATTAAAGAAAAGAACTTAAATAATGTAGATGTTGTCATTTCTGCAGAAGTAAAAGGTGCCGCTATAGCTCAACGTATAGCAGACCTTTGCAATACCAATCTTCTTATATTTAGAAAAAAAATTAAAATCAATTTTGAAGAACCTGTGATAGCACATGTAAAAACATTTACATCCGGCACAAACCAACTATTTATTGATAAAAAAAGTCTTATGAAATACTCTGGAAAGACAGCGCTCTTTGTAGATGATGTAATCTCTACAGGATCAACTATCAATGCTATAAAAGATGTCTTAAAAGAATATAATATAAGTGTACTTGCATACTGCTGTGTATTCAAGGAAAGTAATGATGTACATGACGAACTCGTCTATGTAGATACTCTCCCTATCTTTACTGATTAATATCAATAATATAAAAAAAGAACCAATCATCTGGTTCTTTTTTTTATTTTCTAATCTATCTCTATCTTCCCAGTATATAGTTCATAATATCGACCTTTCTTTTCAAGAAGAGATTCATGATTGCCTCTTTCAATAATTCTTCCATCTTCCATAACCATGATGACATCTGCATCACGTATAGTTGATAATCTATGAGCAATAATAAAAACTGTCCTTCCTTTCATAAGACCATTCATACCTTTCTCGACAAGCTTTTCTGTTCTTGTATCTATACTTGATGTTGCTTCATCAAGAATTAAGCATGGAGGATTTGCTACTGCGGCTCGTGCTATTGATATAAGTTGTTTTTGTCCTTGAGAAAGTCCACCTGCATCACCATTTATCATAGTATCATAGCCATCTGGAAGCATGTCAATAAAGGCATCTGCATAGACAAGTTTCGCTGCCTCTATACACTCTTCATCTGTCGCAGATAATTTGCCATAACGAATGTTTTCCATAATAGTTCCAGTAAAAAGATTTACATCCTGAAGCACTACTGCAAATGACTCTCTTAAATCTTTTTTCTTTATGTCTTTTACATCTATTCCATCATAAGTAATAGTGCCACTATCTACCTCATAAAATCTATTGATAAGATTTGTTATTGTTGTCTTTCCTGCACCTGTTGCTCCTACAAGTGCTACTTTTTCGCCACGACCAGCATAGACATTTATATCTTTTAAGATCTCTTTGCCTTTCACATATGAAAAATTGATGTCGGTTAGTACTATATTACCTACAAGTGGAATAGTCTCTCTTTCGCCAGATTTAAGTTCATTTTCATCATTCACCCATTCCCACTCATTATCGCTCTTCTTAACCAAGGTATATGTCCCATTATCTATCTCCACATCAGTATCAAGTAAATCAAAGATTCTTTCTGCTCCTGACATACTTTGTGTAATAAATGGAACTTGTCCACTAAGCTCTGCTATAAGGCCTGTAAAAGTCTTTGTGAAGGTCATAAAAGATGATATAGTCCCTATAGTTAAAGTATTTACTCCAAATATTGAATAATTGGGAACTCCATATAAAAGCATGGTTCCTCCAGCAAATGCTATAAGTACATACATTATATTGCCAAGACTATTCATACATGGCATAAGAATATTACTTAAAGTATCTGCTTTTGACACCGCCTCCCCCCACATAGCATTTTTCTTTGCAAACTCTTTTATATTTCTCTCTTCATAGCAATATACTTTTACTTCCTTTGCCCCAAGCACCATCTCTTCTACATAAGTATTTAGATCACTAATTGATTTTTGTGTTTGTCTATAGGCTTTAAATGATCTTGCTCCTGCCCATTTTGTAAAAAGAAACATGACAATACACATAAATACCACAACTACAATGAGATTGATACTTAATGTCAGCATGCTTATGAATATAAGTGCAAATGTAAGTATTCCTTTTATAGTTTCAGGAAGTGCCTGTGATATAACTTGCCTAAAAGTATCAAGGTCATTGGTATACTTTGACATTATATCTCCAGCCTTATTGGTATCAAAATATTTTATAGGGAAATGTTGCATCTTACCATACATTTGCTCACGCATATCACGAAGTATGCCATTTGAAAGTTTTACCATAAGGTACCGATACAAGAAAGAAAGTATAGCTGATACAAAAAGTATAATTGCAAAAATAAGTATAGCATGAGCAAGCGGAGTAAAATCTACTTGCTCTTTTTCATAAGAAAGCATAGGTGTTATATAATCATCAATTACTACTTTCAAAAATAAACTTATAGTTATATTAACTATAGTTGTAGCAACTATGCCAAAGCCAATCAAAAGAAGTCTTATCCTATGTTCTAGGATACGACCTATAAGACGTCTAAATGTGCCTTTCTTAACTTTTTTTACGGGTGCTCCCGTCATTCTTCTTGGTGACATATGTTAAATTATGCTCGCATAACTCGCGACTACGATTATGCGGTCGAAAACTATTCTTGCATGTGTAAAATCTATTCTTGTATGGGCGAGCTATGCGAGTCCTTATGAATTTTGTATATCATATATATCTTTATAAAGCTTACAATTATTAAGTAAACTTTCATGTGTGTCAAATGCCACTATGCTTCCATTATCCATAACTATAATTCTATCGCACTCTTTTATAGATATAATTCTTTGTGATATAATAATTTTTGTAGTGTTTTTTAACTTATTTTTAAGTCCATCTCTTATATGAGCATCTGTCTTGGTATCAACTGCCGAAGTTGAATCATCAAATATAATTATTTTTGGCTTTTTCAATATGGTCCTTGCTATTGAAAGCCTTTGTTTCTGCCCACCAGAAAAGTTTGTGCCGCCTTGCTCTACTTTAGTATCAAATCCATCTTCTTTTTCATTGATAAAATCCATAGCACAGGCAATCTCACATGCCTCTTTCATCTCGTCAATCGTTGCATATTCATTGCCAAATCTAAGATTACTTGCTATCGTTCCAGAAAACAATACATTTTTTTGTAAGACTATCCCGATAGCTCCTCTAAGTATCTCCAAATCATAATCTTTTACATCCTGTCCACCAACCATTATTTTGCCAGAACTCACATCATAAAGTCTTGGTATAAGATTGACTAAACTTGATTTGCCAGATCCAGTCCCTCCTATAATACCAATCATCTCGCCAGAATTTATTTTCAAACTAATATCCTTTAATACTCGATTTTTTGCATTTTCACTATACTTAAATGATACATTGTCAAATTCTATGCTGCCATCTACAATATCTTTTATTGGGTTCTCTTTATTTTTAATTTTCGCATCCTCTATCAAGACTTCCCCAACTCTTTCTATAGATGCTCTTGATATAACAAGCATTACATAGATCATACTTATAAACATAAGCGACATAAGCATCTGCATGCCATAAGTTATAAGACTCATCAATTGTCCTGTAGTAAGCCCAAGTGCAGGATTATTTCCAGATGCTATTATTGCTTTTGCTCCAATCCATGATATAAGTATGAGTATGATATACATAGATATATTCATAAAAGGATCCCACAATGCTACATGTGTCTCAGCTTTTACAGAATACCCATATATGTCATCAGAAGTTTTTTTCATCTTATCAAGCTCATAATCTTCTCTATTGAATGTCTTGACAACTCTCATATTATGAATATTTTCAGACATCACGTTGTTTAGCTTGTCAAATGCATCAAACATTTTCTCAAAATATGGCTCAGCAAATTTTGATATAAGTACAAATGATGCTACAACTACTGGCATCATACATGTAAATATTATCGCAAGCTTCGTATATATAGTATATGTAAGGATTAATGAAAATATAGTCATTCCTATAGCTCTTATGGCACCACGTATCAACATCTGAAAGGACCTCTGAACATTTGTTATGTCAGTTGTACTTCTTGTCACCAGAGATCCGGTCGAAAACTTATCAATATTAGCAAATGCAAAAGTCTGTATCTTCTCAAAAAGTCTACTTCTTAAATCTTTCGCAAAAACTGTGCTTGCTTTTATTGCAAATACGGCACAGAGGCATCCAAATAATGCTTCCAATATAACAAGCACTATGATTATCAATCCATATTTTGTAATCTCTGACATATTATTCTTCTCTATGCCAAAGTCTATAAGTCTCGCCATCATAAGTGGAACTATAATCTCAAAAGCTGACTCAAATACAACACATACCATAGACAGTATGGATTCTTTTTTAACTTTTTTTATGCTACTTTTGAATACACCAAAAATCATTCTATATCATATGTCGCCTTTATAATGGATGCCTTATCCACAAGATTAAGATAAGTTATAATCAGTCTTCTAAACTGTTTGGCTTCTATCTTATTTTTACATTTTATTATAATTCTTCTGTAGTAAGTGTCTTTTATCTTTTCAGGATTTGCTTTGGTAGGGCCAAGAATTCTTGCCGATACCTTATTTTTAAGATCAATTACATTTTTTAAGTCATTCACAACTTTATCAAGTTTATTTTCAATTTCTGAAAAAATAAGTACATTCAAAAGAGTTGAAAATGGTGGATAAAAAAGTTTTTTTCTATTTTCTATCTCACATTCATAAAACTTTTCAAAGTCTTGCTCTGCCGCAAGTTTTATCGCCATACTATCCGTATCATAGACTTCTATAATCGACTCGCCTTTTTTCTTTCTTCCACTTCTACCTATACATTGAGTAATCATAGAAAAAGTCTCTTCTGCAGCTTTATAATCCTGCATATAGAGAGTTAGATCCCCTCTCATAACTGCAACAAGTGTGACATCTGGAAAATCATGTCCTTTCACTATCATCTGAGTACCTATAAGTATATCAGCTTCTCTATCTCTAAACTTTTTTATAATTTTATCGTGACCATTCTTTTCTTTAGTTGTGTCACTATCCATCCTTAAGACTTTTGCTCTCGGAAAAAGTTTCATACACTCTTCCTCAAGTTTTTCAGTTCCCATACCATATTTTTCTATCTCAATAGACCCACAACTCGGACACTTAAGTGGCTCTCTAACCTCATAGCCACAATAATGGCACCTCATCATCCCATCATTATGTGACACAAGAGCCACATCACAATGTGGGCATTTATATGTCTCACCACAGCTTTTACAAGTAAATATGGTATCATAACCTCTTCTATTCATATAAAGCATTATCTGGTCACCACTATCAAGTGTTTCATTTATCTTTTCAACAAGGATCTTCGAAAATATTGATTTATTTCCTTCTCTCACTTCTTTTTTCATGTCCACTATGGTGACACTCGGAAGATCACTACTTGCTCTTTTAGATAATTTATGAAGATGAATCCTTTCGCCATCTCTCGCAGCATGGTAGTGACTTATAGTTGGAGTAGCAGAAAGTGTTATAAGGGTTGCTTTTTCTTCACTACATCTATATCTTGCTACTGTCAAAGTATCATAGCGAGGTGTAGTATCTGACTTATATGCCATATCATTTACTTCATCTATAACTATAAGTCCAACATTTGTAAATGGGGCAAAAAGTGCAGATCTTGGTCCTACAAGTATATCCACTTCATCATTTTCACATTTTTTGTATTGTATATACTTTTCCCCTTTTGACATCCTGCTATGAATTATCGCAATCTTATTTTCAAATCTTTTTTTAAGTCTTATGACTGTCTGATGAGTAAGTGCAATCTCTGGGATCATCACAATTACTTTTTTTCTTTCTTTTATAACTTCTTCTATAAGTTTTATATATATTTCCGTTTTGCCAGATCCTGTAATTCCATAAATAAGATGCTCATCAAAATCACCCTTTAAGTGACTTTTAAGAATATTATTATATACCCTATCTTGTTCTTCATTTAATACAATATCTGTATATTCATTTTCAGCACTTACATCATAATTTTCTATAACATCTTTCTGCCTTTTATTCTTTTTCACTTCTTTTTTAACTGGAAGAACTGCATTGACACAAAGTGATATAGGTGCAGCATATTCTTTGCAAATAAAAATAGCCATCTTAAGAAGTATATCACTTGCGGCTATTTTACCTTCTGCCAGACCTTTTATTTCTTTTAACTTTTCTATAGCACCATCAGTTTTAAAATAGGCATCATCTTTATAAAACTTTTTTTCTTTAAGTTCATCAAGTGTAAGAAGCTCAAATACAAATCCTTCTTTCTCGTTATTACCTCTACCAAAAGGAAATCTCACTTTATCGCCACGCTTAATCTTTCCTTTTAGTTTATCAGGAACTTTAAATATAAAAGTTTTATTGAGTGTTGTAGCATCAACTATTATATTTGCAAAAATTTGATCAATCATAATACTACGTTCATATAGCTCATAGCTATAGTAAGGGTGAGCTATGCGAGTCCCTCTTCTTTTAGTATCTCATATATTACTTCTTTATCTAAAAACTTGACAAGTTCCCCATTCATCTCCATATATGGCTCATGACCTTTACCCATGACGCATATAAGGTCGCCGTCTTTTCTATTCTTTATAGCATATCTTATAGCTTCTCTTCTATCTTCTATAATAATATATCCGTCATCAGTATTATCTTTCTCTTTGTATTTAGTAAGCGTAGATTCTATGTCCTTTATTATATCTATAGTCTTTTCATATCGCGAATTATCAGCAGTCAATATTATAAAGTCAGACATTTGGCCGCACACTTCGCCCATCGCATATCGTCTATCTTTTGACCTATTGCCTCCACACCCAAAAATAGCCACAATTCTTTTATGATCTACATTTTTAAGTGTCTCAAATAGTTTTTTCGCTCCATTACCTTCATATGAAAAATCGACTATTATTTTAATTTTATCATCACTATAGACTTCTTCAATCCTTCCTGGAACAGTAGTCCTCGATAAAGCTTCTCGTATAATTTTATCATCTATTGAAAGTGCTTTTCCAAATGTATAAGCAAGGCTTGCATTTGATTGATTGTGTGCACCTGGAATTGATAACTTAAAGCTCATATCTTCTTTTTTTTCAAAAAGTTTCACATGATTCTTAAGTACTACATCTACCACTTTATCATACTCATCTGTCTCACTATTTATCACAGCATTTTTACTCATAGTAAATATTTTAAGCTTTGACTCAAGATAATCTCTATAATCATCATGTTCATTTTCGCCTATGTGCTCTGGCATGATATTAGTCCACACAGCATAATCAAAGTTTATACCATAAACTCTATTATACTTTAGGCTTTGCGAGGAAACTTCCATGACGACATACTCAATTCCTGCATCTACCATCTTTTTAAAATATTCCATCAGCATGAAGCTACCAGGTGTAGTATTGTCAGTAATTATATGATTATCTTCATAAAATATTCCTATAGTCCCTATCATCCCAACCTTAAAACCATTTGCCTTAAGTATCTCTCGTATCATAAAAGCAGTTGTGGTCTTTCCCTTTGTACCAGTTATGCCAATTATTTTAAGTTTTGTATCAGGATTATCAAAAAAGCTTTTTGAAACTACTGCAAGTGCGATTCTCGTATCAGGGACTTGCAGAACCAACACATCAGTATCGAAGCTATATGTCTTTAAGTACTCATTATTTTTTTCAACTATTATAGCTTTGGGGTTTGATTTCACTACATCAGCTATCTGGCTATGCGAATCAAATCTTGCACCTTTCATACATATAAATATGTCACCTTTTGATACCTTTCTTGTATCAAAAGAAAGTTGATTAATTTCTATATCTGATACTTTGCCATTAATCACTTCATACTGAAGATTATTTATAAGTTTTTTAAGACTTTGGTTCATATATTTTTTTTAATTTAATACTCGCATTATTGTATCTGCAGCATATTTCACGACTACATTTTCATTTCTCTCAACCACAAGTATTATTATGTCATCTGAAGCTTTTATCCAGTCAGCGACAAAATCTTTATCCAGATTTGAAAATGATGTATAATAAAAATCTTTGAATTCTTTTTTTGCATGATCTGCAACTGCCACAGAATATGAATCCCCTATAAGAAGTGCCGACTCGGGAGCACCTTTATCACAGGTAGTATGCTTTGCTGGTTTATCAAATGCATCAACCACCACATCTTCTGTAACTATGCAGTCGTCTTTATAATTTAAGATTTTATATTCTATATTTGGTGCAAAGTTAACTGATGAAATATTGCCAAATGGTATAAGGTCACCAAGGGCTATCTCTTCTCGATATTTTTCAAGATCTAAATCATATAAGCTTTTAGCCTCAAGCCCAAGTGCTTCTTTTATACTATTAAGCGCAAGATAAGCTCCTACAGTATTCCAATGGCTATCATACTTTTTGTACAATATATAATTTTGTTTTTCTCTCAAAAAATCTTCTTTTTGATATATATAATTAATGTCTGTGCTTGCCTTTATATAGTCTCTTATATAAATTGGAAGTTCAGTCTTATCTTTAAATTCATATGTAGCCATATACTCCGGATATATCTCTTCTTTCTCTGGGCAAATATAAATTACTAATTTTTTACCATGTTTTTTCAAGACATCATTTAGCTTTAGATATAGTTTCTCTCTATCTTTTATTTCTGATGCTGATGCAAGACTCTTTTTCCCAGTATAATAATCAATGTTACTTCCATATAAATAAAGCCAATCACTTTGTCCTATGACAACCCTACTATTATCTGAAAGCTTTAGTGGATAGTCAATAGATGGATCATACGGATCTATATCATCTTTTGCAAGCGCATGATTAAAAAATAAATCTACAGCCTGATCAAAACATCTATAAGCCCTACCATCTCTTTCGCCACTATATAGTGTACTTGCTTCAATTTCTTTTCTTTTACTAAATATTTTAAGTAAAGTTTTTTCTAAACTATTTTTATATGGAGCTTCAATACTTGAATCTATATTTTTCTTTGTAGTGATAAGGACAGATCTAAAGGGTATCCGATCATTATAATAGTTTTCGTATTCTACATTTACATTATCAAGATTTATCGTCTCACTTAGTGTCGCCTTTAATCTTTTTTCGTTTAAATCAAAATCTATTGTCTCCATTATCTTCGGATCAGATATATTAAGTACATTAAGAATTCCCCATGATATAGTAGGGACTATCAATAGTATAATGAAAATTGATATATATATATTTCTCTTCATAATCAAAATTGAAAATAGATAAATGGGTTATATGTGCCATCAGCGATACTCAGTATTGAATATGCAAGTATACTAAATTGTAGTAAAGCATCTATTACATTTACAATCGTAAAATTTTTTAGTTTTGCATATAAGTTGGCACATGGTCTTTGTACTATGCCCATAAAAAGTATACCTATAACTAATACTATAATATATTTCATAGATACAAATGTAAGCACATTATAGCTTGAATCCAAAGTAAAATACTGCCCAAAAATAGTAAACGCATCGGATACTGTATCACATCTAAATACTACAAATAAAAGTACAGCTATAACAAATGTATACAAAAAATTAATTATCTTTATTTTATTCCAATTCAAAAATTTAAGTAAAAATAGCTTTTCTATAATCTGTATAATTCCATATATAACTCCCCAAAGTATGAAAGTGAAGTTGGCTCCATGCCATATACCAGTAAGTAAAAATACTATCATAAGGTTTATGCAAGTTCTGACTATGCCATGTCTATTACCTCCGAGTGGTATATAGACATACTCTTTAAACCAAGTAGATAAAGATATATGCCACCTTCTCCAAAACTCTGTTATTGAAAAAGATGTATATGGATAATCAAAGTTTTCTTTAAATTTAAAGCCAAACATAAGCCCAAGTCCTATCGCCATATCAGAATATCCAGAAAAATCATAGTAAATCTGTAATGCATACGATATAGTAAAAAGTAACGCTATAAAAAGTCCTATCTTTTCAAGTTCAAGTGCATATATGTTGTCAACTGCAAGTGCAAATGTATTGGCAAGTATTACCTTTTTTCCTATACCATAGCAAAATCTTTTTATACCTTTTGAAAACTTTATACTCGTTTCCTTTCTATAGTTTATCTGCTCTGCTACATCGGCATATCTAACTATAGGACCAGCTATTAGTTGTGGAAAAAGTGCTACATATAGACCAAAGTCAAGTATATTTTTTTGCCTCTTTGCGTCCCCTCTATATACATCTACCACATATGACATAGCTTGGAAAGTAAAAAATGAAATCCCAATCGGAAGCACTATTGTCTTTATACCAAGTGCACCCGTTCCTCTCATATTGAAAATATTTATAAAAAAAGTCCTTAAGTCATGACCTTCCATCATCTGTTCAATGATGACTACAATCATATTGAAGTATTTAAAATATCCAAGTACTAAAAGATTAAGTAATATAGTGATAAAGAGTATCCACTTCTTGAGTGCCATTTTTTCTGTTTTTGATATGAAATATCCACCAAAGAAATTGATGATGATTGAAAATATCATTATAGATAGAAAATAAAGACCACCCCATGCATAAAAAATAAGGCTCGCGATAAGTAAAAAAATATTTTTTGCATGTATACGAACTGCATCTTCTTTTATTATTAAATTAAATGAATAATTGACAATTAATACTATAGGCAAGAAAACCCATAGAAAAATCATCGAACTAAAAAGCATCTACCCTCCAAATTTTGCATTAAATTCATCGATTGTCATAAGTACTTCTCTTTGCTTCTTTCCTTCTTGTCTTGATATAATCCCTTCGCTTTCAAGCTGATCTATAATTCTTGCAGCACGATTAAATCCCATAGCGAATTTTCTCTGTATCATGCCAATTGATGCTTCTTGCCTTTCTACTATAAATCTTCCTATTTCTACAAATCTTTCATCTTTTTCATCACCATCAGCACTGCCTGTTGATTCACTTATAGGACCATTTTCAATTGATTTTTCTATGTTCTCATCATATTCAATAGTGTCATCTTTTATATAATTTACAGTTTCAAGGACCTCATCTTCAGATACATAAGCGCCTTGCACTCTTACAGGTTCTGGTATACCTTGAGGGAAATAAAGCATATCTCCATGTCCAAGAAGTTTCTCTGCGCCTCTTCTATCAAGCACAACTTGAGAATCTGTACCAGATGATACTGCAAATGATATTCTACTTGGTACATTGGTTTTAATACTTCCTGAAATCACATTGACTGACGGACGCTGTGTGGCTATCACAAGATATATACCGCAGGCCCTTGCAAGTTGAGCTATCCGCATGATAGAGTTTTCCACTTCTTTAGATGCTACCATCATGAGATCAGCAAACTCATCAATAATTATCACTATATATGGAAGTTTCTTTGACTCTTCAGCATTTGTGTCGCCATCAACACTTACGCTCTGTCTACTTTGCTCCATTTTTATTGCTTGATTATAACTTTCTATGTCTCTTACTCTCTTCTCTTGTATAAGATTATAACGCCTTGTCATCTCTGACACAGCCCACGACAATGCTCCTGCTGCTTTTTTCATATTAGTCACTACAGGTATAAGTAGATGTGGTATACCATCATAAACTTGAAGCTCTACAACCTTTGGATCAACCATGATCATCCTTACATCTTCTGGGCTTGCTTTATAAATAAGTGATGTGATTATACTATTGACACAGACAGATTTTCCAGAACCTGTAGCACCTGCTATAAGAAGATGTGGCATCTTTCGCAAATCTGTAATTATATTTTTACCTGATATATCTTTACCTATAGCTACTGTAAGTTTTGATTCTGCATTTCTAAACTCTGGCGACGCTATAATATCCCCAAGAAGGACACCTGTGCTCTTTTCATTGGCAATTTCTATACCAATTGCAGCTTTACCTGGTATTGGCGCTTCTATCTTAAGTGAACTTGCAGCAAGTGCAAGTTGAAGATCATTTTCAAGTGATAATATTTTTGATATCTTGACCCCAATATCTGGTCTTAATTCATATCGTGTAACTGCTGGTCCTACAGTTATATTTAGAAGAGTTGCTCCAATTCCAAATGTTTTAAGTGTATCTACAAGTATCATTCCTTTTTCATTTAGATTTGGATCTTTTGTCACCGCATGTCTATCGCTCTTTTCAAGTATACTTGTAGGTGGAAATTTGTACTTCTTAACTCTCTTTTTACGAGTTATTGTTATGTCATTTTTTGGCAGAGTATCATTCTTAATCTCTATACCATCTTTTTCTATATTTGAAAGAGTCTTTTTCGAATCATCCTTTACTATAGGTGTCTCTCTATTTAGTTCTTCAAGACCACTTGCAAAACTCTTTTCATCAACATTATATACACTATCAGATGTATCTTCATCATACACATTTTTATATACTTCAGAGTCATTTGCACTCTCAACTTTCGGTTTAGACAAGATTAGACTATCAAGTTCATCTATTGGTTTCATCCCTTCAGTGTAGAAAAATCTACTATCAGTGTTGCCTTTTTCTTTTTCTTCATATATAACTTCATTGATGCTCTTTTTTCTAAGTTCTTTCAAAAGATGACTTTGAGGTCTATCAATATCTTGATTCTCTTTTTTCGCACTATAAAGATGTGACGAGATATCTTCAGGCGTAACGGTAACTTTCGATGTATCAAAAGTCTTTTTTCTTATATCCATTGGCTCAAGCACAAGTCTACTGCTCGGTATCTTACTATCAAATGAAACTTGGATATTACTTTTTTTACTTTTTTCATATGCTTCTTTAAGTATCTTCTCATTATCCAAAGCTATCTGCCTATCTTCTTCACGTCTTGCTGACAAACGCTTTGGCAACCCAAATATAAATGAAAATATTGATCTAAAAAATGCCGCTATATGCATTGGTAACTTGGTGCCAAATATCAGTATAAATGATATAAGTGAAATTACTGAAAATGTAACAATTGATGCCAACTTTCCTATGGCCTTACATGCAATAAGTGATATAGATGTGCCAAAAATTCCACCACTAAATCTTTCTGAATCAAAATATTCTGAATATTTTTTGCCATTCTCTATATTTTCACTTAGGGTCTGCATGAAATCAGATGTAGCATCATAGTTATTAAAAGCAGTTTCAACTATACATATAGCCATTATATAAAGTATAATAAGTCCATAAATCTTTACATTTAGTATCTTACCTTTGTAAAAAAAGCTCATAACTACAGAAGCAAGTATAATTATAGGGAAAAGATTGCCAAATTGCCCAAATAAATACATGACAATATCTCTTACAATATCGCCAATTGACCCACCTAAACGAAAATTAGATAACGTCACAAATATTGCAAAAAATATCAAGATAATGGCGCTTATCCAATTTCCAGAATAACTTGGTTCGCTGTCTTCGCTTCTATGTTTTTTTCTCAGAACCTTTGCAGTTTTAGTTTTTCTCTTTTTACTTCTTAAAGCCATATATTTTCGCTTTACACATTAAATCTAAAAAGCATCACATCTCCATCTTGCACTACATAATCTTTCCCTTCTATCCTGACAAGTCCTTTTTCTTTTGCTTTTGCAAGACTTCCACATTCAAGAAGTTCTTTATAATTTATAACTTCAGCTTTTATAAATCCTTTCTCAAAGTCAGTATGTATCTTTCCTGCTGCCTCAGGCGCTTTTGTGCCTATAGTTATAGTCCAAGCTCTTGATTCTTTTTCTCCTGCAGTCAAAAATGACATAAGATTAAGTAGCTTGTAGCAAGCTTTTACAAGTTTATCAAGTCCTGACTCTTTTATGCCAAGTTCTTTTAGAAACTCTTCTTTCTCACTATCATCAAGGTCTTGAAGATCTGCTTCAACTTTAGCTGAAAGTACAAATGCTTCTGAGCCGTTTGCTTTTGCATATTCTTTTGCTCTTTTTACATGTTCATTATTCGCTCCATCATTTGCTACATCATCTTCTGATACATTAAGTGCATATATTACTTTCTTATCAGTAAGAAGACTCATATCTTTTATAAACTTATTATCATCGTCACTTCTCTCAAAACTTATAGCAAGTTTTCCAGACTCAAGATGAGCTTTTAATTTGTCAAGTACTTCATACTCTACTTTCGCCTCTTTATCATTATTCATCTGGTGTTTAACCTTTGAAAGTCTTTTTTCTAAAGTTTCAAGGTCTGCAAATATAAGCTCCATATTGATAACTTCTATATCACGAATTGGATCTACACTTCCATCTACATGTATTATATTGCTATCTTCAAAGCAACGCACCACATGAACTATGGCATCGGTTTCTCTGATGTTGGCAAGAAATTGATTACCAAGTCCTTCGCCTTTTGATGCTCCTTTCACGAGACCCGCTATATCTACAAATTCTATCGTTGCATAGGTGGTTTTTTCTGAATTATAAAGTTTTGTAAGTTCTTCTAATCGTTTATCAGGAATTGGCACAACCCCTACATTTGGTTCTATTGTACAAAAAGGATAGTTGGCACACTCTGCACCAGCTTTTGTAATAGAATTAAATAAAGTACTCTTTCCTACATTAGGTAAGCCTACTATTCCAAGTTTCATAACTACTCATCTCCCTTTTCATCACTCTCTTGTATGGTCGAGCTGTGCAAGACTCTTTGCCGCTCACGTAGCTCGCGGCTACAGTACGGGCGAGCTGTGCGAGCCCCATCTGCCTTTCATGTTATATATATAAATAATACATCCAAGCACCACACATGCAACCGCTACAAGTTGCGAAACCCTAAATATTCCAAGCATCAAACTATCAGTTCTAAGCGACTCTACAAAAAATCTTATAACCCCATATCCTATAAGATATGTAGCAAGTATCTGTCCTTTAAACTTATAATACTTTTTTATTATAATAATCAAAACTATAAAAAGTAATATGTTTAAAAATGATTCATAGAAGAATGTAGGATGTGCTTGTATATAGCTTATACCATTTTCTTCTATCATATTAATCTTTTGTTCAAAAGTTATGCTACTCTGATCTATATAATCAGTCCTCATACGCATAGCCAAAAGATTATTGGTATATCCACCAAATGCTTCCATATTAAAGAAATTGCCATATCTGCCAATCGCTTGTCCTATCACAACACCCATCATTGTCGCATCAAGAACTTTCAAGATGTCCACTTTCTTTATAAAAGAATATACTGCAATCGCAATAACGCCAAGTATTATGCCTCCAAATACAGCAAGTCCACCAGCTCTTATATCAAGTATCTCATATGGTCTTATTTGGTAATAATCCCATCTAAATATTACATAGTATGCTCTTGCGCCAATCACACCAAAAATTACAACTAGAATAAATATATCATACAAAGTATCTTCGCTTACATCTATAAGCTTTCCAAAATGCGTCGCTACATAGAAGCCTATAAGCATACCCAAAGCAATAATGATACCATAATAAGCTATAGTAAAATTACCTATATGAATATTATTTCTTAAAGTTTCTATATATATTCCAAGATTTGGGAATGCTATATCATAACCTTTTGCATCATTCATGACCACATTTGAAACTGTAGATACTGTACTTATCACATTTGATACTGATGATATTATTTCATTTGTCAAAAACAAAAAATTCATAACTAACTATTACTCCTACTTAATCATTTTTATAAAATCATTCTCACTGATAATTTTAACACCCAGTTCTTTTGCCTTTTTATTTTTAGTAGAGTTACTCGTCACATCATTATTGATTAGATAATTTGTATTTTTGCTTACAGATGTTGCGGTTTTCCCACCATTATCTTCTATTACCTTTACAAGCTCATCTCTATTCTCAAAGTTTTCTAGACTTCCTGTAATTACAAATGTCATACCATTTAGTTTGGCGGCACCTTTTATACTATCTTTTTTAATTTTCACTTCTTTTATTATGTCATCAAGAATTCTTTTATTATTCTTATCAGAAAAGAAATCTTTAATCGATTTCGCAAGTACTGGTCCTATATCATCTATACCTTGAAGTTCCGATTCATCTGCATTCACTATTTTTTCTATATCATTTTCAAAATGTCTTGCTAAAGTCTTTGCATTTGCCGTGCCGATACCAATAATTCCCAGTGCATTTATAACTCGAAAGCACTCTGTATCACGGCTCTTGTCTACTGATGATATAATATTTTGATAAGACTTCTCACCAAATCCATCAAGCCCTACTATCTCATCTTTGTGGCTCTCAAGTTTATATAAATCTCCATATTCTTTTATAATTCCTTTTGACAAAAATGTCTCTATAGTCGCTATACTTATCCCTTCTATATTCATGCAGTTTCTTGACACAAAGTTTTCAAAACCTTTGATGTTTTTAACAGGACACAATTTATTTTCACAAAGTAAAGTTTTTACTCCATCATTATTTTTTATGACAAGTTTGCTTTTGCAGACTGGACACTTATCGGGGTACTTAAGGCTTCCACTTTTAGTAAGGTTTTCTTCGACTTGCGGTATGATCATATTGGCCTTAAATACTTTTATCCTATCGCCAATGCCAAGCTTCAATTCTTCTATTATAGAGATATTATGAAGCGATGCTCTTGATACATTTGTCCCTTCAAGCTCGACTGTATCAAATATAGCTACAGGATTTATAAGTCCTGTCCTACTTGGTGACCACTCTACTTCACGAAGTGTCGTCTCTGCTGTCTCATCTTGCCATTTAAAAGCGAGAGCATTCCTTGGAAACTTTGAAGTCGCACCAAGAGACTCTCCATACTTTATATCGTTAAATATGAGAACAAGTCCATCAGACGGATAATCATTTTTCACTACATCTTTTGAATAAAAATCTATAGTATCAAGAATATTTTCCTTATTAACTTTTTTTCTAAAAACTGTCTCAAACGATAGATCATCAAGAAATCTCATCTGATTTTCAAAAGTAGAATTGACCTTTTCTTCTTCTTTTGTCTTATTATCACCACCTATCTCTACAAGTGAAAATATCACAAGTCTCACATTTCGCTTTTTAGTTATATTTGGATCAAGCTGACGGACAGATCCACTACATAAGTTCCTTGGATTTTTATACTTTTCAAAGCCAACACCAAGTTCATCATTAATCTTATTAAAATCACTATAAGAAATGATTGCTTCACCACGAAGGACAAGATGTCCTTTATAATTTATTTTCAATGGCACATTGATAAACGCAGGTATATTATTGCTTATGTCTTCCCCAACCTCACCATTACCACGTGTAACGCCTGATACAAACTTTCCACCCTCATAAGTTAAGACTATAGTAAGTCCATCAAGCTTATAGGACAAGACCCCTTCTTTATCGCCAAGAAAATCTTTAAGTACATTTCTATCTTTTGTCTTATCAAGTGAAAGCATTGGCTTTTCGTGACGAACTTTTGGTAGAAAGTCTGCTGCTACAAATCCTACATTTTCTGTAAGCGAATGGTCTGCTTTTATGCCATATTCATCTTCAAGAGATTTTAATTCATCATAAAGCCTATCATACTCAAAATTAGACATGATTTCTTTGTCTTCATTATAGTATGCTTCACTTGCTCTAGTGAGCAGTGTATTGATTTCTTCTATTCTCTTTTTAGCTTCTGTTTTATTCATTTACATATTGTCAAGGGCTATCTATATCCCCTTTACTACTTACGTAGCTTACAGCTACAGTTTTACTTCACAACGATTGTGCACGGGCAAGCTATGCGAGCCCCAAGTTTTTCCTACTTATAATTTTATATTCACCAACTTTTATATCACCAAGTTTACAATTCATAATCCTAATTCTTTTTAAACTTGTCACATGATACCCAAGTTCCTTGCACATCCTTCTCACTTGGCGATTTAGCCCTTCGGTTATAGTTATTGAAAACCTATATAGTTCTTTTCCGAAGCGATGAGTCTTACACGCTCTTGTCTTCTTATCTATTTCGCTAAGATATACTCCATTTTCAAGTTTTTTAAGAAACTCTTCTGTAATCTCTTTACTTACTCGAACTTCATATTCTTTTTCATAGTTATTCTTTTTATCTGTTATCTCTCGCGCTAAGTCTCCATCATTTGTAAGAAGTAGTAGTCCTGTCGTATCTTTATCAAGTCTACCTATCGTAAAGAGTCTTTTATCAAATCCTAATTCTTTTATCTTATCACTAATTTTTTCAGCTTTCTCAACCTTACTTTCTGTGCAGATAACTCCTTTTGGTTTGTTATAGGCTATCAGTATCTTCTCATTATCATTTAAAATTCTATTGCCATCAACTTCTATATCATCATTCACATCTACTTGCTCACCAAGCGATGCAAGCTTACCATTTACTTTTATCCGACCTTCACTTATTAATTTGTCTGCATTTCTCCTTGAGCAAACCCCAAGTTCAACCAATCTTTTATTTAATCTCATATTTATCTATGCATTAGTGGAAAAAGCACGCATCTCCAAAACTATAAAATCTATATTTTTCTTTTATGGCTTCCTTATAAGCATTCATTACAATCTCACGGCTTGAAAATGCTGATACAAGCATGATAAGTGTTGAACCAGGAAGATGGAAGTTAGTAACAAGTGAATCTGCAAGTTTATACTTGTATCCTGGATATATAAATATATCCGTCTCACCTTCACACTCTTTTAGAAGATGGCAGCCTTTTTTCTCATCAAAGTAAGCTGCTGACTCTATACTTCTTATACTTGTAGTACCTACACATATTACTTTTTTCCCATTAAGCTTTGATGTATTTACCTTATCTGCTACATCTCGTGGTATAAAGTACCACTCTTTATGCATTTTATGATCTTCTATTTTATCAACCTTCACAGGTCTAAAAGTTCCAAGTGATACATGAAGTGTGACATAAGCAATATTCACACCTTTCTTTTCTATCATATTAAGAAGTTCTTTTGTAAAATGAAGTCCTGCTGTAGGTGCAGCGACGGAGCCTTCATTTTTTGCATATACTGTCTGATATCTATCTTTGTCTTTAAGCTTATGTGTTATATATGGTGGAAGTGGCATCTCGCCAAGTGAATCAAGTATCTCTTCAAAGATGCCATCATAATCAAAATCAACTATACGATTACCATCAAGAAGAATTTCTTTTACAGTACAGATGAGCTTGCCATCACCAAATGATACCTTTGCTCCAACTTTTAATTTCTTTCCCGGACGGACAAGACACTCCCAACGCTTATCACTAATTCTTCTTACCAAGAAAACTTCACACACTCGTCCAAGCGAATTCGCATCCATAAGATTTCCTATAAGCCTTGCGGGGATAACTTTCGTCTCATTTAAAACGAGTGTATCACCAGCTTCAAGATAATCTATTATATCTTTAAACACATGATGAGATAGCTCTCCTGTCTTTTTATCTATAACGAGGAGCTTTGATTCATCTCTTTTTTCTATAGGATCTTGGGCTATGAGCTCTTTTGGTAAATCATATTTAAAATCATCAAGATTCATAATTAATCGTTTATCTCACTAAGTGAAGCAATCACATTTTCAAAAAATGCTTCTGCTCTTTCCTTTGCTATCTTATTATTACTTATTGCATTTATGATATCTACTAATTTATCTATATCTTTTATAGGGTCAAGTTTTCTAAACCATGTATCACTTTCACCATTTTTGTATAATGAATCAAGCTCCACACTTTGATTCATCTCAAATTGTCTAAGCGAATTATAAGAGAGTCTTAAACTTTCACTTCTATCAATTGCCTCAGTCAGTTTTTCTGTCACATCATCATATAAAGCTTTTACCACTTCTGTATTAGATACTGCCATTATGTACTTACTCGTGCCTACATCCATATCGCCTTTTATCCTATAGCCGTCATCAGCTTTTTCAAGATAAAAAAGTAATATCATAGGAGCTTTTGAGTCTGTAAATCCAAGACTTAAATCATATAGAACTATTGCTACTTTTTCATCACTTTCGATTCCATCACACACATAGATCTTAATATCATCATAGGATTTTACAAAAACTTTTTCATACTTTAGTCTATTCACTATCTCATCAAATGAATTATTTTTTCGATTTCTCTCTTCAGCATAGTAATCTCTTCCATACATTGAAAAGATTCGTGGATAGTCAAGTGATGTCTTTGCTTTAAAATAATCATCTATAAAGTCGTTTACTTCTTCATCATTACTTCTTGTGACAACTATGTCTTCTTCGTTGTAAGATCTATCATTTTGTCCTACACTTTTTTCATTATTAATTTGCCACATCATAACAATAGCAATGATAATAGTCGCAAATACCATTGCTATGATTGCTTTCTTCTTTGATTCAAAGCTTTCTTTAGTTAGTTCATTTTTATTATCTTGCTCGTTTTCCATCACTACCGTAATAATATCCACCATACCATGCATTCATGATACAAATACCATTACTGTCAAATGCATATATACCAGTGCCCCATGCATAATCTGTTATCTCAGTACTTGTATTCGCATACATAGCTCCATACCCGTTGCCATTTACTGCTTTAAAATAATACCATGCTCCATTGATTTTCTGCCAACCAGTAAGCATCTTACCTTCAGCATTTAGATAATACCAGTATCCAGTTGAATTATCTTTGAACCACTGGTTTGCAAGAACATATCCATTATCTCCAAATCTATAATAGTATCCGTCAATCAGATACCATGTAGATCTCAATAGCACACCATTACCTTGATAAAAATATCTTCCACGACTATCTACATGCCATCCACTCTCAAGTCCTTGAGTGATTTGAGGTGAACCTGTAGCATTTGATGCACCTTGATTATAGTTATATGCGCCTTGATTATAATTATACGCACCCTGATTATAACTTCCTACACCAGAATAATAATTTGGATTCGTCTGGCTATTGGTATTTGTAGCATTCGTAGCTCCTGTTCCTCCAAATGGTGATGGTGCTACAGGATAACTTGATACACCTGTATAAGGCGACAACACACTACTTCCATATGGACTATTATTTACATATCCAGGACCTTGTGCAACAGCTGTCCCTTGATACTGAGAATTAGTATAAAAATTATTGCTTTGATTGCCAGCATAATTATAAATTATCTCACCATTCGGGCCTATTACATAATACTGATTGCCATAAGGATAATAACCATACTGTACAACTCCTGGACCATACATATAGGAAGATCCACTTCCTATACCACTCGTACTACTGCCACCTGCGGTTATATCATCTTCCGTGACTGGTACTCCTTCATAGGTTGACCATCCTGATGGATTAACTATCATTGTCCACTCACTATAATTTCCTTCAAGGTTTTCACCTCTTATCTGGAATTGATAATACCCAACTGACGATATGCTAAATGTATACTCTGTCTCAGTTGGATCAACATATTTTATGCCGCCAGTCGTCTTGTATGTATATGTCACAGTCGTTCCATTGATACTTGACACTCTTTTAAGAAGCTGAAGTGCGAATCTCTTATAACCAGGCCTATACGTAGGCGGTATAAAATGTGCCGTACCATCAGAGTTTAATGACAAAGTCGCCGAACTAAAAGATGCTATAGTAGGATCAAGCTTGCCAGCAGCATATGACTTCACATTAAATAGTACTATGGTCATAGCAATTATAAAAAGAGTTTTTAAAATGTTTTTATTCATTACACTCCTCCTAAAAAGTACTAGCAATTTTCAATGCTTCGTACACATTGATAATGCCGTTACTTTTGCTTAAGCCTAAAAGGCTCTCAATGGGTGTTGATGTATTAATTATAATATTTTTATAAGACGATATAGGAACATTTGGAAATCTGCTATATATCATCGCGCATAAGGCTGACACAAATGGTGCTGACATGCTTGTGCCTGTGAGATAAGCATAAGTACCATATGGAGTCGTACTCAATATATAAGTTCCTGGTGCAAATACATCTACATATGATCCGTAATTTGCACTTACATATCTTTTACCATCAAATGCAATATTGGAAACTGATATGACATTATCAAGATTTAGTTTTGCTGGATATACATCTCTTTCATCCAAACTATAACCTACAAAATTCATACCATTACCAGCTGACACTATGAAAAGCATATCACTATTATCTCTTATCGCCTCATCTATACTTGCGTCATAACTATATGTACCAAGTGATATATTGCATATCATCGCACCATTATTTTTTGCATATGTTATCGCGTCAATCACTGATGCCATATATCCATTTTCATTAGCATCAAGAACTTTAAGTGGCATAATTTTTATGTGCTCATCATATGCAAGTCCATACACTCCACCATTCACATGACTACCTGATATAATTCCTGCTGCATGTGTGCCATGAACTTCCAACAGACTTTCCGGCATCACATTGGCATTTCCTTTATTGAAATTATATCCATATACATCATCTATATATCCATTTGCATCATCATCAATGCCATTATTTGCAATCTCATCTACATTTACCCAGATGCTATCTTTTAAATCAGGATGAGTTATATCTATCCCTGTATCTATCACTGCAATTACTATGTCTCGCCCATACGGCACACTTTTAAAAAGGTTAAAGCCTTCTTCCCATTTGGTATCTATGCCTTCGTGTGAAGCAAGTATTTTTGATGTATCGCTTGCACTATAATAAAAATTCATAATGTTTTTATCAGCAAAAAACATCGTGTCACTCACGAGTGCATCAAAAAACACAGGTTTGTAGCTTACCTCTAGTATATTTTTATTAACCATAAAATTGCCGTTATTTTTAAGTGCCCACTGATACTTAAAAAGATTATCGCTTCCAAAACTTGTAAAATCAGGAAGTGATAACAATACAAAAAATATAAGTAGAAATCTACTTACTTTTTTCATTTTTGGCAATCTAAGGAACAGATTTTTCCCTAATTGCATAATAATATAATTATATAAAATTTGCCCATTTTTTTCAACTTTTAATAAGTTATTTAGATATAACCTATTATAAAAAAATGAAATTTTTATTGTAAGTTTTTCTTAAAAAGTATATAATTAGCTATATTGTTAAGTAATTCTATTATTAACAAAATAGGAGGAAATATGAAAGGTTTTAAAAGGGCTCTAAGCCTTACAATGGTTTTATTACTCACATTTATTATCGCTTCATGCGGTAGCACAAGCAGTGCAACAAATTCCAAAAAAATAACTCTTGCTTCTGGTGGCACTTCTGGTACATATTATGGATTTTCAGGTGTTATTGCGCAAAGATTAAATGAAACTCTCAGCGATAAGTTAAAAATCAATGTCGTATCAACAGGCGCATCTAAAGTCAATGTCCAAATGATAGATGATGGTGATGCCGATATAGCAATACTCCAAAATGATGTTATGTCATATGCATACAATGCCACTGATATGTTTGAAGGCTCTACCCCTATACAATCTTTTTCAGCTATAGCATCATGCTATCCTGAATCAATTCAAATAATTGTTGACAAATCTATAAAAAGCATTGCAGAACTAAAAGGAAAAAGAGTTTCTGTAGGCGACTCAGGATCAGGTACAGAATTTAATGCAAAGCAAATTCTTGCAGCATATGGTATAGATATAGATAATGATATAGTAAAAAATAATCAAAGCTTTGCTGATTCATGTGACTCACTTAAAAATGGCACTATTGATGCAGCCTTCGTTACTGCAGGACATCCTACTGTAGCTGTTACAGAACTTGCTTCAAATTATGATTTCAATATTCTTCCAATAGATAAAGCACATGCAGATTCGCTTATAGCCGACTATGGATTTTATGCTCCAGTAACTATAGAAAAAGATACTTATTCAGTTCTCACTGAAGATATACCAACTGTTGCAGTTATGGCGACATACATAGCAAGCAATAATCTTGATGAAGATACAGTGTATGCATTTACAAAAGGACTTTTTGAAGAAAAAGAAAACTTTGAACATCAAAAAGCATCTCTCTTAAATCTTGAGACTGGTGTTTCCGGCATAGCAATTCCTTTCCACAAAGGTGCAGCAAAGTATTATAGCGAAAACGGTATAACTGTTGAATAAAAAAAGCTTAAGAATACACTTACACATTGCAAATGCCATAGTGATTGTAACTATGGCATTATTGTTTTTAGCCTCATGCAAAGCTGAAAAAAGATCCCTGATTATCTACAATAAAGATGAAAAGGGCAATATACAAAAAGAAGTAAGCTATCCTATAAAATATGATGATCACTTCTCAGTAGAGTTCACGCACTCGGTTAACATGAGTCCTGTCATTGAATACTATAAGTTTGACGAATCATATAACATATATGTATACGAAACCAGATACTATAACTATGGTGCAGGAGTTTTAACCAATATAGAAGGTAATGAAACTATTGAGTATGGTGATGATGGCTCTATGATTATAAAAGGTATCGACAAAAAGATAGATAATCTCTCATATTATTTAAGCGACATTTATGATCATACCTTACAGATAAATGATAATGACCCTATAAGCCTATGGGGAATTTTCGGAAAAAACACTATAATTTACATTAAAAGTGAATAACTGCAGATAAGGAGTATATATGAAGGAAATAAAAAATGATAATAATGATGTAATTATTCAAAATGAAAACTCAAAGACAAGGAGCTTTACTGGGATTCCTAAGATTATTATTAATGCAATTCTTGTGTTTTTTTCGCTTCTTTGCATATATATTGTTTTCTTATCACCATTTGATACAAGAATCAATAGATCAGCTTTTGTAGGAATTATAGTATTTTCAATATACTTGCTATATCCTATAAGTCAGAAGTTGCCTAAAAAAGTTAATCACATCCCAATATATGATATGGTACTTGCAATAGCCGCTCTTATCTGCTATGGATACTTTGTATTTAACTGCAAATACATAATAGATGTCGGTCTAAGGCTTACGCCTCTTATGATGGGGCTTGGTATAGTTGGAACTATACTTACACTTGAAGCTTGCAGAAGAGCCACTGGGCTTCCTATTGTCATTGTGGCATCTGCTTTTATCGTATATGGTCTTATGAACAATTCTCTAAAAAGAGTAGTATATGATCTCTTTTATACCACAGAAGGTGTCATAGGTACTCCGATAAGAGCATGCACAGCTTTCATCTCACTCTTTGTAATATTTGGCGCCTTTCTTGAGAGAACAGGTATATCTGATTTTTTCATCAATCTCGCAAATTCACTTGCAGGTCATACGATAGGCGGTCCTGCCAAAGTTGCTGTCATATCAAGTGCACTTTGCGGTATGGTCTCTGGCTCATCAGTTGGTAATACTGTGACAACTGGTGCTATCACTATCCCACTCATGAAGAAAAATGGTTATAAACCAGAATTCGCTGGTGCTGTTGAAGCAGCTGCATCAACTGGTGGACAGATAATGCCACCTATCATGGGTGCTGCCGCATTTCTCATGATTGAATACACTAATAAAGAGTATTCTTTTATAGCACTTCGTGCATGTCTTCCAGCTCTTCTTTACTTTGCAGGAATATTTATATCAGTTCACCTTGAAGCAAGAAAACTTGGCCTTAAAGGCATCCCAAAATCAGAACTTCCAAAGTTTTCAGATGTCATAAGATCTTGGTACTTAATACTTCCTCTCATTATACTTACATATCTAATTATAAAATCCACTATGGCAAAAGCTGCAATCGTTGCAATTGCTGTAGCAGTCGCACTAAGTGTCATGAGAGATATGTTTCTTGACTACAACGGCGAAAAGATTCTCGACGATAAAAAGAAAAGCAAGCTTCTCGTCATCACAGAGTCTACACCATCACTTATATTAGAATCACTTTCACAAGGTGCAAGATCTGTCATATCAGTTGGTATAGCTTGCTCTGTAGCAGGTATAATTGCTTGTATAATTACAACTACAGGAATAGGCACAGACCTTGTATCAGCTGTCGTAAACCTCTCAAAAGGAAATCTTATAATAGGGATGTTCCTTACCATGATTACATGTATAATACTTGGTATGGGAGTACCTACAACAGCCAATTATGTCATCATGGCTACAACATGTGCACCTATACTTATTGGCATGGGTATGAATCCATTTGCTGCACACATGTTTGTATTTTACTTTGGTATAGTTGCTGATATAACTCCTCCTGTAGCACTTGCCGCTTATGCAGGGTCAGCTATTGCAGGTGCATCTCCTATGAAGACAGCAGTGAATGCAACCCTACTTGCTATAGCAGCATTCATAGTACCATATATATTTGGTCTAAATACAGCAATGCTCTTCATTGATACCAATGCAATACAAGTTATACTTATAATTATCACATCACTTGTTGGAATCTTTGGTGTGTCAGCTGGTATAAGAGGTTTCGTATATAGACCTATGAACATCATAGAAAGAATATTATTAATAATAAGTGGTCTTCTACTTATATATCCAGGTCTTCTTACTGATGCAGTAGGCCTTGTCGCAATAATTATACTTATGTATATTCAATCAAAGACAGCTAAAGTAAATTCATAGTAAACTTTATCAAAGCTTTATAAAAATAAACAATAAAAAATCACCATCTATAAATGGTGATTTTTTTATGATAATCTTATGCCCTCTTTACTTTTTCTGATCTAAGACATCTTGTACATACATAACACTTTTTATTGCCTGTCTCTGTCTTTATAGTTATATGCTTAAGATTTGCTTTAAATGTTCTATTAGATCTTCTATGAGAGTGACTTATCTGATTTCCAAATTTTACACCCTTACCGCAGACTGCACATACTGCCATAACACACCTCCTAAAATCCATCACATATTTAAGTAGCAATTAATTTTAACATAAACTTATCTGAAATGCAATAGAAAACTTTTATATTTTAGTCATCATAATCAGCACTTATATCTTTTATAGCTTCGTCAATCCTTTTATCGGTTTTTCCTTTATTTATAAGCTTATCCACAAGGTCTGGAATCATATCTACCGCCTTGCTTATATAGTCTTGATTATCTATATTAATAAGCTTTGTAAAACCATCTTGTATTATAAGACAAGCTATAGGCTTAACTTTACATCCTGCACTGGCTATCTCTTTATTGTCTTTAAGCTCTCCCGCCCCAAGGCCAACACTTGTCTCTAAAAATGGTATGATTGTTGTGTCTCCTATAGTATAAGGTTCTCCTATAACTTTTTTTGTATCAATTAGTCCATCAACGCCTTTGAAAATAGATGCTATTGTCTCATCAATTTTTGATTTCATATCATTTTCCATGACAACCTCCATGATACTTACATTATAAAACAAATAGGGATTTAATACAAGGAAAAATACTATTTATCTTTTTTAAATATTACTTTCCTAAACCTTTTATCAAGTAGTAACCTAATAACCGGAAAAGCTATAGTGATAATCGGCACTTTTTTAGATAATTCTACCGTCCCTTCAAACTCATCAGTAAGAAACTTTGGATACACACTTATATCTCCATCCGAAGCAGCAATTATCGGCACTAAACTTGCATAAGTCACCCCCATCATATAAGGGTCTTTGATACCATAAGTAACATCTACTATCACTTTGCTTGGGGCTATCTTACCGATAAGTCTTTTAAGCTCTGCAACAATCTTCTTCACAACATATATCATGTCATGTGGGATAAATGAATCTACCTTATCTATAAATGTATCTACCTTATCATTAAGTGCTTTATAATCTCTTTTCTGCTTTTCTTCAAGTTTTTTAGCATCAATGAAAAGATCTTTTGCAAGTTCCTTACTTTTCTTTATATCTTCCTTAAGTGGCTCACTACTTTCAAAATTATATTCATTGTTTTCAGTAGTTTTTTCTTCTCCAGTATCATTTTCTTTTATAGCAGCATTATTACTTTTCTCACTGTCAAATATTTTTTTATTCATAACTGTCATCTTGTATGCGACAAGCGATTTAAGACCAAGAGATAAGTTAAAATGTAATATCATATATAGAAAACTAACTGTCAATAAGTTATCTTTATATCTTAAGCTTAGTCTATATTTAAAAGGCAATATCAATATAAGGAGCAATACAACAAGTAATATCGCTATGAGTATAATTATTACCTGTAGTGTTTTCAATAAAACCACCATAATATAAAACTACTTTATACCTGTGCTCATATTCTCTAATATTTTTTGGAAGATAAAATTAGCAGTCTCTTCTCTTATTGCATTTCTATCACCAGTAAAATTACATTCGTATACTATTATGTCATCAAGGTAATTGATTCCTACATAGACTCTTCCTACAGGCTTATCATCACACACAGTTGGACCTGCATTTCCTGTAGTTGATATACATATATCTTTTGATGTAAGACTTTTAAGTTTATAGCACATATCATAAGCTACTTCTCTTGAAACCACACCATAGGTATCTATAAGCGCGGCATCAACACCTAAAATATTGACCTTTGCTTCATTTGAATATACTATGAATCCCTCTTTAAATATACTGGAGCTACCTGGCACATCAGTAATAAGCTTTGCAATTAGTCCCCCTGTAATAGACTCTGCAACTGATATAGTCGTTTTTTTCTCTATTAATTTTTCAACTACACTTTTTATCATCTATTATTACATTTTTTTCATAAATATTTCTTTACTTTTAATAATATAGTCTACAAGCGATAATACTACAAATACCATTGAAATATAAAATAGTCCATATATCGCATAATACAAGCCTATGCTTATATTGTGAATTTTAAAGAGCATCAGAGTAATCGCGATCATTTGTGTGGCTGTCTTAAGTTTGCCCCAAATTGATGCTGCTATAACCACATTCTCTTCAAGTGCTATAAGCCTAATTGACGATATGATAATCTCCCTAAGTACAACTATAAGCATACAAATAAAATGTATCTCTTTACTTTCCGCAAGTAATATAAGTGCTGTCACGACTATCATCTTGTCAGCAAGTGGGTCCATCAATTTTCCAAAATTAGTTATCAGATTATACTTCCTTGCTAATTTTCCATCAAAATAATCAGTAATTGAAGCAAGCAAAAATGTAAGTCCTGATAATAGCCTAAAGATGTCTATCTCATAAGTATTAAATAAGTGTATTGCCTTTACATTTCCAAAACTCAACATAAAAAATGCTATAAAAATCGGTATAGCAATCACTCTTGACATCGTAAGTTTATTGGGAAGGTTTTTATCTATCATACAATCTCACCAACTAAATCATAACCTTTAGTCTTTGTAATCAAGGCATTTACAAAGCTACCTGATAACAATAATTCTTTTGACTTCACATACACTTTATCATCTATATCGCGTGCATTAAAATACGGCCTTACAATATATGTATCTTTTTTTGTGGTATCTCTACCTTCAACTATTGAATTATATACTATACCTATCCTATCTTTATTTTTCTTTTCTACAATTTTCTTTTGTACATCAAGTATAGCCTTTTTTCTTTTTTTCTTTATATCTTCAGATACTTGGCCACCATACTCATATGATTTTGATAGTCTTTCTCTGCTATAGCAAAAAACTCCAAGTTTATCAAATTCAGCATCTTTTACAAAGTCAAGTAATTCTCTAAATTCTTTCTCTCCTTCTCCAGGAAAACCAACCATAAGTGTAGTTCTTATAACTATATCTGGAATTTCAGATCTAAGTTTTTTAATCTTTTCGACTATATCTGCCCGTGTTGTATGGCGATTCATCATTTTTAGTATGTTGTCATTTATATGCTGTATCGGCATATCAATATAAGGCAAAACTTTTTTATTATTTTTTATAAGATTCACTACTTTGTCATCCACTTCTTCAGGATAACAGTAAAGTAGCCTTATCCACTCTATGCCACTTATTTTTGATATAGCATCCACAAGATCTACTATAGGTCTATCTTTCACACGAAACTTTTCATCTTTAAGATCAAAACCATAATGTAAAGTGTCTTGGCTAACTATGGAAAGCTCTTTAACGCCAGATTTTGCAAGTTTTTTTGCTTCAAATATAACGCTATATGGCTTTGCGCTTTTATACCTGCCTCTTAAATACGGGATTATACAGTAAGAACAATACTTATCGCAACCATCAGAAACTTTTATAGAAGAAGAAAATGATAGGATATCACTCACCCTATCATTATACACACTTAAACCATCTATGTATTTGCCTGTAGGTAAAAATGCATCTACATCTTTAAATATGTCGTCATACTCATGAGTCTTCTCATTTTCTGTCACAAGACATCCTAAGACAAAAACTTTTTTAATAATTTTTTTTCTTTTTAGATTTACAAAATGCTTTATATGATTGATGCTTTCAGTTTTAGCATCAAGTATAAAACTGCATGTGTTAATTATAACAACATCTGCATCATCTTCTGTCAATGCAATACCAAAATCATACTTATCAACAAATCTTTTAAGTATCTTTTCAGAATCTACAGTATTTTTATCACAACCGAGAGATACAAAAAGAACTTTCATAATTAATCCCTATTGTCAGGCTTAATCTTAACTAGTTTATTTTCAATCTCTTCTATTGCAACTGTAAGCGGATTTCTTCCACTCTCAACTCTTTCATCTTTCTCATCCACAAGCTGGCGAGCACGTTTTGCTGCTGCTATAATCATAGTATACTTGCTTTTCACTTTCTCATTATCATTATGCACGCTTTCATTGATTGTATCAATTAATTTTTGTGCTGATGGTTCAAACATTTTGTTCCTCCCTTATATCACTTACTATCTTGTCAAGTATCTTCATTGATTCTATATTTTTACTTTTGTCATATGTACCATTTACAATCTTCTGCATGTCTTTTATTGAATCTTCAAGATCATCATTGACTAATATATAGTCATAGTGTTTTGCATACTCTGCATCAATTATTGCCTGCTGTATTCTTTTCTTTATCTGTGATTCGTCATCTCTTTTTCTATTGATAAGTCGCTCTTTTTGTACTTTCGCACTTTTGGGCAAAAAGAATACAAGCACAGCTTCATCATATACCTTCTTAACTTTCAAAGCACCTTGCATCTCTATCTCAAGTATCACATTGATTCCTGCATTTAACTTTTCTATCACGAAACTTTTTGGAGTACCATAGAAATTGCCCACATACTCCGCATACTCAAGAAAATCCCCTCCGTCTATCCTCTTTTTAAAGTCATCTCGGCTTATAAAAAAATAGTCAACCCCATCTACTTCGCTGCCTCGTCTTTCTCTTGTAGTTGCAGATATTGATAGTACATAATTATCAAATTTTTCTACAAGTGCTTTTGCAACTGTTCCCTTACCAGCAGCAGAAAGTCCTGATATTACAAGAAGTTTTCCTTGCATCAAAATACCCAAATCCCAAACATGAATAAAAACACAAGCCCACCTAAGGGCTTAAGTAATTAATATTATTATAAAATAGTTTGCTTAGATAGTCAAGTAAAACAAGCAGATATTGAACTATATAATACAAGTATTTTAGGATCTGATGACGGGATACTTGTCGTAGTTTCTGACTCTTCAGTATTTACTTGTGAACTATCGATGTTATTATTTGCAGCCACTGTTTCTTTTGTACCACATCCAAGTGATATAGAAAATAAAGCTAATGTAAGTATTACTATCACTAATTTTTCCATTTTTTCTCCTCTTTTAGTCAGCTGGTGTAAATTGACTTAGATTTTTTTCTTGTTCGTCAAGTGTCATAGTAAAATATCTTTGATTCTTGTCAAGTGCTCTTATCCTACTCATCTCATCGCTAGTAAGCTCAAAGTCAAATATATTGAAGTTTTCTTTCATATGCTCTCTATTGGTGGTTTTAGGGAAGACAATATTGCCTTCTTGTATATGCCATCTCAATATGATTTGCACATTTGACTTATTGTACTTCTTTGCCAGTTCAGTAAATATATTTTCATTGATAAGAGTTTTGTCGCCATGACCTATTGGATACCAACTTTCTAATTTTGTTCCATACTTTTTAACTCTCTTTTTAAGATCATTTTGTTGATAATATGGATGACACTCTACTTGTATTACAGCTGGAGCAACAGTTGCCATACCCAATACTTCTTCAAGCCTTTCTGATTCAAAATTGCTAAGACCTATGCTTTTTACTCTTCCATCTTTTACTGCCTTTTCCATATCTTTATATGCACCAATATAATCACCAAATTGTTGGTGAAGAAGAAGCAAATCTATATAGTTAGTATCAAGTCTTTTAAGCATCTTATCTATAGCATCACTTGTCTTTCCTTCTCCATACTCACTTGGCCATAGTTTTGAAGTAATCCATATTTCTTTTCTATCTATACCGCTTTTCTTTATGCCACTTGCTACTGATCTCTCATTTTGATAGGCATGAGCTGTATCAATATGCCTTATGCCCATTTTAATTGCTTCGCACACAGCATTTTCCGTCTCTTTTCCTTCTGGCACTTGGAAAACTCCAAGTCCAAATTGTGGTATTTCCAATCCATTATTAAGCTTTACATATGTTTGATCCATTTTTTTGTTTACATAATATAATTATCTACATGATAAAACTATAATTTATTATGCTTTCTCCTTTCAAAGTTTTTGTATTTGTAACCTTATATTAACACATTTCTTGACTAATGTATAATAATAATTTATAATAATACTATAAAAAATATTTATATATTTGAGGAATTATGATAAGTTTAAATTCAATTGCATTTTTAATAGCATTTAGCGAGCATAAAACTTTACTTAAAACCGCAGAAGCAATGCACATAAGCCAGCCTGCTTTAACTATTATGATGCGAAAAATCGAGCAAGAACTTGGTGTCAAAATCTTCGAAAGAAATAAAAACAAGCTATCTCTCAATGACAACGGGCTATATTTTGTATCTCTATCAAAAAACTTAATAAAACAATATAATGAAATTGTCAACAAGCTAATGATATATGACAAGTCTCATTCAATAATCCGTGTAGGCATGTCTGCGATAGCACCAAGTTTATATTTTTTGCCAAGAATTGAAAAAACTCACAATGTCAATATCGTAAGTAGCATTGAAAGCGAAGATACTCTTATTAGAAAAATCAAAGACAAATCATATGACTTCATATTCACGACAAATAGAGTCAATATTAATAACTTCATATGCAAAAAAATGTTTTCAGAAAACTTATACTTTTTCTTGCACAAAACTCATCCTCTCGCAAATAAAAAATCCATTTCTTTTAAAGAAATGGATGGTGAAAGTCTACTTATGAATAGAGAAGTCGGTTTTTGGGATAAAATTGTTCGTGAAAATATGCCAAATTCCAATTTTATTCTACAAGATAATCTAGATAACTTACGAATTCTTATAGACAATTCAAATGTCTCTGCTTTCACTTCAAGCATCTCTATTAGAGAAAGAATTGTCCCAAGCCGAGTTGCTATAGAAATCAAAGACAAAATTGCATCTGTCGATTTCTACTTAATATACAATAAAAATACTGATAAAAAACTTATCAAAATATTCTTTTAATAAAGGGAACCTCTAAAAGGGAGCATTTTTGAAAGCTTGCTTTCAGAAAATGCGACGCATTTAAGGTTCCGACTGGGCACACACTCGAAAAACGAAGTTTTTCGAGGTGCCCTAAAGATATAAGACTTAAACATCAGAAAGTATCCGCTTAAAAAATACATTCCTATATTTTACAATAATTCTATTGGCTTAAAATTTAAAATATAGAGTTATCTTTTACATCATCTTTCCGTCTGTGCCCACCGTATTTTCACGATACTTTTAGCTAGTTATATCGATTGTTTTTTTACCAATAACATTGCCTTTTTCATCATATACAATTAAAGTAAATTTGCCTTGCTTCCCATATGCTGGTTTATTGTAATACCACCAAACTGTTCCACCACCACCTTCAAAGCAATCCCAGTCAAAACTACCAGGACTTTTAGACCCATTAGGATATATCCCTGTAAATTTAATCTTCGTAGATGCTCCAGGCTCTCCACCTTTTAATGTTATATGAAAACACCATTTCTTAAATTTTGATATAGAAGATAATGAAGTTACTCCATCATCTTCCTTATCATTTGCTATAATATCTGCTTTCCATGCATAAAATTCTTTGAACAATTGTTTAGTATCCTTATAGTTTAATTCCTTAAGTTCTTTCAGATATTCATGTGCTTTTTGCCTATTAAATGAACCATTTGCATTGTAATTAACCAGAGCAAATTTATATTTAGCTAATTTGATTAATTCATCAGTATCTTTATACTTTTCACATCTTCTAAAGACTTCTATTGCCCTAGCATAATTATAATTTGACATAAGATCTTTCCCATAGTAATAGCAGATATCATTGAATAAGCTGTCACTACCATCTTGTGATATAGGGTTTGTGTGGTATTCATATGCCCTAGCATAATCACCACTATTATAGTAATCTTCTGCCTCTTTATAAAATAAATCAGTCCTCACAGCATCAAAAGATGTAGATTTCCAATATGGCTTTAAAACTTCTTCTGCTTTTTTGTATTCTTTTTTTTCTATTAATTCGTTTATCCATGCGAGTCCAACCTCTATTATCTTATCATTAGCATCTTTATAATTCTTTATAGCACTATAATTACTATAAGATTCTGCATATTGTTTTTCTTCATACTGTTGCAAAGCCAATGTATATTGAGAGTCAAGCGCTTTATCTACTGAATCTTTATATCCTTTGATTTCAGTAAAAATCGATAGTGCTTTTTGATAATTTCCTGCCTCATATTCACTTATTGCTGTATTATACTTATACTCTGGAACGATAACTTTATGTACAATTATTGATAACACGATAATTACTGCCATTGAAGATGCAGTGACCACTATCAATCGCTTAATTCTTTTTTGTCTAAGTTCAAATTTTTTCTTTAATTCAACAATTTGTGATTTACAACAAGATAATTTATCTTCAGAATCTTTGTACTTTATAATTGAAGCAAACATATCTAATGCTTTTTCAAAGCTTCTAATTCTTCTTGACAAATTAAGCATTCTTGAATCTAATAAAGCACAAGCTTTAGTGTATATATCTTCTTGCTTACATATTTCTGATTGCAGGAGGCTATATTCATATTTTTCATTAGCATCTTTATAATTGCCCAGTGTTTTAAATAAATCCGCAGCATTTTTATAGTCAGTTTCATCATCAGCCGAATCCATTATTGAATATGCTTTAACATAGTCATTTTCTAGTATTTTCTCTTTATTTCTTTTATTAATATTATCTATATAAATCAAAAGCTCATTTTTAAGTGATGAATTTGCATATTTTACTGCTTTCTGATAATTATTGCTATTCTCAAATGAATTTTCGCAGTTGTTTAAATCTTCCTTGCTTGCCACATGTAATTCAACTAATAGTTTGCCAAGATAAGCCTCTGCATTCTTTGGGTTTATATCTAATGCTCTTTCTAAATATTCATTAGCATTATCCCACTCTCTATCTTCAATAAAAATATAGGCGCGTTCAATAAGTGAATTTGCATTTGCACCTCCATAGTCAGGCGATTCATCTCTTATTAGCTGTCTATCATTATTAGTCACTATTTTTCTTATGCCCCTTATGAGATCCTGCATAAACCCAAGTTTACTCATATCTTGAGCTTGGAGATGTGAAAACTCTTCTGGCAAATCATAAGGATCCATATCCCTATATGCTGGGATTAATATCTTCTTGCCACCACTCTTTTTTACAAGTGTAAGATACCTGCTCCATTCATTCTTGACCCATACCGCATTAAAATACTCAGGTCTTGTACCAAGTACTACCATTACTTTGCTGCTTTGAAGTGCAGCAAATATATATGGCTCATACGCAGTCCCTAATTTATCTTCAAGTGTAATACGAGCAAAAAATACTTTAAAACCTTCTTCTACCAGTTGATGGTATAATTCATTTGCAAGAACACTATCTGGCGTTCGACGACCATTATTATCCATCTCTTTATAGCATATAAATACATCAAATGGCTCTTCTTTTTGTGATATCGCAAGTATTCCTTTCTGTATATCATTAATAACTTTTGCTTCTTTTTCGTATAGTTCTTTTTGCATGCTATCAGCATACTCAATCGCTGATTTATAATTGTCATCATCAAATATTGATGTAAATTGTGCTCTATTTACAGTTGGCACTCTTTTATGAGTCGCTGGGTCTTCTACATACTCTATACCATATTGGCATAGAACAAGTGACCAGTATGCTTCTGCATCTGTTGTATCCTCATTTAATATCTGCTCATAAATTGCTGCTGCTTTATCAAACTCATTATTTCTCCTAAAATGATTTGCTCTATCATAAAGGTTTGCTTTCTTGTCATCATCAATTCGTGGCAGAGTCTGTTTTGTTCCACATGAATCACATACTCCAACTGTTGCGCCTTCAGCAAACTCTATTGTCCCTCCACACATTTTACATTTGAATATTGACATTTGTTATGCCCCCCCCCTATTTCAGACATTTACATGCCGTATTCCTTTCACTAACCAAAATAATTATCTCATTCGCAATTTCTTTCGCTTTACTAATATCATCAGCATTTACTGCAGATAAAAGTTCGTCCATTTTAACGGTAATTTTTGCTTCAACTACTGAAAAAGTTTCATCTGACATTGGATCAGAATATCTTATTGCTTCATATACTTTTTTGCATTCAGATCTAATTTCATCATTTTTAGCGCGCACAACTAAATTTTCTGCTTTAGCAACTGTATTTTTAACAAATGATGTTTTTACTTTCACTTTCTCATCAATATTATTTACAACATCTAATGCCCATACTGCTTTAACAACTGCTATAGCATTAAAAGCAAATATTACAATACATATAATGGCAGTAGTCCATGCTCGACAATTTGGAATAAGCATCAACACTACACCTACAACAAGCATAGTAACTAATGCAGACCAACTTACAGTAATCAGCGAAAGGTTTAAAAACATTTTACTAGAATTCTCCGCCTTAAAAGCGAAATATGTACATATCAGATTACCAACAAAAGTAGCAACAATAAACACAAACGAAATCCAAAATCGCTTATCATAATTAATAACAAATCCTGGTATTATAGGTCTAACAAGAAATACAATGCAGCACCATGCTACAAGCAAGATTCCCCATATTAATGCATAAAATTTAAAATTTTTTATCATTTATACTATTCCTCCATTAACTCATTATTTCAGAAAGTAATTTTGCTTTCATCTGATTGAATTCTTCTTCACTAATAACACCTGCTTCTTTCATTGTAGATAGTTTTTCAACTTTCAGTTTAAAACTATCCATATCATTTGATGGGTTATCAATATTCGATTCTACAGATTGTCCAGATTGTGTTGATTGTGTCGCTCCATTCATAGCATTATTGACTGCCCCACCAACAACACCACCTATAGCACCACCAACACCAGCCATAGTTCCAAGCCCAACCCCCATATTGGTAAATTGTCCAACAGCCTCATTTTCAGCAACCTTTTCTGCCACATCAAAACCTCTCTCTTGTTGATATGTATAACCTTCTTGTAATCGTTTTGTTGCTTTAGCCTTTGAATCAATTACTATTTTTTTCGCTTCGGTTTCTGCTTTTATTACATCAGTTTGCTGGCGAAGTTTTGCCTCGGCTATATCAGCATATTGTCGAAAATGAAGTTCTTTAAACTTCTCATACTGTCTATCTCCATCAGGTTTTACAATATTAGTAATAAAAAATCTCTCAAGCGTGATGCCATAATCCTCAAAATCTTTAGTCAAAAGTTTCTTCAAGTTATCAGAAAACAATGTTAAATTTTCATCTATTTCAAAAATATTAATTGAATTTGTCTTTATTACTTGCGCAATGTATGTCTTTAATCTCATCATTAAAAACGCTCTAAAAAATGTAACTAGTTTTTCTTTGCCAAGAAAATTTTCTGTGCCAACTAATTTTATAAGCAGTTTACGGCTATCGCAAACACGAAGTGACATTTCTCCTGATGCACCTATAGCAAGTGGAAAACCATATTGTGGATCAATATATTGCACCTTGCTATCTGTTCCCCACTTAATGGCCATCTGCTCGGTCTTATTTACATAATATACTTCTGCGTGAAATGGTGTTTTACTCCCTGTCGCAAGATTAAGAACTTTACCAATCATTGGTATATTCTCAGTCTCAAGTGTATATCTTCCCGGCCCAAATAAATCAAGAGCTTGTCCATTCATGAAAAATATCGCTTCTTGCGATTCATGAACTATTAGTTGTGTAAGAGTATTAAAATCTTCTTTTGGATATTTCCAAATAAAAGTACTATTGTCTCCTTCGTATTTTATTACATCTGCAATTTGTGACATTTAGATATCTCCTCCCAACATATTTGTTCTTTATTTTTCCCAAATAAAAATCTCGCAGGTCAAAGACCCACGAGACGAAAATTGTGAGCCCTTGTTGCGAGACAAGATACCAACAGCTGCTTCTAGCCATGATAATATAAAAGCCCACTATTTTGCCAATGTAATTCATGGCTAAAAGCACAATGTGTGCTTTATATTACACAAAAAGCAACTGGTTTTCCACCAATAAAAAATAGTATCTTTCTCGCACTTATATCTTACCACATTTACTTCATATTTACAACAATAAAAATGAGCCTCGAAGGCTCAAACTTAATCATATAAAGCTATATAGCATTAGTTTATTCTTTTAACATCTCATAAAAATTTATCGTAAAACTTATATGGATCATCTAATATTTTTTTATCTACATTTTCTTCAATGATCTTTTTTAATTGTGGTAAATCTTGTTTCAAAGTTTCTCTAACTATATCAAAATCAATTTTTCCATAACCATGTATAATTCTATCTCTCATTCCCTTAGGTTCATTAAAGTGATATTTTCTATATACTGTCTCATCAATTTTTCTAATAGCATTAGCAAATTCACCAATTTGCGATAAGCACATAGTTATAGCTAGTTGATTTTTTTTATTACTCAATATTTTATCGTAATCATTATTTTCTACATTACATATTTCCAGCGCATCATTTATAAATTCATACATCCTTGCTAAATAAATTTTTACTTTATCGTTCATATATTAACACCCTATCTTTTTTATACGCATTTGGCATTAGTGACAAAACTTCTTTTTCAGTTAATATATCAGATTTTTTTCTAAAAATTTCATTAATGTCATCATATAAAGCATACAATTTCATTCCAACTGATGCATTTGTTAATACAACAAAGTCTAAATCTGAATCTGGATTTGCTGTGTTTTTTGCATAGGAGCCAAAGAGATATACCTTATCAATATAATCTTTGTTAACAAAAATTTGTTTGGCTTTATCTTTTATCTCTTCAATTGTATAAACTTTTTTATTCATGAAATTATTATAGCATATTTTATCATTTTTCACAATAAAAATGAGCCTCGAAGGCTCATTTTACATATTTTATAAATACTTGTACTTATCAATAGCTTATTCTTTTTCAAGCAAAGAGCTCTTCATGTATTTGTTTTGCTGTTTTATCCGTCGACACATAGCTAATCAAGCATTGATAGTATTCTTTCTTTTGATTCAGCTCCAACAAGTTTATTTACCACTTTTCCACCCTTTATCGCAAAAAGTGCAGGGATAGATGACACTTTGTACTCCATCGCCAAATCCATATTATCGTCGACATCAACCAAAGCAAATTTTATATCTTCATGTTCCTTTGCTAATTCTTTTATGCTTGGCTCAAGCATTGAACAAGCCCCTCACCATGAAGCATGAAACTCAAGTATCACAGGTTTGTCTGATTTTAAAACTTCTTCTTCGTAATTATTATTATTTATTGCTACTTCCATATGTTCCTTTCTGGTGGACTAACTAGTGCACCCATTGTCCTTCTACTTAGCAAAATTTATATATTATATCTTTATTCTTCTATACCATGCTTTTCTGCATAACCAGTAAGTATAAGCGTAAGCGCTCCATCTCCTGTCACATTACATGCAGTTCCAAATGAATCTTGAAGTGCAAAAATTGCAAGAAGCATTCCTGTAAATGTAGCTGTAAGTTCTGGTGTAAGGCCTGCACAAATTACTGACTCTACTATTCCAAGTGATGCAACTACTGTACCACCAGGAACGCCAGGTGCACCTACTGCAAATATTCCAAGAAGTATAATAAAGAGTATCATAGTCCCTACTGATGGAAGTGTTCCTACAAGAAGTCTATGTATAAGCATTACGAAAAATGTCTCTGTAAGAACTGATCCGCAAAGGTGAATATTTGCAAAAAGCGGTATACCAAAGCCAACCAAATCTCTTCTTAAAACTTTACTTTTTGATGCACACTCAAGTGCAACTGACAAAGTTGCTGCTGATGACATAGTTCCTACAGCAGTAAGATAAGCTGGTCCATAATGGATAAATACTTCTACTGGATTCTTTCTTGCATATGCTCCAGCTACAAGATAAAGTACAGTCATCCATACAAAGTGCCCAACTAAAACTACTAGTATTGCTACTATAAATACTGGGAAATTAGTAAGAGTTCCATCATAGCCAAGTGTCACAAATGTTGTACCAATATAAAATGGAAGTATTGGAACTACTGTTCTTGTCACAATAGCAAGTACTATCTTTTGGAATTCAGCAAGCATATTTTTTATAGTAGAAGCATTTGTAAATACTGCATAAAGTCCAAGTACTATAGAAAATACAAGTGCTGTAATAACTGGCATAATCTGTGGTATATCAAGTTTAAAAATTGCTTCAGGTAAAGCAAGGCTTCCTGTCACCTCTTTTATATTGAGCATAGGCACAAGTACAAATCCTGCAATTGTAGACATTAGTGCTGCAAGCACACTACTTACATAGGCAATAACTAGCGCAACTAAAAGTAATACTCCTGCATTATCACCAAGTTTTGTAATAGATGGACAAATAAATCCGAAAACTATAAGTGGCACACAAAATGATACATATTGACCAATAAGTCTATGTGCGCAAACAATAACTTGCATAATCCCGTTTGTTGCATCAGGATTACTTCTACAACAAAGTCCTATCGCAGCTCCTATTATTATTCCGAGAACTAACCTAAATGGTAGGCTCTTAAAAATCTTCATGACATTCCTCCTTTAATAATTCATTATTTATTAATCATCATTTTCAAAATATTTTCATCAAGCGTTTCACTACAGTTTCTTGATAATTCACAGATATTATTAATACTATCTTCTGCTGTAGCGCACACTATTCCTTCAGTACTATCGACTCTTATGCCACGAAGCGCAAGAGTCGATGCATTAAAAGCACCTTGAAGTCCTGCATATATTTTCAGTGAGCAGTCAGGCTTTGCCCCATCACATATCATACCAGTGACAGTACCTATCATATTGATTATAGTCTTCTCATAAGCATCATAATCTCCACCTCTAAGATATGTAATCCCTGTAGCTGCTCCAGTAGACGCTATTGCTGCACCACAAAATGCTGAAAGTGTACCAAATTTACTTTTTATAAATATACTTGTTAAGTTTCCAAGTGCAAGTGCTCTTAATTTCTTTTCAGTACTTACCCCCAAATCATCTGCAAGTGATATTATAGGTACTACATTTGTTATGCCTTGATTGCCACTACCCGAATTAGTCACTACACTATATGGTGCTCCTGCCATACGAGCATCACTTGCCGCAACCGCTTTCATGACAGCATGTGTTACATAATTATCTGCTGCCAAGCCTTCGTCTATATCTTTCTTTATATTTCTACCGACATTCAGACCATAATCAGTTTCAAGGCCACGTTTTGAAATATATCCATTAATCTTTTCAGACAAGCGGAGAATATCTATCGGATCATTATCTACATCAAGAATAGACACCGCAAAATCATATATATCCCTTAAAGTTAGTTTCTCTGATATTTCAGAAAAAGGTATAAGTTCATTTGATGCATTATCACTTACATTTTCTAAAACAACCTTATCATCTATCGATATAAAAGTGACATTGGTGTGTGCATCTTTAATTATTACACGAGCCTTATGTCCATCTCCTTCTACTATTGCTTCTATGTATAAAACATTTGGAGCTTTAGCAACATCGACACTTATCTTGCCATCATGTATCATTTTTTCAACTATGTTGTATGTTTCTTTGTCAACATCATTATTGACATTAAGTTTATTTTGTGGATTGCCATGTATTGCTCCAATTCCAGCTGCAAAGTTCACACCAACCTTATCAGAATTTGGAAGTCCTGCTGACATAGCATTCTTTAAAACATTTTTACTAGCAAGAAGTGTAATCTTGTCTATACTTGCACCAAGTTTTTTTAGCTCACTTGCCGCTATACTTGATGCATAGCTTACAGCTGCAGGTTCAGTGCATCCTGTTGACTCAACCATTTGTTGATTTAATACTTTTAAGATAAAAGCCTTATCAACCATTCGTTTTACCCCTATTCTCTTTAATTAAATATCTTAATAATAATTATACCAAATATAAATTATAAATCAAGAAACAATAATAATGCCAGTAAGCATTTGCTTTGTTTTGTCTTTTTCTCTTCTCCATGAATCAAATATATTGTCGTGAAATGTACAAATATTTTCACGCGTCATATTTTTCTCTTTAATCCCAAAATCAATAAGTGAAAGTCTTATAGCTTCTGTGACATCTAGATAATATTTTTCTTCCTTATCTACAATTGGTTTGAAAACTTTATGTATATCATCGCACTTCAGTATCTTTTTGAATTTATCTATAAGTTCCATACCGACTTCATAGCAATTCGCACATATCGCAGGTCCAAAGTGCACAATCAGATCTTCTACTCGTGAACCATATTCTTTTTTCATAAGAAGTATTGCCTTTTCAGTAATCCTATCTACTGTCCCACGCCAGCCACTATGTACCATGCCTATAGCCTTCTTTACAGGGTCAAGTATATATACAGGTGTACAATCTGACTCTATAGTAAGAAGCATAAGTTTTTTTTCATTAGTTACTATACCATCCCATCCACCATCAAGTTCCATTCGAACTACACCTTGACCACCATCACCATCTCTTGCTATATAGACATTACTTGTATGGGACTGTGGTATACGAATCATATCATCAGGAGTTATTCCAAAGTCATTGGCTAAATCATTATAATACTTAAGGTCTTCCATACCTGACTTTATATCATGAGAATAAATCCTCCATCTTGCAATGTCTTTTGGAACTGCAAATGCTTTCACAAAGCCATACTTATCTATTTCTTTCACGCCATAATACTTCATACTATATATTTTATCATATATTAATAATATATCAATCTCTTAAGAAAACTCGTTTACGAAAATTAATATCTTATGTTATAATATACATATGAAAAACATATATGAAATTCTAGAATTTAATAAAATCTTACCTAAAATTTCCGAATATGCTAATTTGGATGACGCAAAATCTATGATCTTAAGCCTTAAGATGATAGCTGATAAAGATTTGCTAAATAAAGCCATAGATGAAGTTGATGCAGCTTTTTCATATCTTAGAAGTGGCGAAGGTCCTCATATTAAAAATATAAAAAATATAGATGAAAGCATCATTCGTTTACAAAAAAGTGCAACTCTATCTCAAAAGGAACTATTAAACATATCCTTTCTCCTTAGTATTGCTGAAGACTTGATAAAGTATCAAAAATCGAAAAGCATACCATCTGTTATTGACACATATTTTGATGCCCTTGACCCACTTATTGATATCAATAGGCAAATCAAAAGAATCATCATATCCGAAAATGAAATCTCCGATAACGCTTCATCAATTCTTCAAGAAATAAGAAGAAAGAAAAGAATTCTTGAAGAAAAACTTCACACTACAAGCAATCGTCTTCTATCTACATACAGTAATTTTCTTCAAGATCAAGTCCTTGCATATAAAGACAATGCCATATGTCTGCCAGTCAAGTCAGAATATAAAAATAAAGTTGATGGCACTATACACTCTATCTCAGAGAGCCAATTCACTATATTTATCGAGCCAAAAGAAATAATTAGTGTCAACAATGAAATTGCTGAAAATGAAGCTCGTGAAGAGCTTGAGATATCAAAAATTTTGTATGAGCTATCTCTTTCTCTTATACCATATACCGATATACTTAAAGCAAATTACAAAAATATTTTAAAACTTGATTTTATATTTGCAAAAGCATCATATGCATATAGCACAAAATCTTCTCGTCCGATTCTTGATGAAGATGGCACTATAAATCTTGTCGACGCAAGACATCCCCTAATTAACGCTAGTGTAATGGTTCCACTAAATATAAGTCTTGGTTTAGATTTTGATATACTCATTATCACTGGTCCAAATACCGGCGGAAAGACTGTATCCCTTAAGACAGTTGGTATCATTGAGCTTATGGCTCTCTCTGGACTTTTCATCCCTGCAAAAGAAAACTCAAAAGTTGCTATGTATGATAAAATTTTTGCAGACATAGGCGACGAACAAAGTATAGAACAAAGTTTATCCACTTTTTCATCGCATATGACCAATATCGTATCAATCATCAACAATTCTACTCCAAGATCTCTTATACTACTTGATGAGATATGTACAGGCACAGATCCTATAGAAGGAGCAAATCTTGCCATATCAATACTTGAATATCTACAAAATAAAGGAACTCACGTAATAGCGACAACTCACTATCCCGAGCTAAAACATTTTGCTCTCACAAAAGAAAATGTCAAAAATGGCGCTTTTGAATTTGATGTGGAAACACTTAAACCAACATACAAACTTCTAATTGGTATCCCAGGCAAATCAAATGCTTTCCAAATATCTGAAAAACTCGGTCTAAGCAATAAAATAATTGAAAATGCGAAGAGTCTTGTAGATACAAATGATATAAAATTTGAAGACCTTGTAGCAAGCCTCGAAGAAAATAGACTTACTATTGAAAAAGAAAAAGAAACTATTGATAAATACAAGGCAGAAATAGAAAGTTTAAGAGACAAAGTAAAGAGACAAGAAAAAGGTTTAAACGAACGTGCTAACTCCATCATCCGCCAAGCTAAAGAAAAGGCACATGACATACTTTATGATGCAAAAAAAGTTGCTGACGAAACCATAAAAAGTATAAAAGCAAATGATGGTGACATGACTTATGCAATAAGCGAAAGAACTAAACTCACCCATGCACTAAACCTCTCATCAGAAAGCCTGATAGAAAAGGTAAAAGGCCCAGCAAGACCACTTTCTGCTAAAAAAATAAAGCTCGGAGCAAATGTCAAAGTGCTGTCATTAAATGCTGAAGGTATCGTCGAATCTCTACCAGACAAAGACTATAATTTATTTGTGCGAATCGGCATCCTTAGAACACAAGTTAATCTTCGAGACCTCGAACTTATAGAAAGTCACGATATAAAAGTAGATGGTGTAAATATAAAAAGAACCTATAATAAATCAGGTTCTTCTAAAATTAAATACGAAAAATCTCATACAGTTGGAAGTGAAATCAATCTTATAGGAAAAACTACAGATGAAGCTATAATTGAACTCGATAAATATATTGATGATGCATATATAGCTCACATACCTGAAGTCCGAATCATACATGGTAGAGGTACTGGTGCACTTAAGAAGACCATAAATGAGTTTTGTAGAAAGTCTAAAGTCATAAAAGAATATCGGAGCGGTAACTTTGATGAAGGCGGTGATGGTGTGACATTAGCAAAACTAGTTGATCAATAGAATCTTACGCACTCTATGCTATCAGTGAGTCCCACAAGTAACTCTGTGAAGAAAAGGTTCTTTTTTTTCGCTACATATTCTACATAGGCACTAAGTTCTTTGTCAAAAATGATTCTACCACGTGAATCGCAGATTACCACTCTTCTTTCATCTAAAAATATTACATAATCATCATTTATATAAAAATTGGTGTATTCAAAGTCTATCTCTCTATCACAGAGCTCTTTTCCATCATCATCATACACAGAAAGCTTGTTATCATCATAAATCATAGCAAAGTATCTGTCATTATAAGATATAGATGATATATTTTCTTTTAACTCTATGCGATTTACTATGCGAGGACTCGCAGGGTCATCAGTCGACACATAGTACATACCTCCATCATACACAATTATCGATTTTTTATCATTAAAATGATGGACTCTGGCGATAAACTTGCCGTTAAACTCTTCAGTAAACTCTCCAACTATTCTTTTAGCACCTGCATTTTCCCCAGCATCAGCAAAATTATAATATGTAGCCTTAGTGTATATAACATCTTCATCAAGACATACATAGGCAACAGATAATTCTTCTCCACTTTTTGATGTACTTATATCTATAGGCATACCATCTTCAGTTAGATTGGTTTTTATACTCAAATCTATAATATCGCCATTTGACCTGAAGACATTTATGAAACTATTATTGTCATCACTTTGCATAACATAGAGTACCCCTTCATCTGACATGGATGTCTTAATTATAGGGTTTGTTGTTGTATTTGATCCGGTAACTCCTTTTTCTCCAAATATATAAAAGTTATTACCATTTTTATCAGCTATAGAAAAATACTTGCCACTTGATGAATATATAGGTTCTTTTATATTGTAAGATATAGTCCAATTTATATTGCCGTTTTTATCCACATAGGTCACGCCATCATTAGATATACGGACAAGTCCTTCACGAAAGCTTTTATACTCTACGCTTTTGTTATTAACATTGTCAGAACCTCTGGTTAAATTCGTTCTCCAAATCATAACCATAGAATTGAAACTCATAAATCGTATAGCAAAAAAAGCTGTCGCTATAACAATTACTAGGAGGACAGCTATTGCAAAAAATTTGATATTAAAATTAAAAGTATTAGGATTAAAAATTCTTGATCTTTTAGATTTTGATTCTTTATTGACACCAAGATCGCTTATAATTAATTCATCTGTATTATCATCTTTTTTTCGAGTTTTGCCATGCATAGATTATAGTTTTATATCTTTTAACGCATTCCTTACATACTCTTTATCAGATGCATATGTGACACCATACCATCTATCACTTACAGGGAGCACATGCACTGTGCCATTTCCTTCTTTTATAATCTCATTTACTACTGTAGGAAGTAAGAACTCTGACTTAATATTACTATTATTCTTTTCCAAAAACTCAACTAGTTTCTTTTCAAGACAAAGAACAAATTCATATGGAAGACCAAACATATTCATTGATACAAGTGAATCTTCACTTATTACAACCTCATTTTTATTGTCATCTTCTCCTGTAATTCTTCCATCTGATTTCTTACTTATCTCATATGTCTCTACTACATCTGTTAAAAAACCATTTTCATCAGCTTTGCATATGCCACGAGTCACTGTGCCATTTTCTGATAATGTATTGCCAATCTTATACCCTGCCATGCTCATCCGAAGTCTGTGGTCACAAGCTGGACATTGTCCTGTGCAAGCTCCTGCATGATTTATCAAATGCTCATGTATCTTCTTAAAACCTTCATCACCATAATAATCATCAGCATTTATAACTACAAAAGGTGAATCAATAACATCTTTTGCGCAATATATAGCATGAGCAGTCCCATATGGTTTTTTTCTATCAGCTGGAGCCTTAAAGTTTCCTGGAAGCATATCTAACTCTTGATAGGCATATCTACACTTTACTTTTTTCTCAAGGCGACTGCCAATTATATCTATAAAATCTTTTTCTATTTCTTTTCTTATTATAATTACAACTTCATCAAATCCAGCCTTTATTGCAGAACTTATACTATAGTCCATTATAATTTCCCCATTTGGACCAAGCGGAGTAAGTTGTTTTATACCTTCTCCAAATCTTGAACCTATGCCAGCTGCCATTATAACTAATTGTGTCTTCATAACAATATCTCCTTTCTTCCTTTAGATGTTTCTTTAAATATCTTAAATAATTCTTTAAAATCGTCTACGCCATTGACATAACCTATAAGAGGAAAATCTTCTTCTACAGAATCAGCCTTATAGATAGCATATGGTCTTGCTTTTTCTATACCATCAGCAAAATCATACTTATACAGATGCCCTTTAAAAAGTTCTTTTGGGAATCCATACTTTTTACTATAACTTCTATCACAGTTTGAAAGTGATTCAAGTAGTTTATTTTCTTCACTATCTTTTGTATAGACAAAAGGCATAAAGCTATAATCTTCTATAAATGCATCATATCCACCTTTGTCAAAATAATACGAAAGCCATTGTTTTAAATTCTTGACTTCTTTATTATCTTTTTTAAATTTAGCAAGTATCTTCAAGTCTATATCATACTTTTCTATATACTTATTGACATTAATATCTACATCATAATTAGACATATACCATCTATGTGCAAGAAATATAGGTATATCAACGATATCCCAAAGCCTACCAGCATTTGGCAATTCTATATCAGGTGCTATCTTTCTATTAATATACGGATCCCTACTTCTATTCAAAAGTTCTCTTGGCACTATAGTAAAATTGCAACCGCTTCCAGAGTGTGTAAGCTCTATAAAATCATACAAATCTTTTGTGCTACCAAGATACTTTGTAAAAAGCTCTATAAGCACATTTATATTTTCCAAAATGTAATCACAAAGTGCTGCCTCATAACTTGATGTCCCAATAGTTTTTGCTAGTCTTGACGTGATGATATTTAATTCATCTTCTGGAACTTTAAAGTTAAAAATCTTATGTCCAGCCAAATCTTCATAGGAGTCGTCTTCAAAGATCTCCCCTCTATCTACCATAACGCAATATTCAATTAACGACCTAAGTATCGTCCATGCTGGTGTCATAGTATCAGCAAAAAAAGTCACTCTACCATTCTTTTCAATAGTGAGCCATGGTCTCTCTTTCATAAGATTCTTTTTCTCGTCAACTTTGAAAATGCATCTCATTGAATATTCTGACGAGTCACACTCTGAGATAGGAAAATTATCGCACTTTTGTCTGATATCTTTTAGATTATACTTTCTATACAACATGTATCTTGCGATAGGATTTTTATACCAAGATTCACCGAGTCTTTCTTTAAGTCCTTTGCAATCATTTTCAAAAAGCGATACAAGTTTTGGATAGAAATTATATTTTTTTGCCACACAAACTTTTGTAAAGAATTGATTCTTCACATCATAGTTCTCGTTAAATACTATTCCCTCTCCGTCATTTGCATATTCAAGAAGTTTTTCTATAAATGTCCTCATAAAAAGCAGATGACGGGAGTCGAACCCGCCTCTTAGCCTTGGGAAGGCCACATAATACCGATATACTACATCTGCATATAACTTATATCATAGTAATTATACTATAATTACTTCCTTGTTGCAACCACTATTATAATAGCTATTTCAAATATTTATCAAATCCTTTATAACCTCTGATACAATTATGTATCCAACAACTGGTGGTACAAATGACACACTTCCTGTAATTTTCTTTTTATCTATGCTTTCAACACACAAATCATCATAAGAAAAATCATTATCACAGTTTATATCTTCACTTGATTTTGGATTTTCTTTTGAATAGACGACTTTTAAAGACTTCACTCCAACTTTTTTAAGTTCGTTTCTCATCTTTCTTGCAAGTGGACATACAGAAGTATCATATATATCTGAAACTTCAAAAGAGAGTGGATCTATCTTATTGCCTGCACCCATAGCAGATATTATATTTACCCCATAGTCATATGCCTTTTTTGCAAGTGCTACTTTTGATGCTACTGTATCTATAGCATCTACAACATAGTCAAAGTGTGAAAATTCAATCTTACTTATACTTTCTTCATCGACAAATACTTTATTGGCCGATACTTTAACTTCAGGATTTATATCCTGGATTCTTTCTTTAGCCACATCAACTTTGTCTCTTCCTATAGTGCTATCAAGCGCATAAAGTTGTCTATTGATATTTGATATACTTACTATGTCATTATCATAGATGTCTATAGCACCAATTCCAGATCTTACAAGACCCTCAACAACAAAACTTCCAACCCCGCCTATGCCAAAAACAGCAACTCGAGAATCACGAAGTCGCTTAAGTGCCTTTTCGCCTAATACAAGTTTTGTCCTTATAAATCTTTCTTCCATAAATATAAAAAATGCACCAGCTATAAGCCGGGTTCTGTCTATGTGGTCATCTATCTGGGACTCATGTCACCATGAGCCTCAAGCGTATACCATGGCTAGGGCGAGCAACCCTATAAGCCAACTTCTACTTGCTTCGGATGGAGTTTGCAATGCGACACCTATCACTAGCTGCCCGGTAGTCTCTTACACCACCATTTCACCATTACCTTTCGGCTGTATATTTTCTGTTGCACTATTCGTTAGATTACTCTACCAAGACGTTATCTTGCATCCCGCTCTATGAAGCCCGGACTTTCCTCTTTTATATAAAAGCGACCACTCGCCAGTGCATCAATATTTTAAAATACTTTTCGGACTTTTGCAAATGCTAAGTGAGGTGTTGTTGTATTTACTTACATTTGTCACTTCTTTGTAGAACCAACATGGAGCTTTAAAGTTCAAAGCTTCTCTCACACTTTCAAACTCAACTTCAGCATAGATAAGTCCTTTATAATCTTTTTCAAAAACATCAAGCTCTATAGTATACTTTTTTTTGCCTTGTCTATATGGTATAAAATATCTTTTTTTATAGATAAAACGCCCTTGTATAAATCTCGACAGATACTTAAAGGCTTTTATCGAGATAGGGAACTCATATTCTTTTCTCACCATATCTTTGAGCTTTTTATCTTTTTGTATCATTTTTTCTTTTATGGTAAGAATGTAATCAGAATCAGCTTTTCGTATACGAATAACTGGCTTTAAATATATAAAGCCTTGTATAAGTTTGCTACACTTATACTTTTTATAATCACTTGGAATGTCTTCTATTTTTACAAGAAATTTTCTCTCAATTTCTACTGCTTTCATATATTATAACCCTTTATCTTTTCCTATGAGTTTAGAAACTAAATCAGTATTTCCTTTGCTATATTCATCTTTTATATAAGTTGATGAGATATCTATATCTGTCCCATCCACTTTAAGTTTATCCATAACCAACACTTTTATGCCAAGCTTTTCACATTCATTTTTTAATAAATTAGCATCACCCTCACCCTTATAGCCAAAATGACAATCGCTACCTACAACTATTATTTTTGCTTTAAGTTGCTTATAAAGTATATCATGTATAAAACTAATAGGGCTTAACATTTTATTTGAATCTGTAAGTTTATAATTAACTATTTTATCAATTTCTAAGTACTTAAGCTTACTAATTCTCTGGTCATGTGACAATATCTCATTATCACCATTGTCGCCAACTATCATTGCAACGCTTACTAAATTACTTCTTTTCGCTTCTTCTACCAGAGTTTCTATAATCAATTTATGCCCAATATGCAATGTGTCAAATTTGCCAAATGTTACAGCTGTCTCTTTATCCAAATAATAGCATGGCTTTATAAAGCTATAATCGCCAGAATCAATTCTCATTTTTACATCATCAAGGCTTATGCTATCTTCAATATTAAAATCTCCATTTTTAACTCTTATTAAGTCCCCCATGCAAGATGCTAAACCAATCTTTTCACCAATATCCTTACACAAAGTCCTTATATATGTACCCTTACTGCATGTGATTCTAAGTTTATACTTATATACATCTATCGCTCTTTCGTCTATAGTCACTTTTTCATGTCTTTCATCAAGTATTGATATATCATCAATTGACACTTTACATGCTTTTCGATCTATGACGACACCTTTTCTCACCATATCAATTAGTTTCTTTCCAGCAACCTTTTTAGCACTATACATCGGTGGCACTTGATCATATGTACCAATAAATGATTTTATGCTTTCATTTATTTTATTCCTTATGCTGTCAATATTATCAATTGTATCTACATTTAAAATTTTTCCTGTCGCATCTTCAGTATCAGTTGATACTCCTATGATAAGCTCTGCTTCATATATTTTAGTCCCTTTTTTCATAAGAAGCTCTTGACACTTAGTTGCATTTCCAAGAAGACACACAAGGACGCCTGTAGCATTTACATCCAAAGTCCCTGTATGCCCAATTTTTTTGGGATGTAGGCCTCTTTTTATAACTGCTATGCAATCATTAGAAGTGTATCCCTTAGGTTTATTTAGTACTATGAGTCCTTCTATATCACTTATTATTTTTTCTTTTTTTAATGAACTCACTCAAATCTTCCTCTAAACTCTTACGTACTTTTTCTATATCTCCATAATACATGCAGCCCGAAGCTTGTGCATGTCCACCACCATCATGAGCTCTTGCGAAATCTGACACATTTAGATCGTCACATTTTGATCTTAAACTTATCTTAAATATTTTCGTACCTACCTGATATGCAAATGCTGCAATTTCAATATCAGATATTTCACGCAAGTATACTATTACATTGTCAATGTCAGTCTTCTTTATATTTAAAGTATTTAAATCGTCATCATCAAGATATGAAAATACTACCTTTCCTTCACACATAGTTACAAGCCTCTCAAATGCAAGCCCTTGCGCTTTTCTTTGAGCTACACTATTATCAAATACTATCTGATCAAGTAAACTTGTAAAATCAAATCCATAAGATATGAGATCTCCTGCAATTGAAAGTGTCTTCTTTGTTGTAGCCTTATATCTAAAAACTCCTGAATCGGTAGCAATTCCAAGATATAAGCACATAGCTATATCTTTATCAAAATATTGCTTATCAAGAAAATTATAGAGTATCTCGCATGTCGCTATTGATTCAGGAAATAAAACTGATGTCTTTGCAGGGACAGTGTTATTTTCATGGTGGTCAAAAACTATAGTATCTTTTGCATCATCAAAATATCTTGCAAAATCAGCAAAGCGTTCTTTACTTGATGAATCAACGACAATGCACAAATCAAAAATTGTTCCATCATTTTTATCGTCACTTATCTTATCTGCATTTTTCAAAACCTTAAACTTTGATGAAAACTCTGTGAGAAATGGTTTTACAGTTTTTTTATCACCATAAATCTTTTTAATATAATTATAAATTGCAAGTGTTGACCCTATGCAATCACCATCAGGATTTTGGTGCCCAAGTATACAGATATTTTGTGATTTTTCTATCTTTTCATCAAAAAAATTCATATTCTCTCCATCATTTAAAATACAGAAGTTCAAAAAGTAAATCCTCTGATAATTCCTCTTTAAATCTTCTCATCTTCATGTCAGTTATCATGCCAATCTTTGTCGCAAGTGTCTCTTTTGTCGTGTATTTACAAACTTCCATGAATTTTTCAACTCTCCATGGCTCAAGACCCATGGTTTTTGCTATTTCAAATTTACTTTTTGACCTATCTACATAATCTTTTACCACATAAAGATTCATATAATTTGTCGAAAGTATAGCAAACATCTTCTCGCTGTCTTCAAAGCCTTCCACAAGACTACCATATAACTCTGTAGCTGCTTCGATTCTATTGCTATTAACTAGATACATAAGATTAAATACATTGTCTTCTACATTTTTTGTAATTATGTCATCGATATCTTTTCTATCAATCTTTTCTTTATCGCCAACATAAGATATCACTTTATCACATTCATTATACAGGTTTTTAAGATTTGTTCCGCAATTTCTTATAATGTATGCGGCCTCAACTTTATCTATAATTTTCTTTGATTTTGCAAATCTCTTTACAACTTGCCCACTTAATGTCTCTGCATCAAGCTTATGTAAGTCCACAAAGACTCCATGCTCTGCAAAAAACTTCGCAATCAAATTGTCATTTCCGTAAAACTTTTTGTATTTTGTATCCTTGCTCTTGCTATCATGTGATAAGACAACTATTACATTTTGATCTTTCGCTTTTTTGAAAGCTTCTACAATTCTTTCTGCATCATTTTTTGTACTTGTTTTGAAAAATGGTATATCTTTAAATACTATAAGTTTCTTATCATCTATGAGAGGAATATTTAGTATATACTTTATAACTTCTTCTAGATCAAAACTCTCTTTTGTGTATTCTTTATGGTTTAGTGCCAAATTATCTTCAAAAAGCTTTGCAATATAAGCACTTATCTCATCTATAAAATAATCTTCATCTCCATATAGAAAATAAAACGATTTGAGATTTTTTTCACGAAAATCTTTTTTAATGCTTTTAAGTATTTCCAACATTTTCGTCATTTCTTCTTTTTTATACCCACTTGGCATCCTATAATTATATCACTTATATACAAATTATGCTATAATATACTCATGAGTATATTGGAATTATACATACATATACCTTTTTGTGAGAAGAAATGCAATTATTGTGACTTCGTATCTTTTCATACAAACTATGAAGTTATAGATAAATATATGAATAAGCTTCTAACTGAAATTGAGCACAAAGCCTATCTCGCAAAAAATTATATCATATCATCTATCTATATTGGAGGTGGCACTCCAAGTCTTGTGGATAAAAAATATATATCCTTTATCATGGATAGTATAAAGAATTATTATAAGTTGGATGAAAATGTAGAAGTAACCATTGAAGGCAATCCCAATAGTCTGACAAATGAAAAGCTTATCACATATTATGAATCTGGTATAAATAGATTAAGCATAGGCCTTCAGTCAGCAAATGATGAAGAGCTAAAAGTCCTTGGTCGTATACATACTTACAATGATTTTTTAACAGCATATAATAGCGCTATCCATGTAGGCTTTAAAAACATCAATGTCGATCTAATAAATGGCATACCAAATCAGACACCAAATTCTTACAAAAAAACTATTCGTCAAGTTCTTATGTTAAATGTAAAGCATCTATCTGTATATAATCTAATAATAGAAAATGGTACTCCATTTAAGACCATGCTTGCCGAAAACAAAATCACTCTCCCGCTTGAAAGTGACATGCTTAAGATGGATGAAATCACAAAAGAACTAACAGATTACCATAGATTAAATAGATATGAAATCAGTAATTATGGAAAAGTAGGTTTTGAATGTCGCCACAATCTCGGTTACTGGAGTGATGTCCCATATCTTGGATTTGGGCTCAACTCATCTTCATATTTTGAGAAAAAAAGATACAAAAACAAGGTAAAACTTCAAGATTATATGAATCTGAACTTTGAAAAATACCTATATAGCGATAATCAAGAATCTTATTATGACGAAGTGAAAATCATAGATGAAATTGATCACATGAACGAATATATAATGCTCGGTTTTAGAAAAACATCTGGAATTAATATAGATGACTTTAAAGAAAGATTTAATAAAGATTTTGAAGAAATATATGCCGCAAATATAAAATATTATCAAAGTCTTCTACTTCTATGTAAAAAGGATAAAAACTACTTCCTATCCGAAAAAGGCCTTGATGTGTCCAATTCAATATTATCTGATTTTATGATATCAAAATAATCCCTTAAGACCAACAAAAAAGTGGCTATTGCCACTTTTTTATATTAAATAAATTGCTTTATCACTTTTTTCTATTATCTCTCCAACTATAGCACTTTTTATATCAAGTTTTGAAAGTTCTGTAAGTGCTTTATCAGCATCACTACTATCAATTGAGCAAAGTAGCCCTCCACTTGTCTGTGGATCAAATCCAAGAAGCTTTATCCACTCTGGCGCAGCACCATAGTCTATTTTTTCTTTTATCATATCTTCATTGCGAATAGAACCACCTGTATAATAATCATCTTCCGCATATTTCTTCACATTTGCATTGACTGAAGGGATATTATCAATATATAGTTTTGAAGAGTGTCTTCCATCAAGCATCTCATCGAGATGGTTGAAAAGTCCAAAGCCAGTCACATCAGTCAAAGCATGCACATTATACTTAAATAAAATTTCTGCAGCATACTTATTGAGAGTTGTCATCGACTTGACAGCAGCATTAAAATCATCCTTTGTGTCAACTTCACACTGATGAGCTGTAAGAAGTATACCAACGCCAAGCGGTTTAGTTAGTATAATCTTATCACCTACTTTTACATTATTATTCTTTAATACTTTTTTCGTATCAACTATTCCTGTAACTGATAGTCCATATTTGGCTGTCTCATCAACTATTGTATGTCCGCCACAAAGAGTGCACCCTGCTTCTATAACCTTTTCCGCTCCACCCTTTAGCACTTTTCCGATAACACTTGGATCCATTCCATCAGGAAATGCTGCTATATTGAGTGCCATTATAGGCTTTCCACCCATAGCCCATACATCAGAAAGACTATTTGTCGCTGCAATTTGGCCAAATAAATATGGATCTTCAACCATTGATGGGAAGAAATCAAGAGTCTCTATGATTGATACATTATCATTAATTTTATATACAGCCGCATCATCTTTTGACTCGTATCCTACTATTAAGTTGTCATCTTTTATCCCTTTAGGAAGAGATGAAAGAACCTGCTCCAAAGTCTTTGGAGCGAGTTTAGCGGCTCACCCACCACTACAACTAAATTTTATTTCTTCTGACATAACTACCTCGATACTGGCTCACTCGCCTTTACAACAAGCTTCCGATGGGACTTGAACCCACGACCCACGCATTACGAATGCGT
>DFKY01000023.1 GCA_002374095.1 Lachnospiraceae bacterium UBA3633
AAATGCCCACATGGGCATAAATTCACTGCAACGAAGGTATTGATACAACAAAAAAACCGCTAATATAAAGCATATTAGCGATTTCAAATTATTTTTTAATTTCTTAACTGCTACTTTTTTGAAAACTTTTGCATAAACTTATTTAAAATTACATAATTTTCAAAAAGGTGCAAAAGGTGCAAAAAGGTGCACGATTTTCAAAAAGGTGCATAAAGGTGCAAAAAGGTGCACGGCTTTTTCAAAGGTGCAAAAAAGGTGCAAATTATTGCTTTGTAAATGCATCAACTATTAAATCTGTTATGTAGTACTGCTGTTCATTGGTTAGTATATACGAAACTCTAATAACCATAGTTCCTATAATCGCATAGGAACCTGAATACAGAATTGTATTATCATATTCAGCCAAATACTCACATCGTGCTTCAGCATCTTCTTTTGTTTTGAAAATTTCTATAGCACCACCACAATCTGTGCCTTTATCAACTATTGAATCACCTTCCACTTCATTTTGTTTAATATTTGAAAGTGAAAAATAAACACATTCTTCATATCCGCCATCTTCTTTTTTTAATAATCCATTAGGGTCGTTACCTTCAGATACATATTCTGTTCCACTAATTAACTCTATTGTCTTTAATCTGTCAACCACCCACTCTTTTGATGGACAGTTTAACTCTTTGAGAACTAACATATCCTCATCAATATTTTTTGAAAATGTATTAATAGTCTCAATGTCTTTGCGAATCTTATCAATACTATTTCCATTAAATATACTTTTTACGACACTGAGGTATGATGTATCTTGTGTGGGTAAATAATCTATGTGGTTGGCAATGCCTGATATGTTATTAACATCAACGGTTTCTGCAACCTTATTAAACTCTTCAGCCTTTGAATTGAAATTTGAAATACAATTATTGTATTCTACTGTCATTTGCTTAGCAGGTTTAAGTACAATAAAAAAAATTACCGTAATGGCTACAAATAATCCAATCAAAATAAAAATAATAATTTGCACCACACTTTTCCTCCCTGCCTCTTCACTTCCATTATTATTGACATCATTACCAATTGTCACTTTACTTGATTCGAGGTTATTGTCATCTACATTATTAATGTCTTCACTATTTTCACTAATTATACTTTGCAATTTCTTTGATTTCCTTTTTGAATTTTTCTATTGCCTTTTTGCTTGTATTTTGTTTTATTATCCCTTCAGGCGAATAAACCACCATTATTGCTTTGTCACCATCTTTTCCAACAGCAACATATGCTCTATTTAAAGAAAAAGCACCTGATTTAATATATCCCACATAAGTTTCTTCTTTCAAATCTTCATCTACAATATTGCCTATTGAAATCAAAGTATCCTTAATGTTCTTTAGTTTTAGATTAGTAACTTTTACACTTGCAGAAACTATTTCAGTTTCTTTTGTGTCATAAAACTCATTCAATTTTTTTAATAATTTTTTTTCCATTTCCATAATTAATGTATTAGTGCTACTCCTTTCATTATTCTTTTCCATTCTTGTCTTGTACTTTCTTCAGTTGGAACTTCAATTTTATGTCTCTTTTTAATGACTTGCTCAAACATAGGTTCCATCATTGTTTCAGCAAATTGTTCTCTATCTTTACTTGCATGCATTTCTTTTAAATTGTTCGGTGTTAACTTTTTTTGCAATTCAGTGACAACCTCATCAGCTTCTTCTTGACTCAATAAATAATCTTCACCTAAACTCTGAAACTTTACTGTGATAATTTCATACATTTTATTAGCATCACCTTCATATAATTTACTCAGTCCAATTTCTGCTAAAGCTCCAGCACCCATTGCAGTTGCAGTTCCTAAAATTGCACCACCAGCAACACCTGCAATTGTGCCTAATCCTGGGGCTACCGCAGTACCTATTTTAGCACCTGCAAGTGCACCTGCTGTTCCTGCACCAAATCCGATTATCGCAACTGTTAAATTTTTCGCAAACTGTTCTTTTGATATCCTTCCATTAATTAAATCATAAACCTGTGGTGCTGTCATAGCTATGATAACTACTGAATTGACAATAATTTGATTTTGTATTAAACTTGTTGCTTTTGTCATAACATTCTTTTTAGTATACTCAACACCATATAGTTTTAACAATTTTTCTGCACCTTCTTTACCTAATAGATTCGCAAGAGCTTTTGAAGTTGGCTTTAGTGCAGTCTTTAACCCCGATTTCGTTAACTGACTTGTAACCATATACGATGTAAAAACAATGCTACCTGTTTTTAAACTATTAAGACCAGCCTCCTTAAGTGCTTCACTTGTATCATCACCATTCATAACAGCAGATACAAAATCTATAGTAAATGAGATACCCATTGGTATTAATGATATAATTGCACCATTAGTAGCATCATATCTTAATGAATCAATATTTCCAGCTTTAGCAATATTTCTTACTTGCTTATATGTATAATGACCTTCCTTTACATAGTTTTTCGCCTCATTAGGGTCTGTTACACCATTAATTTTTCCTTCACGGATTTTTTCAGCCATTTTTTGTACAGCCTTTTCATACTGGTCTTTCGGAACTTCCAAAGTCATTGGCTTATTATACTTATCATAGTACTTATACATACCTGATGTTTTATCAAATGCAGAGTTAACTGTATTATTTGCATTGCTATAATACTTATCTTGTATCCACAACTCTTGCTTTGTACTTCTATTAATGATTTTACGGTCTGGGCTGTTTAAAGCAGTTATATCAGGAACTTCATTTTTATACTTTAAAAAATTATAGTCTGTAAGACTATCCATTAAATTATTAGCTCTTTCTGCAGCAAAACCATGTCCCATTGGTGTTGTGAATTTTCTTTCTAAATATAAATTCTTAGTTGAGCCAAAACTTCCAACTAAGTATCCACCTAACTCTCCAATTACAATTTTTTCTTTTGAGCTTAATACTGTTTCACTTTCATTTTGTACTGTTTCATCCAAAACAATTACATTTGATTCTTCATTTGTATCCACAATATTTTGTGCTACATCTGAAGCAAACACATTTGTTTCACTCATACTCACCACTAAACACAATAAAATTGCTATTCCTTTTTTTATTAAAATTTTCATTACTTTATCCTTACTCTAAAATATGATTTTTACAAATGTAATTACAAGAAAAATTAAAATTGCATCAAATAGAAAACATAGTATCCCTAAAACTGGTAGCAGTAAAATAATTAATAAAACTTGTAATATTGCTAAAATCAGTGAAAAAGTGAAACCAAGAATTGCAGGTACAATTTTAAGTGTTAACCATACAATGAAAATCAACATACAAATTGAAAATAAAGTACTCATAACATTACCTCCCACATCTTAATTTATTCACTAAATCATACAATTTTGCATGTCCAAAAAATGTCGCACCGCTACTTATACTCCGCAATATCCTTTAAATTGCATTTTAGTATCTTGCATAACATATCAAGTGTATGAGTTGTAACATTTTGATTCTTTCTGATTCTATCCAATTGACCTGTAGAAACACCATATTTATATATAAGGTCATATTGTGATATACCTTTCCTTTTCATCGTTTTAAATAATTTATCAAAAACAATCATCTCATTCCTCAACACTAAATTATACGATATAATCGGCTTTTTCTCAAACTATTTTATAACAAATTTTATATAAATTTTACCACCATTACGGTGGTAATTTTCTAAACTTGCATTTTTCCCACCGCTACGGTGGTAATTTCTAAAATCAAAAAAATGAGACCCCTATTAACTTTCAGTCCCATCTTTCCATATTATTTTAATACTATCTTTATTAACTTTGACCCTGTCCACCAGTGCATATAACAGCCCTTCGTCAAAGTCTGTAAGTTTGTTTTTACTTGCTTTCAGGTCGTTTATGTAGGTTTCAAGCACTTTTGCCCTGTCACCCTTATCTTTAATGGTGGCGGTAATTTTATCTAATTTCTCTTGAATTTTAGTGGATTTGTCCGCCAAATCTCTATATTTCTTATTGTACTCATCTTGATTTTGTGCATGAGTACTATTTTCTTCTATTAATTTGTATAGTTTCTTTTCACATTTGTCATACTCGTCCTGTAGTTTTTTCTGCTCAGCCTTTTCTTTATCGCTGCTCATAAGCACCTGCTTTATGCTCTCAACATTTCTTATAACACCAGCTCTGTCAAGTGAGTTATATGCTTCCACGAATTTTGCTTTTATCTCATCTTCCGTCACATGACCAGTACTGCATTTCTTTCCGCTATACTTCTTATTGCATCTATATATCACACACCTATATTTATCGTTGCTATGCCACACCTTCTTACCAAACTGGCTACCGCACTCACCACAGACGATTTTATTTGCAAACACATCCGTTCCGCTATAGCTCACACCATTTCTTTTCTCTCTTTCTATCTGTACCAAGTCAAAGGTTTTCTTATCTATTATCGGCTCGTGGTCATCGGTCACATAGTACTGCGGTATCTCGCCTTCGTTCGTCTTTCTTTTCTTTGTTAAAAAGTCAACTGTGTATTGTTTTTGCAAAAGTGCATCACCTTTATACTTCTCATTTGTTAAAATGGATTTTATTGTGCTAATATGCCACACCTTTTTATGCATCGGTGTTTCAAGATTTAATCTCTCAAGTTCTTGTTTTATTCCGTAGAGCGACTTACCAAGTAAATACAATTTATAAATCATTTTTATCGTTTCAGCTTGTTTCTTGTTCACTACGAGTTTTCCTTCCTCGCCTTTATCGTATCCTAAGAAACTGTTATAAGCAACACTATGCCTGCCATCACTAAACCTTTTACGATGTCCCCATGTCGTGTTGAGCGAAATGCTTCGTGACTCTTCTTGGGCGAGGCTCGATAAAATGGATAATAGAACTTCACCCTTACCATCAAGTGAATAGATGTGTTCCTTTTCAAAAAACACTTCAACATTGTGCTCTTTTAATTTTCTAATCGTCTGCAATGTATCAACTGTGTTTCTTGCAAATCTACTAACTGACTTTGTGATTATTAAGTCTATCTTTCCTGCAAGTGCATCATCTATCATTTTATTAAATCCATCACGATGTTTCATACTTGTGCCGCTGATACCTTCATCGCTATATAAATCAACATACTCCCAGCTCGGATTACTTTTTATAAGGTTTGTATAGTAATCAACTTGAGCTGTGTATGATGACTGCTGTTCTTCTTTGTCGGTACTAACTCTCGCATAACCGCATACCTTTCTCTTTTTAACAATGCTACTAAGCGACTTTGTTTCAACACTCTTTTTTGCTGGTATCATTGTGACCTTTTTTATTTCCATATTATTTCAAAGTCCTCCTTTCCTACATCTCTTGGTACTACCACCGCTGGCTTATATCCTTTCCTGCTAAATTTCTCAAGCCTTATTTTATTAAATATTACTTTGTCAACTTTCTCTATGTCTTTGCCCTTCAAAAACTCTTCCAGCTCGCTTATTTTTAATGTTTGCTTATTGTCGCAAGTCCTGTATTTACAAGCACCGATACATTTTAGAAACTTTTTATTGCATACTATCATTGACCTGCCACAAACTGGACACTTAACCAGTCCTGTAAACCACTTTGACTGCTTATGAAGTTTAGTTTGATTATTTGTTATGAACTTCATTCTTTCCTGAGCTTTTTCAAAGTCTTCAACACTAATAATCGGTGGATGTGTTCCTTCAACTTTGTATTGTGCAAGCTCGCCTTTATTCCTTTTTGCCTTATGTGTAAGAGAGTCGCAAACATACTTTTTTTGTGCTATCGTGTATCCAGCATATTTTTCTTGCCTTAAAAAGTCCTTAACCATTAAGTAGTTAAAATCTAAACCATTCCTTGATTTTATGTTTCTACCACTCATCGCTTCTGCAATTTCTGTATAAGTTTCGCCGTTTAGAAATCTACTAAATACTTCTTTTATGGCTTTAGCTTCCGCCTTATTGATTTTGTACTCTTTCTTTTCATAGTCGTAGTCATATCCAAATAAATCAATGTGCCTTATTAGTCCTCGCTCCATCCTTTTTCTTATTCCCCACTTGCAGTTACTGCTTATTGCTTCTGATTCAGATTGAGCGAATCCTGCAAGTATTGATAGCATTAACTCGCCGTCCGCCGATAAAGAATTAATGTTTTCTTTTTCAAATCTTACTTCAACATTTAACTCTTTAAGCATTCGCACTGTCTTAAGTAGGTCAACCGTATTTCTTGCAAACCTGCTTATTGACTTTGTTAAAATGATATCAACCTTGTGAGCTTTGCATAAATCAATTAACTCATTAAACTTATCTCGTTTTTTAGTGTCAGTACCGCTGATACCTAAATCAGCAAAAACACCAACGAACTCCCATTCTTTATTTGTTTGTATTAGTGAGTTGTAATAACTTATTTGTGCCGATAGTGAGTTTCTTAATTTATCAGTATCCACAGAAACACGAGCATAGGCAGCTACTTTTTTTCTTGCTGGCAGTATTAGTTTCTTGTGCTTGACTTGTGTAATCATTACTTGCTCCTTTGTATCATTATCGTTGTCATATTAATCACTCTAAAAGAGTGTAAAGTCAAGTTATTAAATCAAATGCTGGCTCGTATTTTGCTTTGAATTCTGCGAGAAGTTTTTCAAATTCATTTTTATTTATGACTTTCTTTTCAAGCAAGTCCTTTAATAGTCGTTTTGTTTCTTGGTACTCAAACTCGTTCTTAAACTCTTTATTATCCATTATGCACTCTCCAATATTTGAGCCTGCATTTATCAGAGCAGAACTTCTTTTGCTTTTTGCCAACCACAAATTTAAGTGGCTCGCCACAGCACAGACACTTTGTTTTATCTCTCGAATCTTCAACGACCTTTACTTCTTCAATAACCTCTACTTCTCTTGACCGCCTTAAAAACGACTTAACTGTGTTATAAGGCAGATTAAGCTCTGTGGCTATGTCCACTGGTTTTTTGCCACTCTCACTCAAAGCTATAATTCTATTTTTCTCATCTTTTGTCATAGGCAGTGTCCTCCCTACCTACTAACAAAAAATCCGCCTATTTTATTCCAATAAAAAAACAGACCCTCTTACAGAAGGTCTGTCATACTTTTAATTGCTGTGTTTGAGCCATTTCTATTGACCCATCGATACTTATTTTGCCTCGTATCGATATGGACGAACTCTTGAGTCCTATCAAGATACACTCCTATGCCACCAAGTCCATTAAACTCCGCCCACAAAGCAATTACTATAGGTTTAACACCACTGCAATAAATATCTACTGCCTGCCCCTTTAAGTGATATGAATTATCTGCACCGCCACATTGTTTATTGTAACTATCAGTCCTATATCCACTTGTGATGGTTATCGGCTTATTCAAATAAGTTCTTAAGTCTTGAAGCTTTGCTACCAAATCAACATCTATTAAAACTTTATCTGCTCCATCACGACAAGCGAACTCTTTTACTTTAAAGTTTGCTGATAAATTCATATCGCCACTATTTTTTAATGAGAACTCTTTAATCATTAGTCTTTGTCTCCTTTTTCTTTCTTACGGCTTTGCCTCCACCTTTAACAGCTTCTGGTGCTTTTACTCTTTCTTTCACAAGTTCCATGTTTAACTCTTGTGCTACTTGTGCTATGTCTTCAGGCTCTGCACCGCTCTCTCTAAGTTCTGCTATCAGCTTCTTCAATTCCTCCACTCGTGTCATTTTCACTCTCCTTAATTTTTAGTTTGTAAAGTAGCACCAGTTCCGTTATGCAAGTAGGAACGAGTGCTAAATAAATCTCTACAGGATATGACCCCTTTATACAAAAAATGACTGTGTCCGCCACAGTCATTAAAAGTATAAAGACAATTAGTCCAATAAGGACTTTCTTACTGAATCGCATTTGAGCCACCAAGCAATGCTATAATGTCTTTTATTGTTTTTATTACTTTGTCATATCCTACCTGTGAGCCACAGCCACAAGCAAATACAAATAATATTCCTGCAACTATGACCTTTAATAAATCAATTGAAACATTAGCAAATAACAAAAAGCATAAATAAGTTATTGTTGCAATTAGCATAGTGAAAACTAAAGAGAATATCTCCAAAGACCTGAACTCTCTCTTTATGGTATCTTCACTAAATATCTTTTTAATTGCCTCAATAAAAAGTGCCGTGATTAAAGAAACCACAGTCATTAAAACTAATAAAAATAATACAAAATTTAACATAATATCCTCCTAAAAAAATAAGACCTATCTGGTCTTTTTAATTTTTCTGTTTGATGGTTTAAGCGGAAGTGATAAGAACTCTTCCCTTAACTTATCCATCATTCCATTCGCACCTAAAGCATGATACTGCTTATAACAATTTTCAAAGTTGTCTTTAGCATGAAGCGGTGCATAGCCTTTCTCACTATACTTGTAATAGTCATTAATCATTTGTGCTCTTAAAAGTGCTTGAACTCCAAGTCTTAACGACCTCTCTCTCGTATAGATGAGTCCGACAATTGTTATAATGCTTGGCATACCAATGATACTAATAATTTGATAGGCATTCATAAAATACTCCTCCTCTAATACACACTAAACCATACATCAGATAACGTTTGTGTTGATGTCTGAACTTTCTCATTTAGATTATTTAAGCAACAGCTCGGATATGAATTGGCATTGTAATCAGTTAATGCAATCTTAACTTTATTGTCTCCTGCACTAAGCGGAGTAGGCTTTTTAGTAACCCATCCATAATTAGTTGCACTTGCTTGATTAACCGACCCAAAGTCTGCCCCTGTGGCATCACTTGAATTAATCTTAAAATTTATAAAGTTGTAGCCTTCGCTTATTGCATCCGCTATTCTTTTATTAAACACAGGATGATAATACTTATTTGTAGAAGTAAACCCAGTCCCTGCAGAATAAGTCCCATTTGAATTATTTGTAATATATGATACTTTTGTTGTACCACTTTTCATAAGCCACTGTAGGTCTTTAAGATACAAGTATTTTTTTACACCATTTGAAAGAAAATAAAAATACTTGATGTTGACCTTTTTTTCATTTCCGTCCTTATCAAGTATTTTTAAATACATCTTTTTTATTTTCTTTTTTGTGTCATTTGATTTGAAATTAAGCATCTTCAATCACCCCATAAATGTATCCTGTTTCCATTGAACTTAAATCTTTCTCAGTATACTCAAGCTGTAGCCTGTTAAAATAAAAACTATCATAGCCCCATTGCCCTGATACTTTTTGACAAGATACTAATGGATGCTGGTCTTGTGCTAAATCAACCCAGTGATAGTAAGTGACAACTTGATAAATTGTAGTAGTATTTCCGCTTACGACTTTATAGTAACCTTTAGTTTGGTCAGCAGTAGGTTTATATGATTGCATCTTCATTTCTACTTCCGCCCAATAATAAGTCATATAGCCACCTGTTGTTGCCATTGAGATATAATACTTATTTTGGTCAGTCGCATAATAGCAATTACATCCATATCCTGCTTGAGGCATACTTGCATATGTGCCTTCCATGTATTGTTTGTAATTACCTCCGATAGGCATAAGAATATCTAATCCACCGCTACCTGAACTTCCGCTACTTTCTTCTTGAGTTACTGTGGCTATTGTTGCTACTACAGTATCCCCTGGCACACAAATCTTATATTCGCCATATTGTTTCCACATATAAAGTTTGCCAAGTGCCTCTTCACATGCTTCAGGTTGTTGGTAACTATACTCTACCACTTCAAGTCTTTCTGATAATAAATATTCTATTTCAGTTTTAAGATTTCTTAAGTCAACATCCGTTTTTAGTTGTTCCCACGATAGAACTTCAGGTGTTGTGGCATAAATATAATAAATATAGTTTGGTACAAAATAATACTTGCCTGCATATCTCTTTTCAGCATTCGGTCTACTCTCTGCTCTTATCACTTCACTAAACTCATTCCAACTAACACTATTGATGTAATAAATTTGATTATAACTATTGCAAAAGAAGTAATTACCTGCTACAGCATTACTGCCATTCATTCTTGTGTAATAACTATAAGTCAAATTAGTTAGTTCTCGATATCCACTTTCTGTTGATGAATCAGCAATGAAGAGTTTTCTTGAGCTGGTACAAATAATATAAGTGCCATCAGCGAATCGACCCTTTGCCCCTGGGTCTTGTGTCGCCTCTTTTATAAAGTCATAACCAGTTGAATCAATATTCAAACGATAAACTTTATCTTCAGGAGTTACATATTGATACTCATATGATATGTTTGTTTCAAGTTGGCTATTTGGCTTGCAGTAATATGCACTAAAGTTGTACTCACCATTTATTCCTCTAACATAATAATATTTGTGAGTGTTTCTGACATAGTAAATCTTGCCGAGAAGTGTTTCACTTATTTCAGGTAACTCATCCTCATACTCAATCTCAATGACTCTGCTACTTCCACCACCAATTTCAATGTTTTCAGTTCCTGTCCCAATATAAAGTTTGTTAGTATCAGTTGCATACTTTAACTCTCCAGCTACCACACCAGCATTATTTAGATTTGATGACAAACCTCTTTTTATTAAAACTCTATTTGACATGTTCGCTCCTAAAAATACCCCCACCATAAAGGTGGAGGCTTATTCTAAAATGTTCCGCAATCAATAGTTCCGTTAGTTAAGAATTCTTTTAACTCGTTAATAGCACCAACTATTGTTTTAGCCGTAGTATTTAAAGTATTGTCAGTAATGTTTTGTTTGAGAGCAAGTAAGTCAGCAAGCAACTTCTCGTTTGGTATCTTCTTGTCAGATGGTGTCGCACTCAAAGTCCCAACTATAACACCAGTCTTAAAGTTATCAACCGTGAGATTTGTTACATCATTATCGTCGGCATCAATTGACTTGTTGGTCATTGTGCCAGTCAAATCTTTTATATCATTAAATAACTGTGTAGGTGTAATGTCATCTGACAAGTTATTTGAGCCTACTTGTCTTGTTGCATTTACAAGACCTGCTAAAAGATTTGTGACTGGTATCTCGATAGTTTGTCCGCTCTTAAGAGTTAAAACTATCTTTTTATTTGTTGCATCGTAAGACCCTGATACAACTAACTCTTCAAGTGGTAAGTCCACAGTCTTTGTGTCAATTATGTTGTCGTTCGCATCAAGTAATTTAAGAGTCAAAACATAATTGGTCGTATCCATAGTTGCACTAAGTTTATGACCTGCTGCCTCAACATCAGAGTCATATGCAAAATCAGAATCGTTTTGTAAATCACTCGTTTTTAACACTACATCAGCAGTAAGTGCCTTATTGTTTATAGTTCTTGTAGTTGGTACTTTTCCGCCGAGTGCCTCTTGCAAATCTGCTTGGTCTTCAATATCGCCTACGATACTTCCCCATGCTCCTGCACCATCGCCACCTATCTGTATGTTCTCACTTCCAGTACCTATATAAAGTTTCTTGGTGTCAGTTGTAAACTTAAGCTCACCAGCTGCTACTCCAGCATTTAATAAATCAGCTTCAAGTCCTCTTTTTACTAAAATTTTAATTGCCATTTCTAATTCCTCCTATGAATTAAATTCGCCACCATCAACGGTATCATTTGCTATTACTTTCTTAGCATCATCTGATAGATTTCTGCCATCCACATAGTTTCCTTTAATATCATTGATAGTGTTTTTCATTTCTTCATTTACTTCTTTTTGATTAAGTTTCTTTCCACTCATACTTTCAGTTGTCTTATTTGTGAGTGGTGTTTCTTTTGTATTTTGATAAACATAATAGTCCGCCTCCCACTTATTACTTCCCTGATAGACCGCTCTATCTTTACCTGTGTTAAGTTTTACCCCATTTATAATTAGTGGGAACTCACTATCAGGATGACCTCTTACAAAGTCTCCAATGAGTAGCGGTGTTCCATCCTGCCTTTCAGTAGGAAATGAACTCGTTACATAACCTAAAAAAATAGAAGGTGTCCCTCCTATTATTTCAGTTACATATTGTTTTACTGCTCCAAATGCTACACTACCATTCATACCCACCTACCTTTCGCACCAATGACCATTAAATGCGACACAGTATTTGACCACTTTTCTTGGGCTTTGCTCTTCATCTATTACTTGAAGCTCATCACCATCAGAACAGGTGGTTTCTTGGTCATTAAGATTATTGTATTCAGTTAAACTCATATAATAACTTTGAAATTTATCACTCTTCATAATTCCTCCTACGATATTCTATTTTCACAAACGATAGGTATTGATACACCATTTATGCTAAATAAATTAAATGTTATTTTACTTGTTATGTTTTGACTTCCTGATTGCCTACCTGAACCAATGTAGCCAAATGCAAGTCCTTCTGGTATAGTATTATTCTCATTAAATGTTTTAGTAACTGTGCTACTGGTTGATGCAGAGCAGTTTCCTATCTCTACTCCCATTAAATCATTAAAGGCATATCCATATGATGATGTTGATGAACTTCCTCTATAATAAACATACCCTGTAGCACTCAATGTGTATTTTATGACAGAAGCATCAAACTTTTTATAAGTTCCGCAAATGTAATCTATTGGGTAGTAACCATATCCTAATTTACTATCAAAACTTTTAAATATTAACTCCGCTTCAAGCATAACCCACAAACTTGAATTATTACGATTTGATATTGTTTGAATATAATTGCTACCAACTGTTAAACTTCCATATCCACTAAGCCCTGCCATCGTTGTTTCATTTGCATTAGTCATAGTTGGTGTTGATGGGTCAAGAAATAATGCTCTCGGATATACTATGATTTTTGATATGGCTTCCGTAATATCATAGAATTTCTTTATTGTCCCATTATCATTTACATAACCAAACCATACTGGTTTATTGCTATGATTTATAAATGCTTTTTTTATTCCATTGTTATCTAAATAAATGCTCATACTACACCACCAAAACTATACAACCTGAATCTATCGCCGTTGGAATTGTTGTCTGCACCTTAATCGCTCTAAACTCATAATCAGTTGATGTAGTGGTTTTTGTTGTTCTTCCAAGTCCACCTCTTGATAAAGGAAGTGTGCCACTTGTTATATTTGATGCACTATGATTGTGGCTACTCGCTGCCTTTCCTGCAAGTGCTGTATACACTCCACCTGATGTGACCATTTTTGTAGAACCACTCGTTGGTGTCGTATCAACAGCCGTGTTTCCTGTACCACCTCTTGCTACTGGTAGAGTTCCGCTTGTAATATCACCTGCTCCATGTGTGTGACTCTTTGGTGATGCATTTTGAATTGCAGTATAAACTCCTCCTGATGTAACCATCTTAGTTGAGTTTTGTATTGGAGTAGTATCAACTGATGAGTTCCCTGTTCCACCATTAGCTACTGGAATAACTGATGACCCACCACCACCTAACACTTGTGCGAGTGTTACCTTATGTGGATTATTAGTACTTGCAGTATGGTCTGCTATTTTGTTATCAACTAAAGATTCAAGTATCGCTTGAGCATTCGCTATGGCTGTTTGCAATTCTTTAAGTGCTGCATTTAATTCTATATCAACATTGTCAACCGTATTCTTTAAGGTTTCATCTATTAAATCCATGTTGTCATTTTCATTTTGTATGTCGTATGCATCATCTTGGTCAGGTTTCTTAAATTTATAATTGTTTGTGTATTGCATTAGTTATCCTCCTCTTCAAAATAATGCTGTCTCATATACTTATGAGTCATTGATTTTAAATTGTTATAAGTCCATTTCTTAAACAACTTGTATTGATTGTAAATAACCATCAAGTCAAGAATTATGTTGCAGGGTATCATTCCCTCTATGTGCTCTTTCAAATACTCTATCTTGTCAAAGTTCTGCACAAATAAAATAATAGTCAAATGATACTTCCCATACTCTAAACTGACATCAAATCCATCATTTCCAAGCAAACTTGCTATCTTCCTTTTTAAATTATAAATTGTGTAAGGAAGTGTATTGTTTGCTTTTGTAATGATGTTAAGTCTTCTTGTTTCAAGTGCTGGTAGTTCTTCATATGTAATATTCATTATTTTTTCAAGCCGAGTGCATCCATACTCATCAAGCGAGCTCATATAATGATTATCAGATACCTGCTCCATATCAGACTTGACAACTATAATGGTGGCATTGCCCACCTTATCGAGTTCTTTATATTCAGTTATCTCTTTCATTTCATTTGGAATGTATTTTATATAATCCATTACAATTCATTCACTCCATTTAAATTTAATATTTCATCTTGACCTAACTCAATGTTTGCTGTGCCACCATTTAATAAACATCTCGTAACATCAATGACCCCTTTAACATTAAGAACTGCTGTTATCACTTGAGCTGTTCTTAAAGTAATATTTGTATTGTTTGCCCACACTTTATTTTGTGATGTAAAATAGGCTTTGATTGATGCTACCAGTCCATCGTGGACATCCTTAAATGCATATCCATCATCAAGCACGAGCTCAACAGACACTGTAATGTCTCTATTTGTGACACCTGCAATTGTTACTCTATGACCTATCGGTGCATAACCATCACCATTGCCGTCTACATTAGGGTCAATTTCATTTTGTATGTCACTAACTAAACTTTTTGATGGCACTTCATAGTTGCTATTTATTATTACAATTTTTACTGTGCCACCGCCTTCCCATAATGGATACACTTTGCAAGCACCAACTCCATTAAATGAGTTGATTTTATCCATATAATCTGATTTGTTTCCGCCGAATGACTTTTTATTAAATGTTTCAAAATACCTGTCTCTAAAACTCTCTATATCTTCTTCATCTTCTGCAGGAACTGTAATTTCCACTAAGTAAGCATAGTTAAGATTTCTAATAAATGTTATGGGTGTTAGTTTTCCAAACACAGTGTTTAGTTCTTTTCCAGTCTGCTCACTTGTTAACTTATAATAAAAATATCCATCCTGCCTACCAGTAATAACTTCGCCACTCACAAATGAATAAGTATTAATTGAAAATCTACTACCGACTGGTATCTCTACATCAAACTTTCCAATTCCTACTGCATGAGTTGCTTTGTTTGGACTTATACCTCTATCACGAGCAAGTCTAATCAAATGCTCATAGTCAGCAGTGTCTGCATATCCATTATCTTCATCAAGTCCAAGTTGTATGTAAAGAAGTGCCAGCTCCATAGCAAATGGTGCGAGTGCTGTATAAATAAAAGAGCCTTCCATTGTGGAACACTCTTTCACTCGTTTGCACATATCATCTAAAATTTTCTCAAATGTTTTATCGCTAAATTTTGACATAAATATCTCCATATTTTGTGTTGACCATGCAGATAATATTTAATTTGTCTAAGTCTTTATTTATAGTCACATCTTCAACTGATTTAATATGTGGATTTATTAAAAGGGCATCCTCAATAAATCGCTTTGTTTCTGACAATAAGTAATCTTCATCGTCAAACGACTTTCCTATCAATGTTTCAAGCTCAGAGCCGTATTTCCATGAATAGATAGGATACCTGTATCGTGCTATCTTTAATGCAAAGTAAATCCAACCTTTTAAGGCGGACACCCCCTCTACAACCTGTCCAGTAAATTTACCAGTATTTTCGTCGAAGTAATAATCTTTATACTTTTTTTCTTCTATAATTAATGGCGGAGTTTCCTCCGCCACAATGCTTGGTAAGTATCCCATAATCTCCTCCAAGTGTATTTCTTTTGCAATAATATTATATTGTTATTATTTTGCCGAGTACTAAGAACTCGCCTTTGTCAAGCTTATACACTGCAACCTTATCTCCTGCCTTTAATTTATATATGTAGGAACTCGTGTCAGTAAACGACCAGCCGTGAGTGTGTGCGGAATCGCCTGCACCGCCCATAGCATTAATTCCTACGAGATTTAATTTTGTATTTATGTTAACTGTGGCTGTCTCTATAAAACAAAGCAGAGATTTGTCAATTTCCATGTCCTTTATCTTTAGTGTATTTTCACTTGTCATTATTCCAACCTGTATTCTCTCTTCTCGCTCTTTTTTTATTAGCTTTCTAATTGTATTTACTAATTTTTCTTTACTATTCATATAGCTCCTACAAACTCATAAATTTTAAGTTTACTTGAGTTGTGTAATTAGCACCGCTCCAAGTGTGAGTATCATTTGTTATTAAGAACTTTCCAGCAAGTCCTAATCCCTCGTCCCACACTCTAATTGACCTGCCACTCCAGTAATTAACCTCGCCAAGTAATGTAAATCTAATGACAGTATCAACTCCATGCAGTTGTTTCGTAGCACCAGTTGTCATATCGACATCTTTTTCTATGGTGTAGTTTTTCTCAAATAGTCCAAACCGTGCTATGAGTTCCGCATTCTCTATTCTTGTTTTAAATATTCCATCACTATCATAAACATTTACACGATTGACCATTTCAGTTATCGATTCATCAAAAGTGCTGTCTATGACATCAATAGTGTCTTTAAGAGTTACAGGTATTTCAACTTGCCCTTCTTCTAAAACACAAAACTTGTCGCCATCCATTTGTACATAGTAGCTTTTGCCAGTTGATAGTCCTGCTTTTTTATAAGCCTCATTAATAATTTCAAGATAAGTCTTATCTTCAAATACACTCTTTCCAATGCTAACTCCTGTAGGAACTACTGCACCAAGCTGTAGTCCAAACTCACTCGCAATGCTTATCGCTATGCTCTCAGCTGGTGCATCAAATGTTCTATTTGTTTCTGACTTTGAAAGATTATTTAAAAAGTCTAAACAATTATAAGTAATAGTTCCTCTTCTTGACCGTCTGCCTGTTGATGCAACTTTTCCATAAAATAATAAATAGTTAGGTACTGCATAGTCACTATCCGTATAAAATGAAACAATATCACCAATTGTTATTTGCGGAACTATTTCTCTTATCTCTTTATCATATGGTGCATTTATCATGTCAAAACTAAACTCTCTTACAGCTCTTTCAACAGACCCTGTCCAAGTATAGCTCGTTAGCAAATTAGTGATGTCAAAGGTCTCGCCTGTCATTGTTTTATTAAGCATTATTCTCATTTTGCATTACCTCTAATCCATAAAGTAGTGCCTGCAACTAAATCTGCTGGACTATTTCCAAGAGTTGCTTGATTGTCTAAATAAAGAACTGATACAGTCATATTAAACTTTCTTGCAACGGTTACTAAAGTGTCATAATCTTTAACCGTGTAATACTGACCTTCCACAACCTTTTCTTCTTTTACATAACTTACATTGTAATCTTCAAATGAATAGTTAGTTGCGACCTGTGTTGGTAGCTGGTACTCTTTCATTGATATTGAATAGTAAATGTCTTCAGTTCCTTCGCCTGCTCTATAAGAAAAGCCCTCAATTGAATAAAGTCCATTAATCATCATCTTTGGAATTACAAGACGAACTTTATTTGTGCCATTCTTATACTCAAGTATTTTATTAACAAATGCAGTAGGCTTTAGCAAATTTCTAAAATTACAATATGATGGGTCATAATTTTTCGGATAGAAACTACTATAATTAAATGTCTTTAGTCCTCTCTTGCCAATTAAATTGACACCGCCAAATCCTACCACCTGCTGTTCTTCATTATCATGCACTTCCTGTATTTCAAATGTAGGCTCTACTACTGGAAGCCTTATATCGCCTATGTATATTTCCATAACATTTACCTCATACTATCCGCTGCATTTTCTATTTCAGTAATCATATTGTCTAAATCTTCAACTCCTGATACATCAACATTAGAAATATAAACATTAGTGAATTTGTTTGTCTTAGGGTCATAAGTTTGGTATGCAACATTTGGGTCAACTTCCAATTTTTCTTTTTGTGGTTTTACAGGCTCTACCCTTTGTATTTGTGATGGATTAGCAACTCTTACAGGTGTAGGTTTATATTTATCTTTTAACTCATCAGGTATATATTGATTTGGGTCTGACAATTCTCTTTGCCAACCATGTTCTAAACCATATTCAGTAAGTTTTATAATTCCATATGTCGCAAGTGCTCCACCTGCAATCACTGGTATAGCACTACCTGCACCTGCAATTAAACTACTTGCTCCAGTTGTTCCAGCTGTAGTAGCAGTGGTGCTTGCAACAGTTGTGGCAGCTGCAGTTTTAGCTGCACCTCCTGCAAGTGCTGTCCCTGCTACTTTTGCAGTTCCTGCACCTGCTACAGCACTTCCTGCACCTTTAAGTGCATCGCCAACTAACTTTATACCTGCAAGTTTAGAAACACCGCTCCATATCAAATTAACAACTGATAAAATTGATGCGAGTGCTTTGCATGCTGTACCAATGGCGATAAGTGTCGCACCGAATGCAGCCACCTTTATAACATTATCTACGATTTGACTTATCTGCTCATCGGACATTCCATTAAGTTTATTTAAAATGTTTATTCCGTGTTGTAATAACTCATTGACCTTTGGCATCAATTTCTCGCCAAATAACCTTAGGCTATCAGTAAAGTTTTGTTTTAGTATTTTGAATTGTTGCTGTGGTGCTGATAACATTATGTTTGCCTGTTTCTCTAACACACCAGTTGAGTTTTCCTCATTCATTTGAGTTCTGAACTGATGATATTTATCAATACTGCCAGTTAAAGATAACATCGCTGTAGCACCACGGATGTTTCCAAACATTGTAAGAAGATTATCAATATTTACACCAGCATTTTTGTAAAACTCAGTAAGTTGCTCATCTGTTACCGATTCATCAGCTTTTAGCTTCTTTAATTCTTCTTCTGCCTCTTTTGTAAGACCGACAGCTTTCTTTAAATTATCAAGATAACTTCCAAAGTCCATCTCGCTAAATGCTTTAGAGCCATACGATAAATGGAACTTTTCAAATTGTTTAATTGCTGATGATGTTGGCGATAAAATGCTCGTTATAGCATTTTTAAGTCCAACAGTAGCTGTTGCTGTATCAAGACCATTAGAAGTTAAAACAGCCATAATGGTTGATAAATCTTCAAGGCTCATTCCAACTTGCGATGAAAATGGTGTAACAGTACCGAGGCTTTGTGACAACTCATTTATTGTTGTTTTGCCATAAACTTGAGTTTGTGCGAGTAAGTCACCAACTCGATACATGTCATATCCTTGCTTGCTATATCCTGCCATAACTGCAGTTAGTCCACCGACCGCTGTGTTCATATCAGCGAATCCACCAACTGCCATTTTGCTTGCAACATGGACATAATCAATTGCATTAACTGTATCTACAGTAGCCGATATGACATTATAAAAAGTGTCGGCTACATCACCAATATCCTGACCATAGGTTTTTGAAATATCTCGCATTTCTTTGCCTATGGCTTCCATTGGCTTTTGCGATTCATCTGCTATAGTTTTTACTTTTGCTACTGCATTTTCATAGTCCATCTCTGCAGCGATACATTGTTTAATTCCAAGTGCAAGCGGTGCGAACATTAAAGTTCCAGCCTTTAGCATTGTATCGCCTGCACTATTTAATGAATTTATGGTTTTCTTTGTAAATACTGTGCCACTTTTTAATCGTTGTAATGTTTTGTCAAAGCCACTACTAAACTGGTCTTTAAATTTAAGTATGACTTCCGATGTGTGTATGCCCATTCCTACCTCCCATAAATTCTACTTATTTCTTCACTTTTATCTTTGAAGTATTCGTGCATAAAAACGGATAGTATAATCCTCTCACCAAACTTTAGTTTATAAAACTGGCTTGGGAGTATGTTCTTCTCTTTAAATAAGAGATAACAAAGATAAAATTCATTATCCGTTTCTAATCGTTTTTTAATTCAGCCTGCACCTCATTCATATCATCAAAGCCACTAATTGACATTACTTCACTATTTATAGTGTTGATTTCAGACACCTTAAATACTTTTTTAATAACATCAATTTTCAATGCTTTCTCATGTAGTCCTAATTTTTTCTTTAACTTCTCATCATTAAAGTCAGGCTCTACAATTGCTTCAGTGCAAATGCTGAGTGCTCCTTTATAAAACTTGTTCATAGAAATAGAGCCACTCTTATCAAGCGACCTATCCTGCAACTCATAAATCCTATCAGGTGTTAAAGATTTAATCTTTACACTAAAAGGTTTACCAGTTGCCTTGCTAAGTCTTGGAATTTCTACTTCCTTTTCTGTGCTTGTATTAAAGTTCTTGTCGTCAAGCTCTAATAAGTTTTGTATTAAATTATCCATTTACTCCTCCTAACCTATTGGCTCTAAGTCATAGTCGCCAAATGTGAAATTGATGTCAAACTCTCCAACCGCAGTTCGCTCCCATTTAAGAAGTGGAACTTCATCAAGTTTTACATCAAATAAACTTACTCTTGTAGCACCGAGTGAATCAGGGTCTTCAACTTTACCATTAACTGTGAATATAGGACACTTTCTTTGTTTAAGTTTCTCTACTACCTTTTTAGCAATAGTGTCTGATACATGGAATAAGTGAAGTTTGCCTGTGTGCTCTTCGCCAGTTAGCTTCTTACCTTTTTGAAGTTTATGTGCGAGTGGAATGTCGGTATAAACCATCTTGATGATTGCTTCAAACTCACTAACTTCCGCCATCTTAGCACCATCAATCCAGCACTCTCCATCAACTCCATTTATGACTTGGTCTGCTGTATAATTATCCATTTACGACACCTCCTTATAAATAAATTGGGAACTCTACATCTTCAATTGCATCTGGTATCCCAACTTTACCAGTTAAATAAACAATTGACCCTGTGTTTGCTTTTAAGATTTCTTTATCAGTCATCTCGGTTACATCCTCGCCTGCCATACGAAGATAGTTTCTTTGTGCTTCTAAATCAATTTGACACTCGCCACTTGTTATTACTGACTGAGTGACTAAATTCATAAAGTAAGCATTTATAGCAGTTACAAGGATACATTTATCATCGTAGTCATTATTAAACTTACCAATATACTCATCTCTTATTGTCTTTACTAAATCGTCATAGATAAGATTCATAATGTTTACGATTTTTATTTTCTTAAAACTTATGCTCTTTGTTTTTGTTGTTGATTTGAAAGTATTAACACCTCTAACGATTTTTACTTTTTCGCCGTCGTGCATTAACACTAACTTTCCTGCATCTACTGCCTCATCCTGCTCTGCAACAGTTAGTCTATTGCAGTTTGACAAATCATTTAGTGTGCCATAAGTGATTGACATATTAAATGGTGTGCCAGCAATAAACCCTGCTATTCTACTGCAGTACTCTTCAGCTGTATAAACACCACTTGTTGCAGTGTGTGTTTCGCCTGTAGTATAAGCTGTAAACTCACAACCTATAATTCCATCACTATCTTCTGTGTTTGCAAATGGGAATACTCCCATTATTTTATTCTTGTTGACATTTATTTCTTCTTTAACAAAAGCAATCATGTCAGCAAGCCGTCCGTCAGTTTCAACTGTAGGACAAGCTAAAAAGTGTATTTTGGTTTCTCTGACCCAAGCTCTCGCCTTCTTATACTCTTCAGTAAGGCTTGTTGGCTCATCGTCATCGCCTACACTTCCGCCAGCATTCATCACATAACACACAACTTTCTTAGGTGCGGTTACATTACCCATGAGTGCGAGCTTTATCTGCTCTTTATTAAAGTCAGATAAGTATTCAGGTATCTCATCAGTTAACTGCACAGTAAACTTTTGAGGATTACCTTCAACTAAATTGTCCTTTAATATAAGTCCAACTATGCCTCTCTCGGCTCTGCCAAATATAGTCTTTGCTTTTTCAATAAAGCTAATGTTTATAATGGGTGCTCCCATAACTCCTCCTATTAATCATAAATTTCATCCGTTTCTTTTCTCTTAAGTCTTAAATCAACTCGCTCTATCGGATGGTCAATGTCTCTATTCACTATGTTGTCATATACATCAATGTCTATTTGAAACTCTAAAATATCGTTTAACTCGCCAGTGTATTCTTGTCTAAATTCTTTTATGTGCAGTGTCCTATCTTCAATCACTAAATAATTAAGAAATAGCTCTCGCATCTTCTCAATTATTTTGTACTGCTCTACTTGGTCTACCGTTTCCATAAGGTATGCACAGTTAATGGTTAACTCTGTTTTAACAATGTGTTTATTCATTTTTTCCATAGGACTAACCACGAGTTCTGTACTAAAGCATGGCATTTTATATTCTTTGTTTGTTTCTTTACCATAAATCTTGCAGTTAAAGTTTTGTTTTAATGTGTCATTAAATGCTTTTAGAATTTTACTTAAGCTAAGCATCGCCCATTAAACTCCTTACTAAGTTTTCAAAATTTCGTATTAACTTTGGCTCATAACTTTTAGCACCTTTCTCAATAAAATTGGTAGGATGAACTACTCCTACCACTTTCTTTCCTCGCATTATTTTATGACCCAAGTTTACAAGTCTCTCATACCACACTTTGTTTTTAATTATCCACCAAGATTTAATTCCATCTCTTTCAGATGATTTCTTGTATCTACCTTTAGCAAATGGTATCCAGTTCTTTGCATTTTTGTTTTGCTGAACTTTATACTGCGGTTTTTCTTGTTTTTCAATTGACTTAGCAGTATTCGTAGCTTGTCTGCTCATAAATGAATTGACCTTCTTCGGATACTGGTATGCCACTTTTGAGAAGTCTTCCGCCAACTTTTCTAAATCTCCCATATCAACTTCAATCATCTTCTTTTTTCCTCTTTTTCCTGATTTCTTTACACATTAGTTCATAAAACTGATGAGCCATTTCAACATCGCAAATTGATGTAATAGAAAATTGATGACCATTATATCCAATGCACATCTCTTCAGTTAACCCTTCAAAATATCGCATTGTGATTTTATAATTGGTTTCAGTTTGTGTAAGTCCTGCTTCAATATACTCTTTGCTTTTAAGTGGATGTATTTCCGCCCATACTGTTTTAATAACTATTAGAGCATTAACTGTCTGTCCGAGCTCATTCTCACCCTCTCTGTAATCAAGTATTTTTATTCTTTTGTTTAATCTTCCTAAATTAATCAAAACTCTGGTCTCCTTAAATTAGATAAAAGTGCTCTTAGTGTGAGCATTAAATCTTTGTGGTCTGCATTTCCTCTCTCGTTATACAAAAAACGAAGTGTGTAGAATATGCCTGCTTTGATTTGCTGTTTTTCTTTCTTCTTAAAATCTTTGAAGTCTTCAACTCTTAACATGTCTTTGACTATTCGCACTGATGCATCCATTAATATTTCTATCAACGAATCATCATCGTCAGTCTCAACTTTTAAGTAGTTTTTGCATTCATCTAAACTAACCATATCTACACACCTCTAAAAATTAATTAAGGATTGCTTGGTGCTGCCTCACCATCTTTCACTTTCATTATTTGTATTGCTTCAGGTAGAGTGAGTTTACCATCGACTCTTTCCTTAGCCACAAAGGCTACCATGCCGTTCCCTGCGAATAGTTCTTTAAGTTCTGCAAATGAACGAGTTCCACGGTCGCCAATCTTATAATATGAAAAATCACCAAATGCAATAAATGGTTTACCTGCTTCCATTTGTGGACAGAATGCAGATGTATGTACTGGGTAGCCTAAAATCTTATCAGGCTCACCAGCTTGAACTGATGGTTGCCACAAATAAGCACCATTATTGTCTTTAAGCTTTCTAATAGCACCGATTGTCTTATCATTCATTATGAATCTTGCTTTCTTTCTGTAAGGTCTCTTTAAGTCATAAATAAGATTCAATAAATCATCAGTCTTGATGCTTGCTGTGTTTAAAACTTCTGCTATAGTTCCACCATCAGTTGCATCAAAAATACCTACAGGCTTTCCTTCGCCATTACCGTTAAGGAATGCATCCTCTTCTGCATTTGAAAGAGCCTGTGCAAACTTCTTCACAATGTAGCTCTCAAGATTAAATACATTGTCGTACAAAAGTTCTTCTGTTACTTTAATAGCAACATGGAGTTTGTGTGCATCAAGTGTGATTTGCTTAAACTTAGCATCAGAGAATACAAGTGCTCCGCCCTCTTCAATCCAGCTCGCTGCAGGGTCTCCATCTGCAATGTTAATCTTTCTCTCTCCACCTGTAGTTATAATGTCCGCAAATCCTCTGAAGATATTCTCTTCATTAAGTTTCTCTACAAGTTTGCGGTCAAGCTCTTCAGGTACAAGATAACCACCATCGGCATCAACACCCTCTTGTAAAACATTTGATACATTTCTAAAATTAGAGCGAAGAGCACTAATCATTGCATCTTTATACTCTTTTCTTGCTCTAAAAGAAACTGGCTCTTCGTCTTCCATTACCTTTGGTTTCTCAACGATAGGAGTTGCAACTGGCTTTGATAATTCTCTATCCATAGCCTCTTCTCTTTGCATTCTCTCTATCTCTCTTGTGTAGTCAGAGATTTCCTTTTCCATCTTGTCATAGGTTTCTCTGTCTGCTGCTTCCATTAATCCATTCTCGTTTCTGTGATTATTCACAAAATCTTTAGCAGCTTGCCATGCAACTGCTCTCTTGTTCATTAATTCTTGAATTGTCATAAAATGATCTCCTTTAAATAAAATTTTTGATAAGGTCAAGCCTATCAAGTAAGTCTTTAGTAGGTGTGCCTACTGGCTCATCTACTGGTTTCTTTATCAAGTACTTTTCTTCAAGTTTATTTCTTAGATTTGCTTCCATAGTTTTCTTTTCAAACATCTGTGGCTCTAAGTGTTCCTCAATAGAATCTTGCTCTGCACGAGTTAACATCTCATCACAAAACTTTAGTTCCATTGCTTTCTTAGCATCCATCCATGTTTCATTTGTCATCATTTCACTTATTTTGTTTCGTCTAAGTCCTGTTTTAAGTTCATAAGCATTTATGATTGACTCTTTAACTGCATCAAGCATTTCTATGGCTTTTTTCATTTCTTCTTTATTTCCCATTGCTAATGTCATAGGATTGTGAATCATCATCATTGAGGTTGGACTCATACACACCTTAGTTCCTGCCATCGCAATTACCGATGCAGCCGATGCTGCCAATCCATCAATCTTGACTGTCACTTGTCCTTTATATTCCATTAGCATTGTGTAAATAAGACTCGCTGCTAAACAGTCACCACCTGGGCTATTAATCCAAACAACTATGTCACCGTTACCGCTGTGTAGCTCTTTCTTAAACTCAGCAGGTGTTACTTCATCGCCAAACCACGATTCACTCGCAATCTCGCCATTAAGAATCAGGACTCGCTCGGTTTCTGCTTCGCCTGTCTCTTTGTTTGTTGTTTCCATGTTCAGCCACTTCCAAAACTTCTTCATTGCTTTCCTCCTCTATAGTTTTTTCTTTTGCATATTTAAGTGGTATCATGTTTCCGTTTACGAGATATGCATTACCACCTTCTTCTTCAGATATTTGGTCTAAGTTCTCTAAAGTCCTTATGTCATTTGCTGACATCCATCCATTTTGTCTTGCCACTGCATATCCATTCATTCTTGATTGGTAGTCGCCTCTTAAAAGTCCCTCAAGATTAAATTTCACAAAATAATCTTTTTTCTCATTGTCAGTTAGTAAACTTTTTGATATCGCTTGCTCCCATCTTGTTATCCAAGGCTCTAATGTATATTTAACAAACTCTAAACTCTGTTGCTCAATGTTTGAAAAACTACTCTTATCAAGGTCTCCAATCATGTGTGGCGGAATTCTAAAAATTCTTGCTATTTCATTTAGCTGGAACTTTCTTGTTTCTAAAAACTGTGCTTCGTTATTTGGTATGCTTATTGAGTGATACTTCATACCTTCCTCAAGCACAGCAACCTTTCCAGCATTCGTAGACCCACCAAATGTGCTCTGCCAACTCTCTCTTACCTGTTCAGGTTTAGAGAGTGTGCTTGGGTGCTCTAATACACCCCCTGGAACTGCACCATTGTTAAAAAACTTACTTCCGTACTCCTCACAAGCTATAGACATCCCTATGGCATTTTTTGCCATCGCTATTGGCGAATAACCTACAATTCCATCAGCACTAAGTCCGACCACATGAAATACTTCGCTTGGCTTTAGCTTTACCATAGCTCCTTTCATTGTGTTTGCTTCGTCATTACTATGCTGGTACTGATAAAAAAGTTGACCTTTATCATCTCGGTCAACAGTCATTCTATTTGCCATTAAAGGATATAGTGCAAGCACCTCACCTTTGCCGTTTCTTATAATTTGTGCATAGGCATTGCCATACAAAAGTAAATGAGTCATCAAAGTTTCTCTAAACACAAACGATGTCATCTCAGGATTTGGCTCGTCGTGTAATAACTTATAAAGTGTATGTTCTGTCGCTCTTTCCTTACCGCCTGCACCATTATATTTATATAAATGCAGTGGTAGTTGAGCGACCGACTCTGATAATATTCGGATGCAGGCATACACTGCAGTAATCTGCATCGCAGTTCTTTCATTGACCCTTTTGCCTGAAGATGTGTTTCCAAAAAAGAAACTTAAAAAGCTTCCAGCTGTTGAATCTCTCGGTCTTCCTCTGTTTTTAAATATGCTACTTAATATTCCCATTCGTTTATCTCCACAAAAAAGAGAGCCTTTAAGCTCCCTTTAAGATTTAATTATTTATTCTTTATAGGCAGGTAAGAAAATCATCAATGTTTTTAAATGTACTCACTACACCGTCTTTTGTTGTTGCTTTTATTTTGTAGCCGTCTTCTGATAGTTTCATTAAGGTGTTAACTAAGTCGCTGCCCTTTATTAAATCAGCATCTTCGCCTGAAAATAAATCCTGACCTTCATAAAACCATAACTTTTTGTCGTTGCCTTTCTTTACTTCTATGATTTCATAATAATAAACTGCACTCATTTTGCACCCCCTACAAGCACACAACCGTTGCTACTCTTTTTATTATGTCTACATCTTCTTTGTTTACTGGGTAGGTGTGTAAAAAAATATTTTTAAGTCCGTAGTTTACTTTCAAGTACTCCATCAGGTCATCTTCAAGTTTCATCACATCGCCGTGCTCTACATAAAGTCTCATTATTTCATTGTTGCTAAATATGTCTCTTTGAATCTTTGCTACATATAATTCTCTTTTCATCTTCGTTTCCTCGCTTTCTTTTTAAACTTCTACAACTTTTGTGTTTTTATCGTAACCACAAAGTTTTGTAAATCTCGCTAAAATCTTCTCGGCTCTCTCTTTTGTCATTTTCTTTACTACTACTGGACATCCAGTTGGTGCTATGTTTTCTTTTCCGTTTATAAATCCGTTTGTTACAAATCCTGCAAAATAGAAATGTTCCTTTAATCCTTTGTCATAAAATCTTACTGTGTAGTTTTTGTTTCCTAAATTTTTCATTTTCTTTTACCTTCCTTTTTTCTTGGTTTTTAATTGTAGTGTATATATCACTCTAAAGCCTCTGAAAGTCAAGAAAAATGTGAAGATTTATTCTTACATTTATTGGTTTATATTGTGTCCTATGTTTGTTTAGAAAAACAAAAGCCCTCGCTCGTCATAGACACTTTTGCCCTCATCATTGCCCATTCTTATCGCCCTATCAAGTGCCATTATAAGTGCCACAGCACCGTCAATTTTTTCAGTTGACTTTTCTTTGTCAGGTTTAATGTTTCCTGCTGGGTCTGTACGAATAAAAATGTTATCCATCATCCAACGAAGTACTGGGTGTCCGCCGTGTGCAATTCTTTTCTCAAGCACGAGTTTCATTAACTCTTTAGTTGGTGGACTCATATCTTTAAATCCTTGACCGAATGCTACTACTTCAAATCCTAATGCTTCTAAGTTTTGTGACATCTGCACAGCACCCCAGCGGTCAAAACAAATACCTTTTATGTTGTATTTCTTTCCAAGGTCGTCTATAAACTTTTCAATAAATCCATAGTGGATTACATTACCTTCAGTCGCTTGAAGTACACCCTGCCTCTCCCACACATCATATGGCACATGGTCTTTTAATACTCTTTGTTGCATGTTTTCTTCAGGTATCCAAAAGTAAGGTAGCACTATGTATTTTTCAGTATCGTCTCTTGGTGGGAACACTAATACAAATGCACTTATGTCTGTTGTACTTGATAAGTCAAGTCCACCGTAGCACACTCTACCTTCAAGTTCTGCTGGGTCAACTTCAAAATTGCACTCGTCCCACTTTTGCATTGGCATCCAGCGGACTGCTTGTTTTACCCACTGGTTAAGTCTTAACTGTCTGAATGTATTTTCTTCTGCAGGATTCTGCTTTGCAGACTCACATGCATCTCTTACTTTTTCAATATCAACTGTAATGCCAAGAGATGGATTTGCTTTCTTCCACACTTCTTCATTCATCCAGTCTTCATCCTGCTCCGCTCCATAAATTACTGGATAGAATGTGTGGTCGATTTTTCTTCCTTCAAGTATGTCTTTTGCTTTTTGATGTTGCTCGTAGCAAATTGAGTTTGTGTCAGTCCCTGCTGTAGTTATTAAAAAATAAAGCGGTTGCATTCTTGCATCACCTGAGCCTTTAGTCATAACATCATAAAGTTTTCTATTTGGCTGGGTATGTAGTTCATCAAAAACTACTCCGTGTATATTAAATCCGTGTTTAGAGTATGCTTCTGCTGATAACACTTGATAAAAACTATTAGTTGGCTCATACACTATCCTTTTTGTAGCTCCGAGAATCTTAACTCGTTTATTAAGTGCAGGGCACATCCTAACCATATCCGCAGCTACATCAAAAACTATGCTCGCTTGCTGGCGGTCGCTCGCTGCACCATACACCTCAGCCCTCTGTTCTCCATCACCACAACATAAAAGCAAAGCCACGGCTGCAGCGAGCTCACTCTTACCCATTTTCTTTGGTATCTCTACATAGGCTGTATTAAATTGCCTGTATCCGTTTGGCTTTATTACTCCAAACAAATCTCTTATTATTCTTTCTTGCCAATCAATTAATTCAAACCTTTTTCCAGCCCATGTTCCTTTCGTATGACTTAAACACTGTATAAAATTTACAGCAAAATCTGCCTTTGATTTATCATAATGGGAGGTTTCAAGCATGAATTTTGTTGGCTTATAATCATTAAGCTTTCTCAATTCTTACCTCCATGACAATAAAAAAAGACCAACTGGTCTCTCTATATATTGAACGAGAACAGCACCTGTACGGTGCACTCTCTAATTGTTTTTAAATTTAATTATTTCTTTTTGCTTATTAACTCCGCTAACTTTGAAAGTCCCATAACCACCAACATAAATGGTACTGAGATAATTAGTAAAATATACATTGCTGTGTTATCTAAAAAATCACTTATTCTCTCTGCTCTACTTTTCATTTTTACCACCTTCCTCTTAAAGAAATGGACACCAAGTTTTCATTTTTTTATACTTCTCTTCAGTCGCTTTCAAAAGTTCCACCGCCTCATCAACCGTTTTACAATTTTTGCATAACACTTCAGTTTCAAATGCAGTCTCAACTGGGTGTGTAAATACATGAGCACTTAATCTATTTTTATAAAGCTGTGCATAAATCTCTAATCTTCCAGCTTTGCATTTTACACTTCTTTCAGCTCCTTGACCATCAATTCTTATATTAAAATACTTTTTATACTTTGTTGCTTGCTCTATTAACTCTCTGCCCTTCATACTCTTACCCCTCGTTATCCAATATTACTTCAAGCACCGCTTTTGTGTCTTTGTCTGCTGGCTCTATGTCCCAGCCTCTGTCGTAGTTTGCTAATTTTGCCTTACCGCAGTTTATAGTCAATTTTGAAATCCTACCTTCGTTTATTCCAAACTCACTGCCTTCTTCAAATTGCTTAAATGTTACTTTGTACTCTTTTCTTTTATGCTCTATGATTGCTTCTTTCCATTGACCGAATCCTTCAAACGGATTTTTTAAATTCTTTATACTCTTAATCTTCATCTCTATACTCTCCTTACTTTAAGTTGTACCACTTTGTTATGCCTTCGCTGTAACCTGCTCCGTTTAACACCGCTGTCTTTTCATCAATAATTGTGAGTGTCCAACACCAATCGCCTCTGCCATCTTGCTCGTTTGCTGTTTCAAGTTTGTCTTCTTTTCCGTTTGAGTCCTTACCCCAGTCGAGTGCCTTTTCAACATTCTTTAAATCAAACTTTTTAATTTTGTTTATAAGGCTATCTACTTGATAACCATCGTGCCAAGTCCAATAAATTTTTGTTTTGTTTTCCTTTACAAAGTTTACATTTACATTTGCTGTTGTCATCTTCTTTTACCCTTTAGGCTTTCGCCTTCCTTTCTTTATTTTTGTTAGTGTATATATCGCTCTAAAGTGTAAAAATAGCAAGTCTTTTATTCTTACATTTTTTTGTTATATGTTCGTATTATTTGTGTCCTACTTACCGCTTTTATTTAGAGCATTTAGCAGGAACTTTATGTCAAATCCAAAGCTGTTGTAACCTTCCGCACAAGTTTCCACATAGTAGTCGCTTGGCACTCCGAGCTCCCTTTCTTCGTGCATTATGTAAACAAATGCATCGATTTCTTTGGTATCCGTTTTTATTTTCATGTTTGCCTTGTAGTAAAAGGTAGGGTAGCCTTCATACCTATCAAGTGCCAGCTCGTCGCTCTCGCTAACTTTCCAAATGGCTATTGGTACTTTACCGCCTCTCTTCTTTTCAATTGTTAAATATGCTCCAGTTTTGCTACCCTTAAATAGTAGCTCATATCCCCTTATGAATCCTGTCCCAACAGGCTCTGCATCAGGACATCGCATTTTCATTTGACTTACATTTAAGTTGCTACCGTAAGCAACATAGTATTTATCCATTTTCTTTTTCATTCTCTTTACCCCCAGTTCATGCAGCGACCGCTTGTGGTGCTGTTCTCCATGCACAATTACCATCAAGTCTGCTCATAAATAACTCTCTTGCTGTTTTAAACTCGTCGCCTATAAATCCAAGTCTTAAAAGCCATGTTCTCATCGCATACTTTTTGTTTTCTTGTTGCTGTGGTATTGCTGATGCACTCTTTTGTGTTTTTGCCATTTGGCTTAGTGCTAAGCAAAGCTGTATGTAGCTCTTAAGTTGTCCTGCATGAAGTCCGCCCTTCTTATCGCTTGTTGGGTTATCAAATTGAAAAAGTCTAAACTCAACTGTGCCTTTTGTAAATGTTGCATGTAGGTTTAGCATTCTGTACCTGCTGTGGTTGTAGTGTGCATTTCTATCGTAGTTGTTTCCAATGTACCAAAGGTCTGCAAGCTTACTCATTGTTGTAGGTTTTTGTTTGTTTATTTTCTTTAAGAAATCAGGGTCAACTGTTTTGCAGTAGCGGTTGATTCTGTAGCGGTCAAGGTTTAGTGCTCCAATAAGTAATTCTTCGTGGCTTGCCATTATGTTACAAAGGTTTCTTAATGTCTTAGCATCGTGTCCATCTGCACCAATGTGTATGTGTACTCCGCAACAGTGCTGTGGGTTGCTTACCGCTCCTGCTTTTCTTAAATCTCTTATAATCTCTTGTAGGTCGTTCATGTCTTCGTAGGTTAAAATCGGTGTTATGAGCTCAGCTTTCTTAAGCTCGCTTGATGCACTTATTGATACATCTTTGCTCACTTTCCATTTTCTTCCTTTGTTGTCTAATACTTGGTAGCTGTCGTAGTAGTCATTTAAATGTGTGAGTGTGCTTTCTGTGTTGAAGTGCTTTGCTACAACTTTCGCTGCCTCTCTTCTTGTAATCTCTGCCATCTCGATTTCAACTCCGATGGTTTGCTTTTTCATGTTTTCAATAAACTCTGCTGTTTTAGTTTTCATTTTCTTTTCCTTTCGCTTTTTGAGTGGTTTCTACACTTTTTAAGGTAGTGTATATATCACTTCTTCCAGCGAATAAGTCAAGCAAAATGTGAAGTTTATTTTGTCCTAATTGTGTCCTTAATTCCATGAATTTTGTCTATTACATTTTCAATTACTGCCGAACTTTCGCCGATTATTTCCAATGCCTCACGAGTTCCGCAATCAGCACAAATTTGTGTTTTGTTATCATATCTTGAAATTGCTGGCACACCTTCAATTTCTTTTTTACATTTTGGGCATTTCATTAATCAACCCTCCTGCACTCATCTTCGCCGTATACTATCCCAAGGCTACTGCCTGTGCTCCAGTTTACAAAAATAGTTCCTATATCATCAATGTGACGAACTTTTCCTTTTGTGTGCACTGGCGGTGCTTGAGTATCATCCATATGTATTAATTCAACTGTGCATCCTACTGGATATTCTTTTCTTAACTTTTCTAACTCTTCACTTTTAATCATTGCTCTTACCATCCTTTAATCTAAATGCCGACGACCCTGATAAATTTTGCATCAGAAGTTTTCTGTCCTTCTTAAACTCATCACCAATGAATCCAAGTCTTACAAGAAAACATCGCATTGCATACTTTTCAGAGTGAATCTCTCGCTCTTTACATTTGACACTATTACCTTCCTTTACGAGTTTAACCAGTAAAGAAAAGAACTTCATACTTGCCTGAATCATCTCAGGTGTCGCATCACCACTTAACCACTTAAATGTAATGGTGTCGTCTTTAATTTCAAAGTCCAGTTTGTCAGTATTAAATGCTTTCATAAAAAGTTTTGATTTAGCATTTATTAGTTTTGTGATGCGATACTCAAGTAAGGTGTCCGCAGAATCAAATGGCACTGATATTGTGTAAGCATCTACTTTTGTCATTTTCACTTCCTCCTTCCTTTTTTGTTAGTATCACATATTACCTAATTCACAAAACTATATCAAGTTATTTTGACATATTTAAAAGTGTATATTTAATCAATGTTTACACTTTTTTAATTTACACTCTGCTCTGTGAATTTGAATTCATCATCAGCAGGATTGTAAATTTCAAGACACTCTTTCTTCTCGCCATTTCTTAACACATACACATCTTTTGTGTCGCCTTTAAAAGCAACATATCGTCTAACAATTGCTGATGCATACTTTGGGTCAAGTTCCATAAGGAATGATTTTCTATTTAACTGCTCCGCAACCATGAGTGTTGACCCACTGCCACCAAACAAATCAATTACTAAACCATTCTCTTGCGAAGAGTTTTTCATTGGGTAAGCAATAAGTGGTAGCGGTTTCATCGTCGGATGAAGTTCTGACTTCTTAGGTCTATCAAAACTCCACACAGTTGTTTGTTTTCTGTCGCTATACCACTGATGCTTTCCTGTGTCTTTAAAAGCATAAAGTACTGGCTCATGCCTCATCTGATAGTCCATTCTGCCAACTACAAGAGTATCTTTGACCCATATACATGTTGTTGAATAATGGAACTTAGCACCTATCGTTGCATTATAAAAATTGACCTTTTCAGCATCTGAATGAAAACAGTAAAAGGCTCCGCCATCTACTAAATTCTCATACACATTTTGAAATGCCTGAAGTAAGAAATTGAAAAAGTCTTCGCTACTCTTAAAACTATCATTCATAATTTTAAGACCACCTTCTTTTCCTTTTCCGCCTTCATGTGCACCGCCTTGTATGTTGCAGTTATAGGGTGGGTCTGTAATGCAGATGTTTGCTTTGTTTCCGTCCATCAATACCTTAACATCATCAGGCTTTGTTGAATCGCCACACATTAAACGATGCTTTCCTAAAATCCAAACATCGCCAAGTTGTACGAATGCTTTTTCATCAAGTGCTTTATTTAAATCAAACTTTTCATCTTCTTCAACTTCTTTTCCATGGTCTCTGATTTTTGAGAGCTCTTTATCATCAAAGTTTAAGAGTTCCACATTAAAGTCCTCTGCTTCCAAATCAGCAATCTCAAGCTCTAACATGTCAGTGTCCCATCCAGCATTGTCAGAGATTTTGTTGTGAGCAATTATAAATGCCTTAACCTGTGTTGGTGTCATGTACCCCATTATTTTACATGGTACTTCATCAAGTCCTGCTTTCTTAGCAGCGAGAATTCTTCCGTGACCGCACATTATCACATTGTCCTTTGTGATTAAAACATCATCAGTGAATCCGAACTCTTTTATGTTTGCTGCGAGCTGGTCTATTTGCTGGTCGCTATGTGTTCTACTGTTTCTTGCATATGGTATCAGTTCATCAACCTTTTTAAACACTCGCTCCGCTCTCATGTATTCTTTTATTTTCTCATTTTCCATAATCAACTCCATTAAAAAAGGGACTTTATACAAGTCCCCATTCTGCTAATTTTTCAAAACCACCTAACTCTCTAATGTAATCAAGTGCGACCTTTGATATCTCTCGATAAGATATATACTTGCCGTCCACATACACTTCTTTGTCTCCGATAGAGCACATTGCAAATTTTACAGGTAGCTCATCTTTTCCACTTTCTTTTGCAAGTTTATGCAAATACACATTCACACTTACATCCGCTTTGCTGATGTCCTTAAAGTGTAAACCTCCACCAGTAACAGCTCGTCCCATATCGCTTCCAAGTTTCCTGTTACATGCACCTGTGTCAACATCACTGCCTCCAGTCCAGTTTCCAAGTGGATTAACTACGATGTTTTTGATACCAGTTAATTCCAACTCTTCTCTGAACTTTTCAGTATCAACATTACTTTGACAAGCTACTAATAAATCCTGCTCGCTGTCATAAATGTACTTACCATCGTATCCATATTTTTTATAAAGTGCTCTTACTATTCTTGATAGTCTTACCTCTTCATCGTTTGGCTTACAACCTTTGAAGATTCCATTGTCGCCACACTTTATTTGCTTACTTTGATTAGTTGCCAAGTGCACATCCTGCGGAACTATCTGTAAATCAACTTTTACATTGTAGCCTGCAATCCTGTGAACTATATCCTCAATGTCCTGCCTTTTATAATCTACACTCGTTTCGATTATGATATGGCAGTTCCCATGTCCTAACAAACACTCGCCTGCTATCTTTGGTGTGTCCTGCAACTTATAACCTAAGTCAACTATTGCTCCGCCTATCCTATCCGCCTGCTTATCAGGATGTTGTGGATTTACTTTTTCAAACATAATTTTATGTTCCTCTCGTTTTTAATAATTGCTCCATCAAATCATCGTGTGGAGTTCCGTTTATAATATCTGTGCTCACTTCTTTCACTGCTTGAAATAATATGAGCCATGCATTATTTAATTGCTTGTAGTAGCCCTGTGCTATAGTTACATAGGGCGATGATATCGCTGCACCAGTCGTTGGGTGCTTTGCTAAATATCCTGTGGTAGTTATTTTGTTTTCACAATCTACCCACCGACCAACTGATAGTGCATATTGCTCTACCAGTAAAAGATTGACTTTCTTCTCAACTCCTAAATTGCAAAGCCAGTTGTAAATATCTTTATACACTTCCTCTGAACACAGCACCGAGCCGTCCCTTTGTACCGCTTTTAAATATTCTTTTACTGGTGGCATATCCTCGCCGACTATCTCGCAGTTAATTGGTAGTTCATTAAGTCCGCCATCTTCCTTTATTTTTCCTTCAAGTATTTTAGTTGCGAGTGGGTCAGGTTTCCTACCAGCACCTGCTCTTGCACCACCTCGCATAGTGCCGTCCTTTGCCATAAATTGCTCCTTTTTGTTTGATTAACTTTTTACTTAAAATCGCTATAAGTCCCATAAACTCTGCATTATTTGAATAAAATGGTGGTTAATACCCCCTTTGAAAAGTGCTTTTTATTTATGAGGCTGGCTGGCGAGCAAAAAACATTTATTTTACAGCGATTTTGACCGCCCCTTGCCTTATTAAAATTTATATTCAGGTGCACCAAGTTTGTCGTGGATTTTTTTATGACAACTTGCACACACCGATTCTAAATTTTCTAAATCATATTTTTTACTTTCATCAACACTTACTGGAATGATGTGATGCACAATTGTTGCTTTTGTGAATTTGTTTTCTTTAATGCACTCCTCGCAGTAGGGATGTGACTTGATATAAATGTTTCTAACTTTTACCCAGCGAGAATCATATCTTGCATGAGCATCATATCCTCTTAAATACTTCTCATACTTTTTGTTTTCACTTTTTAAATGCTCCTCACAATAGCTCTCACCATCTTTTGCAAAGTTAGTGCATCCAAACACTCCACATTGTCTTCTTGCTTTCTTTGGCATAACATCTACATCCTTTTACATACTAATATCTCAAACGAGATACACTCTCAAAAGTAAATAAAAAACTCTCGCAAGTCGATGCATGACTTTTGAGAGTCTTTATCTACTCCGAAAGGAGGCACGAGAATTCATAAAACAAATTCCATCATGTCAGTCTACACTATAGCACATTAGTAGTGGGAATTAAAAGGAACTTTAAGGGTGTGTTATTTTGAGCTTTACCAGCTCTTTTATTGCTCTCAAATGCAGTTCTGTCACCCATCGCCTGTCATAGTTTAAGTGTGTTGCTACATCTTCCCAAGTGTCACATAGAATGTATCGTCTGATTAAAACCATCTTTAGTTTTATATCTTCCACCATTTCTATTGTGTCTGCTATCTTTTGTTTCTCATTCTCAAGTGCTGTGATTTTCTTTTCAATCTTCTCTGCTCTCTCTAAATATTTATAAAGTCTGTCTTCACTACTATTGTTCCTGCCACCTTTTACTTTGCTAAACTTTATTATTGATGAGCTTCTTGGAACTTTCGCTCTCTCCACTTGTAGTGCTTCTTCATAAGTTTCAATAGCTCGCTGTAGTTCTCGTGCTCTCTCCAAGTATTGTTTTACTTTATATTCTTTATCAGTCATCAAAAGCCTCCTAAAATAAAAGTTTTAATTTTACTTTGTTTCTTTTAGACTTTGTTGACTTCGTTACTTTTTACTTTGCTTTCTTTGAACTTAGTTTCTCATTGTACTCTTTTAACTTTTTAACTATGCTTAGGTGCAGGTCATTGTGAATTTTATCGTACTGCTCTTTGTTGTCAGCCATACACCATAACTCTAATGCATCAGGGAAGCTTACAGAACTATCAGTCATTAGTTTTTCTTTTAATCGCTCGTAATAAAGAATGTCGCTCTTGTACTCGTGAATCAATCCAATTAACTCTTTTCTTTCATCGCCAGTGCTTATCTTACTCACATCAGACATCAACTCTTTTAAGTATTTCTTAAAGTCTTTAATCTTTTGATTAATGTATTTGCATGACATTAATATCTCTGCAGTATTTAGTATCTGTTTATAGCTCTTTTGTTTCATCCACTCCTCCTATGATACTTTTGACTTCTTCCAAAGACCTCACAATTCTTGCAATACCGCCAGCACCAATAATTCTTTGTATTGTTGCATCCTGCAGTGCTGTAGCCTTACCATCAGGTGCTTTGACTTCAAGGGCTATAAACCGACCTTTATAACAGCATATAATGTCAGGTACACCTGCAGTTCCATAAAGACCACCGTGTTCTTTGAAGAAGTAGAGGTCTTCCACGGTCTTTAAGTATTGTTTTATTTTGTTTTCTATGGCTTTTTCTCTCATAAACACCTCTTGCTTGATTAGGTGGAACGATGGAACGGAACGACCCCATTTTTTCTTTGTAGATAATAAAGTGTGTTTTTTTCATTTTTAGTCTCTAAAACATACCTTTTGAAAAGTTTAAAAAAACATCGTTCCATCGTCCCATCGTTCCATTTTTATTTATTTATTTATAAAAAACATTGTAAAATCAACTAAATAGACTTGTTACAAGGGTGGAACGAAGTCTGGAACGAAGTCCGCCGATTTTGAGTTCGTTCCACCTTACAACCCTCAAGCTGGGTACGAACTTTTTTTCGTCCCACTTAGTTACATCGCTCATAGAACTTTTGCTTCCCATAAATCGCAAACCGTCTTGAAACAACTGACCTTTTCCATCCACCAATTTTCTGCATTATTGATTTAATAGAAAATATGTCGCTATTCTTAATTGATGCCAAGTCTTTTCTAAAACATTCTGCCCATATCTCTTGATTTGTAACCGTAGTCCTTTTACCTTTCCACTCAGCCACTTCGCCACTATGCTTCTGATAAGCATCGATTTTTTGTTTTCTTTCTTCAAGTGTTAAAGTATCCCAGTCGTTAGGTAGTGGCATATTAAGATACTCTTCAACCATACCCTCACGACCATCTTCTTCAATTGAATCCTTTTGCACATTTAATGCGATGAGTTCCGCTTCATTTGACAATTTAAATGTTTCTTTTGCTTTATAACGAACTAATGCTTCCGCCCAAATCTGGTCTACATCATTATCAGTTAATTGCCACGGTTTTTTATCAGATGATTTACAAGTAATACACCAAAATCTACGATTGCCTGTTACATCTCTTAAGAATTCTTCTTTGTTTGTTGTACCCACAATGACACATTGCCTTTTGTGACTTTCAACCACACGACCATAAGCAGGGCGGAATTTATCATCTTGCCTTGTAATAAAACCTTTTAATGTTTCAATTTCAATTTTTTTCATACCTGACAGCTCTGCCATTTCAAGCAATAAGAAGCCCTGTAGTTTTTCTGCAGCAGTTTTATCCTTCATATCATTCATTGATAAAGAATCAGAAAACCATTCTTTAGCAAGTCGTGAAAAAATAGTACTTTTACCTATTCCTTGGTCACCTGATAACACCAGCACTTCATCAAACTTAATCCCTGGGTTATAAATTCTTGATACTGCAGCCACTATAGTTTTTCTTGTAGCCTCTCGCACATAAATGTTGTCATCCGCTCCTAAATAATCAATAAACAAAGTATCAAGCCTTGGAACTTTGTCCCATTCAGGCAGTGATTCAAAGTACTCTTTAACTGGGTGATACATCCTATCGTGTCCTATTTTTGTGAATGCTATTTTTATTATCCTGTCAGAAAACAACACATACTTTCGTGACAAATAAGAAATCAACTGGTCTTCATCGCTGTTAGTCCAAGTGGGCGGTTTTTCCATTTTCCACGGAACATCATCTACAAAATACTGCTCCACAAAGGCATTAAACCTTATGGACTTTAAGTTCTCATCATTTGCTAAAATGTACTCACAGTTTTCAAGTGATGGAAGTAGTGCATTTGTCTTTTTATCCATTGCAAGCTTTGACACCCAGTCATCACATTCAAACGAGCCACTATCAGATTTAAGTTTCAGCAAGTTTTCTTTAACTTTAATGTCATTTGAAACAAAATCACACATCTTTTTATATGATGGCAATCTTGCGACTTGATTTGCTTTACTATCTTTATCAAAATGACCAAACTTGTGGATTCTTACCACATCAAATGCATTTAAAAGTTTCATTGATGCAGGGTCTGTTGTGTGGTGTGAGTATAAAAACTTGTTATCAAACACTTGTACACCATTTTTTGCATCAGCTGGAATAAAATCAAATCGGTCAGGCTTTCTTGTTGGTCTATAAATGTCAGCTAAAAAAGTATTGATGGCATCGGTCATTGAGTAAGTGTTGCAAAATGCTCCGATTATGTTTTGTTTATTTAGTGGGTCTTCGACTTTGTCCTTATCGTAGTTTTGCTTTGGATTTTCTCGTGATGATATCGGATACTCTTCAACATTTAAATAATCATCGTACTTTGCGAGTATCTCATCAGGATTACAAACTTTACCCTTATCATAAACTCTAAAAATATAAACTCCATCACTTGATACCGATGGGAAGAACATGAGCTGGTTTATCCGATACGATGCTTCATCAAATAAGTCCATACCAAACTGCTCTGCGATTTTTCGAGCTAATGGCTCATACTCCGCTGGTGTCACACTACGACTTAGTGGCACTACCACACGAAATCTCGGTTTTTCAGGTGTAGATTTATGAGTACTATAAATCAAAGCATCATATTCAATAATCCTGTCAATATCATGCTCAGTTGATGGTGTTGCAAAATCTGCATCAAGCACTACTAAGTCACGAGATAACACATCATTAATTTTCCTGCTACCACCATTTAATACTCCAGCAATAAAACCACCACAATCTTTAATAGTTGTTTTAGAATCTTTATCAAGTTTTTTATACTGCTCAACAGTCTCATGAGTTTTTACTGGTGTTTTTAGTTTTGTAATGATCTCGTCCCATGTCATCTGCACTTGAGTTAGTTTTTTATCATTAATGTCTTTCGCTATCGCAAGATTATATTTTTTATCACTCATAGTGTCGTCCTCGCTTTATCATCAAGATAAATATCTGCCGTGATTTTCCTGCTATCAATGTATCCATATTTTTTAAGTATTCCTTTTGAGTTTTCATTAATGTAATGGAACTGCAAGTCGCACAGCAAACAAAACTCCACCGCTTCCTTTAACTTATCTCCAGTGCGACAAGTCCACAAAATCAAAGTGTTATTCTTTGACAACCGCCTGAGTTTATTTATTAATTTAATGTTCGGCGAGCCTATTTTTGGATACTCATCTGTTACGAGAGTTCCGTCAAAGTCCACCGCTATTATTTTATTTTTCATACAAACTCCTTAAGTCGCTTATTTGCTAAATCAATATAGAACTGCCTGTCGAGGTTATCAGGTGCTGGCTTATCGTGGATATCAGAATTATCAATAAAGACGTGCTCAGGTGTATTTGAGATTTTGTGTAGTACTTTTGTTTCAGTATGTCGCTTTGTAATGTTTGGCAGTGTTTTATCTCCAGCAAACACACGGACACATTTCTCATTTAATTGTTTATCGCCATAAAATATCGCATCAAACTTTCCTGTGATTTTGCATACCATTTGAAAGTCAATGAGCCTGCCGCATTCATTTATTGTTTTCTCTATTGGTGCATTGTTTACAAGTGCCTCGGTTATTGCAATATTGGTGATTGGCATATCAGCATAATCAAGGCTTGATAACTTTTTAACATAGCCACCTTTTGACTTTAATGAATCGTCATCAAGTTTTAAGATGTAGTTGTTAACATCTTTTTGCCATAGCTCTTTAGCTTTTGTAAACTCCAAACTTAAACCTGTGCGACTCTGCCACTCTTTTGTAATGTCATTTATTGTCTCTAAGTCATTGTCATAATACCTAATAAAAATTCCGTCGGTGTTTGTTTGTATCAACTCGCAATAATCTTCAAGTTTCTCGATTAAATCCAGTATTAAAAGTTGTCCGTACACACACACCCTGTTAGCTTGCCTTGGGTCATAAAGCGGATTGTTTTTATCTTTCATTGCTCCATAGGTTTTGTTTAATACAAGTTTTAGTGGTAACTGCAGCGGATTATGTTGTTTTTTGTATTCAATTCTTTTGTCACGAAGTTCTTTGTAAATTTCAGGTTTTCTAACAGCACGACTTAAAAGGTCGTACCTAATCATAAGCGACGGATACAAAGATGCCACATCCATTAAAAGTATATTGTCTTTAATGTGGTAATGCTCTTTAGCACCGTGCAGTCCGCCCCAAGCAAACGAGTGCTCAACTCCTGCAACATCTGTAGTTAGTGATTTCTCATAATCCTTATTTTTGTAATCCATATACCAGTCAGCAATGTATTTATATTTCGTTAGTTTTAATGTTTCAGGCAGGTCAATATGAAACTCATCCCTACACTCTGACATTTTTTCCGCCTTAAGAATAACCGCTGACATTTGAGTCTGTGTTTTTGATAAATATTGTGGTCTTGAAAGTTTAACAAGTCCGAGCTGTGCCTCAAAGTCAGGCAGAGTTTCAAAAAATACTTTGACTGTTTCCTCAACATCGTGCCTGCAGTACTTCTCAACCTCCTGCAGCTCATCATCCGTTAACTTTCTATCAATATCAAACGGAATTGACGACTCCTCAATGCTGTCACCAAGCGAGCCTTCATAAAACTTAAGTGAATGAGTTAAGTTGTTATAAATATCGTATGTGTAAAGATTTATTAATCTAAAATCATCTGAATAATTAAAACCCTGCTCCCCTGCAATAATGCTCTTTGAAACTTTGTATGGGTCATGCCCTGTTAAGATTGCCTTAACAATATACTGGTCATAGTTTTTCGCATTGTATCCTGCCCATATTTCATATTTATGTGCTTCATAAAATGCTCTTAGCTCATCGATATTATTTTTTATTGTTTTAAATATCTTATTTTTTAAGTCGGCTATAACAAACAGCCAGTCCTTAAAAAACACTTCGCAGTCATAAATCAACATATAAATTGCCTCCCTTAATCATCCACAAATGGCAGTGGCTCGTGCTCTACTATGTAATCTTTTAATATCTTGTAATTTGAAAAACCACTCGGCGATGTTTTTATTTCTAAGTCATACTCTTTGTCACCACGGATAGTTATAAATACATCGTCCACGAGCTGCTGATACTGAGTTATTGATTTACACTCTATAGGTAATGTAGTGCCAAGCGACCTTAAAAACTCATTATTTGATTCAATGTTTCGCTGATTTACAATCATGTAAGCAGGAAACACACTGCACTCATACTGCCCTGATAAAACCTTAAAAAGTGTTTGAATCATCCAGTTGCCTTTTCGTGATTGCTTAACGACCATATCAACTACTTCAACACGATACACACCATCAGGCACTTTGTAAAACTCAAGCTCTTTATTTAGTTTCTCAATCTCCGCCACAGAGTTATAAAATGAATCAGTTAGTTTATCCTTAAATTTGTCAAAAAAATTATCCATCGTTACCACCTAACTAAAAGTAGAGGGCTATATTTCAAGCCCTCCAACATTTATTGATTAACTGTATTTTCAACTTCCGTAAACGGAATATCATCATTTGGCTCTGATTGAGGCACATGATTTCTTGCATACTCTTTCACAAAATCAGAAAGACCTGCAAGCTTTGTCTTCTCACTATCAGTAAGTGCTCTCTCAAAAGTAAATACCGCCTGCGAAAATGCAATACCCTGTTTATTAGTTGCTTTCTTCAAGCTTATTCTCGTTATTATGTTAGACAGCTTTCTTTGCTTGAATAAGTTCGCCTGAACATATTTAGTAAAACTTTGAAGTGAGCCTGTTGGAAGCAACATAACAACTGGGAATAATTGTCCTTCAAGTGCAATGTATAATGCCCTCTTATTCTTGCAAGCCTTACCTACTCCATTAACACCTGACTCAAATTTGTTAAGCGAGCACTCCTTACACTTACCCCCTGGTACTCCACACCCAATTTGTCCATCATTGCTGTAGCAATCAGGTAGTTTATTCTCACCATTAAACGAATCTTTGTAATAAGAATAAGCAGGATGATGATATACAATTACTCCTCTTAACTCTTTAACAGACTCTGCTTCACCATCGCCTGTTTCAATTTCAAATAATGTTGACCCACCAGTAGGTAACTTGTACCTATTGAGCGAGATGTTTAAGTCAAAAATGTCTTCTGACATAGCAGACTTTATAGCTTCAGCATCTGCCATTAAATTGAACTCTTTCTTCACATTTGCTACCTCAGTAGCTTGATTCTTTGTTTCACTCATAAAATTAAAATCTCCTTTACTATGATTTTCTGATACCAATACTTGTTTTAGTAAAAATTTTTAGTAAATCTTCTCCGAGAAACTCTGGTCGCTCCACTCCATCGTGTGTTTCTTGGAACTCTTTAATGAAACTTGATAAAGTATTCGCATTTACTTGCTCTGTGATTAGATTTCCGCAGTCATTGTCCTTTAGAGCTTGTAGAAATTCAGGTTTATGCTCCGCTACAGGACTTGCAAACAATCTGCTCTTTAAGTAAAAAGTACTGCCGTTCCGAGTAAACTTATCAAGCTCATTGTTCGTCATTTCCTCACATAGCTTTGCGTCAAGCTCTTCAATCTCGGCATTTAATGCTTTGACTTTTGCATCCAAGTTGTCCTTCTCAAGTTTTTTAGCTTTGAGTTCGTCAGCTAAGTTAAAGATTTGTTGATTATCCATGCTTTACACCTCCTTTCTACCTACTAACATTTATTCCGCCTATTTTTACTAATCCGTTGTTTTTATGCCTTTTTTGAAGTCATCAACCAGTGATTTTGCGAGGTCAATTTTATTTCTAAGTGCCCTTAAGACCTTCCTGTCTATTGTGTTTTTGCAAATTAAATAAATATAGTGGCAGTTCTCTTTTTGCCCTGCTCTATGGATTCTTGCCTTGCACTGCTCGAAATTTGCCATTGAGTAGTCAAGTGAATAAAACACCATAGTGCTCGCTGCAGTTAATGTGATTCCAAGACCACAAGTTGCTATTTGCCCTACAAAAACTTTACATTCAGGATTCTCTTGAAACTCTTTGACCTGCTCGTCTCTATCCTTTACCTCGCCTCGTATCACTGAGTACTTAATCTTTTTTAATGCAAGCATATCCTCAATGGCATCAAGTTCCTTATTAAACTTTGCAATGATTACGAGTTTTTTATCCTCCTGCATTGCTGTATCAACTATGTCAATTAGTGCTTCCATTTTTGCAGTACTAACTGTAGAGTAGTTTTTGTCATCATCAGGTAAGTATCCGCCTGTAGCCTGTGACAACCGCAAAATTTTAGTTAAAACATTAGTGACCGTTAGTTCTTTTTCATCGTCTATTTTTGCAAACATCTCGTCCTCAAGTTGCTTATAAATCTTTTTAGCATCAGCCTCCAGCTCTATAGGTATTACATCTTCAGTTATTGGCGACAGGTCAAGACACTCATCTTTCCTAACTCTGTATGCAATGCTCATAAATCGTTTTTGAAAATCGTCTGTTAATGCCTTTTTAAATATTGGTGTGTGCAATCCATATCCGCCCATTGTGAAGTAGTAGTTTCGCCACTTATAAAACGAGTCACCAAATATTGACTTATCTAAATATCGGTACTGGCTGAATACATCTATTTCTTTATTTGTGATTACTGTACCTGTGAGTAAGAGCTTATATCGTGCATAGTCACCAAGCTCGTGCATGCCTTTACTTTGTGAGCTTCTGTTATCTTTTAACTTGTGCCCTTCGTCTGCAATTATTAAATGAGCACCGAACGATAAAAGCTCATCCTTCATTCGCCAAGCTGACTCATAATTCACTACTACGACTTTTAGTTTTTCATCATCGTTAAACTCTTTTAGTTGTTTCTTTTTATTTGCAAGAGAGCCTTTTAGTACTTTCAACTCGTATGCAAAGTTTGCAAATTTCTCAAACTCCTGCTCCCACACACCTAATATTGAAAGCGGTGCTACTATCAACACCTTACTTATTTTGTCTTCTTGATATAACCGCCCTGCAATTAAAATGCTGGTTACCGTTTTCCCTGTTCCTATTTCACATCTCCATTAACAAAGCGAATCCTCTTCGTAATGGAGATACGGCATCACCTCCAATCCCTGCACCAAAGGTACGAAGAGCTAACTCTGCACCTTTTAATTGGTGGTTAAACGGCTTTATTTTTATAATTTCTGATAATTCGTTCATATTGTTTTTTGTCTCCTTTTCTCAATAATTGATGTAAGTGTGAATGCACTGATATACTTGGCAGCACCACTAAGTTCCTCATATCATTGTTTTGCTTGTTAAGGTCTATGTGATGCACCACCTCGCCTTTTCTTAACTTGCGACCTAACATCTGCTCTGCTACGACTCTGTGTTCATGTCTACCTAAAAACTTGTTATATGACTTTTCGCCTTTACCAGTTCTTTCAAGTACTTGTTCCCTTTTATTTAGTCGCATCTTTTTAGTCCACTTTTTATTCATAGGATTTTCTGATTTGTTATATTTAGTCATCCTCTCACTGTTCCACAGATACAGATGTTTTGGCTTACAGAAGTTATGCTCTTTCACACTTCGGTTTTCTTTTTTAAATGTCTTCTTGCACCAGTTGCATATCACTTCCACTTTCATTTTCAAGCTCCTTAAGTCTTGCCTCTAAAAGTGTTTTTATATAATCAAGTACTTTTATTCCGTAACTCAGCAAGACATGTTCTTTGGTTTTTGTTTTTTCTACCATTGTTTACTCCTTTACTTCTTCAATTTGGATTTTTCCAATTTGCTTTGATGGATTAAGAACTATTACTTCCGAGTAATCGCCAAATAAGAGTTTTAGTATTTTTTCTCTTATTCGTATGTGCCTGCTCTGTAGTATTTCTTCTCTGCCGTTCTTAGTCTCAACCATCACTTTTACATTGTGTTTCATAGGCTCACCTCCTTCACTTACTTACAAAAGTTCCGCCTATTTTTGAAACACTAAAAATACCCACCACTACTGGTGGGCATACTTTTACTTCTTTGGAATATCCTTTCCATAGAACTTGACTGCTTTTCTTTTAATCTTTCTGTATCTTGACTCTAAAGCATCTACATTTTTGCCAGTTTCATCTGCAATCTCCTGTAGGCTCTTGCAATTAAAGATATGCTCTTCAATTAGAGCTATGTCTTCAGCTTTTAATGTCTTGTAAAACTCTTTGAGTCTTTTATCAGACTCAATTTCTTTAGTATCATCCTCAGGCTCGCTAAATAAAATACTGAATGGGTCGCCCTTAGGGTCAGGTATCTGCTCTAATGGGTCGCCATACATCTCTGTGCCATCTTCATCGTGGCTTTCAGCATCAAAATATAAATCTCGCTTATCATACTCTTTCCTGTCCGCCCTATCTTCAGCATTATCCATCTCGTCAAGTGTCTTAATAAACTCATAGGTATCGTCAGTTATAGCTATTTTTGTTTGCTTTGGTACTGGTCTACCATTTTCGTCATAGTCAATGAACTCGTAAATGTAGCAGTTTTCAGATTCGCTTAAATAATTAGTTCTGTTTTTTGAATAGTAACTTGTTCTTTGTAATTTTGATTCTTTTTTACCTTTTTTCTTTCTCATGTGAAACTCTCCTTTTTGAAATTTTGTTTGAGAGTTCCACAAAAAAAGACATCCATAGAAAACTATAGTGGAGTGTCAATTTCACAAATTAAATACTAAAAAACAGCTTTAGTTATTCAATTTTTATGAAACTCTCCACTATCATTTTTCTTGGATATCCTTTCATCGAATTAAATGATAGTTTTAAATTTACTGCTATTGATAAATTCTGAAAAAATTCACATTTTTGATTGTTAAAAACTATCAATAGTTGTATAATTAATATATCCCATTTTATCAGATAAGGCTTTTTTTTAAGTTAACAGAGTTCACAAGAGTTCACAGTAAATGTAAACGAGGTCAGCATATGGATTTTATAGATTTTATAGAAATTTTATATCCACATATTTGCCAAGGATATGGTCAGCAAGACAGATTGGCATTCTTTTGTGAACTAATCACATCTCCTAAAGAAGATAGTGATTTAAATGACGACTATACTGAAGCAATTCACAAATACCAAAACAAAAGTCAAAAGAGTGCGGTAAGTGAAATCTTTAATAAAAACAGACCATTTCCAAATGAACTAATGAAGTTAATTAAAAATCATTTTGATGTCTCTCGTTTAATTGAAGAATTAGAAAAAATCAACTGGGGAGACGAACAAGAACTGGTAATCACTGCATTTAGAAACAACAACAAAAAAATATCAAAAGAAAACTTCATAAATGACATAATAAATGTTTTAAATGAAATTATTGGCAAACCAAATTCAACAAACAATAAGACAATAAATAATTTCTATATAAATCAATCTGGTGATAAAGGCACAATTATTGCTCATGCTGATAAAATTGAACTTACAATAGGGGGTAACAATGGACGAAATAAAAATAATAAAAAATGAAACTCCAGTAACCGCTGTCTCTCCTCATATCACACAAAGTGGTGATAGCAATATAGCAATTGGTCATTTAAATAAATTAGAAGCTAAAATTTATAGATACGAAAACAACGAAGAATTCCCAATTGCACAATTAGATATTGAAGCACAGTTTTACAACTTGTTAATAACAAACAAAACGAAAATTTTAATTAAAGACGAAATAATATTTAAAGAAAGCGATTTCTTTAAATATACAAATAAAGCTCTCTACCATCAATTCTTTAACAAAACTGAATCTGCAAAAAATATGATATATTCATTCCCTACTCTTTTATTACCGCCTATAGACATAACAACCAATAAAGAGTTTACTGCAGGTCTTTGTCAAATATATTCTATTCAAGAAACATGCAATATTTATAAAATTCAATATCATAATTTTAATCAAATAGAGTGCGAATTAATTAAAAATAATTTAGAAAATTTAAATTTGATTATCAAGAAAAGAAATAGTGAATTAAATTATCCACATTTTGCTATCAAAAAATGTAACCTAAACTCTGCATTAGGAGGTGTCTATGATAAATAAAGCAAAAGGTGACATCACAAGCATAACTATAAATACAGCTACTTATCACAACGAAAAACTTAATCCTACACTAATTAATTTTTTCTTTGGCAACAATGGATGTGGAAAATCGAGCCTTGCTCGCTTTATATATGAATTAAAAGATAAGTATCCAAATAATGAATTTTTAATTTACGATTCAAAATATAAAAAAGAAAATATAAAAAATTTAAAAGGGATATTCACTCTTAACAAAAAGAATCTTGAATTAGAAAACAAAATTGCTGAAAACAAAAAGAAAATCGAAGATGAACTTGCTAACATTGAAAAGAATAAAGCTGAAATTGATAGAATTGATTCAAGCATAACTAAAGAAGCAAAAGAGTATCAAGAACAAATAAAAAAAATATCTGAACCATATAAAGAAAAGTTCCCAAAGGCTTTTAAGGGAAGAAGTTATGCAAATAAAATAGTTGAGAAATTAAATGAAGTAAAACAAGTTGACCATGATATAAATGATATAAAAAAATTATACGAAACAGCTTATGGCAACGAGACTAACCCATTGAATAAATTACAGCATGCCGCCACAGCAATAAAGTCATTCAACATGGCAGGTAGAAAGTTAATAAACATATCAATTGTAGGCTCCCAAGATACAGATTTTGCAAAATTTGTCAAAAAACTTGGTGCTCAAGATTGGGTTCAAGTAGGCTACAATAATTATTTAAATGATGATGGTTTATGCCCATTTTGTCAAAGAAAGCTTGAAAATAATTTTGAAGATAAGATTAAACAATGCTTTGATGAAAGTTATACAGAAAACATTCAAGAGTTTTTGAAATTTGCTGGAAGCTATAGTACTGAAAGTCAAGAAATTATTGCTATATTAAAATCTAACTTAAATTTAACAATTCCTTTTGAGCACGAAAAAGAATACAAAGATAAAGTATCAATTATTGAAAAGACAATTACTAACAACTTACTAAGTTTGTCTGCTAAAAAGAAAGAACCATCAAGCAAACATGAATTCTATAGTATTGATGAACAATTGCAAGAAATTAATAATTTAATAACTTCAATAAATAATGAAATTCAAAAACACAATGATATTATTTTAAGCAAAGAAACAAATAAAGTTGAATGTACAAATCAGATTTTTGAACTTATAAATTTTAATACTCAAAATTTAAAATTTATACAAGACCAAAGATTTGCTGGATACAACAAAGTAAAAAATGAACTTTTGCAATCATGCGAAAACTCTGCAAATATTATAAATTCTTTACAAAATGAAATCGCTAATGCCAATAAAAATACTGTAAATACAAGCAAAGTAGTTGAAGATATCAACAATCTACTTGGGCTTTCAGGATATCAAGGTTTTTATATTAAAGAACTTCCATCTGATAATGGTATAAGCAAATATACAATTGTGAGAGAAGATGGTACATTAGCGGAAAATAACTTAAGTGAGGGCGAAGAAAATTTTATTGCATTTTTATACTTTTACTTCCAAGTTAAGTACAGTGCAACTGAAACACCAAATGACAGAAAAATTGTTATAATTGATGACCCTGTTTCAAGTATGGATACAAACTCTCTTTATATAATTAGTTCGTTGATAAAAGAATTAATAAACATATGTGCGAACACATATGAATTATTTGGTGACGAAAATCTTGGTGATTTTATTTCTCAAATTTTCATTTTGACACACAACATATATTTCCATAACGAAATTACACAAAACTTTAATACAAAAAATGAGTATGTTTATTTTTTCACTATTAACAAAGAAAACAATAAATCAACCATACACAACTGTATAAGTATTGACAAAGATAATAACGAAATAATTTATAACCCTATTAGTAATTCTTACACTCTTTTATGGCAAGAATACAGAGAAACAACATCTCCTATTCTAAAGTTAAATGCTATAAAAAGAATACTTGATTACTATTTCATTCAATTTAGTGGGTATAAAGAAGAAAAGTTATTGGACTTAATTAATAAAAATGAAGAACAATTCATAATGAGAGACCCTAAAACAAATGAAGTAATTGATACTAATAATTTAAAATGGGCTCGAATGTTAATTAATCAAATCTCATCATACGGCAGATTTCAAGAAGACATTTATTATTCAAATATTACAACTACAACAATGCCAATAGTTGAAGCTGTATTTAAACAAATTTTTATAGCATTAGAGCAAGAACAGCATTATAACATGATGATGCAAAACTTATAAACTATCATCAAAGGAGAATTTATGGCTATCACAGAAAAAGAGCTGCTACTGCCAGCTCTGTATTTAATATCAAAGAATGACAAGCTAAATACAACCAAACTAATAAAATCTTTAACAGAGTTATACAAACCTGAAGGTCATGATGCAGAAATAATTAGCGGAAGAAACGACACTTTTTTCTCACAAAAAGTTCGCAACTTAACTGGAAGTCATTATAGCACAAATAAAATGAGCGATTATACTGGCAGAGATAAAAATGGATACTTTAGCTTAACTCAGTTAGGTACTGACTATCTAAACAAACATATTGAAGATTTAGATTACATTTTTAATACTGGCTTCAGTTATAAAGATAAAGCAAATGTAACAAACAAACTATCTAAAGAATCCGCTAATAACAAATTACTAATTTTAGACGAAAATGTAACCGTAAGTGAAGGCGAAACCAAAACAAAACAAGCAAAAGTTAAAAGTCGTTCTACACAATTAAGAGATGCTGCGATAGATTATTTCTCAAAAACTACTAATGGCTTGAAATGCTGTGTATGTGGATTTGATTTTTACAAAAAATATGGTGCTCGTGGTAAGAACTATATTGAAATCCACCACGAAAAACCAGTATCTCAGTATGAAAAAGAGGATATAACCGTAACAATAAAAGAAGCAATAAAAAATTTGAAACCACTATGCTCCAACTGTCATAAAATGATACACCGTTATCCAAAAGAGCTTTTGTCAGTAAGCGAATTAAAAGATATTGTAAAATCGGAGGAATCAAAAAATGATAATTAAATATTCTGAATTCAAACACAAGTTAAATGAAAAAATTAAATCTGATGCAGATTTCTATTATGAGTTAGTCACTACTGTCCTTGAAAACCCGAATAGATATACAGGTATATTTAGAGTAAGCAATGCCAAAACAAAACTAATTCAAAATGTTACTCAAAGTCGTGAAATCAAATTTGGCGACTTTATGGAAGACATTGTAACACAATATATTTCACTAATTGGATATGAAAATTTAGATAAAAATATAGGAACAGACAATGAGGGTAATGCTCTAAGTGCCGACCAAGTTTTCACAAAAGGTAATACTGTTTATTTAATTGAACAAAAAATTCGTGATGACCACGATAGTACTAAAAAAAGGGGACAATATGAAAACTTTAAAAAGAAATATGACCTTTTACAGAAAAAGTTCCCTCAAAAAAGCATTGATGCCACAATGTGGTTTATCGATGATAGCTTATGTAAAAACAGAAGGTACTATACTGATACCGCTATTGAAGATAATAAAAATAAAGTTGCCAAACACATTCTATACGGCGGAGACCTATTTAAAGAAATATTCAAAAGAATTGATGTGTGGGACGAAATTTGTAATCATTTGTCAACTAACAAAAAAGAAAGAACAGATGAAATACTTGAAATACCTGATTTTGACACAAGTAAAGAAATACTTGATGCATTAAAAAAGATTAAGGCTGAAAACCCTAATCTTATTAGAAAATTATTATCTGATAAACCTCAATATCAACAATTAAGATTTGAACTTTTTAATACAAACTATAATCTATCTAAAATTTAACTTAAAATTTTTTCTCTGCACTCATTTCTTATGTCTGCAATCGATATGAGACTTCCATCTCGTGTTACATACCAAAAATCAAACCCATTAACTCGTGATGCTTTAACTCCTCGTGCGGTTGCAGCACAAGTGTGCATATCCATTTCATTTCCTTTGTATTCCAGTTTTCCACTTTTAAGTAATTTTGCTACAGGCTCACCATCTCTAAATGAAAACCATTCTCCTACTTTTAATGCATTAGTTGATATCATTTCTTGCACAGTCATCTTTATAGGTTTAATGTCAAATACTGCATTTGCTACATCATCCATATGTTTCTTTGTACTTTTAAGTCTTCTTTCACCATATTCGCAATACTTCTTATCTCTTTCTATCATTATATAATTTCTTCCATACATTTTAGCAGCGACTCCTGTTGTCATTGTACCACCAAATGGGTCTAAAACAATATCTCCTTCTTTTGACGAAATTGCAACTATTCTTTTTAACATATCTAATGGTTTTTGTGTACTATGAAGTTTATTACCGTCATCATCTTTTATTCTCTCATCACCAGAGCATACTGAAAATCTCCAAACTGAGCCGAGTTGTTTGCGAACTCCTCTATTAAATTCGTCTTCTGTCACGGTATCTGTATTCAATTCTTTAGCGGTTTTATAGTTAAAAGTAAATTTTGACTTTTTTGACTTTGTAGCCCATATTAAAGTTTCATGGCTATTATTTAATCTTGTCCCCATAAAGTTAGGTGTTGGGTTTTTCTTGTACCAAATTACATCATTAATGAGCCAATAACCTATTCGCTGCATTATTGCACCAATGGTATATATGCATTGCATTCCACCAATCACCCATATTGAGCCGTTTGGTTTTAATATCCGATAGCATGCTGTTAACCACTCTTGAGTGAATTTTTCATAATCTTCAAGAGAATCAAATTTGTCCCACTCATCATCACATCCATCAAATTCTGTTCCTTCAACTCTCTTTAATACACCTTCTACTCTCATCCAATATGGTGGGTCAGCAAAAATTAAATCAACCGATGCTTCAGGCATCTTGTTCATTTCTTCAATTGAATTTCCACAAATTATAACATTGCTTTTCATACATACCGCCTCTCACATTAAATAGCATATTAACCCTAATTAACAAATAAGTCAACAATAATTTATTATATACACATCTCTATGATTTTCTTTTTATGTTTTTCTTTCCGCCTTTTATCATCAAAAACAACAGGTCTACAGTTATCCTTATAAACCCTTAATTCGCTACTCTTCATCATCTTCGCTTTCTTCGTCTTCTCTTTTTTGTCCATATTCTTCATCATCTTCTTCCAGTCCATACAGGTCAGGATTTAACAGCATATCATTCATAAATTCATCGTCAAACATAATTAATCCGCCTTATAAACATCAAACTCCATAAATTCATCAACTAAATGATTATCCATATATTTTTTTATTGTTTCACCATCAGTTGTTCCCTCTGGTATAGTCTCATTTACAGTAATTTTAGTTCTAAAATGAACTTTATTATCAGAATCAAAATAGTCATCATATCCTGCTATACCAAGATTATCATTTTTATGAAATGTCACATGAAATGTTGATTCCACTTCTTCATTAGATTTTAATGCTCTTGGAAATACATCGGTATGTTCATTATAAATTTCTTCATCACTTTTGTAAGTCTTAATATAAGTTGGGAACACAATTAATGTAATATCCTTATTTGTTTTATTTTTAATAATACAAGGCATTCCACCATGCGATGTCATTTTAGTAGTAAGAGTGATTTTAACCACATCATTATCAATAATGACTTTGTCGTATTTATCATGCATTGCTTTATCTTCAGCTTCAGCTATTGCTTTTGATTCTTCTCTCGCTTTTTGTAGCGACTCTCGTGATTCCTTAGCAGCCTCTCGTGACTCATCTCGTTCTTTTTTAGCTGCCTCACGAGACTCTCTTCGTGCTTGAACCTCTGGGCTTACTTGTTTCTCTCCACAACCTACAAGTAAAATAGCTATTGCAAACAATAATACAATTCGTTTCATACTTATAAACTCCTTACCACCAACACTAAAACTATGACAATTAACACTACCATCATTGCAAAACCACCAACTACCACCCACCCTGCTGGTGTCAATTCATTAAATTTACTTTTATAATTTCTTCTCATAAGACAAATTCTAACATGTGCTATGTCCAAAAAATAGCATATACAAAACTAAAAGATGCATAGGTAGCCACCTTTTAATACTCTAATTATACCATAAAATAGCCTTTTTATTAAGAAAGAAATTTTAATACTTTTTTAATTTTTACAAATATTTTTGATACCATGGCTCAAAAAGTGTGCCTGAACGAACTAAATTTTTACTATACTTTTTATTTATTTTGTCTACTGCTAAATCAACTTTTTTATGTTTGTTAATACTCTCAATCAAATTCAAATCATAATTTTCACTCAATTTGAATGCAAATACGGATGCTTGTCGCACTTCAAACACAAGTTTCCTTTTATCTGCCTCATAGTAATCTTTAATGCTCATAGACCCATCAGTTTTTAACCCATACATTTTATCAAGCATTAAATAAATTATTTCATCCGCTATATCCATTCCAGTATCAAGTGCATAGGTTAGTTGCATCTGCATACTATGGTCTTTATAATACTTATCACGAAGTTTAACACCAATGGCATATGCTACTTTTTTATCATTTCTTAATCTTGCTCCAACATCCTCCGATAACCTAATAATCAATTTCTTTAAGTCGCCAAAACTAACTGCATTTTTATCAAGTGTATCAGACTTTGACACTGATTTGACTGGCACTGTTTCACCATAGAGTTTTACTTCACTATATTCATAACCCAGTGCATATTCTATTAGTTTTTTTGCATTTTTTTCTCCTACTATATCCTTTACATCATTAAAGTCAGCGAATGCTAAATCTCCTATAGTGTGTATTCCATAGAAATGAAACATCTCTGCTGTTCTCTCACCGACAAATAGCAGCTCTTCAACTGGTCTATTGAATACTATCTTTTTATGATATTTATAAGGTATAAAAGTAATTGCATTAGGTTTTCTTATGTCGGATGCAAGCTTTGAGTATATTTTATTAAATGATAACCCAATGGACACTGTTATTCCCATAGTGGCTTTTAATTCTTTCATTATAAGTTCAGCAATATGAAGTGCACTACCAAACAACATTGTAGAGTGTGTTACATCAACCCAAGCCTCATCTATACCATAAGGCTCTACCCTATCAGAATAATGATATAATATTTCAAAAAACTTCTGACTTATTTCACTATACTTTTTCTTACTACTCCTGCGAACGATTAAGTCAGGACATTTAAATTTTCCATATGTTAAATTATCACCACAACCTATATTAAATCGCCGTGCTTCATAACTCGCACAAACTATAATTCTATCTCTTTTATATTCTTCGCCTATTACTACTAAATTCTTACCTTTAAGGTTTGGATTCAATAAGCACTCGTATTGTGCGAAACAAGCATTGATATCAACATGCAAAATATGCCTACGATACTTAATTGGCACATAAGTTCTTATTGTCGATTCATATTGCCGTGGTGTGATGTAACCAAGACTTGAATGGGCTCGTTTGTTATTATAAAAATTGATGTATTTTTTTAATTCAAATTGTAAATTATCAAGTGTTAAATTGTTTATGAAATAATTATTTTTAAGAAATGATGGAAGATAAAACTCTTTATAAAGTGTTGCATTAAACGACTCCATAAAGTTGTTATTACTCATTACAAAATTAAAACTATGTTTTATGCCGAGCCTTTCCACAATGTCACTATAAAACCTATCCTTATATGCATCTTCATTATCAGAATGAATGGTTAAACTTTCGCTTGGATTTCTCTCCATAATTGTTTCTCTTAAAACCTTTATTTGAGTTTCAACATTCTCTCCATCAAAACTCACTCCATAACCTATAATCCTGCGACTAAACAAATCCATAATTAAATACAAATAAACAGTTTTGTCCTGCACAAAAAAGCGAGTCCAATCAGTAACCCACACTTCATTTAGTGTCTTTGGTGCAAACTTGATAACCTTATCCGTTACTGACTGACTCGCTCTCTTACTTAAATATTCCTTCACAGGCTTTGGTACTTGTATATTCTTTATTTTGTATCGGACTGACATCAATCCATTTCTATGACAAATACCATAAATTGTCTTGTAAGAAACTCTATAACCTTTAAGTTTTAATATTTCATAAATTCTTTTTGCTCCATAAACACCATAATTATCATGATAAATCTTTCTTACTATGCTTTCCATATAGTTTTATTTTATAAATCAATATTTGCTTTTCTTGCTTGCGACATTTGTATCGCTCGTGGGATTTTATATTGCTTACCATCCTTTATAAAATTAGCACCTGTTTGCTTAAAGTAAAATGGCACTTCCCACTTTTTACATTGCTCTCGTGTGTTTAATACCCAGTCATAATTGCAGAGTCTTGCATTCTCTCCTGACTCGCCACCACAAGTCACTTGTTCTATTTTGCCACTTTCTAAATACTTATTTATGTCTATTGCCTCAAGCATAGGCTCGTGTATTATTTCCATATGCTTTATCGGCAGCTCTATCATTATTGGTAATCTGTAGTCAGCCATTTCTTGATTCTCACAAGTTGAGCATATGGTCACATTATCATATCCGTCCTTCCAATCATATGGCTTGCATTTGTCAAACCTATCAATTCTTTTAGTAATAATAAAGAACTTTAAGTCTGACCTGTATTTTATCATCTCCCAAGCACTGCTTCGCCACTCATCTGCCTCTTCCACAAAGAAATCTGATGTCATACAGGTATAAACATAGTCATTGGTCTGCAGCTTAAAACTGCCATCCTTTTTCTTCATTACTGGTAATCTAAAATTAGCAGTTTTAGTAACCACTGTACTATCCTTTCCGTATTTAGCATCACGACGGAACATATAACAATTTTGACAGCCTGCACTTATCTTATGACATCCGTGCCAAGCATTCCAAAGATTAATCATAAGTTAATTATACTATTTTTTTGTGAATTATGATATAATTTATTATCATTAAAAATTTGTGGAGGCACATTATGGCAGTTTCAAAAAAAGCACCAGCAAAGAAAACTACTGCAAAGAAAACAGTAAAGAAAGCAAGCAAAGCTACAGCTAAAAAAGCAGCACCTAAGAAATCAACAGCTAAAGCTTCTAAAAAGACTGTTAAGAAACCAGTAAAGAAATAATAAAGGGACTCTTCGGAGTCCTTTTTCAATAAAAAAGGAACAGCCATGTTGACTGTTCCTGCCCTCACTTATTTTTTTGTATCAGTAATACCTTTAGTAACATTTCCAAAACTCAAATCAACTAATAAATTATTCGCTTGTGTTAAGTTAGTTCCGACATTTTCCAACTTAATTTTTGCTTCAGTTAATGTATCAATAACATTTTGTATATCGTCTATAACTTCTTTATAATTGTTATTTGCATTTGCAACTTTTTCTTGAAAACTATCCCTGAAAACTTCAATATTGTTTTTTAGAATTTGCATATTATAGTTTTGTTTTTTATACAACTCAAGTTCTTTTAATGTATTAAGATTATTGCTTGCACAACTATTAATTATATCTATAATAGTCATAAAGCATTGCGGTCTCACAACAAACATCTTCGGATATGCATATGAAACATCAGCAATCCCACCATTGTAAAAATCGTTGTCTTTTTCAAGTGTTGACACTAACACTGCATATTCACAATTCTTTTTAATTCTATCATTGTGCAGCTTTTCAAAAAATTGTTCGTTTTTCTGCTTTGTTTTCGTTTTTGTAGCTTCATTCTTCATCTCAAACATAATGGATACTGTTTCTATTTTATCTATTTCATTTGAATTATAGTTTCTAAATATAAAATCGCCTTTTGTTTTATTCCTACTACCAATCGCCTCATTATCTTTTTCAAACATAGCAAAAGGATATGCTTTAGCTCTATGCTTTTGGAACTCATTATAGCAATATTGCTCAAATTCTTCACCTATTCCTTTAGTTGATAATCTTGATTTGTAGTCTCGTTCTCTTTCTAAATCTTCTTTCAAATTTTCAATTTGTTTATTTAATTTATCTTTTTCTTCTTCATATTTTGTCTCCATTTGTTCCTTTTGTTCCTTTAAGCCAAGTTTATACTCTGCTCTTATACTTTTTTCAAGTGCCTTCTTTATTTCATCTGTTTCAAACCCTTTTGGTACAAATTTATGATGACACTTTGGACACTCAACTTTATTCATTACTCCATCCTCCTAATAATTTATACTACACTGATTCTGTTATTATCTCTAAATGCTATGTTTCCGCCAATTTCTTTTGTAGCTTCAAACATATTTTTATTAATAATTTTTACTTTGTCTTCATAAATCTTTCTAACTGTAAATTTAAATTGATTGCTATTTGGTACAATAACTGGTTTTCTTAAAAAGCCACTATCATAATCTTGCATATCTCTTGGTGCTCCCTCAACACCATTCGCAGCTAATATAATTACTCGTGAAGGCGATATAGGGAAATAACTAAACATTGGAACTTTTACTCCACCATCAAATATTCCAAAAGTTGTAACAGGGTAGCAGTCACCTATAAAAAAATCTTCATGTCCTCTTCTTTCAGCCACTATAAAGTATAACCCAAATAAGCCAAATGTATCTCGTATCATCGCAGCCTTGATAATCTTATCAATTTCCGCATTTCTCATAACCTCTGATATAGACCTACATTTTACTATTAACTCAAGATTTCTAATCCACCTATCATAAAATGATTCATCCTGCTTCATATTTGTATAAAACTCTCTATCCGCCTCATCAGTATTAGATATTTTGTCTCTTGTCGTTTTAGCTCTAAATGTCATTATTGCTAAAAATAATTTTAATCGTTCATCTTCATCAATGGTCAGCCCAAAAGTATCCGAATCCAAAAATCTATCTTTTATAATCTTCGACATCTCCATTTCATACTTTGATAGGTCGTTTTCTAATTGCACAGGATTCTCTTTGTAGTTCACTTCGTCTCTATAAAGGTTTCTCTCCATAAAAACTTCAGTGGTTTCCTTTACGGACAACTCATTTTTAGCTATATCATAATAATTCAAATGCTTATACTCATCAAAACAAAAGTTTTTTAATATAAACTGTGGTATATAATGATGTCTTACTGGTTCTTTCACTAAAACTCCTTATTCTCATCATCATACACATACTCTCTCAAGTACTCTTCGTGTATTTCGTCCGATAAAATCGCTGGTGCATCGTAACTAAGTGAGTATGTCTTTATTTTCTCAACCATTAAGGCATCAAATAATGCCGTGATTAGCAAGTTCCTATCGTGGTCATTGTCCAGTTCTTCTATGGTGTCTTTTATACCGCCATATTCCTTTAATTGCTCGTCCGCCGTGACAAATAGTTTTCTGTCTTGGCTTATTTCTCTAACGAGTGCATAGTAAATCTCAATCCACTCATTGCTTTTGCCTAACAGGATATTCTCATATAAATCTACACACCTTACAACATCAGGCTGGCTCATAAAGTTTTCTAAATGTTCTTTTATCGTCATCATAATCTCTCCTAATTTATTATACCAAATTTGTGGTAATTTTTGAATTGTAAATTTTGCTTGAAAATCAATAAATCGTTTCATATCGTTTCAGTGCTCGCAAATCGTTTCTAATCGTTTCTAATCGTTTCGCTACTTGCAAATCGTTTCTAATCGTTTCTAATCGTTTCACAAAACAAATTGTATCAAAACCTATGCGACACTTTTCATCGCCGCTACAAGCATAAAATTTGCCGGATAAGAATACGACCCTTGTAATCTCGATATAGTTATTGACTTTTCTTCAAGTGGCTCACGTAATGTCTCAATTGCTGACTTTGAAAAATGAGGTAGTTCATCCAAGAACAGAACTCCATTTGATGCAAGAGATATCTCTCCAGGTCTTGGATATACTCCACCTCCTATAAGGCTTGTAACCGAGATAGAATGATGTGGGTTTCTAAATGGTCTAACTGATATCAGTCTCTTATCTCTTAATTCTCCTGCAATAGAATATACTTTTGTAATCTCTATTTTTTCCTCAAGACTAAGCCTTGGCATGATTGTAGGAATTCTTTTTGCAATCATAGTTTTTCCAGTTCCTGCAGAGCCAGAGATAATAATATTGTGAAATCCAGCAACAGCAACTTCGCATGCACGTTTCATAAAATCCTGTCCACTAATATCAGAAAAATCCACTTGATATTCATTTTTTTCTTCAACCTCTTCAAAATTTGATCGAGGTAATGCTAAAAATGTCTCTCTGCTCTTAAGCATCTTTATAAGGTCTACAATATTATCTACAGATATAATGTCTATCCCTTTTACTACAAGTGCCTCTTGTTCATTTTCCTTTGGAACCACCACTCCTTTTACACCACATTTTTTAAGTCCTGATACCATAGACAGAATCCCTCTAACGCCTACTATTTCTCCACTTAAATTCAGTTCTCCAATAAAAGCATAATCATCAGTTATATTGCAACTTATGATATTAAGTGATTTAAGAATTGCCACTGCAATTGGCAAATCAAAAGCAGTGCCATCCTTTCTTAGATCTGCTGGCGCAATATTGATTGTAACTTTTTTTGCTGGGATATCTACATTTGAATTTTTAAGAGCAGTACGGACTCGATCAGCCGCCTCTTTTACAGAACTTGTCAGATTTCCTACCATGAGAAAATTAGGTAGGCCATTGCTACTATCTGCTTCAACGTAAGTAAGTATACCATTTATACCTCTTACTGTAGCACATAAAACTTTAGAATACATAATTGGATTTCTGTTAGGGGGAAATCCATTAGCGTTTACTGCATTATTTTAGCATATTTTGAAAGATTTTTCCACAAATATTTAATTGATAAAATGCTCCAAAAAGTATATAATATATAAGTATTTATAAAGAAACCATATGGTTTTGAGGTATTATTATGGAAAAAATCATTTCTCTAAAGGAACTTTTTGAAAATTATAAAGGCTACATTGATAAAGACATATCAGTTAATGGTTGGATACGAACCAATCGCGACTCTAAAACTTTTGGTTTTATAATGCTTAGTGATGGTACAATTTTTGACAATCTACAAATAGTATACGACGAAAGCCTTGATAATTTTAAAGACATAGCTAAACTGAATGTTGGTTGCGCCATTACCATACATGGTACTATTGTATCAACTCCTGATGCAAAGCAAGCTTTCGAGCTTCATGCAAAAAGCGTACAAATAAATGGTCCATGTGATGAGACATACCCTTTACAACCCAAAAAGCATTCTATGGAATTTTTGAGAACTATATCTCATCTTCGTCCACGTACCAATACTTTTCAAGCTATATTCAGAGTTCGTTCACATCTAGCATATGCTATCCATGAATTTTTCCAAAAAAATAATTTCATATATGTGCACACTCCTATAATTACTGGTTCAGACTGTGAAGGTGCTGGAGAGATGTTTCAAGTTACCACATTTGATCTTAAAAATGTACCAAAACTTCCAAATGGCGAAGTGGATTTTTCTAGTGACTTTTTTTCAAAGCCAACAAATCTTACAGTAAGTGGACAATTATATGGAGAGACATTTGCTCAAGCATTTAAGAAAATCTATACATTTGGACCTACATTTAGAGCTGAAAACTCCAATACAACTCGTCACGCAGCGGAGTTTTGGATGATAGAACCTGAGATGGCATTTACTGATTTACAAGGCAATATGGAAGTTGCAGAAAAAATGCTTAAGTATGTCATAAAATATGTACTTGATAACGACAAAAAAGAAATGGAATTTTTTAACAAATTCTTTGATAATGGCTTGATTGAAAGACTGAGTAATGTAGTAAACTCTGATTTTGCAGTAATCACATATACTGATGCTGTAAATGAATTATCAAAACACAATGACAAATTTGAATATAAAGTTGCTTTTGGAGCTGATCTACAGACAGAACATGAACGGTATCTTACTGAAGAAATTTTCAAGAAGCCAGTCTTTGTCATAGATTATCCAAAGGAAATAAAAGCATTTTACATGAAGTTAAACCCTGACAATAGGACTGTAGCAGCAGTTGATTGTCTCGTGCCTGGAATTGGCGAGATAATAGGTGGCTCACAAAGGGAAGACAACTATGAATTACTTCTTAATCGTATGAAAGAACTAAATCTAAACATCTCCGACTATAATTTCTATCTCGACTTAAGAAAATACGGGTCTACAGTTCATTCTGGTTTTGGACTTGGATTTGAAAGGCTCGTAATGTATGTGACTGGAGCACAAAATATACGAGATGTCATCCCTTATCCAAGAACAGTCAATAACTGCGAGTTATAAATATGAAATTTTTGCATACATCAAATATCAATATAGGTATGTTCCCTGACCCAGATAAATTTTGGTCAAGCGACAGAGAAAAAGACATAAAAGACACATTTATAAAAATCATAAAAATGTGTGATGAGATGTCAATTGACTTGCTACTAATATCAGGGAATCTTTTTTATCATCAGCCTACTTTTGAAGAACTAAACTTTGTTAATGATAATTTTAAGAAGATACCAAATACAAACGTAATTATAGTCGCTGGATCAAACGATTATATAAAGTCAAACTCTCCTATTTTAAACTTTAACTTTTCAGAAAACGTATATTATTTTTTAAACAATATACCAGAAACATTTCATATAAAGAATAAAAATATAGCAATCCACGGCTTTTCATACTATTCACCCGAAGAATCATCACCACTTACAAATTCAATAAATATTAATGATAATGACATTATCAATATACTCATGTTCTATGGTGGCGATACAAGGCATGTGCCTTTTGATCTCAATAAACTCGTTGAAAAAAACATATCATATATTGCTCTAGGGCTTAATAATAATTATCAAGAACTAATTGAAAAAAAAGCTTATTATCCAGGAAGCCCAGAGCCACTATCACAAGCAGATGAAGGAGATCATGGTGTAGTAATCGGTGAAATTGACGAAAAAACTAATGCTGTAAAAAGCATTAATTTTGTCAAAACTGCAAAAATATCATACATACCTATACTTGTAAAGGTCAATAGCAAAACAACTGAAGCTGATGTTGCTACACTTGTATCAAAAGAGGCGATTCGCCAGGGCTCTGATAACATATATAAAATCATCATTGAGGGAATGCGAAACCCAGACATTGAATTTAGCGAATATATCTTAAGTAGTAAAATCAAAATTATCTCATTTGATGACAGATCAAAACCAAAATATGATTTTGTAAAACTTTCAAGTGAGCATCCAAAAGATATGATAGGAGCTTTCATAAGAAAGATGACCACGATGAATAAAGAACTGTCAGACATAGAGAAAAAAGCTTTGTACCTTGGCACACAGGCACTTATAAAATCGACCGAAAAGGAACATCTCTAATGATTATAACATCACTCCATATAAATGCATTTGGCAAATTTATAGATAAGACCATAAACTTCACAGATGGTCTTAATGTTATATATGGAGAAAATGAAGCTGGCAAGTCCACAACACATGCTTTTATACGAGCTATGCTTTTTGGTATCAAGAAAAAGAAAGGCAAACTATCTACTGACACATTCCAGAAATATTTTCCATGGGATACTAAAAACAAATATGGTGGCAGCCTTAATCTTATCTACAAAGAAAACACATATAGCATCATTCGCGAGTTCAGTCTTACGAATCCAGTATTTAAAATCATAAATATATCTCAAGATAATAAAGAAATCGAAAATCCAGATCTATTTTTAAATAAAATACTGCATAATATCAATAGCGATACTTTTGATAATACTATAAGTATCGGGCAGTTAAAAAGCGCTCAAGATGTCACTATAATTGATGAATTACACAAAATCATTTCCAATCTCAACACTTCTGGCGATATAGCTATTGACACGCTATATGCGATAAATCTTCTATCACATAAAAAAAAGGAACTACAAGATAATATCAATAAAGATGCTACAATTCAATATAATAAAGAACTTGGCAACATTCGCGCTCTTGAAAAAGAACTTCAAAATCAAAAATATGAAAACAAGCTTCCATCCCTTATATCAAAAAGAAATGCTGAAGCAAAAATTATAAAATCAAATTCAATAGAGCTTGAAGATTTAAAAAAAGAAAGCGCTGAGAAAGCATTGATGCTTAGTAAGTTTGGTTTAAACGATATAAAAGATATTAACTCCTTATCAAACGAAGTCAATAAAATATACTTTGACTATAAGCCAATAATGAAAGAAGCCTCAAAAAAATATGGGCCATTTGTCAATATATTTACCATGTCAATAGGCATCTTAATGATAGTTGTAAGCTCAATGCTCCTTGTAGCCACATACCCTGATATAGCAAGTATTTTAAACCTCCACAATACTAAATATTCTATGAACTTAATTACAAATTTTATCATACAGCTTCCATTTCATCCTATAATATTAATAGGCCTACTTATATGCTTGGGTATGATATTTTTACTTTTCAGTATAATTTTACTCATCAACAATATAAAGTCAAAATCATCATCTGTTGAACTTAAAAATATACTTTCTGATATATTAAATCAACATATAGGCACAGATGAAGTAAATGATGATACTATACAAAAGTTTAAAAAACATATACGAGATATGAAACTCGCAGCGAAAACGCTTGATAGCAATGAAGCAAGGATTATTATTTTAGCCGAAGAAAACAATTTGCTTCTAAAAAAACAAGCTGAATACACTGATGATATAAAGTCACAACAAAAAATACAGTATGATGTAGAACAAAAATACAATGAATTATATAAGCTTCGTATTGATAATGAAAAGACTAAAAAGACACTTCAAAATAATGATTTGATCAACATGGATATAGAAAGCTTAAATCTTGCCATAGAAACTATCAAGTCATTATCAAATGAAATCCAAGTTTCTTTTGGCACTCATTTAAATGATACTGCAAGTAAATATCTTAAAATTTTGACAAATAATAAATATACCAGTATAAATGTGGACAATACTTTAAAAGTAACGATTAATTACGAAGGTAGAAATATATCGCTATCTGATACAAGTACAGGTACAATTGATCAGATATACCTGGCGCTTCGTCTTGCCATCTCAGATATAATCAATAAAAGCGACAATATCCTACCACTAATTTTTGATGATTGCTTTGCTATGTATGACAATAAGCGTCTTGAATCCACATTAAATTTCCTTGCAAATATCAATACTCAAATTCTTGTCTTCACATGCCATACAAGAGAAAAAGAAATTGTAAAATATGATGGCATAAAAGCAAATACATTAAATATTAACACAATATAAAAAAGAAGCATTGCTTCTTTTTTAATCTATCAATTCCCCAGTTTCATAGGAAAAGAAATAATAATTTCCTCTTTCATCTCTCGCAGGTCCAAGCACCATGAGACCGTTTGAATCAAAATAATACACTTTACCCTTTACTTTATAGAATCCATTTTTTGCAAAAAAATCACCATTTATATTATCAATCACTTTCATCCTAAGTCTATCAGACACTTTATCTTCAATAATCAAGTACCTATAGTCATCAACATTTGTAATAGATACAGTATATCTTATGTCTGTGCATTCTCCGTATTTTTCAATCAAATCATATAGCTTGTTATCATATAATGATTTTATATAGTCATTAAAACTAGTGTCATCACTATCTACATCCAAAATCCCATTTGAGTATATATTTTGTCTTGGATCCTTTACATATTGAGATGATGAATCTCCAATTCGTAAAGCGTCAGATATAGTATTTGGATCTACTCTGGGTGTAGCAGTTGGTGCTGTGATATCTTCAACAACTCTTCCTTCCTTATCAATAACATAAGATGCATGAGATACTAATGTCATTATAAAGATAAATAACACAACTAAAATTTTATTAAAATACTTTTTCATAGTAATATTATATAAGCAATTTGTGAAAAATATGTTAAAACTAATTGAAAACTACTTCCCCTATATATTTAAGTTGTCTAAAATGTTGATCATAGTCAAGCCCAAACCCAGCAACAAATTTATTCTCAATTTTAAAGCCAATATAGTCTACTTTGACATCTGTAATTCTTCTTGATGGTTTATCAAGAAGTGTACATATCTTGATACTTGCAGGATTGCGAGTCGAAAGAAGTTCAAGAAGCTTTGACATTGTTCTTCCAGTATCGACAATGTCTTCAACAATCAACACATTCTTATTTTCTATAGATTCGTCAAGGTCTTTTATGATACGAACTATTCCTGAAGACTCTGTCTCACCACCATAACTTGACACGCACATATAATCAACAGACATATTTTCATTTTGAATCTGCCACATAAGCGAACACACAAATGGCATACTTCCTTTAAGTATGCCTACTACAAACAAGTCTTTGCCTGCATAGTCTTTAGTGATTTCAGCACCTAATTCTTTAATTCTTTTTGTTATCTCGTCTTCAGTAATCATCGGAACTATCTTAAAACTCATATCTTCTTCCTCCTACTCATACTTATATTTTCACTATTCTTGATAAATATCATTTCTTTGCCTTTTTTATCATAAGTTATATTATATGGCAAATCCAGATGCATCCCACTTTTTTTAAGTGATGCAGCAATAACATCATCAATATGCACTCTGCCTATATCTTTTTTAGTATTTACAAGATCTTTAAATATCAAAAGTACTATATGTGATTTTACCAAATTACTTAAAGCATTAAACTTATCCAAATCAAGAACAATTTTATATGATGATTTTGATTTTAATACATAATCATAAGAAAACTTTGATAATGCATCTATATACTCTACTATCTCGCTAACTTCTTTTGAAAGTTCTGCAATATGCTCACATGCTTTATCATTGACACTTATAAAGCTTGGAATGATTTTTTGTCTAATATAGTTTCTTGTATACTTTATATCATCATTAGTAGAGTCATTGACATAAGATAAACTATAAGTCTTTATATAATCTATAATCTCTTCTTTTGCTACATATAATAGAGGTCTTAAAATATAGCCATTGACTTTTTTCATGCCGATAAGACCTTTAAGTCCAGAACCTCTCAGCATATTATGAGTGATTGTCTCAACCTGATCATTTAAATGCTGTGCTACAAGAATATGTGCCTTATCCCTTTTTGCAAATTCCCTATATATATTATCAAATTCTTTATATCTAAGGACTCGTGCTGCCTCTTCAAGTGACATGTGTTTTGCAGTAGAATAGTTTATCGCATCCACTTTTCTAATAAGTAGTTTTACGTTCATAGCCTTACAGTATCTTTTAACAAACTCCATATCACGATTTGCTTCTAATCCTCTTATACCATGATGTATATGAACTGCATATAGATTATACTTAAACTCATCTCGAAGTTTATAAAATATATCAAAGAGGCATATTGAATCCATGCCCCCACTTAACGCAATAATTACATTATCATTTTTTTTTATTACTTCACTATCAAAAAAGTCCTTCACAATATCGTCTAAGATTTTATCGTGATAAATCATGGTGTATATGTGCCCTCTTCAATCGCTTTAATTTTTTCGATGCGGCTTACATGATGTGCTCCAGCAAATTTTGAAGATAAGAAAGCATCAAGAATCTCTTTCGCTGTCTCTATACCAATCACTCGTTCACCAAAACATATTACATTGGCATCATTATGTGACCTTGACATGCGAGCAGAAAATGGTTCAGAGCATGCACACGCTCTTATACCTTTAATTTTATTAGCTGCTATACTCATGCCAATGCCTGTACCACAAATTAAGACGCCAAGATCAACTTCTTTCTTTAGTATCATCTGACATGCCTTATATGCATAGTCAGGATAATCGACATGATCGTATGTATCAAGTCCAATATTAATAACTTCATAGCCTTTGCTTTCAAGATATTCTTTTAATTTAAACTTCATGTCTATCGCAGCATGATCATTTGCTATAACAATTTTTTCCATAATATCACCATATCAAAAAGCGGACATATTGTGTCCGCTTAAGTCTTATGCACCATATTTTACTGTGCTTAGTCTTACTCCTGGCCCCATTGTCGATGTAAGTGTTATACTTTTTAAGAATGTACCTTTTAATGACTGAGGTCTCGCTTTCACTATAGCACTCATAAGTGCGTCAAAATTATCTTGAAGTTTTTGATCATCAAAGCTTGCTTTGCCAAGTGGACAATGTATAAGATTTTGTTTGTCAAGTCTGTACTCCACTTTGCCTGCTTTTAATTCTCCAATTATCTTTGTCACATCAGGTGTAACAGTTCCTGTCTTTGGGTTTGGCATAAGTCCTTTTGGACCAAGTATCTTTGCAAGTTTTCCTACTGTGCCCATCATATCAGGTGTAGCTACTACTGCGTCAAAATCAAGCCAACCCTCAGATTGAATCTTTGTAACAAACTCATCTGTTCCTACATAATCAGCGCCAGCCGCCTTTGCTTCGTCAGCCTTTGCGTCTTTAGCAAATACGAGTATTTTAACCTTTTTGCCTGTACCAGCTGGAAGTACTACTGATCCTCTTATCTGCTGTTCTGCATACTTAGAATCACAACCCGTTTTTATATGTAACTCTATAGTTTCATCAAATTTTGCGCTCGCATTTTTCTTTACAAGTGCAATAGCCTCTTTAGCATCATAGAGCTTACTGCGCTCAATGCTTTTAGCCTTTTCTTGATACTTTTTACCTCTTACTCTCATCACGCACCTCCTACTCTTCCACCACAACACCCATAGATCTACAAGTGCCTGCTATCATAGACATTGCAGTCTCAAGTGATGCTGCGTTCAAATCTTTCATCTTTGTCTCTGCGATCTTTTGTACATCTGCCTTCTTAATAGTAGCAACTTTAGTCTTATTGGGTACGCCTGATCCTGATTTAATCTTGCATGCTTTCTTTATAAGGACAGCTGCAGGTGGAGTCTTTGTGATAAATGTAAAACTTTTATCAGCAAAAACCGTGATGACTACTGGGATTATAACATCTCCCTCATTTGCTGTACGTGCATTAAACTCTTTTGTAAATGCGACGATGTTGACACCATGTTGACCAAGTGCTGGTCCAACTGGTGGTGCTGGTGTTGCTTTACCAGCAGGAATCTGAAGTTTGATATAACCTTCAATTTTCTTTGCCATAATTTCCTCCTTTGGTTAGACGGCTTTTTGCCTCCCAAATTTATATCTAAATTATATTTAGATCTTCTTAATATCGTAGTAGCTTATCTCAAGTTTTCTTTCTCCGCCCATGAAGTCTACGCCTACTGTAACTATCTTTTTGGCTGGATTAGTTGTCAATACTTTCGCAATAGAATCTTTAAATGCTCCACTCTTAATCACAACTGTATCACCAACATTCACTTCTATAACTACTTCTTTTGTTGCCTTACCTTGTAAAGCCTCTATCTCTTCTTCTGATATTGGCACTGGTTTTGAATCTGGTCCTACAAATCCTGTAACACCACGAGTATTTCTCACCACATACCAAGTGTCATCTGTCATTATCATATTGACCAAGACATAGCCAGGGAAAAGCTTTTTTTCATATCTTTTTTCTTTTCCATTTTTTAGCTCAGTAACAAGTTGAGTAGGAATTCTTACTTCAAATATAAGTTCTTCCATCCCTCGATTTTTAATCGATTGCTCTATGTCAAGTTTTACTTTATTTTCATATCCAGAATAAGTATGTGCAACATACCATTCGGGTTTGCCTGATCTTTCTGCTGCCACGTCAGTTTCTCCTATCTATTAAATAAAAAACCAAAGCCTGATCCTATAATTGAATCAAGTACAAAAATCAAAAGTCCAATTATAACCGAACACACTAAAACAGTCACAGAGTCTTTTAAAATCTGTTCGCTTGATGGAAATATAATCTTCATCCATTCAGATTTTAAACCTTTCCAAACTCTTGCAAAAATATTTGTATCTTTTGATACATTAGCACTATCCATAATTATTTAGTCTCCTTATGTTTAGTGTGCTTTTTGCAAAATCTGCAATACTTACTTGTCTCAATACGATCAGGATGTTTTTTCTTGTCCTTTGTCGTATCATAGTTTCTTTGCTTGCACTCTGTGCACTCAAGAGTAATCTTTGTACGCATAATAATATATCTCCTTAAACTTAATAAAACAATATTAAAAAAAAGGCCTTCGCCTCAACTCATATATATTACTATAAAAAGCTTTTACTGTCAAGTTAAAAAGGCTATATTTATAAGCTATTTATGAGTTTTTGCATATACAATATGACCTAAAGCTGCAAATATAAAGCTTAATATTGCTATCACGATACATCCTACCTTAAGTAATGATGTACCACCAATAGCGATAAATTGACCACCAATGAAACTACCAGTGATAAAGCCCATAGTTACAGCGAGCCCCACAAATGTCTGACCCTTATTTTTGTCTCCTTCATGCATCATCTCATCAGAAAGATATACTGTCGATGGGATTATAATAGCATAAGTAAGCATCTGCATCACTTGTGCCATATATAAAGCTATCATACTTGGTATAGTAAATACAAAACCTCTTAATACATAGAAAAATGTAGCAATCAAAATAAGTTTACTTAGACTGATTTTCTTCATCAACTTGGAAATGTAAAACATAATAGGTATTTCCACTATAGCCGCAATAGCGTTTGCGACACCAAGATTATAACTGTCTCCGCCTAATTCAGTTATCATTTGTATCAAATATCCACAATCAGCATTTTGGAAACATATTGCAAGCACAGTAGATATTAGTATCAATGTAAATGCTTTGTATTTCATAATAAAGCTTGTATCATTTTTTTCTATTGAAGGCTTTACCTTCGTCTCAATAGTAACATTTGATTCCTTATAATCTTTGACGCGAGGAATTATGATAGCAACTAGTAAAAATAGTATAGCTGATACTATGCCATTAATAGCCACAGCTTTTGATCCAAATAACTTTGTCGTGCTCCCAAGTACATACGAGAACACTGCAAAAGAAAAAGACCCAAATCCTCTTACAACGCCATAGTCAACATCTATCCCTCTGTCTTTATAGTAAAAGCAACTTGAATTTACAAATGGAGACATTCCATTTGTAAATACATATATTGCAGAAAATAATATCCCTGCCACCAATTTATTTTTATCAAAATATAATAAACCAAAAAATAGTAAAATTACAATTACACCAAATACATATAGTATATTTTTAAAATCAATTTTTTTATTACTATCAGCATAATATCCAATAAATGGTTGTGTGACAGCTGCAACTATTCCTGTAACAGCCATCAAAATAGCTATTTCTGATGCTGCATAACCATTTTCATTTAAAAAATAGACAGCATAGCCAAGCACACTCACTTCTATAATCCAAAATAATGCTGTAAGTACTATACAAAATATTGAATACTTATTTTTATCTAAAAAACTTTGCATATCCCATTATATATCATTTCAAAAAAAAATCGGCATCAATGGTTCTATGTATCCCATATGTGCCGATTTAATATAATTAATAAATATCTACATAATTATGTCTCGCCACAATACTGTATTTATGTAATTACTTCATAGATGCAACTTCCATAGCTGAATCTATATCTTTCTTCACCGCATTTACCATTACATTGTTCATAGCCGCAAATGAAATCTCACTAGCATTCATTACATAATCTTTTACTTCTTTTACACCTGCTTTTGAGAAATAATTAACCTTTCTCACTCCGCACTCTATAGCTTTACGAATATCTTCTTTTGATAGATTTGAAGCACCATGTAAAACAAGTGGAAGATTTGTCTTTTCAGAAATTTCTTTAAGTAAATCAAAATCTAATTCAGAATGTTCTACGCTGCTATGAGTATTGCCTACAGATGGTGCTAAAGCATCTATATCAACTTCTTTTAAGTACTTCATGAGTTCTTCTACATTAGTAATAATTGATTTTTCGCCATTATGTCCACCAACTAATCCAAAACTTGCCTCAATATTGGCATCTGCTGATTTTGCAAGAGATACTATTTCTTTACCTCTTTTTACATTTTCATCAAATGGTAGTCCTGCTCCATCATACATTACCGCTCTAAATCCCATCTTAAGACCGCTCTTTATATACTCTGTATCTGTACAATGATCAAGCATAGGGCATATGTCTATTTTTGCCTTATTTGACAATTCAATTATAACTGGTCCCATATACTTTAAAGGTACATCTTTTTCAAATGTTGCTGAATGTTTTATGATTACAGGCTCCCCTCTCTTTTCAGCAACTTCTATAATTGCTGTAAGTATTTCAAAACTAGTAGCAGTAAATGCACAAACACCGCGATTTTTTCTTGTAGCTTCCTTAAGGATTGGATTTAATTTTTGGATCATAATGAAACTCCCTTCTTAAATATTATTTAACTAAATTATAAACTTTCAAAGCTAGTTCATCAGTGACAGATGGATCATCAGGATTTGGCGTCCAAAGTCCTACTTCATCAATACTGTATCGTGGTATAAGATGCAGATGAAAATGATCTACGCTCTGTCCAGCAAGTTTCCCATTATTTTGTATTATATTGTAATTATTAAAAGAATGAACTTCCATCATAGCTTTTATTATCTTTTTTGCAAGTATAAGAATTTTCGAAGCTTTATCATCAGATAAATCAGCTAATGTTTTCGCATGTTCTTTTGGAAGTATAAGTACATGTCCTTTTGTAGCTGGTGCAACATCTAAAATCGCTAAAAAATCATCATCCTCATATACTTTTTTAGAAGGAATGTCACCATTAATTATCTTGCAAAATATGCAATTAGCATCACTCATATCACACCTCCAAAATTATCTTAATTATAACTTAAAGTTGATAAAGTAGCAATATCTATTTCGTTTGCAATATACACATCACCATATGCTCTTCCATAATATGTCACAAGTGCCGCCAAATCATGAGTAGGTCTATATATATCTATATGGTCTCCTTTAACACCGCCACCTCTATCTTCTACTACATATACACCATCATAACTTTGTCCATCTTTTCCTACTGCATTTTCGAGTATAATAACTGTCCCCATCGGAAGAACCTTTGTATCAGCAGATATAGTGTGATTTGCTCGCACATATTTTCCGCTAGCAGTAAGTCCAGTTCCAGATCCACAAATTGAACATGCACAGTATCCTGTAAGCTTAAAATTGCCTTTGCTTTCACCTTTTACATAAAACTTACCATCATGCTCATAGATGCCACTTTTTGTCGCAATTACAGGTACAACGGGATTATCTGCATTTTGCACTAAACCACTCATATCAATCGGAAATGCATTCATGTTGCTTGTGATTCCAGGACCAGATGTCTCTTTTTTATTATATATTATATCTGCAGCATATGCAAAATGTGTCAAAAGCATGAACATAACTACAGCTAATAATAATTGTACTTTTTTCCTTACACATCTCATATATAGATTATATCACATAAAAGTATTTATTGCTATACCAAAAAACGCCCCAATTATTATAATACTAATAGCACCAAGTGATTTTTTTAAGCTAATTTTATAAGCAATGACTATCAAAAGAATACAAATAAAAACAACTAAACTTTTAAAATCTATGTGATAGCTATACACATTATCATTTAGTATCTCTATAACCATATAGATGCCTATAGACATTATAATCCCAATAATGCATGGTCTAATAACTGATAAAACAAACTTTACTTTTTCGTTTTGCAAAACTTTCGAAAAATATATTGACACCACAAGCATAATCAAAAAAGCTGGCAAAACTTCTGCAAATGTAGCAATTATTGCACCAGGAAGGTTGTAAAGTGTAGTCCCAATAAATGTAGCAAGATTCACTCCGATTGAGCCAGGAGTACTTTCAGATATCGCAATAAAATCAGCTATTGCTTCATTTGACAGTACAGAATACTTATCCGCCACATCTTTGACAAGTGGTATAGCTGAATATGCACCACCAAAGCTAAAAGCACCTACAATAATGAAATCATAAAATAGTTTTAAATACTTAATCATATCTTTAATCTAAAAGGAAGTAATAATGCACTTATAATAAATGCAAATATTATGAGGCTCACAGAGTTTATATCTATATTTAAAATATTAATGCATAACATCAAAACCATATAAATGACAAAAAGGAAAACAGTCATTTTTTTATGCGGACTATCTTTATACTCATCACGAAAAAGTTTATATGCAGTACGAATAATGATAATTGAGACAGCTATTCTAATGCCATAAAATGCATCTGAAATAATTTTTATCTGCAAAAAATTCTTTAAAAATATTGATATAATATAGATGACTATTACAGATGGAAGGACAACGCCTAAAGTAGCAAAAACGGCTCCAAGAAGTCTACATTTCTTATACCCAATATAAGTTGCCATGTTGATTGCAATAGGTCCAGGAGTACTTTCTGCTATAGCTATAATATCAACAAACTCTTCTTCGCCAATCCAATCCGTCTTATCAACACACTCATCTTTAACAATAGATATCATTCCATATCCACCGCCAAAAGTAAAAAGTCCTATTTTAAAAAATGTTGTAAATAATCTAACTAACATATCTTACTCTAAATTGTTATCTTGTAAATTGTTATCTTGTATTTTGAATACTTCATATGTATGCGTATCATAGTTTTCATATAATACAATGTTATTATCATCATTTACTAGTTTTACTAAAGCTTCATAATTATCTACAAAATTAAGAACCGGGTCATTGTCATTAACTCTTACTTCATCATAAAATGGCTCATAGAAATAATATATACTTTTACCTTCAATCCCAAAATTATTTAGAAAAATATATACTTTTTTATCTTTAAAATTTTCTTTGCCATATTTAAGTATTGTCTGATCGGCAAGACTGTTGGTGGCTCTTAAATCATTGAAGAAAAAGATATTGTGATAATAGTTTTTATAATACATTTCAAGAATGTTTCTTGTAATAAAGAAGGAAAAATATATAAATGCTGATATATAAAATACTTGTTTTAATCCAAAAGTTGATATTTCATATAGCATATATGCTAAATAAATCACAAAAATCATATAAGTACTATATATCCATCGCATCTCAACTCTAATTGTGACACTTGAACTCACGATAAGTAAGCAAGCAGAAAAAGCAAGTACAATATCAACGCTAAAATTTTTCTCATGTAATTTATCATAGATAAGTTTTACATATATGTATATTATGAATATAACTATATATAAAAATATGCTTATATAACAGATATTTTTAAAAACCCTGTCGACATCATTAAAATTGATTCCGGAAAGATATGCTGGTCCTGCATTTATGCCAAATACATACTTAACTTCATCAAATATAAATTGGAAAAACCTATATATATCAAATGTCGCTACAACATCAGTTTTGCTTGTCCCTATTGGTATCAAAGACTTAAGTGCCAGATACCTTACAACTACATAGAGCATAGCAATTGCAATTAAAATCAGTTCTTTTGACAATTTACTTTTTTCGCTTTTTTTAAGAATTATAGCAATGAAATCAACAGCAAAAAATGCTGCATATCTTTCGTGAGTAAAACAAAGTAAAAAAATACTTATGTACATATAAAATATGTCTTTAGGATTATTGTCATCAAGATATGAAATGGCAAAATAAAGATTGAGAAATGCCAGAAACATCGCAGAACTTTCTATTATACCTATCGCCTGGCCAACTTGGAAATATGAAAAATGCGTGATAATATAAAATAAAGATGTAGCAATGCATATTAGGCTTGGTACTTTTAGCTTTCTTGTAAAAAAATAAAAAAGCACAGCGAGAGCTGCTTGAATGGCATTATTAACTATATTTATATAATGTATATGTCCCGATACTATCTTAAAAACTAAGTAGAGTAGACCATATGATACAGGGCGATAATGCACTTGACCTTCATAAATTGAAAATGTATACTGAAAAAAATTAGACCTAACATAGTAGTAATAATTTTGTAAATCATCCATGTATAATGAATGAACATCGACACTACGATTAGAAAATTTGCTCAGTAAAAAGAACGCTATGAATAATACTACTATTTTTAAAATATTATATAGAAGATTATTTTTTGTACTCGTTTTACCAATCATAATACATAGTCTTTCTTACTTAATCATTGCATTATCAGGATATGACAATATATTGTACTCGACTAAAAGCTCATTCATCCATTTTTTTGTCATATCAGTCTTAAATTTACCACTCTCATTTTCATAGATATTTTTAGTAGTTGGCCATAAAGCAATTTTAGGTGCTATTTCTTTATATACATCAAAGTCTACACCACTTTGGCCATGATGAGAAATCACCACAATATCTGACTTTAGCTCATCACTATTTTTATAGTCATCAAGTAATTCATAACCTCCATAATATGCAAGGTCTCCAAGCACTATCATAGATGTATCTTCAATATAAGCTTTATAGACAATTGAAGAATTATTTATCGAATCGGAATCCAAAAGGTATATGTCATTCATCACTTTTATATCTACATTTGACGCATTATAGATATCGCCTTTTTTGACTTTTTGGTTAATCGTCACCTTTTTCCCTATTGATAACATATACTCAACATATTTATTCTTCGCTTCGTCAAAAAGTACGCTTACATACGCTTCATCCCCAACTTTATCATAGTACCATAAAAAATCCGCAAAATTGTAACATATATTTTCTATATATACATCTTCTTTATAATTATTCAATATATCAAAGATTGCTCCTATATGATCATCATGTATATGTGATAAAAACCAGTATTTTACTTTTCCGCCGTAAGAAACAATTAAATCTCTCAAGAATTTTGAGTCTTCTACTCGACCACCATCAAATATTATAAGTTCATTTTCATTATTTACTACTACAACTCCAAGCATTTGAGAAACTTGATGATGTGATTTTATAAGTAATATCTTTGATGAGTTAAGCAACTTAAAATCATAAACACTGAATTTTTCAGATGCTATATTTTCTTCATACGTATCCAATAATGTAACTTGTGATAAAGCTTCATTACTTTTTGTCTCATTAGTGTATGTACTTGCAATGCATGCTGAGAGTAGTTGGAAAGAAAAAATTATAGCAATCGAGCAATAAATAATTATTTTTTTTAAATTAATATATTTCATATAAATTGCATATGTATTTAATAGTTTTTACGCAGTTTAAGTAAATAATACTCCCACGCACCTATAGCTATAGCAAATTCCCCATCTTCGACAAAATGTATATCACTTCCAGTATAATCAGCAATTTCAGTCAATCTCTCTTGCACATAAGTATCAGATACAAGGGTTCCTATATATACAACAGGCAAATCTTTATTTAAGGCTTTCACAAGGAGCGATATGTTTTCAAGAACAAGATTTAATGTCGCTGCCATAGTGTCTTCCAGTCTATAATTCCCACTCAATTTAGCAAAATTCGCCGCTGTAATATCCGTTGACATGTCCAAAATATCATTTTTAGAAATATCTCCGATTAGAAGATCAAGATTCTTGTGATTACCCTTTTTTGCATAATCAACAAGTATTTCAAATGGTTTTATATCTCTACTATCACTTTGTAAATTAATTAAAGCATTGGAAAGACCAACAAATGTGCCACCGCCAAGTCCTGTACCACCAAGTCTTTTGTAATCATTAAGATTACTATAAACTATAGTAGTACCAGTCCCTATAGATACTATAACTGCCTCATCATATTTTGATAAAAGTATCCCACCATAACTTATAGCAAGATGTTCATCTACTTTAATCACATTTATGCCATCAATAGTATCATCTAAAAAGCTCGTGCCAGTTCCTGTCAAAACTAAAGTTTCTATATCATTTTTTTCTATTTTATACTTATCTAATACCTTATAAAAAAAACTATAAAAATCAGTACCACGATACTTCTCTTTTCCAAGTAGTTTTATTTTTTCATCATCTCTTGGCCCAGTAATTGACAAAACCAATGTCTTGATGTTGGTGCTTCCTATATCAAAAACTAATATATACATTAGTCATCCTCTTTTCTATTAGTAACAAAATTAGTAATCACAAGTATTATAAGCACTATCAAAAACATAACGCTTGAAAGTGCATATAGTGATGGGTTAAGTCCTCTTTTTACCTGTGCATAAACTAAAGTAGATATAGTATTGATTCCTGCCCCTCTTGTAAAATGTGTAATTATAAAATCATCAAGGCTCATAGTTACTGCAAGCATAAATCCGCTTATTATGCCCGGCATAATCTCCGGAAGGACAACTTTAAAAAACGCCACACTACTTGTAGCTCCAAGGTCTCTTGCCGCTTCATATTCAAGCCGTGATGAACCTTTAAGTTTTGGCAAAACTGAAAGTATAACATATGGTATATTAAAAGTAATATGTGCAAGTAATACTGTAAACCAAGAAAGCCCAAAACTTATATTAATATTTTCCAAGATTTTCCCATATGCGATAAAGCAAAGCATAAGTGATATGCCTGTAGCTACATCAGCATTAAGCATAGGAATATTGGTTATATTCATATATATATTTCTACTTTTTTTAGACATATTACTAATTGCAACTGCTGCCATAGTGCCAATAATCACAGCAACTATAGATGAGACAAGTGCTATAGATATAGTATTTTGAAGCGCAGATACAATATTTCTATCCGCAAACATTTGCCTGTACCATTTTAGCGAAAGGCCAGTAAAATTAACTCTTGATTTTGATGAATTAAAAGAAAGCCCAACCATTACAAGTATAGGTACATATGTAAATAATAGTATCAGTACAAGATAAAAATTTTTTAAAAACTTTCTTATCATACAATATTTATCTCTTCATCCTTATCAGTAAAATTATTAGTAATGCCCATAACTATAAATATAAACACTATGAGCACAAATGACAATCCTGACCCAAGATGCCAATTGGAAGTGGTAAGGAATTCTTGTTCTATCACATTGCCTACAAGTAGGAAAAGCCCTCCACCAAGCATATAAGATATAGCAACAGTTGTAAGCGCTGGAATAAACACCATCGTTATCCCAGATATCATACCAGGCATGCTAAGTGGCAATATAACCCGTGTGAATACTTGTATTTCGTTTGCTCCCAAATCTCTTGCTCCATTTAATGTATCATCTTTTATCTTCATAAGTGAATTATAAAGCGGTAATATCATAAATGGTAAAAAATCATACACCATACCAAGTATAATTGCCGTCTCAGTATTGACAATATTAATATTTGGTAGATTTAATGCAGAAAGAATTAGATTTATGATACCTTTTTTTTCTATCAGTGTAAGCCACGCATAAATCCTTAGTAGTCCATTCATCCACATAGGTAATATAAATACATATATTATAAAAGAAGATTTCTTTGTCTTACTATTTCTGAAAATTAGCGCTATCGGATATGCAAGAATTATACATATAAATGTACTTATAAATGCAAGTTTAAATGCTTTAACAAAACTTTTAAAATGTATAGGGTTAAAAAAGCTGATTACATTGTCTAATGTAAATGCATTTGCATCATTGGTAAAAGCGTAATACACAACAAAAACAAGCGGAATGACAATGAATCCTATCATCCATATCGTATAAGGAGCTGCTATAAGATGATTTCGAAGTTTACTATTCATCTACTCTTCTGCCTCATATACAACTGGGTCTATTGCTTCTTCATCTTCTGATGTAGGTTTATTCATAATCTGAATGTTGTATGGCTCAACATATACTCCTACTTCTTTTCCGACTTCATGTAGTATAGTAGAGTGCACAAGCCACTCTTTCCCATCATCTGTGACACAAAGCATCTCATACATCTCCCCCTTAAATATCACATGAGTCATACGACCATGTAATATCGCTTTAGGAGAATTTGGTTCTAAAATCTCGACATCTTCCGGTCTTATAACTATATCAACTGCTTTATTTTTGCCAAATCCAGCATCTATACATCTAAACTTCTTACCAGAAATCTCTACCGCATAGTCTTCAATCATCTTTCCACTTACAATATTGCTATCACCTATAAATGTAGCAACAAATGCATTTTCAGGCTCGTTATAAATCTGCTCTGGCGTACCCATCTGTTGAATGTAACCTTGATTCATAACAACTATAGTATCAGACATAGTAAGCGCCTCTTCTTGATCATGTGTAACATAGATGAACGTTATGCCAAGTTCATTTTTAAGACGTATAAGTTCATACTGCATCTCCTGTCTAAGCTTAAGATCAAGTGCACCAAGCGGTTCATCAAGAAGAAGTAACTTTGGTTCATTGACAATTGCTCGTGCAATTGCTATACGCTGTTGCTGACCACCAGAAAGTGCGTCTATATCTCTTTTGCCATATCCTTCAAGATTGACAAGTTTAAGTGCGTACTCAATCTTCGATTTTATAAAATCTTCACTTTTCTTCTTGATTCTAAGTCCAAATGCAATATTATCTTCCACATTCATATGTGGAAAAAGAGCATACTTTTGAAAAACAGTATTGAGCTGTCTTTTTTCAGGAGGCAATTCTGTAATATCTTTTCCATCAAAAAAAACTCGTCCCATATCAGGTTTTAAAAATCCACCAATAATTCTAAGTATCGTAGTCTTACCACAGCCTGACGGTCCAAGTAATGTAACAAAAGTATTTTCTTTTATTGTAAGGTTAAAATCATCAATTACCCTATCACCATCAAAAGTTTTAGAAATATGTGATAGGTCAATCAAATTTTTTTTCAATTCATTTTGTCCTCACAGGGAACTTAATTGTTCCTTCCTTCAAAATATTGTATATAGATTATATATAATATTAAAGTATTTGTAAAGTAAAAATTGTCTATAATGTCACATATTTATCATTGAAGCATTTGTTGTATTAAGTAGTAAGATAATAGTACAAAACAGAGCGAAAAATACATAAAAGAATATGTAGTAAAATTCACTAATCATGTAATTCAAAAAAACTAAAGTTACAACTAAGAGTATAAAACCCACAACATAAGACACAACCATAGAGATATTTAAATCATAAATTGTGGAAGAAATATACATTGAAATAGCCGAAAAGAGTATAGTATAGCATAGTATTGCTATAAGTATTTTTGCTATTGAAAAAGCTCCTACTCCACCATACAAAAACGACATACTTAAAATAGGCAAAGCTGAAGTGATAATTATGACAAGATATGTAAGTCCCCTTAGATATACAGCAAGAACTATATCAGAATTTTTAACTCTCGCACTATGCAAATTATCAATTATATTATCTCTATACATAGAGTTTATACTTCTTGATAAAAATAAAGGTGTAAGAACATATGACAAGATAAAAAGTACAAGTATTGCAAATGTATAAAAAAGTCTTACAGTATTGTAGTCAATTGTGCCTGTAGCTTTACTACTCGATATTATTGCATTGGAAAATACCAGGATGGCAATAGATAGTATTACATTCAACATAAAAAGATAGATAAGAAGCGTCCGTCTTCTCACATTTTTAAGTGTAATTCTATTAAAGATTTCCATGATATTATTCATATGCATTTATCCACTAAATAATTGTTCAAATCTCACTTGTTGTTTTCTATAAGAATATACTTTAACTCCATTATCAATAAGTTCTTTCAAAATGCTACTTTCAATACTTTTAATATGCTTATCATCTTCACTTGATACAATTGAAAATGTTATATTATTATCACTATACGATATATCAACTACACTTTTATTATTTTTCAATATATTTACTGCACTATCGACATTACTGATTATTTCGACTTCTATCTTATTGGCAATGTCTGCATACCTATGCACTTCATTTTTTTTATCAAATATAACAAGATGTCCCCTATCAAGTATCCCATAGTAGTCACATATGTCTTCAATAAAATTGGTGTTTCTTGACGCAAAAATGATTGTCTTCTTTTTAAGCATTGTCTTTATGTAATTATACATTCTCTCATGATATTCTACATTATCGCCAAAAAATATATTATCAAAAAGTATAATATCTGGGTCATCTATAAGGACTCTTATAAGGTCTATAAACTTATAAGTTTCCTTATCAATCTGTCCTAAAAATGTGTGCTTATATGACATAAGTGAAAACTCTGAAAGTTTATCATCAATAAAAGTGTCGAGTTCATTTTTATCTTTTGTGTGATAAATATTTCCATAAAAACTTAGATAATCATATACTGATATGTCATTATCTATTTCGATTCTATCATTCAAAATCCCAACTTTAAGTTTATGTTCTTTTTTAATATCTATACCATCAATAAGTATTTCCCCTTCAAAGCTCTTATAGATTCCCGATATAAGTTTAAGAATTGCAGTCTTTCCAGAACTCTTATTTCCAAGAAAACATACAGTTTTTTTATCAGCAATCGAAAACGAAATATCACTCAAGATATCTATATTGTTAATATTTAGTTTTACTTTTTTGAACTCAATCATTGTTAATCAGTTGCTATCGCACGAACAACAGGAAGACTTATCATACGATAGATTGGATCTCTACTTGTTGGTACAAATCTAAGAGTCAATTGATTGTCATATGTCAGATATTTTTCAAAACTATCATATAGTATTCTATTATCAGTAATTAGATCATATTCCAAAGTATCCAAATTATAAGCATATATATCTCCATAAAATGGCACATTGGTACTTATGCTTCCATAATCATAACTATCAATGCCCTCAAAATATATCTTTGATAATGCTGCATCTTTGTCAAATCTATATGTATTTACAACAGCTTCATCACCTTTTATCGAATTATTTATCTCATCATAGTACCCATTGACATTTTCTACATCATTTTGAAGAGAGCATAGGTCTTTTATACCCATAGTCATATCATCACTTACCTTTGTGACAAGAAGCGTTTTCCCGCGAACATCTCCTACGCTACTTGAATTAATGTCTATAGTTCCATTATTGTCTATAAAGCCAAGAAATAGTGCATAGTCAAAATAGCCATGTATGTTTTGATCAAGATAATATTTTATTATATCTTTATTGGAATCATTAGATAAAATATCAGCAAGCATTTCATTGTTGTTAATTGGGGTATTAATGACATTACCCCTTGAAAGTGACAAACTATAAGTTGGTGTTATATCGCCAATATCTATAACTTTACCATAAAGCAATATTTTTGCATCATGTATAGGTATGCGCATATTATTGGTAACTCTTCCAGTGACACTACCATCAAATCTTTCAAACGAACAATTTATATTATATATATCATTTAGATAGTTATTGTTTTCATATGCAAAGAGATTTGAATCAAAACTTTTTGCATTATTGACACTTACAACGGTCTTACCTGCTTCCTTTGTAAAAACAGCTTCTTTTATGCTTGCACTATCTATAAAATTGATACTTCTTATTGGCTCTCTCGTAGATCTAAGTATAGGATAAATCTCTTTTGTTGATTCAGTATCAAATCTAAAATCTCCACTTTCATTTGTCAAAAAATTAAGAAATGCCTTTTCACTTGTATTTGCATCTTTTATATCTACAATGCTGATATAGGAAAGGGTTATATTTTTGGTTAGAGAAGAAAACCTACTATAGAAAATCCATATTGTCACCAAAGTTGATACAATAAATACACATACACCATAGATTCTTTGCTTACTTAAATTTCTAAGCAATACATATAAGACAAGAATGATAAAAAATAAGTACGCTATAATGTAAACGGTGATTGGGAAAATCTTAGGTAAGTTCTCGTCATCCACTACATTTAAAAGTCGTCTTATACTATAGTAATCATTTGATATAAATAAATTATCATTGTCAATAATTCTATTGATATATGAAAGTATAGTACTAGTGCCAAGTATATCCATCAGAAGATTTCTATTGTCATAAACTGAATCAGTATTTACAAAAGAAATTGGTACCATAAATACAATCATTTTGTTAGTATTAACTAATCTATAATAAAAGTTACCATCAGAATCATTGATATTTTTGCCATCATCATATATTCCATTTAAGAAATTATATAAAGGATTGTCTTCAGTAAGGCTTAAATCTCCCGCTACAATAACTGGCCTACCAGATTCTATAAATTTTTCTATAGAATAAAGTGAGTTATCATTAAGTTCAGTAAAATCAAAGTTGGATATTAAAAGCATATCCAAAAGATCAAAATACTTGTCATTTACTCTATCAGCATTTCCTACATCAACAAGCTTCGTCTCGATGCCTGTATCAGTAACTATTACGCTATCGAGGTATGTTAATATATTGAAATCAGATGTCAGTGCTCCAACTATAAGTTTATTGCTGTAGTATCTAAGGTCTATATTACTTCTTGATTCCTCTACCAATTCATTTCTTTCATTATATACACTAATTGATACGGTATTTAGAGTATTGGATAAAGTTACATCCATTGTTTTTACCATAGTGCTATGTTCATCAAGACTTATCTCACTTCTATATGTGTATACTGAATTGTTAGTTTCATAAACATTTAAATCAATATAGCCTTTAAAACTTTGCGAGCCACTATTAGTTACTGTAAGTTCAAAAGGTAGTGCTCTACCTGGTTTCGCCACATTATCTATACCATATGAAAACCTTATATCAATATTTTCTGCGAAGGCAGGTAAAATGGAAGCAAAAAACAAGAAAAAGAAAAATGCCATTATTGATAAAATGCATCTGCCATCCTTAAATCTCTGATATATTTTTATAATTTTATTCTTACCCATCTATTTTAAAAGTCACCTTAAAGACCGTCCCATCTGAATCAGATTTTACATTAATTTTGCCACCATGAAGTTCCACAATACTTTTAGCTATCGCAAGCCCAAGTCCCGTCCCACCTGTCTCACTAGCTCTTGAATCATCAACTCTATAAAACTTATCAAAAAGATTTTTAAGCGATTTCTTTGGTATAAGTTTGCCAAAATTAATAACGCTCACATCTACAGTATCTACATTTTTATTGACCTTTATGTAAATTGTCTTTCCATCTTTACCATACTTTATTGCATTATTAATAAGATTTTCAAAAAGCCTAACGGTAAGTTTTGGGTCAAGATTCATCATCATCGAATCAACATTTGATTCCAAACTACACTCTATGCCATTATTCTCAAATAACGGATAAAACTCTGAAATCAATTGATTAAGAAGTTCTACTAAATCTATTTTTTCTTTTTTAACCACTAAGCCGCTACCATAATTCATCTTCGTAAAGGAGAATAGATCCTCAATAAGCGATTCAAGTTTTTTAGCTTTTTCATATACAATAATTGTATAGTCTTTTTTCTTTTCATCAGTAATCTTATCGTTGTTTACTATTATATCAAGGTAGCCAAGAATAGATGTAAGTGGAGTCCGTAAGTCATGAGCAATATTAGTCACAAGTTCATTTTTCGTATTTTCACTTTCCTTTTCACTCATGATGAGCTTTGTAAAATTATCTTGCATGACATTGATATTAAAAGCCATCATGGATAGCTCGTCATCACCTATAACTTCAAGTTTTGATGTGTAATCGCCACTTGATATATTTTCAATACTTTGATATATATCATCAATATATTTGACACGCTTTCGTTCCAAAAACACAAAAGTCAATGCAAAAGCGATAACTCCAAAAAGCAAAAATAAAATAATATTATATAGATTGAAATTATCGCTACCATCTCCTATCACCATCGTGTTGTATATAAAAAATGCTGTAATAGCAAATAAAACAGCACTTGCGCATACAACATTTAATATAAATCTACTATAATATTTTTTGAAAAGGTCATTTTTCAATTTTATATCCAACGCCCCACACTGTAGTTATTATTTTTTCTTCTCTTGTCTCTTCTTTTAATTTATTGCGAAGTCTTCTTATATGAACCATTACATTATTGGTAGCATCGAAGTTTTTCTCTTTCCAGACATTTTCAAAAATCTCGTCCGTTGAAAATACTTTATTGGGGTTCTTTGCGAAAAGATAAAGTATATCAAACTCAATTTTAGTAAGCTTTATCTGCTCGTCATCAACTTTTACCTCATGTGTGACTTTATTGATGTAGAGATTTCTTATCGTTATCTCATCTGGCTCTTCTTCATCCACATGATTTGGGTTAAGCACAGTGTATCTTCTAAGTTGGGCTTTAACTCTTGCTATAAGTTCAAGCGCCTTTATTGGTTTAGTTACATAATCATCTGCCCCAAGTGTCAGACCTTCAATCTTGTCTTTTTCCGAAGTCCTTGCCGTAACCATGATGACTGGTATATTATACTTCTCACGGATTCTTTTCAAAGTCTCTTTTCCATCCATTTTAGGCATCATAACATCAAGAAGCACCAAATCATACTTTTCTTTTTCAAGGCAGTTTAAAGCTTCAACACCATTTTTTGCTTTAGTGACATTATAGTCCTGCCCCATAAGATGTATCTCAATTAACTCTGCAATCTCCTTTTCATCATCCACAACTAATATTTTCTTTTTGTCATTAGCTTCTGCCATAATTTGCCTCTCTTTCCTTTAATTCTGCTATAAGATCCTTCATCTCATTTTCACTATACTTTGATATATCTTTTTTTGATTCATCACTTAATTCACTATATTTATAAGGTTTCCCTATATTAATATATATGTCAAAAGATCTGATTCTTGGGAACTGATTCTCCAGTATTTTCTCTGAATTAATTATTGCCATTGGAACTATATAACAATCAGTCTTCTCTGGTATTTTATATACGCCAGATTTGAATGGAAGTAGATCACATGGATCATCATTTTTATTTCGTGTACCTTCAGGGAATATCCAGATTGATTTTTTTTCAGTAATTAGTTTTATAGCGTTAAGAACCATCTCTGCCCCAGATCTCAAGCTTTTTCTATCAAGAAATATGCAGTCAATCTTTTTCATCCAATGTGAAAGTAGCGGAATATTTTTTAATGTATCCTTTGCTACTATAGCCGTATATCTATCAATAGCCAAATACCCAGTAACTATATCAAAATACCCTCTATGATTTGATACTATAAAAAGCGGTATATCCTTATCTATTTTTTTAAGATTTTCGCCACCATAGATATGGGTTTTTGCTCCAGCAATTTTTGCAATAATTGTAAGTATAAATCTTACGACATTGTAATTATAATTTGATTTAATTTTTTCATCTTTTACAAACGCAAAAACTATATCGCTAAATATTGTATAGATACCAAAAAGTATAAGTATAATTAAAATTAATATAATTCTTATCATAATACATCAGAAAAATGTGTCTTTAATTTATTAAAGATTCTACTGCCAAATATCAAGATAACTATTGTTATAATCCAATAGTAAATTGTAAGTAATTTAAAGTTTGGAAAACTTTCTCCAAGCATAGCAAATCTATATCCTTTAACTATGTAGTATATAGGATTAAATTTTAAAAGTGAATATATGAGCCTTGATCTATTAAGAAACAAATTTTCATCATACATAATTGGTGCCATCCATATCCCAAATTGCATAAGTATAGTGACAATCTGTGACATGTCTTTAAAAAACACATTGATAGAACTTGTTATGTAAATGATGCCAAGTGTAAGGATAGATAAAGAAAATGAAAAATACACTATATACAATGCGTTGATTGATATCTCCACTTTAGCAATTAAAAATACAGTAAGCATAATTATTACGAAAAATATATGACTAAAAAATACTGATATAAGTTTAACTACAGGTAACATTGTCACATTGAAGACAACTTTTTTCACCAAAAAATTATACTCATATAAAACACCTGTCCCCTGCAATACCCCATCTTGAAAATAAAACCAAGGAATTATTCCTGGAAGAAGCCAAAGTACATATGGCACATTGGCAACAGGTGGCACTGCCCTAAATCCAACTTGAAATATAAGCGTATACACAAGCACTGTCGCAAGCGGCTGAACGAACATCCACACGATACCAAAATACGATCCAACAAATCTCTTTTTAAAATCAGACTTTGCCAGACTAAAAATCAAACTTCTATTTTTCAATATATTAATCATCTTTTTTACTCATTTTTATAAAATACTCTTTATTATTTGATAATTTGATGCACTTTTCAATGCTTAAATTTTTATAATTTTTACCATAGATGTGTCCGATATATCTATATATACATTCAATCAAAAAATCAATTGCAGAAAAGAAATGGAATCCTTTAATAAGTCTCATTGTCACACCAAATGCCATCCGTTTCCCTTCGCTTACAACAGGAATACTGTCAAATATCACTTTTTTATCAATCTGTGAGACTCCAATATCAAAATTGCGATTGAGTTGTTTTTGATAAGTAAAGTCATGCGAATGGTAAACTATTGCATCTGACTTATAGACCACAGTATATCCATTATTAATAGCATTGTATACATAAAAAGTATCTTCGTTGAGTATTATGTTTTCTTCAAATTTCCCAAGCTCACGAAATATGGATGCATCATACATAGCACATACATTGGAGCAAAAGTAGTTTTTTATACCATACTTCTTTTCAGTAGATTTATCTTTTAATATGTCATAATCAGGATAATTGAATTCCCTGATGTACTTTTCCTTTAGCTTTGAATTAACTTTTGCTACTTGTCTTGCATATGATACAGCAACTCGTCTTCCATCTTTATCATAATTATAAAATGCATCAATCAAATTGGAAGTAAGATTCAAGTCATAAGGTATCGCATCATCAGTCATAAACATAATATAATTAGATTTTGCAAAACTTGAAGCAAAGTTGCGAGTCTTCCCATGGTCAAAATCACTTTTATCAATATGTATCACTTTTATCATAGTGTCACTAATTTCGCTGTGACTTTTAATTATATTTTCAAGCTTTTCTTTATCAACAATATTTTTATAAAAACTTTCTTTATCTGTATTACATATAATAATAGAAGTTGGCTTTATACTCTGTGATAAAAGTAATTCAATAGACCTTATAAGTTCTTCTTTTGGCTCATATGTGAGTATAATTACGTCATATGTTTTATCTTTATTATTCATCTTTTATTACTAATCCCACAAACTTGGCTATGACTATTCCTAAAAAAATCAGTGACATCGAAGCTACAAAGCCATAAGAAGCACCCATGATGCCATATGTCTTTATAAAATATCGCACAATAAATATTGATAATATAGATACAATAATATAAACTACAAGTATATGCACTCTTTTATTTTCAATAATTAACGAAAAATAATATGGCGTTGTGACAGTATAAAACGATCCGCCAATCATCAATATGACTAGTATCTGTCTCGACAAGCTTTCAAATTCACTATATGAATTATTCGTAAAATAAGCTATTATATCAAGATAAAACTTGCCAAAAATGAATGCGCCTACTATAGATATAATTGCTATAGCAAATGCCACATAGAGTGACTTTCTGAGTATTAAATTATACTCTTTTTTATCTCTATAATACGAATTGGCAAGCGGTGTAAGCATTGGTTTCATAAAAAGTGTCATGAGAAGATATACTGCGTTTGTCGGCATAAAGACAATTCCATAAAAACCACTATACATATCTCCAAGTTCAACATCAATATATAATTTTGACATTGAAAATACAAATGTGTCTAAAAAAGTAATTAAGAAAAGTGGTAGCGCTTCATAAAAAAGTTTTTTCCCATTATTATTTATAGTATTTCTATCAAAGTATGCATTGCTATACCTTATATTTAAAATATAAAATGTCAATAATTCCAGTAGTAATGCTATAACAAGAGCAAGCAATAATTCTTTAGTTAGTAAAAGTATGGTCGCAAGTGTAAAAGCAAATATTACTATTCTCAAAAATTGACTAATTCCCGACATATAAAGTCTATTTACTCTTTGATATTCGCACTCATAATAATCAGAAAATCCATCAATCGCCCCGTGCACTATAAGAAGGATCAATATAAATGATTTTTTTAAATCATATATGCCAGTACAATATCTAAATATAACATACGTAAATCCAAGTATTAAAGAGGCTACACCAAGTCTTATCCCAAAGTTTCTATAATCAAGAAATGTATATCTATATTTTATATCTACAATATGCAAAGGTCTAATCCCAAAAAATGTGACTATAAAGACAAGCCTTGCAAGTGTAGAAAAACCAAAAGAAAAAATACCACCTTCTACCCCACCAGCAATACTTACTATAATAACTGATAAAAAGAGTGAAACTATAGCATAAGAGCACATGCCTAATGTATTCCAAAAAATATCTCTTGGTTTTAAGTTTTCATAAGTCATTTTATCTTTTTAGGAAAATATTTATAATAAATATTTTCAAATTCAGTTATATCTGAATCATCTCCAGCACTTAAATCAATTTCTTTCCAATAACTTGAATTAGAAAAAACTCTATATTTATCATCAAATCTCTGAAAGTTTACTTCAAACTCATTGTTTTTCATTGATTTTAATATCTCAAGTCTTCTTTTTTCCGTCTCTTCAGGTATATAATCACTTATGCATTTAAATATGTAATACTTATCTCTATATTGCAATATATCACTAATCTGCCCCTTACTTATATAAAAAAGTTCTGGAAATTTTATAGAGTTTTCATCACCTCTTTTTATAAACATCTCAATATTTGTATCCAAACTTCTTGTCTTCGCAAAGTACGAAAAGCTTGCGCCTTTTGCTCTCACATCTTCTGCGGTTTTTCTTGCAAGTTCTATATCATTTAAAACGATATATTGTACATCAATCACCTTAGCTTCAGATATACTTATCTCACTTGATGCATTTTTAGAAAGATTATCTATCACAAGTCTTGATAGATGATAATCTCTAAAGGCATTGTATATATCTTCATCACTGCATCCGATAAATTCAATATCAGCAGTAGAAAGCATAGTTTTATACTCTATTGCTGCATTTTCTATAAGTTCATCATCTTTAGGGCTTACTATTACATTTAAATCATTTGCTATAAGCTTTAGTAGCATTATCTTTTCTACGAATTTTTTTACAGTATGTACTACATAATCCTTAAAAAACTGAGATCCATCTCCACTTTTTAAATTCCAGATCTGGCTATTAAATCTATTTGCATATTTATTTTTTTCTTCCGCTACAAATATCATTGCCTCGCCTCTTGGCAATTCCTTTGCAGTAACCAACTTTTGGTTTTCAAACTCAATGCCTTTACAAGAAGTAAGAATCCCTACTGTTAGAGTAACTAAAAGTATTAATGATATTTTTTTTATATTCTTAAGCATATTATTTATATATTACAAATATCATAAAGAGTGCAACGAATACCCCTACAACTGCGCCTACGATTGCCTGCAGTGGCGTATGTCCTACATACTCTTTAAGTTCTTTTTCAAAATCTAAATCTTTAAATGTATCAGTCTCAAACATCATGGTATTAAGTACTTTAGCTTGTTTCCCTGTCTCAAGTCTTACACCTGTTGCATCATGGATAACAATAATCATAAAAATAAGTGATATAGCAAAACTTGGCGAATCAATGCCGACATAATAAGCAAGAGCTACAGTAAGTGCCACAACTGTCGATGTGTGCGAAGATGGCATTCCTCCAGCACCAATTATTCTGGAAACATTAAATTTTTTATTTACTATAAGATCTATGATAGCCTTGATAATGCCTGCAACGAGCCAAGCGACTGCAGCTATAATCAATGTTTTATTATTTAATACTTGAGTCAAAAAATCCATATACTAATTATCCTTTTCTTTCTTTGCATTTTCTTTAAGCTCTCTTGCATTGGCTATTACATTTTTAGTTAGTTCTCCATCAGTACTTATAAGTCGACCAATCTCTTCTACCATGCCATCTTCATCAAGTTCTTTTATAGTCGTTATAGTCTTATCGCCCTTAACACTTTTTTCAATCACAAAATGATTATCAGCCATAGCAGCAATTTGCGGCAAGTGAGTTATAAGTATCACTTGATGATTTTTTGATATTTTATCAAGTTTTTTTGCTACTTTTGAAGCTGTGATACCACTTATCCCCGCATCTATTTCATCAAAAATAAGTGTGTTTGTCCCATAATTTTCAGATAAAATAGTTTTTATCGACAACATAATACGAGACAACTCTCCACCAGATGCCACATCGCTTAAAGCTTTTAATTTTTCGCCTTTATTGAGTGAAACCATAAATGTCACTTCATCTATGCCATTTCGTGTAGGCTCACTTTTTTCTTTTATATCTATATCAAACTCTGCATCATTAAACCCAAGATCTTTAAGTTCTATAAGAAGTTCTTTTTCAAAACTCTTTTTTCCTTTAAGTCTTATATCTGTAAGTTCTCTGCACTTTTGATAAAGTCTCTCTTTTATACCATTATAATTATCAATTGCTTTTTTCTTTTCATTATCATAATCATTAAGTTCATCGAGTCTTTTAGCCTTCTCTTCAATTTCTTTTTTTGCTTTATCAAGCGAATTGTCATATTTTGCTAAAATTGACCGTATGACATCAAGTCTACTTTCCATAGTACTAAGCTCTTCTTCGTCAAAATCATATGAAGAATTCTTTTTATCAAGTTCTTTTATAGTATCGCTTACAAGTGATTCAATATCAATAAAGTTTTGATATAGCCCCTCTAAAGAATCATCATACTTTAGTGCATCTTTTATCTCTCTTATAGCAGCACTTATATCTATGCTCTCCATCACGCTTTGTGCTTTCGCAATACTTCCAACAATATTTTTAGCACTTTTTGCAAGCTTAAAACTATCGACAAGTTTTTCTTCTTCGCCATCTTTTATATTTGCATCATTATATTCATCAATTTCATACTTAAGTATATCTATCTCACGTAATCTCATATTTTCATCAAGATTAAAAGTATCAAGCTTTTCTTTCGCCAAGTTTAATTCATTGTAAAGCTCTGCTATGTCCTTTTTCTTTGCATAAACACTATCTCCTATAAAGTCATCAAGGAAATCTATATGCTTATTGCCTTTCCTTAAGTCTTCGCCATCATGCTGTCCATATATGTCAATCAATTTTTCCGTCAGATTTTTTATCTTTGAAAGAGTACATGGTTCATCATTGATTTTATTTATGCTTTTATCTTTTGTAATCTTTCTTGATATGATAAGTCTTCCATCTTCAAGTATTATATCTTCACTATCAAGATATTTTATAATCTTTTCATCATCAATATAAAACGATATCGTAGCGCTTGTCTCACTACCATCTTCTTTGATATAATCTTTGCTTGCCTTTTTCCCAAGCACAAGATTAATAGAGCCAAGAAGTATTGATTTACCACTTCCTGTCTCTCCCGTTATGACATTTAGATTATTTTTAAAGTCAATATGTGCTTCTTTAATTAAAGCAAAATTCTTAACTATTAAGCTCTCTATCATTATATTTCCTTTTTCATAAGTAACTCTATTTTGTTCATAAGGAGTCTTGCTTTGTCATCACTATCTGTAGCTATAAATATGACATCATCACCTGCAAGTGACCCAATTATTTCAAGAAGCTCAAGCCCATCAAGTGCCGCTGCTGTTGCCATAGCCATACCAGATTGAGTCTTTACTACAAGTAAATTTTTGGCTACAGAAAGCTTGCTTATAGTCTCCTTGATGATTCTTAAATACTTTTCTGAATAGTTACCAGCCGTATCAGCTACAACATATTTAAATCTGCCATCTACTTTAATCTTAATAAGATTTAATTTTTGTATATCTCTTGAAACTGTTGCTTGAGTTACGCTAAAGCCCCTCTCTCTCAATTTCTTTGCAAGCTCTGATTGGTTTTCTATATCATTCTCTTTTATAATCTCAAGCACTGCCTCATATCTATTCTTTTTCATTTAGTCACGCCCTTATCACATATTTTTTATCTTGTTTTTCACATTGCTAAGATAGTCATGCTCATCAAATGTAATATATAAGATTGGTTTCTTTAATTTTGAAACTTCCACTATATCGCCTTTATAAAGATCCATATCGATTCTACCATCTACATCTATAACTTGATTTTCATTGACTATAGTTACATATATCTTTTTATCATCACTTATAATTATGCTTCTCTGGTTAAATGCATGAGGGCATACTGCTGTAACTATAAAGCAATTTACTGTAGGTTCTACTATAGGTCCACCAGCTGACAATGAATGAGCTGTAGATCCAGTAGGACTTGCTATAATAAGACCATCAGACCTATATTCATTGAATATACTTTTCGTATTACCTATATGTAAATAATATCTACCCATTTTTCTATAGGAAATAGGTGTGATAGTTGTTTCATTTACAGCATATGACATAAAGACTTTTTTCATATCTCTATATACTTTTACTTCAAGCATAAATCGCTTATCTACATAATAGTCTTTATGTAATATCTTATCTATGTAGTTATCAAGTCTTGAAATGTCATGTATACTTGTCAAAAATCCAAGTGTCCCTACATTCACTCCAAGGATTGGTATATTAAGCTTTCGTGCTACTCTTGCAGATTTTAATATTGTGCCATCACCACCATATGAGATAAGTAAATCATATGTATTTTTATATGAGTCTTTATGAATTTCGCCATAAAACTCGTCAACACCACTATAATCAAGTATATCGTACTTAATTTTTCGTTTCGTAAGTGCATTAGTAAGTTTTATAAGCTTATTTTTTTCAGTTTTTTCTTTTTTTATAATTAGTGATTTCATAATCTATTAAATCAATCAAGAGCTATATGTGCATCCTGCACAACGCTTTTAATCAAGTTTTTATCAAAGATTTGATTTTCATCATTTTTCTTATCAGCATATAGCAAAAACTCTATATTGCCTGCCGGTCCTTTTATTGGAGAAAAATCAAGTCCTTTAATAAAAAATCCTATTTTCTCGGAAAAATCTATAACATCTTCAATTACTTTTATATGTGTACTTTTATTTCTAACTACACCATTTTTCTCTACCAATTCTCTTCCAGCTTCAAACTGTGGTTTCACAAGCATCACTACAAGGCCATCCTCATCCAAGATATCATATGCAGGCACCAATATTTTTTGTAAAGATATAAAGCTTACATCTATAGTGATAACATCTATTTTCTCATTGTTGACATCCACTGCTGTCAAATATCTTGCATTTGTATTTTCAAGAGATACAACTCTTTTATCTACACGAAGCTTATAGTCAAGCTGATTTGTCCCAGAGTCTACAGCAAAGACAAGTTTCGCACCATTTTGCAACATATAATCTGTAAATCCACCAGTTGAAGAACCTATGTCTATGCAAATTTTATCTTCATACGAGATAGTAAAAACTTTAGATGCTTTTTCAAGCTTTAGTCCACCTCTACTTACATATTTAAGCTTTTCTCCGCGACATTCAATCTTGTCAGTAAGTTTAATAAGCGTACCAGCTTTATCTTCTTTTTGAGAATTAACATATACTTTCCCTTCCATTATCAGTGCTTTTGCCTTTTCTCGAGAAGTTGCCATACCATTTTCTACAAGGTATATGTCAAGTCTCTCTTTCTTAACTTTATCGTTCATCAATCATTTTTCTCTATTTAGAATATATTTAATTACTTCTCTATATACTTTCGATTCTATAGCATTATCTTCATCAGTTAAAGCATCTATAAGTTTCATTGCATCATCATATAATTCATTGAGATGTTCTTTAGACTTCTCTACCCCTACTTTTCTTACATAGGTAACTTTTCTATTTTTCTCATCTGAATTAACTGATTTACCAATTTTTTCGGTTGTGCTTTCAATTTCAAGTAAGTCATCTTTTATCTGATACGATTCACCAATGATTGATCCAAGCTTTTCAATATCAGAGATATTCTTTCTAAACTTTGTGGAAAGGTTAGCTCCAATTGCCATGCTCGCTGTAAGAAGTGCTGTAGTCTTTTTCTCGTACATATATTGTATATCTTGTAAGCTTAGATTAAGATTGCCAGTATTTAAGACATCATAAACTTGTCCTGTCATCATGCCATTGAGTCCAGAAAAATTGAAAAGTATAAGTGCAGATGACGCTATATATGGTGATAGATCTGTACTAAGATTCCCAAGAAGCATTATCATTATAAGTGTGCTTGACTCCAAAAGCAATGCATCTCCAGTAAGAACTGCTATATCTTCCCCATATTTTTTCCATACTGTTGGTTTACCACGTCTTAATTCATCATTGTCCATACATGGAAGGTCATCATGTATAAGTGAAAAAGTATGTATACACTCTATAGCAAGAATCATAGGAACTAAAAGTCTATAATCATCACCAAGACAAAAATAGTATGTCATAAAAAGTAAAAATGGTCTTATCCTTTTTCCACCATTTAGCATTGCATAATCCATCGCCTCTTTAAATTTAGTCACTCTATCAAGATTATACATGGCGGAAAACTCTATATAGGCTTCATCAAAAAATTCATTGAATGAAGCTAGTACATCAGCAATTGTGATTGCTTGACCATCATTTTTTAATGTATCTTGATAAGCATAAAGTACATTACAGAACTTCTCAAGTGCTTTTTTCGTAGAATCAGCCTGTATATCGCTAGTTGCAGGAACCACAGGACTTACAATCCTATTAAGTATCCGCTTTTTAGATTCATTGAAATCTATGACATTACCTTGCATCTTTTATCCTATTTGCCAAGTATTTTAAGATCTTTCTCAATCTTATCTATCTTTTTATCTACAGCATTTAAAATCTTAGAGCCTTTTTCATAAAGCTCGATACTTTTTTCTATGCTGCACTTATCGCTATCCATCTCACTAATTATCTTATCAAGTTGCTTGAAAGAATCTTCAATACTTACATCTTTTAAGTTTTCTATTTTTTTTGCCATTTTATTACCTATCCTTAAAGATATTCATAACTTTAGATTCAATAGTACCATCTGTCAAAGTTATATAAATACTCTCACCTTTTTTTACTCTAGAAATTGAGATCAACTTTTTCTTATTTTTATCTCTTATAAATCCAAAGCCCCGACTCATCTTATCAAGGGCATTTCTTTTGCTTAATTTTTCTATATAGTTTTCAAGAATTCTATGAGTGTTCTCTACTTTCATCTTTATGAGATAATTTATAGAATCTTCTTTACTTGCTTTTAGTTCTTTAAGTCTATCAAGCTTTGCTTTTGGTGCAAGATATTTGATGCTTGACCTTCTTGAACTAATTTTTTCCTTTATATCATCAATTTTTCTCGTCACCACATCATCAAGTGTATATCTATAGTTTTCTAAATCACTTACAAATTCATTATAGTCATATGTTGCTAAAACTCCTGCAGCTGTAGGTGTAGCAGCTCTCACATCTGCTACAAGATCAGATATTGAATCGTTAATCTCATGTCCTACTGCAGATATTATCGGCGTCCTTGCATTGAATATGGCATATGCCACTCTCACATCATTATATACATACAAATCTTCAATAGATCCACCACCACGTCCAACTATAATCACATCAAGATTCATGTTATCAAGTGCCATAATGCCATCAATTATACTTTGATATGCACTATCGCCTTGTACAAGCGATGGGTACAGATACACATCTGCATAAGGATTTCTGTCTTTTATAGTTTTATATATGTCCTTAATAGCTGCACCATTTTTTGCTGTTACTACTCCTATCCTACTTGCATACTTTGGAATGTCTTTTTTATATGCACTATCAAACATTCCTTTTTCTTTTAACTCTTTTTTTAGCTCTTCAAGCTTTATAAAATACTCACCAAGACCAATATTGGTTGCTTTGGTTACATATATAGCATAGGTTCCGCTTTTCTCATACACTGCAACTTTCCCTTCTATAAGCGTCTCCACTCCATCATTTAAGCTTGATATATCCACAGTACTTCCGCTATAATTCGTAAACACTATGCACTGTATGCTTGATAGTTCATCTTTAAGTGTAAAATAATAATTGCCTCTTGATTCCTTAAGCCCAGATATCTCGCCTTTCACCAAAACTCTACTCAGTATTGTATCTTCCGCTACAAGTTCTTTTATATACCTATTAAGTTGTGATACTGTGAGTGCTTCTTTCATGATTATATATAGTTGATAGAACCCCATTCACAAATTTGCTTGCTTTGTCGTCGCCATACACTTTAGAAAGTTCAACTGCCTCATTGATTGCTACAGGCGCATCTATAGACTTATCAAAGTATATCTCATAAAGCGCCAATCTTATAATCGTCAGTTCTGCCTTTCCAACTCTTGATATATCCCAGGATTTAAGGCTATCTTTTATAAGTTTATCTATCTCATCAGTTTTACTAATCAAATCTTTTACTTTATTTTTTATATCTCGGACATCATCATCATGGTCAAGCGATATGTATATTGCCTTATCGCTTTCATTTTCAATTATATTGTCTTCTTCATCAATTCTTATCTTAGCTACATTTTTATGTGCTTTACTGACATCATTAATATAAGAATTATCATTGTCCTCTTCTTCATAAGGAGCATTGGCAAAATAATTCATACAGATTGTGTCTATATCACTCTTCATAGAGTCATACATAAATAGTATTTTAAATTTATGATCTCTCTTTTCTTTATACGTCATTGATCTTTGCCACCTTGACTACAACCTCTCTGACTTTTATATCAAGCATAGATTCTATAGATTCTTTTATCTTCTCCTGGACATTGACACAAGTCTTCTTGACATCAGAGCCATTTTTAAGAGATATTATAGTTTTTATTATTATTTCATTGTCTTCATCATTTCTAAGTATTGTTATACCTTTTTTTAAATTTTTAGTTCCGATAAAAGGAATATTCTTAAATGTCATACCTTCGCCAAGTGATAAGACTCCATCAACACTTGTTGCAGCTATTCCTGCAATCATATTGATTACATCATCTGCAATTTTAATATCTTTTTTCATCTCCATAATCTATTAACACTCCTTATCTACAAATCTCAAAACCACAATTAACTATTTTTTTAAAATATTTATAAATGCATTAATTTCATCATCCATAAAATCAAGAAATCTTAGAAAACTAACTGGATGCTTCAATATGTCAATAGTGCCATATGTAAAGCCACGCACTGATGCTATATTGTCCTGCATCTCACCCTTGATTATCTTCATATACTGCTCAGAGCCTCTTTCTACTTTATAGAAATTCTCATAAGTCTTCATAAAATCATACATCAATTCATTTTTGGTAGCTCCAAGTAGTGACTCATATATTGCACATATCGCTCCTGTCCTATCTTGTCCTTCCATACAGTGTATAAAATACGGCCCTTCATTTTTCATCATAAATCGTGCTGCTTTAAGGACACTCTTTCCAAAATTATATGATGTGACATCAGCATTGGTATCAAGGAAAATAATATTTTGCTTTGAATAATATGTGTCACTATACCCATCAAATTTTTGAGCTCGTTCTGCATCATCACTTAAATTAATGATTGTCTTTATCCCATATTTTTTAAGGAAACTATCGACATACTTTGCCCTTTTCATAAAATCATTTATTGGGCTTGACCCTCGATACAAGATATTTTCTTTCATGCCGCTCACTTTAACTGCACGGAAATTTGCATATTCTTCATCACTAATATCTTTATAGTCATCTCGATTATTTGTACGAATTAGATTGTATACTTTAAACTCTTCTGCATATCCATTCTTCTCATACAATTCAAATGTAAACTTTATAGGAAAAGTAATTCCCTTACATGGCAATATGTCTATAGTCCTGTCTTCATTTTCTAAGAAAACCGCAATGCGATTATTTTTCACAAAATTAGCGTGAAATGCTAATATAGGTATAGTTTTAAAAAACTTATCTCCCACAATCACAGTACCACCAGAATGTGTACATCTATAACTTGGTACATATGGCACTATAATTTCTTTGTCGAGAAATGTAACTTTTATTGTATCATTATATTCTATACCCTCTCTTTTAAAGTCATCCATCGTAAAGCATGTCATTACTTCGCCATACTTACCAATATCTTCAAATTTTGCATCGTATGTTAAAATAATATCACCTCTCAGATTTTATTCTTCCACAGCACAAAGAACACGAGCACATTAATGGCACTACATGCTATAGCCACACGCCCCTCTATCCCTTCAGACAAGAATGCAATAAAATAAAATACAATCTCAACATACGCAAAAAACTTTGCTTTTATAGGTATCAGAAAATATATCATGAAATATGCATCTGGAAATGACAATGCAAACGCCATGATAAGTGAGAAAAACGTGTATGAAGGGTAAAAAACAATCGGCCTTTTTAGTATAAAGTATATTATAAATGCAGCAAGTATCTGACTTATGTACCCAATAAAAAGATACAAGTTAAACTTAAAGTTTCCCCACATCATGACAAGTGTCTTAGTAATAGAGTAATACACATATATCATAAGTAGGCTTAAAAGTATCATATAGCTTGATGCTATAGGGTAAAAAATAAAAGTAATAAGCCTATATACCTCGCCATGCAGGATTTTGCTCACATCAAGGCTTAAATAAATATAATAAAAATATGGATTTATCATATCTATGGCAAGTGAAACTAAAAATATGACAACCATATACAAATTTAAATTAGGGAAATTAAGCCAAGGTAATTTCCTCTCCAATTTATCCAAATAACTCATATATATAATATAGCAAATATTTCAAAATTATGCTATACTTTATTGAAAGTAACTATATACAATATATAGGAGGTTTAATATGGGCAAAGGCAAAGGTCTACTATTTTCGCTTTTTGCAGCACTCGGAGCAATAACTGGATATGCTGGATATATGGCAAATCAAGATGAGTTCTCTGAAGAGACAAAAAATAATTATAATACAGTTATTAAGAAGTTTAAAAATGTCGGCAATGACGTAAAACGTACATATATTTCAATAGGTAATAAAAAAAGCTTCGCAGCAAGCTCTAAAAGCTTAGGTGAAAATGCTAAGAAAGCTGCTATAAATACAGGTGAGCTTGTAAAAAGTGCAAGTATAGATATGTACAATAATGCAAAAAAGAATGTACTAAATGCTGTTGATTCTTTTGCATCTGATACTTCAAAAAAGAAAAAGAATAATAAAAAGAAGAAACCAAAGAATCATGTAAAAAATACTCAAAGTCAAGAAAATAAATCATAAAAAATCCCCGCGATTATGCGGGGATTTTTTTAGTTAAGTGTCATATTTTCTATCTCATCAGTGATAAGTTTTATAAATTCATCAATTGTCTTTGTACCAAGGTCGCCTTTCACTCTATGTCTTATAGATACCTTACCTTCTTCTGCCTCCTTTGGTCCCACAACAATCATGTATGGTATCTTCTTCATCTCCGCTTCTCTTATCTTATATCCCATCTTTTCTGCTCTATCATCAATCTTAACTCTTACACCAGCTTTAGCAAGCTCTTCTTTTACTTTTAAGCCATAGTCAAGAGTCTTATCAGACACAGGGATAACCATAGTTTGTACTGGCGCAAGCCAAGTAGGAAATGCTCCAGCAAAGTGCTCTATAAGTATACCCATAAATCTCTCAATAGAGCCAAAGCAAACTCTATGTATCATTATAGGTTGATGCTTTTCTCCGTCAGCACCTATATAAGAAAGATTAAATCTTTGTGGAAGTTGGATATCAAGTTGAATAGTACCGCACTGCCAAGTTCTACCAAGAGAATCTCTTAAGTGAAAATCAATCTTCGGTCCATAAAATGCGCCATCACCCTCATTCAATATATAGTCCATGCCATTATTCTTAAGTGCTTTTGCAAGACCATCCTCAGCTCTATCCCACTCTTCATCAGTTCCCATCCTATCTTCAGGTCTTGTAGATAATTCTACAAAATAATCAAATTTGAAAAGCTTATATATCTTATCAATTATTTTTATAATTCTTGTAACTTCTTCTTCTATCTGATCTTCTGTAATATAGATATGTGCATCATCTTGAGTAAAACATCTTACACGCATAAGTCCGTGAAGCTCGCCAGATTTTTCATGACGATGTACTATACCAGGCTCTGCAAATCTTTTTGGAAGATCCTTATAGCTTCTTGGTTCATTCATATATACAAGTATTGAGCCAGGACAATTCATAGGTTTTACACAGAAATCCTCATCATCAATAGATGTACTGTACATATTTTGTCCATAGTGCTCCCAATGTCCAGAAGTCTCCCACAACTTTTTATTAAGTATAATTGGAGTCATAATCTCATCATAGCCATTTTCATAATGAATTTTTCTCCAATAATTCATGAGTGTATTTCTTATAATCATGCCATTTGGTAAGAAGAATGGAAAACCTGGGCCATATTCACTTAGCATAAATATATCAAGTTCTTTGCCAAGCTTTCTATGGTCTCTCTTTTTAGCTTCTTCCATCATATTTAAGTAATTATCAAGATCTTCTTTGTTAAAGAAAGCTGTACCATATATTCTTGTAAGCATTTTATTGTGTTCATCGCCTCTCCAATATGCACCTGCTATTGACATAAGCTTAAAATGCTTTATATCAGATGTATGGAGCATATGTGCACCGCCACAAAGATCTATAAAATCGTTTTGTTTTGCAAAATACACCTTTTCGCCAAGAGGCAGATCATTTACTAATTCTACTTTATAGTCTTCATTTCTATCTTTAAAAAACTTTATAGCATCAGCTCTCTCCATAGTGTATCGTTCCATAGTAGCGTTCTCTTTGATAATCTTTTTCATCTCTTCTTCAATTTTTGGAAAATCTTCATCAGAGATTTTTATGTCACCAAAATCAATATCATAATAAAAGCCATTATCAATAGATGGACCTATTGCAAGCTTTGCACCTTTATAAAGTCTTTTTATTGCATCTGCCATCACATGGCTTGTAGTATGCCTTAAAGTCTCAAGTGCGTATTTGTCATTTTTCTCCAAGTCTTTAGTATTTCCGTCTCTTTCAATAATTCTTATCATATATACCTCTTTCTTATTACATTATACCAACATCTATTTTAATATATCTTGTAAATATAATCAACATTATATACAAAAAAAGTATCACATAAGTTATATAGTCAATACCTTTATATGCAAGCGGTTTGAGCTTTGTTCGACTCACACTATCAGAATAGCATCTCGCCTCCATAGCAATTGCGAGGTCATTGGCCCTTCTAAAAGCCGATACAAAAAGTGGCACAAGGAGTGGTACAAGCGACTTTGCCTTATCTACGATACTTCCCTTATCAAAATCAGCTCCACGAGAACTCTGGGCATTCATAATTTTTTCAGTTTCTTCAATAAGTATAGGAATAAATCTAAGTGCTATAGACATCATAAGTGCTATTTCTGCTACTGGCACCCTAAAGGCTTTAAGAAATGACAAGCCTTTCTCAAGTCCATCAGTCAGTTTACTCGGTGTGGTAGTAAGTGTAAGAATAGATGATCCAATAACAAGATATACGAGTCGTATTGCCATCTTTATAGCAATTATAAGCCCCTCTCGTGTGATATGTAATATTCCAAAACTTAAAATGGTCTCACCCGGAGTTAAGAATAAGTTGAAGACAACAGATATAAGCAAAAGTAATATAAGTGACTTTAGGCCTCTAAGTATAAAAGAAAGTGGCACTTTGCAAAGCATTATCGCCATAGCGAGGAATAGTGTAGCAAATGCATAAGCAAAAATATTGGTAGAAATAAAAAGTGACATCAAAAAAACTAGTGTCGCAACAAGCTTCACTCTTGGATCAAGAAAGTGGATTACACTCTCACGATTATAGTATTGTCCAAGTGTTATATCTCTAATCATAAAAGTACTCTATTGAGTTCTTGTACTATATCATTAAATCTAAGTTTTGATTTGTCAATGAGTATGCCTCTATTTTTTAGATAATTATATATATCTATAGCATAAGGTTCTACAAGACCGCATTTCCTTAAAAGCTCGTCGTTCATGAGTATATCAGTTGGATTGCCACATCTTTCTACTTTCCCATCATTTACAACTATAACTTTATTGGCATATTCTATGACATCATCAAGATTATGAGTGATAAATACAATAGTCTTTCCTTTTAGTACATTTAAGTTTTTAATCATCATGTAAAAATCATTTTTCGTTTTTGAATCAAGCCCAGCATCAGGCTCATCCAATATAAATACATCTGGATCCATAACTAAAACGCCAGCAAATGCAACTTTCCTTTTTTCACCTCCAGATAAGTTAAATGGCACTTCATCTTTTAGATTTTCTATGCCAAGAAAGCTAAGGGCTTCAAGAGCTCTCAATCTTGCTTCGTCTTTTGATAGTCCCTTTTTCAGTGCTCCAAACTCAACATCTTCTATAACAGTTTCAGAAAACAATTGGTACTCTGGATGTTGAAAAACTACCCCACATTTAAATCTAAGCGAAGTTAAATCAAAGTCTTTATCATAGATACTTTTACCTTCGTACAATATGTCTCCCTTATCTGCTTTTTTAAGTCCATTTAAGTGACTCACTATTGTGCTCTTGCCACTTCCAGATTTGCCAATTAGTGCCACAAAATCTCCTCTATCAACAGAAAAAGATATGTCATCAATATTGTATGATGCGTTTTCATCATATTTGTCATATCTAAATGATATATTTTTTACTTCAAATATTGGCATAATGATTCTACTTTAGTTTCATTTCCTTTTAATTTCTTGCCAAGGTTTTTAAGTTCTGTAGCAAGCTTTGGTATATACGGCATGTCTATTCCTGCGAAATCAAGAATATCTTTTCTAAGTAATATCTCTGATGGTATATCATCAGCTATAATTCTTCCATCATTTAAAACTATTGTCCTTTTACCATACATGATTTCTTCAACATAATGAGAAATCAAAATCACAGTTATATTTTCATGCTCATTTAGATACTTTACAGTATTTAAAAGATCAACTCTGCTTGACTTATCTATCATACTTGTAGGTTCATCTAGTACTATGATTTTGGGTTTCATAGCTAAAATTCCCGCAATAGATACTTTTTGTTTTTGTCCTCCAGATAATTTTGATACCATAGAATTTCTAAGGTCTAAAATGCCTATACTTCGCATAGCAGTATCTATACGAGCTTTCATCTCTTCTGTCTCTATCCCAAGATTTTCTAAACCAAATGCTATATCTTCTTCAACTATACTTGATACAATCTGATTATCCGGATTTTGAAATGTCATGCCGACATTTTGTCGTATCGACATCAGATTTTTTTCATCTTTAGTATTTAACCCCAAGATTTCTACGTCTCCACTTGTTGGCAATATAAGTGCGTTTAGACATTTTGCAAGAGTTGATTTACCTGAACCATTTTTACCAAGTATTGATACAAATTCTCCATCATCAATAGAGAGAGTTATATCATTTAAAACTCTTTTTTTAGACAAAGCTACACCATCTGCATCAGCTACTTCAAAGTCAACTATTAAATTTTTTATATCAATTAAACTCAAAATATTCGTAAAAATAAAAGGCGGCAAGACAGCCGCCTCTAATATTATTATAAACTATGTATTAATATTGAACCCATTTACCATCAGACCCGACTCTAAAGCCATCTATAGTTGCATTTGCTGCCATATAGCCATAAAGCCCCGTAGTCGATCCCTTTGGATAAAAATAGTATATAGACGCATTGCCATAGGCATCAGATATATTTTTCCAGCCAGTAACCATGATGCCTTTTTCATCAAAATAGAAATATTTATTGTCGTACTTTATCCATGAATTTGACACCATAGCACCAAAATTATCGCCTTCAGTAGTGTCAAAATAGTAATATGTATCATTTAGATTAAGCCAACCTGATACCATAGCGCCAGAAGAATCAAGATAGTATATCTTATTATTTACATTTTGTATACCTACTTTCATCTGACCAAGTGCATCAAAGTAATACCACTTGCCATTCCACATTATCCATGAATTTTTAGCTATTGATCCATCAGGTCTTGTATAATACCACACATTATTTAATTGATTCCAACCAACTTTAGTGTTGCCACTATTATTACTACTTACATTAGTATTTTTTGTAATCATCGAAAGTGCAGTTGAATCTATATATATGCTACCCGACTCTACATATTCAGAGTTTTTACCATAAGTCGCCTGACTATCATTTCCAGATACTGTCCTAACTTTAAATGAATAGTCGCCTTCTCTATTGATATAATTTGCAAAGTTGTAACTATTGCCATGATACTTGTCAATTCTTGCAGCAATGGCTGAATCTCTATATAGAATTATATCATAAAATCCTGAGTCATTAATATTTGGTGATTCCCATCTTGCATTGCCTTTATCATCTTCCCAGTAAGCACTATCTGGAGGATTGAATGTACCTTTTATACCTTGCAGCTGAAATACGATTTTTAAATTTGATGTAGAAAGTCTTGATGCAGATACAAAATTAGCTTTTGATATAAAGCATGTAGATGAAGAATACGAACTCAAGAATCTATAATAGTAGTCATTATTTCCAGAATTTACCGTTTCATACTCCTTTGTCACAAGATATACGACAACTTTTGGAGCTCCACCAATCTCAAACTCATTGGTTCCTTGTGAATACCATTCACATGATTCTATCTCATACTTAGCATTGGAATAGACATATACCATGTCATTCGTCTCACCATTTGAGTTGAAAGTTATATCAGGAAGTCCTTCATCTTGCATCGTCTCATAGTCAAATGTAAAATTAGTCCTTATGCTTATAGAAGTAATATCTTTATATATCACACTTGAATGTACAATCATAGTAAATCCCATGACTGTGGTAAGTGTCAAAAGCACAGCAATTATCTTTTTTGAAAGCTTCATATTTCTCCTTTCGAAAGTTCAATTAGAAGTTATCGCAAATAAAAAAGCAATTAAGATATTGCCCTCACATATCCACTAATTATATATTACTCTAATTTTATCGTATTTTAGACATTTTGTCAATATCATATAAAAAGCTTATTGTCTTTTGTGTATTCGTATCTTCTTATATTGGTTTTGAATATATCGTATTGTCGTTTTCTATCTTCGCTTATCAGGTTGCCATTATCATCATATTCATAGTGGTAGGTGACCATATGCCTTCCAATAATTAAAACTTTTGTAAACTATATGTGATAATATAAATATTTTCTTGATAGATACTCTTTTTAAACTAGCCCTGCCATATATACTGGCAAATGATATATATCATCTCTTATAAGGACATCTTTTTGATATAGTATATAAGCTTGGCTTATTTTCCTTTTATACTTTGTTATAAATTTATCTAATGAAGAATGCCTTTTATAAACAGATGATTTAATTTCAACTGGACAAATCTTCCCGTTTCTCTGTATTAAAAAGTCTATTTCCATATCATTTTCACTTTTTACAGTATCATTATGTTTATAATAATATAGTTTCTCATCTCTTTTTACGAGACTACAAGCAACTACATTTTCCATAAACATCCCTTCATTAATAAACAACTTATCAAACAAAATTGATTTATAAATTTCTGAACTGATATACTTCTCACCCTTTAAACATTCTGTTATAAGTAGCCCTGTATCAAGCATATAACATTTCTTTTCATTATCATTCACAGACAATGCAAGCGGGAAGGCTGGATCAGTAACATTATTACAAATATGAATCATCATCGATTCATCCAAAAACATAAACGCCTTTTCATAATCACTACTTCTCGTGTTTTTTTTCATGTTGGCATATGTTATTTTCTTCGATTTTTTTTGAAGCTGAGTTGGAATATAATTAAATATTTTTTTTGCTTTTGTCTTCTCACTATTTGCAAATTTATTTATATCTTCAATATATAAATCACAAATTTGCTTTTTTTCAAATTCAGCTTTTTCAAAATCTTTATCTTTTGAATATGAAAGTACAGCAAGTGGCATACCGCCTACAAGCATATACTCTCTAAATAAATTTAGTGCTTTTTTATGTAAGGCTTGTCCAAGTGGTTTTAATTTGTTATAACAATCTTTTATATAATCATATGTAAGTTCATTTTCCACCGCCCATAAATACTCTTCAAAATCCATTGGATACATTTTTATTCTTTCTTCTTCTGATGGTATAAGTATGTCTTTTACATTTCTATGCAGACTAATTAGTGAACCTGTTTCTGCAAAATCATATCTTCCATCAGCTACGAGATGTTTTATCAATTGCCTTGCTCGTGGATACAATTGCACTTCATCAAAAACTACTATACTTTCTCTTCGATATAATTTAATACCAAATAATATTTCAAGTCTGTTAAAAAACGAATCAAAATCATTAATATTGTTTTCAAATATATCTATTATATCCTTACTAACTTTTGAAAAATCTATGATTATATAACTTTTATACTCTTTTTTAGCAAACTCTTCAATTATATATGTTTTCCCTATTCTTCTTGCACCCTCAATTAGAATGGCTGTCTTGCCATTACTTCTATGCTTCCAATCCAGTAATTTTGTATATATCTTTCTTTTCATCGCTTTATTATTTTACCACATTTTCACTCAAATGACAAGTTAATTTTATGCAAAATCTGCACAAATGACAAGTTGTTTTTCACCAAAATTCACCTTTTTTCGAGATTCTCTATGGCCCATTTACCCATTTTGCCATACACTATATTGTTATACCACAATATATCTTTTATATGGAATTATAAAAATTATATATGCTTTTCCCTTAAAGTAATTAGAAAACCCTCTATATTTATTACTCACAACTTTTTTGAACTATCCTAAATGTAATTCAATGTCACTTCTTATGTTTAATGTAACAAATATATACAATTAAATAAAACTAAAACGGCAAAAAATAAAAAAATATATATCTTATTTCTGTATAAGCAAAAATATTCAATCGCATACAGCATATATTCATCATTCTTTGTTTCAGCATATACTTTCATTAAATATGATAATTTGTTAATAAATAAATCAAATCTCTTAATTCTACTTATCGTTTCTATATCCGCAATGCTTCGTAAGTATTCAATAAAATTACTCTTCATTATATTGAAATTTTTTATGTGTCTCAAAAAAAGCATATAATATGTAAAACTAATCAACAACAAAAACACTAAATCAATTATAATTAATTTTATTATATAATCATGCATATATTCTCCTCTATCAACTATGTTTGCAAAAATAATAATCAAAACATAACTATAAACTAATACCATCCAAAACATTATTCCTTCTGATAATACTAACGACCATAATAATGATATCAAATGGTTTTTATTTTTGTTCTTTTTATATCTTATAATTATTTTTTTTCTTTCTGTACTAGGAAAACCTGTTTTGCCGCCTAACCTAAACTTAATTGGTATTCTTTCATTGCTTTCTAATAATCTTTTTTCATAGTCACAAAAAATTTCATTCGTTTTTTTAGTTAAGCAAGCAAGATATATATATGAAATAATTATAAAAAAGAGACTGGCAATCATATTAATAACCTCTACAGCCAATAATCATTGCGTTTTCCTCTATCTTTTGAATCAAAGATTCTAAACTTTTTTTGCCATAACTAATTGTATTTACTATAAACTCTTTAACATCAAAAAGCACATAGTTCCATGTCTGTTTAACGTGTCCTTCTACAGAAATTTTCCCAATAGGTGTAACTATCATAAATGGTGATACAGATGCTGTTCCACCAACTTGTATCCCTACTCCTGTTATTTCACCAGTCTTATTGTCAAAATTAATATCACCACCAACCACTACTCCAACTCCAACATCCCATGATCCACTACCCCCTACCGATTTAATTGTACTTTGATCAATAGGTGTATTAGTCCAATCTATTCCTAATCCAAATGTTGCTGAGCCTCCAATGCTTGATGTTGCTGACAGCGAACTCGACCCAACTACTTTTACCTCAAATCCAGTTTGTGTATTCCATCCAACTGCAAGCCCAATAGAAGTACCGCCACCAGCTCCAATATTACTATCTATGCCTGTCTGAATTGTTAACGAATAATTGCCATCTGGATCTTTATACTTTAACGGATTATCATTTGCATAGATATATCTGTTTAGTAAATCCTAACGATTTACCCCAATATCCATATGCTATATTCCCAAGTTCTCCTGCATTTATTACATTTCCAGCATATATATTTTCATTGGCATAAAATGTTATTCTCGTGTCTTTTAATTTTAGAAATTTTTTAGCGTTCATTTTTATATGAAATTAATTATTTTCCAAAAACTAAAACAAACATTAAAAATGCTAATATTGTCCCAAGTATAAGCACAATTAAATAACTATGTATAATATAACGTTGAATGGCAAAAACTAAATAATTACTATCTTTTGTTTCATAATATCGGTTAATTAAGGCTATAGCCTTGTCGACATTAAAAATTTTTCGTTTAATTATATTAAGTGTTGTTTCATCTTTTTTTTCAGTCAAATAATTGCAAAACCTTGCATCATTGTCATCAGCAGATTTTTCACAGCGAAAATAATAGTTAAAATAAACAAAAACTATTATTATAATTAGCATTAAAACTATATCCATTATTAAGATCTCCTTATTTATAATACTAATAATTATACTAAGTATTTGCTTGTACACAAAAGCCGATTGCAAAAAAATTAAAAATTTCAAATGGAAACAAAAACATTCTGACATAAAGGCTATTATAGCAATATCCTTTGATTGATTGTATATTTTTACTATTTCAGGGTAATCGCTTAACGTCACCATTTCTTTATAGTTAAATTTAATCCTAAAACCTTTATATTCATTTTTTATTTTCGATGCAAATTGTGATTGGTGATTTAAATGTATTTTAAATCCATTCAATACAATTTGATAAAATAATGCTATTATTCCTATTATAAAAAAGGCGGTTATCATGGTTCTGCACCACATTTCAGTTTATTTGGTACAATAAGGTTTTTAATCTTATCCAAAATACTTTCTTTTTTTATTTCAATAAAAGTTCCACTCGGAGAAACTAATGAGGTATCAGGGAAAAATGGTTTTTCCACTTTTTTCTTCGCTTTATCATAATTAGGAATAATCAACCAAGATTCCGTACCTTTTATACTTGCTGGAGCACCAACACCAGCCCCAAAGCTTACTGACCAAGCTGTAGTATTATTTAATTTATCATCATACATTCGTGAATACCCACCTACTAATACCTCGCCTCCTGTGACTTCAATATTTTTTGAAGAAGTTTTTTCACTTTTAATATCTTCACTATCTTTAAATATAACACCTGTCACTGAAGCTCCAGGACTAGCTTCAATTCCAATTTGTGGAGATATAAAAGCTTGCCAACCTCTTAACGAATCACTTCTTAACATTCCTATAGTAATTCCACTATTGCCTATCATGCTTGCTGAAACATTGATACCAATTCCAAATGTATCATATCCACTTGGATCTTTATACTTAAGCGGATTGTCATTTGCATAGATATATCTATTTAAAGTTACAGGGTTATTATTGTTTCCAATAAAAATATCCTCAGACAAAAATCTCTGCCTGCGGATATTCAGTTGTCTTGCTCTTAGATTTTGGTTGCCTGTGACTGGATTGTATTGTTCAGCATTATAGCCGTAATACTTCTTGCCACTGCCGAATGCTCCATAGCCATGGATTTGGTTCTTAACATTGCCTAAGCCATCATACCAGTATGTGGCTCTAAAGTCGCCATAGCCACCTAATACCGCAGAGACGCTGCCACGACCATCATATGTATATAATCCTGATAAGTTATTATAACTTTCTGAATTAATTCTCTGGTTACCATAGGTATATAATGTAGATAAATTGCCTGCTCCATCTCTCTCCATAAGTGTCTCTACATATGGTCTATTTCTGTCAAGGACATACTCTGTAAATTCATAAAGAAAACTGTCGCTTGGTAACACTTTATTGATAAGTTGTCTCTGATTCGTAGTCAGCCTATTGATATAACTTCTGTCATTGGTATTTAAGTTCTGATTTAAGTCAAGATCTCTATCAAGTGATGATGTGATGGTTCCATCACCATCATATGTATAAGCTACAAGAAGTGTGCCTCCACTATATACAGCTTCAAGCTTATTGTCTTTTGTGTATTCGTATCTTCTTATATTGGTTTTGAATATATCATATTGTCGTTTTCTATCTTCGCTTATTAGGTTGCCATTATCGTCATACTTATACTCATAGATGTATAGGCCATCTTTAGTTACTTCTTTACTACTTATAAGTTGATTAAGTCTATTATAAGTATATACTGTAGATTCAAGGGTTAGGTTATCATCCTTTATATCCACTAATGTACGATTGCCGTTTTCATCATATTCATAGTGATATGTTGTTATATTTGGCTCTGACACGCCTTTCATTCCAAGTCTTTCTACTTTTGCATCTATAAGCTTATTTTCAGCATCATAACTGAACGTCTGCTTTGTCACTCTTATCGTCCTATCACTCTCTTCTTTTGGTGTTATATCAAGTGCTTCTACTTTCTTCTTGTACGGCTCTCTCTTTATCTCTTCTACTATGTTGTTGTTGCTGTCATATTTATATGAATACTCATCTATGAACTCTCCTGTAAATCTATGCTCATTTTTTATCCTTATGAGTCTTCCATCTGCATCATATCTCTTATTTGTCTCTATAAGTCCTGTAGTCCTTATTACTTCTCGGTCATTTTCATCATATGTGTATGTAGTCTTTAGACCATCTTTATCTGTTACTGTCTTTATATTGCCATTCTCGTCATAGGTATATCTTACTTCTACTCCTGTTGGGTATTTCATCTTGATAAGACGATTATTACTATCATATTCATAGCGAACTATATCTTTATCATTATTGCTACTTGATAGTATCATATTGCCATTATTGTCATAAAGTGTCCTTGAAAGCCCACTTTTATCTCTCATTCCAAGTCTACTATTCTCTGCATTATATACATATGATACACTATCATCTATCTCTTTATTATTTAGGTCAAGATAATACTTCTTTATGATATTGTCATACTCATCATAGTCATAGGCTATCTTGGTTCTGTCTTTATTAATCTTGCTGATTAGTCTTCCTGCTCTATCATAGTTATATGTCCTTATAGTGTTATCTATAGATCTCTCTTGCACTACTTTGCCTATATTGTTATAGTCAAATATCGTATTTGTGCCTTTTGGGTCTTTGATGCCTACGACATTGTCTACTTTATCATATGTGAATATTGCAGTATTATTTAACTCACTTGTAGTCTTCGTTAGTCTATGCAACTTATCATAAGTATATGTCTTCTCTTTATTTCTTGGATCTATCTCTTTTATAAGATTGTTATCTGTGTCATAGACATATTTTGCTGTATTACCAAGTGCTGTTCTTACATCATCACTATAATCTAAAATATTATAGTGTTGAAATGCAAACTCTATGTAAATAAAACGTTCTGTATATGCAAAATCTTTAGCATGACAAACGGAACAAAAATTGCCAATCAAAATTGACAAAACTATTGTAAGGCAAATTACTTTATTTTTAAATTTGTCAATATTATTCTTTTTCATACATAAATTCAAATATACCCTAATCGTGTTTATTATCCAAACTACAAAAACTCTAACATATAGACATTATATGTTTTATTAAACACTAACACATCTCCTCGCTACTCTTTTCTCTCATATTCAATATTTATTTTCTACCTGCTTTTTTATTTTATATGTCACTTTTCACAATAACCATCTTAAAAGCATTTTCTTTCTCATCATTCTTTTGTTATATTAAAAAGTACTCTACTTATCAATTCATTCATCATTTTCACTTTTGTCAATCTTATGTGGGTTATATTTTTCAAAAATTTCTTTATTCTCTAAATAATATTTACTTGATTGCTTCATATTAACAATATCATCGTATATATATTCTATGAATTCTAAATAATCATAATCTTGTTCAAAAAAATACCAATTGTCAAATATTTTTTCAGTATACCAGCCATGTTTATCATCATTTATCAAAGCTGTTTTATTATCAAATTCAAAATATGAACCTCTATTTGTAAATTCAGTTATTTTTTTATCATTCAACATTTCATAATTTTTATTATTGCTTAATGAAAAATAAAAACCACTATCATATCCTTTTTTGCTCTTTATGTGATATTCAATCCTGTCATATTTTTTATTTATGACTACATATTTTACTTTTAAATATTTTAATACTGTATTATGCAATTCCATTTTATATGCTATTACATTTTCGATATTACCAAAAAAATTGCTCTCTATAATTGTAAATTCTTCATATTTGTTGTAGCTTTCTTTTGAAAACATTTCTAAAGCATCCACATTTTTTTTTAAAGCCACGATGGCCTGTTCCTTATTTTCAAAACTATCTATTTTTAACATGTCTAACTTACAACTATTTAACAAAAATAAGCCGATAAACAATAATACGATTATATTCTTCTTTTTTAATTTGCTTGTTGAAGGTATAAACATTTTACTCACCACCACACCCTTTATTGTATTTTCTATAATACAATTCTATGCCTTTAATTATATCTTCAATGTCTTCAGGTTTGTCACCATAATACTTATCTGTTATAAGTTTATTAAAAATATTTCCATTCAATGTCCCATCTGTTTTTAATCTAGCCGATCCTCCTCCATAATATAATATTTCATCAGAAAAACCAAGTGTTTTACCCCAATAGCCATATGCTATGTTTCCTAGTTCTGCAGCATTAATTATGCTTCCGTTATATATAAAATCTCCATATCTACCACTTTCGTTTTTACCATATTCCAAATAAGGCGTATCATCTCCAAACTCTTTTATCCATCTAAATGGTAATTTAATATCTAATCTTCCACCTGCTTTTTCTTGTGAATAAAAATATCCATACTTTATTGCTTCTGCTTTTGCTCCCGTCCAATCTATAACTCGTGTAAATTCTGCTAGCATACCAACATTTCTGTAATTTCGCTCTTCTCTTTCAAGCATATTATTAATTGCATCTGTATAATCTGGTAAGTTTTCTCTGTATTCGCCTCTTATATATGCATCCCCATTATCATTTATATCAGTTCTTGGGAATGAAGACATTGCAGATACAATACCATTAATAACTATACTACTTGGATTTGTTATATTGAGTGCATCGTAAATAACTCTGCTTGTAGCATCTATTATGTTTATATTTCCTGATGGATCTTTATTAATAAGCGGATTATCATTTGCATAGATATATCTGTTTAGTGTTATAGGGTTATTATTATTTCCAATAAAAATATCCTCACTCAAAAATCTCTGCCTGCGGATGTTCAGTTGTCGTGCTCTTAGATTTTGGTTGCCTGTTACTGGATTGTAGCTCTCGGCGTTGTAGCCGTAATACTTCTTGCCACTGCCGAATGCTCCATAGCCATGGATTTGGCTCTTTACATTGCCTAAGCCATCATACCAGTATGTGGCTCTAAAATCACCCCAAGAACCTAGGACTGCAGAGACACTTCCTCTACCATCGTATGTGTAAAGTCCACTTAGATTATTATAACTTTCTGAATTAATTCTTTGATTACCATATGTATATAGTGTAGATAAATTGCCTGCTCCATCTCTCTCCATTAGTGTCTCTACATATGGTCTATTTCTGTCAAGAACATACTCTGTAAATTCATAAAGAAAGCTGTCGCTTGGTAACACTTTATTGATAAGTTGTCTCTGATTAGTGGTTAACCGATTTATGTAGCCGCGATCATTGATATTTAGGTTCTGATTAAGGTCAAGGTCTCTATCAAGTGATGATGTGATTGTTCCATCACCATCATATGTATAGGCTACAAGAAGTGTACCTCCACTATATACTGCTTCAAGCTTATTGTCTTTTGTGTATTCGTATCTTCTTATATTGGTTTTGAATATATCATATTGTCTTTTTCTATCTTCGCTTATTAGGTTGCCATTATTGTCACATTTTTTATCAATTTTAAACATAAATTATCTTCTTTTATCATAATTTTACATCTTTGAAATATTACTTTTATTTTTCTTTTATTATCATTAAATATTATATTTTGTCCTCTATGTCTATGATGCCTACAGCATTATCTACATTGTCATATATAAAACTAATCATCATCAACAAAATTTGCTTCAAATATAACATTAAATAGTGAAGGTTTTTGTATGTTTTGTTTTTCCCCTGTAGAGATTTCATAAATATTAAGTTCATTCTGATTAAAATTGTTCGAAGTTGTAACTCCAATAAAAGTTG
>DFKY01000024.1 GCA_002374095.1 Lachnospiraceae bacterium UBA3633
TAGTATTTTGCTAAAAGCAGGAGCAAAAAAGCTCAACGGACGAGCTCGCATTGTAGGGGCGAGCGCCCGAGCGGAGCGACAAAGTGCCCTTGGGGTGCATTGCGAGCCCTTAAATATGCTCGCTCTCTTATCCGGTGACTTTTTTGCTCCTAACGCAAAATCCTATGTCATAAGAAGTTCTAAGCTTCCTGCGGAACCTCTCAAACAGCTCTTGCTTACAGAAAAGATAATTGCGTTAGCACAATATGCAGTTAGTGTGAACGAGCAATGTACCAACCAAACTATTGCACAAGTGCTGTGCTCCGAAGGTCGTAACAACATTACATGAATAAAGCAAGTGGATTGATTAAGAGATATATAGCACTAATTTTAGTGCTTCTTTTTAGTATAGAGAGTTTCGCCGCCGTAGTCGGAGACAATGACGGCGCTGCGTTTATCACAAAGGCAGAGTTTGACAGTATGAGAAATAACTTTCAAAGTCAGCTTGATAGATATAACTCATCAATTGATAATAAGATTGATGGGGCGATCGCCACATACCTGGCGGGTGTGGGGGTACAGTCGCAGCGTGAAGTTAAGCCAATTATAAATAATTATACTAAGATTATGTGGCAGCCCAACTGGAAAATCTTTGGTCGTTTGCGCCAATTTACTTCCGAAACTGATTATACGGATACTCTTGATACTTGGTTTGTGCCACCTGCTGACCATAGGATATTGACATCTGAAAATAGGTTTTCGCTTTGGGACTGGCAAAATTTCGAATATATAACGGTGGGTCTGGGGCTATGGGGGCAACCTCAAAAATATGCGGGTGGATGGATGACTACGCATGGTTCATATCAATGGCCACAAGTTTTTGCACTCCTTTCTGTAGAAGATTCTGCACATGGAGTCCCTGTGCTCGACCCAGACGAGCCTTTTGTTAGCGCAAATAATTTGAAGCCTTTCCTAGTTTCGTCCTTTAAGAACCGGAATGTGACTGGATCCTACGATTATCAAGTTGGTTATAATCCACAATACCTAGTGCTCACGGAAGTAAAACCACTCTCGATGAACGATGGTGACGCTTATGCATTAGAATGGTCTGCTGCTCGAAATGGAAACAATGGAGCCATCGCGGTGTTTACCGGGCGGGATTCGGTCAATAACACGAAACTCGGTTTGGAGTGGGGTACCGCTTTTTGGACCGCAATAACGGCTTGGAATCAGCTCCCAATGGCTGGATACGGCAGCCAAGGGTATTTGAGGGATCCTTCCACTTTCAATCAAGACCCTTGGGGCGTTTCTATCGTCGAACCTTCTATCATTTATCAACAGCAGTTATACGATGCTATCTCCTTCATGCTGTTGGGCACCGATGTTGTCGCCAAGGCAAATTACATACAACCAACTGGCGAACGACACTCGTCTGGCCGCTGTTTTACTCCAGGTTCTGAAACGGCCGTTGTGCCTGTGAAATGGACACGTGCCGTTGCTCACAATTTGAATGCCATGCCATTGAATCAATCTGATATGTATTTGGATCCAAATATTGAAACGGTAGTCAGTCTTCCTAAACTTCCTCAGGCTACTATCAGTGAAATTAAAAGTTTCCATTTTAAAGATGGCAATACCAATCTAAAGTTAGGCCAAGGGATACCTTTAATTAAAAGTGTCGATACAAATGGTTTTTTGCAACTTAAGTTTGATTTTGATGTAAACTATATTCTTGATGGTTCGTCAAAAGATAAAAATTTATGGCTTGATATAAAGAAGACAGATTTCTTAAGCAAAAAAGAAGACTATGCTCTTGGATATATAGGTATTGTCGATCCTGACAAAACCAGTAAAGTACCAGTTTCACTTAAACGTCTATCTTATACAAACACAGATGCTGATAGAGGAAAGGTGAGCTTAACGATTCCTTTAGAAAAGGAAGAAAGTCTTTGGCTTCGTATTGCTCCTAAAAATGAGACGGGTGGACACTATGCAAAGATGAAGAATTTAAAGATGACTTTTGTAACGAATTAAATCATTATTTGTATCATAAAATGGACAATACAAGTAAGTTGGATGGAGTTATATAAAATGGTATCCTGCTTTGATGCAAAATTGATTTCTAAGACACTTAAATGAAGGTGCTCTCTAAATTTGAGATATTTATTGTTGATAGCTAAGCAGGTAAAAAAATCATATTATATGTGGGAAATGTAATTTAATAATATTGTAGTGGTGTTAGTTTTCACTGAATGCGTTTTTGTAGTTTACAAAACTGTATTCAGTGTTTTTTATTGTATTAACTCCTGCATATATACATTCTAGATGATTCTTTGGTATTTGCAAAATCTCTGCAACTTTAAGTAAGCTTTTAAAATATTTTTTATCTATGACTTCGGCTGATTTAATTTCGTACGCATATAATTCTGTACCTTTTTCATCAAGCAAATCACCTTCAAGCTGGTTTGTATCCCTATAGAAATATCCATTGGCATTTTTGCCATTAAACATTCTATTTTTTTTATATTCAGAGATAACCATAGTTTCAAAAATACAACCAAACTTGTCATTCATATTTAAATCATTTTCATTCTCTATGCCAAGTAAATAGCATAGAAGTCCTGTATCATAAAAGTAAATTTTTGGCGATTTCACTAAACGCTTTGAAATTTTTTTGTAGTATGGTGGTAACTCATAAATTAAATAACTTTGGATTAATATTGATATCCAAGATTTTACAGTTGGCACAGAGACACCACTTTCATTTGATAATTCAGTGTAATTAATTGTTTGACCTGAATGGATTGCCAAAAGCTTGATGAATCTTTTGAAAGCTGTCGCATTTGATATATTTTGTAAAAGGCGAACATCTCTTTCTATATATGTATCTAGATAACTTGAGAAATAATCCTGTGGATCAATTTTTCTATCATAAATAGCTGGGTAAAAACCTTTATATAGTATGTCATTTAATTTATTTGGCAATAATTTTTCACTGTCGAGTTCTGTGATAGAAAATGGAGCAAGTGTTAGTACCGCAGTTCGACCGGCTAAACTTTGTGAGATATTATTCATTAAATTAAAATTATGAGAGCCTGATAAAATATATTGTCCCATTTCATTTTTGCTGTCAACTTTAGTTTGAATATAGGAAAACAAATTTGGTACTCGCTGAACTTCATCAAATATGCAATGCTTGTCATATTTCTCAAGAAAATCTCTTGGGGCAAATTCAGCAAAGTCTCTTGTATCTGGATCTTCAAGTGAAACATAAGTATAGTTTTTAAGCAATGCTTTTAGTAATGTTGACTTTCCGCATTGTCTAACTCCAGTAAGTGTGATAACTGGGAATTTCTGCAAAAGTTTTAATATTTGATTTTCTATAGTCCTTTTTATCATAATTAAATGATATCATAAAAATCTGAAAAATACAATATTGATTTTCGGATTATACGAAAATTTACTCTTAATTATTCATAAAATAGAACCCCCTATGAAATCGCCAAAAACCCCCTATCTTTTCAAATGGCTTGGAGGTTGGTACCAGGGAGATGGCAAAAGTATTGTACAGAAGGAAGAGAGGGATGTGGCTTAAAAAATAGCGAAAAATCGCGCGGGTAAAGGATTTATTTTATAAAAATTTGCGGCAAATTCATTTGCCCATAAAAATCGCGATTTTTGCTATAATTAGGTATATGGAGGGGTAGGAGGAAATATGAAAAGGCGATACAAATTAGAATTTAAAAGGATGGCCTGTGAGTTACTTGACAAATTTGACAATTCACCATCTCGCGTCGCAAATGAATTATCAATTCCAATTAAAACCTATGAAAAGTGGATATATTTTTATAAAAAAGATCCACACACTTTTGATGAAGAAGCAGTTAATTTTGAAATTGAAAATAAGCTTCTAAGAAAACAGATAAAAGAAAGAGAAGAGACAATAGAAATGCTAAAAAAAGCATTTGCCTTCTTTACGGAAAAAGAGCAGTCATAGGAGAATTGTTTTTAAATATTAAAGAAATTGATAAGCATACTTCTATCAATAGGTTGGCAAAAGTTTTTGGTTACTCAAGATCAAGTTATTATCATTATAAGTATTACAGAAGAAAGGACAATACACGAAAAGCAGAGATAGTAAAATCAATGATAAAAATATATAACAATTCATATGGCACATATGGTTCACCAAGGATTACACTTGCACTTCGTAGAGAAGGCTATATGGTAGCAAGACGAACTATACATAATTATATGAAAGAGTTAAATATACAATCGATAGTTCACAAAAAATTTCGATATAAGAAAACTAATTTTAAAGACTATGCATATTTGAGACTTAAAAATATTGCAAAAGATACAGATGTAAATGACGTAAATGTTGTCTGGACTCAAGATGTAACATATATAAAGCTTAGTGATGGGACAAATGCATATCTTGCATCTGTTATAGATTATTATTCGCGAAAAGTAATTGCTTATGAACTATCAAGAAGTATGACAACAGATTTAATACTTAGAGTTTTGGATAGCGCTTATAAAGAAAGAAAGCCTAAAAAAGGGATCATTCTTCATAGCGATAAGGGGGCACAATATAGATCTGATAAATATAAGGATTTTGCGATGCGACATGGGGCGGTATGCTCATACACAAGGATAGTATTTTCATGTGCAGATAATGCTGGGCAAGAGTCATTTCATGCATCCTTAAAAAAAGAGTGCTTATATCAGTTTAAGCCACAGTCTTTTGATGATACCAAAAAGATAATATTTAGATACATAGATGGTTTCTATAATGCGAGAAGGCTTCATTCTGCTATAGGTTATAAGGCACCTGATGAATTTGAAAAGGAACTTAAGATCAGCAAGAGATTAAAGAAGCTTAAGGGAGAAGAAGATATCGAAAATTAATAGCAAAAAACCTAGTCGGATTTCTGACTAGGTATTTTTTGGAATGTATGCTATAATTTGCTTTGCCTACTTTCAAGTAGAGTTTATCGAAAGGAGGTGGCTATGCAGTTTCCATTTTTAGTGTTGGTAAATGTAGTTGCAGGAGTAATTCTCTATTACATTTGCAAGTGGCTTGATAGTCATTATGATTAGATAGCTGCGAAAATGCCCTGTTAGCCGCAGGGCATTTTTTGTAAAGAAAAAGACCCATTAGCCGTGGGTCTTTTGATATACAGTTTCCTTTTAGTGTCTTTATTATAACATAAACTATAATTTTGTCAAGTGGCTTGATAACCACTTTAGCTAGATATTAAAAGAGCACCTGCGTAAACAGGTACTCTTTTTTTTGATATCATTTCTATCACACATATTATATCACATGATCCTGTATTGTCAAGTGCCACAGTTAGTCGGATTTCTGACAATATAAGAATATTTTTATAATATAAAATGGTTATTTTATTAATTGTGAAGATAATCTAAAAGTGTAGAAATATCGATATCTGCTTGGTTCAAGATACTTTTTAATGTTCCCTTTGCAATTTCATTGTGATTTGGGATAATGACGGTTTTATAACCATTAAAGAATTTCATATGGCTTCCTTTTTGTTTTATAAATTTAAAACCATATTTTTCAAGAAATTGCACTATTTCAGAAGGTTTTAGTATAGGATATTTTGATGGCATTATATAGTCACCTCAAGAGATGTAAGGAGTACGTTGGATGCAGGTTCAGCGTAATTATTATTGTCTTCAAAAAATAGTTCCAAGGCTTCTTTCAAGTTGACTAAAGCTTCTTCTATGGTTTTGCCTTGGGATGCGATTCCTGTTTCAATGCTATTTGCCACATACCAATTATCATCTTTTGTTATAATTACATTTGATTTGTATGACATAATCTACCTCCAATATTAGTATATCATTATAGTATTATAAATACAAGAGAATTGTTATATTGTCAAGTGGCTTGATAACCGCTTTGACTAGATATCAAAAGAGCACCTACGTAAACAGGTGCTCTTTTTTTGATAACTTTTGTTGTATTAGCATTATAACAAATCTAGGATCTTTGTCAAGTGCCACACCCAGTCGTAAATCCGACTATATTGACAAAGACTCATATTTATGATAGTTTTTTAGCAAGCTTGTGTATCAAGCAAGGCAGGATGTAAACGGGAACAGTAAGAGATTACTCTACCGGGTGGTGATGCCACAAAACTTCCAAGTGTTGCATAAACGGGAGGAGGTGATGTGGAGATGGATAATAATTTCGTCATTTGTTATCTGATATTAATTTTTTTAATTATCATAGTAACAAAAAAGTAACCCCCGACCAAGGCAAGGTTACTTTTAATTAACTTTCTTTGGCATCACCGTTAGGTCCTGCCTTTTCTATGTTTATTATATCATATACAGATTTTCTGTCAAGTAGCTTTACAATGAAAAATTGCAATCTAGTGCCTTCAAAAATGTTCCCCCACCACATCTTGAAAAAAATCATAATAATTATAGAAGAAAAAAATTGGTAGGGGGAGTTGGTGCTCGCTTAAGAGGGCAATTCTCATAATTGATAATGGCACGACCCTTTCTTAAAAAAAGTTGCGAAATAAAATATGTCTGAAAATTGTCTAAAATGTGTCCGAAAAATCTGCGAAATCATTATAATTTTTAATAATATTTTAATACTTTTGAGGCTCCAAATACTTGATTTTTTAAGTGAAATTTTATAAAATATTATCAATTACAGGATGCAATAAACGTTGTGTACGGGACTTGCCGTACATAAATTTAAGCGTTTGTTGACGACCTTGACAATTACCCTCTTAGTTGGGTGTACAGAATATGGGGACAATTCCCCCATCGCTGTCGACGGATTACGCTATTGTTCAATGCAAATATGCATATTTGTAAGGCAAGAGCTGTTTTTCGAGCTTGGTCCTCGGAAGCAGAACTACTAATGACCTAGTATTTTGCTAAAAGCAGGAGCAAAAAAGCTCAACGGACGAGCTCGCATTGTAGGGGTGAACTATGTGAGCCCTTGAATATGCTCGCTCTCTTATCCGGTGACTTTTTTGCTCCTAACGCAAAATCCTATGTCATAAGAAGTTCTAAGCTTCCTGCGGAACCTCTCAAACAGCTCTTGCTTACAGAAAAGAAAATTGCATTAGTACAATATGCAGTTAGCATGAACGAGCAATGTACCAACCAAACTATTGCACAAGTGCTGTGCCCTGAAGGTCGTAACAACATTACATGAATAAGCCATATAGATTGATTAAGAGATATATAGCACTAATTTTAGTGCTTCTTTTTAGTATAGAGAGTTTTGCCGCCGTAGTCGGAGACAACGACGGAGCTGCGTTTATCACAAAGGCAGAGTTTGACAGTCTTAAAAATGACTTTCAGTCGCAACTTGACCGCTACAACTCATCTCTTGACAATAAAATTGATGGGGCGATTGCAGCGTATCTTTCTGGTGTTGCTGTAGCGAAAGAGACAAATATTGAGCCTATAGTTAGTAATTATAAAGACATGTATTGGGTAAATGATTTATTCTTAAAGCTAAATAAAAGAACATGGCAGACAACAACATCTTACACTGAAACGGGAATGAAATGGCAGAAGCCAACTTTTGCGAACTATCGTAATTTACGTGCAGGTAGATTTTATTACTCTGCAATTTACTATGTTGATATCGTGACTTTTTTATTTACGTGGAACTTACAAGTGAAAGCTGACGCACCAGAGCGATATTGGAATGATTCTGAGGGATGGCACTCAATAATAGCAGGATCATCCGATGGATATGATGTTAATTTTACTGATATGACTGCTCCTTGGCTTTTCCGTTGTTATGACTTGCAAGCTGGCAAACCTAAGCTTATAAATGATGGTAGTGTGCCTTTTGGTTTCGAATCCCAGATGAATGATAGAGGCTACCCGGGTCAGGTAGTCTCTACCGATGGGACGCATCTAACTCCACTATATCAGAACATAAATCGATATTCGGGGCCTGGCCCAGATGGTGGTTATGTCGTTTTACCTAAAAACACTACTGATGTAGCACGTTTTAAGGTTAAATTTCATAATTATAATGGTGCAGAAAGTACGAATACTCCAGGTGCCACGACATATGAGACCGAAGTACTATATTTACCATCAAATAAAAATAGCTATGGAAGCCCGAGTTTGAAGGCGGGTCTTCTCGGTCCAGATTATGCGGGATATACAAAACTCAGAAATACCACTTTTACTTTCGCAAATCCAGCTATAACTCAAGATAGTCCATCACATGCACAAGTGAATGCTGATTATAATGTGTTAAAAAATATTTTTCTTGGTGCACAAACTGATACAAAGGTAAATTGTGCTGTAGAACTTTCAACTCAAGGACCTACAGCATGGGGTAATTATGATTATACTCATTCGGAAATTAAAACAGTGACATTTGACCCGACTTTGTCATATTTTACCATCTCAAGAAGTAATTTAAACAATCGAACCTATCCTTTTATTGATGAGAGTGGGGCAAGTGTTCAACCTGAATGGGGTATGCCTATTTGGCCACAGTATTATTTAAGGGAGATATATAATCCAAAGTTTCAGACAAAGAATAAAATACCACTACAAATTGGTGGAGGGTTGCCAATTGCTGATACATTTTTTAATGATGGTAAGCTTAATGTTAAAATTAAGTATAAAGTTTATGACAATGATGTAACTGTAACAGCAGACCCTTCCCAGTCTATAAGATTGTCATTTAAAAAGTCAGATTATAATGATACAACAACTAACAATTATTTGGCTGATGATAGTGGGACTATCTTACGAGATGTACTGTGGGAACCTACTACTACAGATACTACTTATTCCGTAATTATTCCGGTTAAAAAAGGTGATAGTACTTGGTTAAGAATTGGACCTAAAGAAACTAATGCAAGTGGACATTATGTTAGAATTACTGATATGAATGTTAAATTAGTTACTGAATAAATGGAGATTTATTTAATAAAAAAACAACCATAAAAAAATCGGCCTTGATAGTCCGATTTTTTTATTTTCTCTCAAGCTTATGTTATAATAATAATGTAAACGCTATTGAATTTTCCCTAACAAAATAGAATATGATAAGATAGTAGAGCTGGAATAGGGTGTATTATAACTGGGTTTTCTATAGATTTAGTAATTCGGTATTAGCAAGTTAAAAGCTTGCTATTTTTCTGCAAAATTATCGATTGGTATAAAGTCAATATTTCATAACCCCCTATGCCGACCCTCTATCTTTTTAAGTTGCTTGGAGCTTGGTACTGGCGACGGATTACGCTATCGTTCAATGCAAATATGCATATTTGTAAGGCAAGAGCTGTTTTTCGAGCTTGGTCCTCGGAAGCAGAACTACTAATGACCTAGTATTTTGCTAAAAGCAGGAGCAAAAAAGCTCAACGGACGAGCTCGCATTGTAGGGGCGAGCGCCCGAGCGGAGCGACAAAGTGCCCTTGGGGTGCATTGCGAGCCCGAAGGTCGTAACAACATTACATGAATAAAGCAAGTGGATTGATTAAGAGATATGTAGCAATAATTTTAGTGCTTCTTTTTAGTATAGAGAGTTTTGCCGCCGTAGTCGGAGACAACGACGGTGCTGCGTTTATCACAAAGGCTGAGTTCGACTCTATGAAAAATGATTTTCAATCGCAGCTTGATCGCTACAATGCGTCTCTTGATAATAAGATTGATGGGGCTATAGCATCATACTTGGCTGGAATAAATCTTGAAAAAGAGACTAAGATTAGTGAGAGTGTGAGCAATTATAATCAAATGAGATTTTATTATGATTTTAAGTTTTACGGACGTAAATATATGCGGACCCCGACATCGAATAAGTCTGTTTCTGACCTTGATTGGTGGCCTTTGCAAAGACCAGAGTCATCGTATAATTCCAGGGGTGGGCGTATTACTTTTTCTTTCATAAACAAATGGTCAAGAGGAAATTATGCTATGCAAATTTTGTCAGGTGCTGCCGCGCAACTGACAAATGTAGAAAATGCTGATAATACAAACGGGAGTTTGGGTGATCGGGATATCGTGCCGCATGAAGTGTTTCGGCTTGAAAAAATAACTGATACAAGCCAATGGAAAGTGTCGTACTTAACTAATACAAATTACCCATCGGAATACTGGCGAATAACTTTTAAACCACAAGTAGACGAGATAAGTATGTCAGAAAATACGAATACGTTTCAAGATGACGCATCTGGAACCAATCCTAATAGGTGTATTATTTCTTTAAACGATGATTCAAGTAAAGTAATATCTTTAAACATAAGCGGTTACCGTGCGCGTTGGATTGGTGACCCTAACGCCTCTGCTTATTCGTGGACCATTAGTCGTACGGCTCCCGATGTTCAAGAGGGATACTACCAGGTTTCTGGGGATAGCGGTTTGTCTTCTGAGACTATAATGTCTAACAGTAATGTAGGCGCCGGTTATGCGACAGTGACAAAAAATTTGTCTGCCGTTGTGCCATATGATTTCACTATTAGTAATAATATGATTGCTTATGGATCTTTCCCATATAGTGACGAAGAATTTCAAGGGTTGAAGTATGATGAGTATGGAAATGTAGATTTTTCCGATGTGAATAATTACAATAAAGCGAACTTGACCGTTCAATCGTTTAGCTTCGTCTTGGCTCCTAGCACTAACTGGGGATGGTACGATGCATATGTACCAACTGCTACAAATCTACACCAAGCATCGGGATATTTCTATTTGCCTATTCCTCCGAATTATAAACTTCATGATTATGGAAATGGTAATTTTAAAACTAAAAGCGGGACTTATCTTAAGTATAGTGACGGGTTGCAATTATTTGAAGGATTAATGAATAATGGAAATGTGGAAATTAATTTTAAGTTGCTTGGGTTTGATGCTAAAACAGAAGTAGCAAATACTACTGGTAAAGCAAAAATATATCTTGCAAATTCAACTCTGAATACAAATACTACAATTAATTACTTATTTGGGTCCGTAAATGATGGATCTACCGATATATATATAGATAAGGAAATTAATGGCTTAAGCCTTGATTATAATAAAACCTATAAAGTTACCATACCTAATTATAGCGTAAAAGACAAGACAAATGGCGATAAGTATTATATACGTCTCGTCCCTGATGATAACGATACATATTGTTCTATTGAGGATAAGTCATTGAATATGAAACTAATTTCAAGCTAAGTTTAAAAAGATAAATGTTTAGATTTACTGAAGAATTAATAAAATAGGGATGAAACGTCAACCCTATTTTTAATATTAACATGTTTTATCTAATGCAAAATGCCCCTTCCCACCAATCCACTAAAGATGTAGCAGAACATTAAAAATGATGGATAAATAGTTTTAATGAGCATAAAAAACAAGCCCTCTATTGAAGTATTTTTTTGAGTGAAAAAGGAATTTAACTAATTATTTTACGCCACCAGCTTTAAGCGGGTCGTATGCAACATCATTTTTATAAAATACTTTTTGTATTGACAAAATATAACAAATTTGTTATTATTTTGATATGAAAGAAAGATATAAAATTATATTCTATACTGATAAAAATGACATAAGTGATGTAGAACAATACATTGCTAATCTGCATAATAAAAATGATAAAGACAGTAGAGTTAATTTCAATAAAATAGTTGCATATCTTGATGTGCTTGAAGAAAAAGGAAATAATGTTTGCTATCCGATTGCAAGGCATATTGAAGATGACATATGGGAATTAAGACCATTAAAGAATCGCATAATGTATGCATATATTACAAATCGGCAGATATTAATATTATCTCATTTTATAAAGAAAACTGCTAAGACACCAAAACTTGAAATAGAAAAAGCAAAAACAAGATTAAAAGATTATTTAGAGAGGTATAAAGTATGAAAACATGGAGAGAAATTAGAAAGAAATTAAACATTAACAAAGAAGACGAGATTCAAATAGCTTTTGAAAAAGATTTAATAAATAAAATTATTTCTATTAGAGAAGAGGAAGGTATGTCACAGGCTGATCTTGCTGAAAAAGCAAATATTAAACAATCGCAACTTGCGCGATTTGAAAGAGCTACACATTCTCCACAAATTAATAGTTTGTTAAAAGTTTTATACCCTTTAGGTTATACTTTAAAATTGGAAAAAATTAAACATTAGTTAAAATATAGTAATGGTTTATTGGCATTACAAACAGAGTGTATACTCTGTTTTTTTATGCGATTTTTAGAGGAGTAACAATGTCAAAATATAGTGATAAAACATTTGAGAAAATTTTAGATGATATGCCAAATCGAGTAACAGAAGTATCAACTATGGAAGGCTCGTTTATATTGTAATATCCCCTATTTTTATAGGGGGTGTTTGCCCCCTATTTTTTTATATGGTTTGGAGGTTGGTACCTGGGAGCGTTCGGCACACTTCACTACAAAGTGTCCGTGCAAGCACGAACACTTAATCGTTTCGTGGCCTCCGCTTTTCAAAAAATGCTAAAAAGAAGCATTTTTTGAGATTGCTAGGGCAGACATAATGAGTATAATTAATCTTTGGTCGTTGATATAAATATATGATAAAAAGCACAAAGATGTTGAAGAGACTAGGAGCTACTTTTTTAGTTGTGCTTATGAGTATAGAATCTTTTGCCGCCGTAGTTGGTGATAACGACGGCGCTGCGTTTATCACAAAGGCCGAATTCGACTCCATGAAAAATGACTTTCAGAGTCAGCTTGACCGTTATAATTCGTCTCTTGATAATAAGATTGATGGGGCGATAGCAGCATACCTTTCAGGTATAACGGTTGCTAAAGAGACTGTGCTTAATCCACAAGTGTCTAATTATGATGAAATATGGTGGATACAACAATTCTTGGTGAAAGGTAAAAATCGTCATTGGACTGCTAGAACGACATACACTGATGATACGACTGATATTTGGCAAACTTGGAAAGCTGATAAAAGGCGAAATACAAGAAATAATAATCTCGGGTTAAGTGGTAGTTTCGGTTTCTGGGGGCCCGTTACTTGGTTCTTTAATTTACAATATCAAGGAAATGATGCACATTGGAGTTATGGGCATCAATTATCGCAAAGCGATAATCCGGCAGGTCAAAACTATGCTGACTGGTGTGTTCCTGTCTCATATATAAGACTGCAGGATAAAGATGATGATTTGTATTTAAACAATAGTGACACATATCGGCATCTCTGTTATGAGGTGTCAATTGAAAATGTTGCGTCTTGGGGATTTGGGTATAATTATGTTCAGACCGAGTTAAATGGTGCATCATCTGACTTATGGTCACTGGAAGGAAGAATATTTTGTGTCGGAAACGACCCTGTCAACAGTTTCAATGTGCTGAGCCCTGGGGATACTGATTTTTGTAAATTTGAAGTACTAACAGATACGGAAAATGTGCGAACAGAAGCGAACCGTGTGAAGTGGACAATTCCTTTAAAGAAAGCTGATGTTGTAGCTACATATCCACATCAAACATGGTATTTCGGTGAACAGGCCACATGGTTGAATAATATAAAATATGTATGGAAAACTGAAGCTGGCGCCGAACATGTTGATTATCAAAATCCGTCTCTTATTTCAACTGGTGTTAACTTATTGAAAATGACATCTGCAAATGTAACTCCTACAAAAAAATATGTTAATCGTATGATGTATGGTTATGACCAAGCAACAGACGATAAAGAAGATAGAACTAATGTATATAGGCAGAATAAATATGTACATCATGGAATTCAAACAAAGCAGATAGAAACATTTTCAGATTTTGAAAGTACAACATGGAAGGTGTTCAGTGTGTCAGTGTTACCAAAACCTACGAGTCAGCCTTGGACCGGGGATACTGCCAGAATGCTATCCCCTACAGATAAAATGTTGACTTTACAATTACCTCTTCTTGAAAATGTAAAAATAAAACAAATTAGAAACACAAGATTCAAATATAATAAGAATACAACATCTTTACGACTTGGTGATGGTATGCCACTTGTTCTTGACTGCCCTGGCCGAGGGACAGTAGAAATTGAATTTAAGTATACTGTAAATAGAATAATTGATGCAGTTGGTTCAAATAAAAAGATTAATCTTGATATTAAAAAAGCAAACTTTTTTGACACTGTGAATACCAATAATGCAGATTTTTATGATGGAAAAGTCAATGGGACAAGTATGAAGTTAAAGGGAGCTGAAGTTGATGCATCTGATGGCAAGGTAAAAATAGAAGTTGAAGGTGTAAATAAAGAAAATAATATTTGGATGAGACTTGCTCCAAAGTGCAATGATGGTGGATACTATGTAACAATATCAGATTTGAAAATGAAGTTGATAGAAGATTAATTAAAAGAATAGTTATCAATAAGTGCAAAGATATTTAGAAAGCTTAGACCATCAATAGTAAAATATAGTCTTGAAAAAACACACTTATAATGGCAAAATAATACATATATTTCTGACACCATAGATTTATATTTTAGGTGAAAGATATGGTTAATTATTTTATTTTGATGCCGTATCCTTTGGGATATGGTTATTTTATTATATGGAAAAGAAAAATGTCCCTTCCCGCCAATCCACTAAAGATGGGGGCAGAATATTAGAAATGATGGATAAATAGTTTTAATGAGCATAAAAAACAAGCCCTCTATTGAAGTATTTTTTTGAGTGAAAAAGGAATTTAACTAATTATTTTATGCCGCCAGCTTTGAGTGGGTCGTATGCAACATCATTTTTAGTAATAAAGTATATGGCTTTCAAAACTTTTTTGATGACATGTCCATTCGTAGATGTCTTGAGCTTTCATGAGAAACTTTATCACGGCTTACAGACTCGCCAGCTTCAAATCTTCTTGGAAATATGGGTGCGAGTTAGAAGAGTTAATCGGCAAAACTTATAATGATGAAGATTACCTTTTATCAGAAACAAAAAGGATGATAGAAGATGCACTACTTATAAATCCACACATTAAATCAGTTGAAGATGTATCAGTAAATAAGGATTTAGATAAGTTAAATATTACTTGTAATGTATTACAAAATATGGAGATGTTTATGTTAAAACTCAGTTATTAAAAAGAAAATTTCTATTGACTTTTTATATATTTATGTTATCATATAATCAAGGTCTGGGTGAAAACTCTTTGGACCATAGCAGGCGGGGAGAATTCCTCGCTATTTTTGTAAAGAAGAGAGATGCTAATGAAAGAATTAAGTGTTTTTATTGATGAAAGTGGTGATTTTGGAATAGCTACAAAGTTTCCATCATATTATCTTACTACCTTTGTGTTTCACGATCAAAGTAAAAGTATTGATAAACAAGTAAATCAATTAGAGAGTAGAATAAAAAATAATAATTTTGATATTGAGTATTTACATTCTATGCCAATTATACGAAAGGAATCGGTATTTGATAAGTATTCTCTTGATGATAGAAGAAAGTTATTATATTGCATGCTGAATTTTACTATGTCATGCCCTATCACTCATTATACAGTTTTTGTAGATAGAAAAATTGCTAATGATAAAATAGCTTTATCAGGGAAATTAAGTAAAGAAATAACACAATTTATTGATAGAAACTATGATTTTTTTATGCAATATAATCGTATCGTAGTATACTATGATAATGGACAAATTGAGCTTAGTAGTGTTTTAAATGCAATATTTTCTGCTCACTTGAATCATGTAGAATTTAGAAAAGCCATTCCACAAAAGTATAAATTATTACAAGTTGCAGATTTTATATGTACAATTGAGTTATTAAATATTAAAAGAAATAGCAATACACTAAATTCATCAGAAAAGAAATTCTTTTATAAATCACAGGAATTAAAAAAAACATTTATAAAAGCAATAAATAAAAAGCATTTTGAGAATTAAGAATTAATTAGATATAAGTGATTAAAGAGAATTGGAAAGCTTCTCTTTTTTCTTGCAATTTTTAGAGGAGTAACAATGTCAAAATATAGTGATAAAACATTTGAGAAAATTTTAGATGATATGCCAAATCGAGTAACAGAAGTATCAACTATGGAAGGCTCGTTTATTTACACTGTAACCCCCTATGAAACCGCCAAAAACCCTCTATCTTTTTAAGTTGCTTGGAGGTTGGTACCTAATCGCTGTCGACGGATTACGCTATTGCTGAATGCAAATATGCATATTTGTAACGCAAGAGCTGTTTTTCGAGCTTGGTTCTCGGAAGCAGAACTACTAATGGCATAGTATTTTGCTAAAAGCAGGAGCAAAAAAGCGGAGCGTTCGAGCTCGCATTGTAGGGGCGAACTATGTGA
>DFKY01000016.1 GCA_002374095.1 Lachnospiraceae bacterium UBA3633
AGTCTGCCCCCTTTGGCCACTCGGGAACCCATCCTTATAAAACTAAAAGCCGATGAACGGACTCGAACCGTTAACCTGCTGATTACAAATCAGCTGCTCTGCCAATTGAGCCACATCGGCATGGTACTGGGACCAAGAGGGCTCGAACCTCTGCCCCCCTGCTTGTAAGGCAGATGCTCTCCCAGCTGAGCTAACACCCCATATATAATTGGATGGGGGTGGATTCGAACCACCGAAGGCGTTGCCAGCAGATTTACAGTCTGTCCCCTTTGGCCACTCGGGAACCCATCCATAAAATTTTATGGGCGGTAAAAATCCGCCCAATGCGACCCGAAGGGGACTTGAACCCCTGACCTCTGCCGTGACAGGGCAGCGCTCTAACCAACTGAGCCACCGGGCCATAACTTATAAAACCTATAAGCCTAATAATTTTACAATAAAATTATAAAAAAAGCAAGTATTTTTTTAGAGTTCTACAGTATTGAAAATCCCCTTATCTTTCCCTATCTCATATACTCTTTGGCCAGTAACCAAGTCATATACTGCAGATCCTGTAGTTTCAAAAAAGGTTATCTCATCGTCATTTTCTCTACTTTTACATTTACCTTCTACAAGTTCGCCAAGTTCTCCAGTAATCATTTCTTTTTTGAAAAGACCTTTTTTCATAGGTTTTAAGAAATCACCTGTCTCATTTATAGTTCCATCCATAGTATCAACTATAATCTTAGAAGCTTTAAGAACTATATATTCATCTATTTCTGACATCTCTGGTGTATAAGACCCTACGCCATTGATATGACACCCTTTTTTTACTTTCTTTCCATCAAATACCGGATTATTTGACACAGTAACAGCAGTAATTATGTCAGCTTCATCTATCGCTTCATCAGAACTTTTACATGCTACAAACTTTTGTGTCTTTCCTACCTTTACTCTATCTATGAAGTTTTTAACATTGTCAGTATTTCTACTATACACTTTCACAACTTCTATATCACGGACTGCAAGAACGGCATCAAGTTGAGTTTCAGCTTGACCACCCGTACCAATAAGTGCAAAAACTTTAGAGTCTTTTTTCGCTAGATACTCTGTAGCTGCACCACTAAGTGCACCAGTTCTTAGTCTTGTAAGATAAGTTCCATCCATTATTGCATTCACTATACCTGTCTTAGCATCTTCAAGTATGACTGTCGCAGGGCATGCAGAAAGCCCAAGTTTTGGATTGTCAGGATACACGGATACAAGTTTCACACCAAGAGCATTACTTCCAGGTACATATCCATACATATAAAGGCTATTGCCATTATATTCTTTTACATTTAGATTGGCTCTAAGTGGTATGTCGGTCTTACCATTTGAATAACTTACAGCTGCATCCTTTACAGCTTTTATTGCATCATTCATAGTCATTATCTTTTTCATGTCAGATTCATTAAATGTATATATTTTCATAGTCTTCTCCTTATAGTCCTTTCCCACAACATTTCTTATACTTCTTTCCACTTCCACATGGACATGGATCATTTGGATATACTTTATCTTCTTCTCTTCTCACAATCTGTTCACTCTTACATTCTCTATATAATTCTTGTCTTTTTTCTTTTGTAAGAATACTATCCCACTCAGGAAGATCGTAGAGCCAATTTGCTTTTGCTCTTACCATATTGGAATACAAATCTTCTGGTTTAATTTTTATCTTAACCTTTGACGACTCCTTAAGCTTCTCTATAGGATTAGGTTTTTCTATAGACTCATTAATCCCCTCAAGGAAACCTACAAAATAAGTAATGTCCATACCGTATTCTGATGCTAATGATTCTACAGTGCCAACTATCTCTTTAGTAGGATCGCTTAATATTTTTTTGTATATTTCTTTTTCTTCTGCAAAATACTTTTCCCACACGCTCTTCATAGCTTTCTGATCTGTCGTATCATAGGCTATCTCGTGCCAATTATCCAATAATGACATAATATGCTCCTTTTAGCGATTTTCAAGATTTTCTATATTATAGCATAACTAACTTTTTTATGCTATAATTAGAAGAAATAAGATGAAAGGAGCAAATTATGAAGATAATAATGTCAGGAAGAGGTATCGATCTCACAGACGGAATTAAAAAACGTGTAGAAGAAAAACTCTCAAAGCTTGATAAATTTTTTACCAATGAAACCACAGCGACAGTTACACTAAAAAAAGAAAAAATAGGTGACGTGGCAGAAATAAATATTCCTGTCCGTGGTAATCTTCTCCGTGTATCCGAATGTCAGGATAACCTTTTTGCTTCTATAGATACAGCAGTAGATAAACTTGAGCGACAGATAAGAAAATATCGCACAAAAATTCACGACAACAAGATTCACAACATCATGAAAAATATGTCTGAAGGAGATTTTAGCGAAGAGCAAATTGAAGAAGAAAATTCTGACATAAAGATTGTGAAGAAAAAACAGATGCTTCTAAAGCCAATGGATGATGAAGAGGCATGTATGCAACTTGATATGATAGGTCATACATTTTTCTTATATGAAAATACATCAGGAAAAATTTGTGTAGCATATAAAAGAGGTGATGGAGGCTTTGGCATTATAGAGCCAGATGTAGAATAGATATAAAAAGCGAGTGGTTACCCCACTCGCTTTTTTATTGCTTCATTAGCTAAAGCATCACATCTTTCATTTTCTACATTATCCGCATGCCCTTTAACCCAGACAAATGTCACTCTATGAAAGTTTGTAAGCTTTATCATTCTCTCCCACAAATCTATATTCTTTACTTCATCCTTCTTTCCCCGCCTAAAATCAGTTTTAAGCCAGGACTCTATCCATTTTTTATTATAGGCATCTACAAGGTATCTCGAATCCGATGTTAATGTCACATCACACGCTTCCTTTAAAGTCTCAAGGGCAATTATAGCAGAAAGTAGCTCCATCCTATTATTGGTTGTCGATTCAAAGGCATCACTAATTTCTACCCTCTTTTTAGCTCCATCTTCATCGACATACTTTATAACTACCCCATAACCACCAGGTCCTGGATTACCCTTTGATGCTCCATCAGTCCATATATCTACATGCTTCATGTTACTTAAATTCCTCATAGTCAAATCTAAATGGTATTAATTCATCAAGAGAATAAACTTTTTCATTTATAACTTCATATTGCGAAGCATTTATATCGCCAGTAATATGAATTTTGGGGAGTATTACTTTAAAGTCATCTTTGCAAAACTCTGCCATAACTTGACGACACACTCCGCATGGAGATGCATTTTTAAGATTTTTATCTCCATCAGTTCCAGCAACCACAACCATAGCTTCAAACTCTCTCTCTCCATGCTTTACAGCATCGAAGAAAGCAACTCTTTCCGCACATGAAGTAGGCGAAAATGCTCCACTTTCAATATTGCACCCTACATATACTTTACCACTTTTGCAAAGTAATGCTGCTCCCACTTTATAATGAGAATATGGTGTATATGCTTTTTCTCTTATTAGTAAAGCTTCTTTTAATAACGCTTTATATTTTTCTTCCATCTATAATCACCCCTTTTTAATTTCATACACTTTTTTATTATTTTCAGTAATCTGCACAAATATTATAGATATAAAGGTAAGTAGTATTCCCATAATCTGAAAGAAATTAAGACTTTGTCCAAGTAAAATCCATCCAAATATTGCTGCAAATATTCCTTCAAGACTCATAATGAGTGTAGCTATAATTGGGTCACAATACTTCTGCCCAAGTATTTGAAATGTATACGCTACACCTGATGCAAAAATCCCAGAATAAAGAATACTGTATTTTGCAATTTTTAAATTTTCAATTGAAAATGGTTCCTCTTTTGCTATAACCGCACATGCAAATCCCATTATTCCAATTATCACAAATCTGAAAAAAGAAAACTTTATCGGATCTATCCCCTTCACATACTTTGGAACTTGTATGATAGTTATAGAGTAAAGTATCGTAGATACAAAAACCCACACATCTCCCATATTGATCCCACTCACATCACCAGCACTAAGTATCATTATGCCAATCATAGATGTAATTATAAAAATCCATGTGATAAGTCTTATCTTCCTACGATACAATATAAGCATAAGTATTGGTACGCATACAACTTCAAGTGCCGCTATAAGACCTGCCTTTGCTGTCGTAGTTCCTTGCACTCCAATTTGTTGCGTTATCATTGCAAAAAAAAGAACTATTCCACACCAAAAAGAATTTTTTATAGTTATGAGTTTTGGCTCATCTTTTCTAAAAAAGCATATTATATGTGTTTTAAAATAATTATCAAATAATATAATGACAAATATAGCAAGACATCCAAAGACACATCTATATGTGTTAAATGTAAATGCACCAAGCACCTCTCCGCCAAGGTACTGTGAAATAAATGAGCCACCCCAGATAATAGCTGTGATAAGTAAATATATAATTCCTTTTGTCTGCCCTTTAATCATCAGTCTATTATAGCACAGTATTAAAAAAATCACTACATTAAGTAGTGATTTTTTAATTCTTTTAATTAACGAGGTTTTATAATAATCTCATCTTTTTTTATAAGCCCAAGCTCTTCCCTTGCAAGAGATTCATACTCTTCATCTGAAATCGTATCTTGTCCTGATACATTTTTAGGTTTTTCTTTACTCTTTTCAGATTCAATCTCATCTCGTAAGTTCTCAACTTGTGCTACTTTACTCTCATACTCATATTGCTTTGCCCTTAAAATCTTTACTTCATTGTATATTACTATACCAAGAAATAAAAGTAAAACAATAAGTATAAGTCTTTTTTTTGATGAGATAAGTCTTACTCCGCCTCTACTTCTTTTTGCGTTCATATGGCATTTTCAAAATTTCATGGATTATCTCATTTTCTCCATGTCTTATAGTAATTTTGTCTCCTAAAGAGACTTGATAATTTGCCTTTTTTACGACGCCATTTACCGATACCTTATCATTATCGCATAAAGCATTTGCAACTGTACGCCTTTTGATTATACGAGCTTCTTTCAGGTATTTATCAAGACGCATTAATTAGTTGATCATCTCTTTAAATGACTTACCAGCTTTGAACTTAGGATTCTTTGATGCTGCTATCTTTATTTCTTCGCCAGTTTGTGGATTTCTTCCAGTTCTTGCCTTTCTATTTGATACATCAAATGTACCAAATCCAGCAATTGCAACTTTCTCGCCACCTTTAAGAGAGTTTTGGATAGTCTCAACAAATGCATTTATAGCTGCTTCGCTATCTTTCTTTGATAATCCTGTAACTTCTGCTACTTTTACTACTAATTCACCTTTATTCATAATTACCTCCTACATATTGACCTTTTAGGTCTTCGGTAAACCCATCATATAGTATGTACTATACGAAGAGCTCTTAATATACATATATTTTAATACATTTTTGGCAAATGTCAAGAAAAAAGTTAGTATTTTCAAACATTTTTGACCACTATATATAGTGGTTACTTTTTCATAATATTTTGCAGTATTTTCATGGCAACTCTTACGCCATCCGCTGCAGATGACATTATACCACCGCCATGCCCTAAGCCTTCGCCACAAGGATAAAAGTTTTCTACATTACACATATAGTTTTCATCCCTTTCGAGTAAAACTGGCGAACTTGTCCTTGTCTCCACTCCAGCAAGAACCGCTGTAGGAGCATCACTATAAAAACCGCACATTTTCTTGTTAAAATATGCCAATGCTTTTTTTATGCACTCATTTATATCAAACTTAACGCCTACATTTTCATACACACTAAAGAGTAAGCCTGATTTTTTAGCCTGCCCTTTAAATATTTCATCCATATTTATATTTTCATCATTTGTCACAAATGGTATATAGCCCTTTTCTAATTCATATGCCTTTTTCTCAACTCTTTCTTGAAACTCTATCATCTGAAGCGGTGAACACTGTGGCACTTCTTTTAGAGAAGTGCTATACTGGCTCTCTCGTAAAGGCGAGCTATGTGAGCCCGCTCGTAAAGGCGAGCTATGTGAGCCTTCTATATCTTCAGGCTTCACTGTCACAACAATTGCAGAATTAGCATACTTGCCACTTCTGTCATTGTAACTCATGCCATTTATTGAAAGCATACCTTTTTTATTGGATGAATTGATAATATAGCCACCTGGGCACATGCAGAAACTATACACAGAGCGACCGCCACCCACATCACATGTAAGCTTATAAATTGCAGGTGGAAGTTGTACATTTTTTTGAATGGATGAACTTTGCAAACCTTCTTGCAAAGGCGAGTTATGTGAACTCATCCCATATTGTATATTGTCAATAAATGCTTGTTTATGTGCTATTCTATACCCCACTGCAATAGTTTTTGCTTTTAGGTTAAAACCATTTTTTAATAAATCTCTAAATGTATCTCGAGCACTATTACCTATCGCAAGAATAATGGGTGTACCTTGTGTTGACAATCTCTGCGAACACATTTCTTCATAGCTCCACTTGGAATTATAATGTATCTCTCCTCCAAGTCTTACAATCTCGTCTCGCATATTTTTTATCACATCTATAAGTTTATCTGTACCAATATGTGGCATACTTTCATAGAGTATCTTTTCATCAGCACCAAATCTTACAAATGTCTCAAGTATAAACTTGTATATGCCATCTCTATCTTTATTATTTGTATTTAACTTACCATCTGAAAATGCACCTGCCCCGCCTTCACCAAAGCATACATTCGACTCTTCATCAATTTCCATAGTGTCGAAAAACTTCTTTGTATCTACTACCCTTTCATCAAGAGCTTTTCCTCGTTCATAAATTATAGGTTTTATACCATTAAGTGCAAAGATATAACTTGCAAAAATTCCAGCAGGTCCAAAGCCAACCACTATAGGTCGAAGTAGACTTTCCATTCCTTCTCTCGCTATCTCATCTTTTAGTCCCAAAACTTCTGGATCAAATGTCATTGGCTCATACTTCTCTAACTTTTTCTTTGCGGCTACAATGCCTTTAACAAAATTGTCACTTTTTACAAAGTCAAAGGCAACATTATACACAAAAAAGATATTATTTTTATCCCTTGCATCTGTTGATTTCTTAAGTATCTTAAATGTAGTCCAATCAATATCCTGAGCATTAATTTTCAATGTCGCAACTAACTTCTTTTTTAGGTCGTCGACGCTACCACCTATATTTAGTTTTATTTGACTTAGCCGATACATGCAATTCATTATAACTATATAATATATTCCCCATTTGACGTTTGCTTCTATAAATTATACATTATAGCACCATCTATTTTATTATCAAGGGGTAAGTTGCCCTGCTATTAATTATTTCAATGCTGTTATCGGGAATATATATTCCTATATTTTTATATTTTTTTCCACTACTAATTATAGAAATTTTTTCCAGATCAAACAATAAAAACTTATAAAAAAATAAGGGTTACACCCCTTATTTTTTTAACCAGAAGTAGTAATATAATAGTCACTAAATTGTGTCAATTCAACATATTCTGTCCCAGGCGGGTTCCAAATCATATAAAGTTCTTCACCTTTATATAAGCTAGGCACTTTAACAGAAACCACAGTATTAGTAGGCACAATAGCCATTCCACTACCAGCGGCGACATTAGTTTCAGAGCTTCCAATCTTAAACGACCAAGCAGGAATATTGGCAGCCTGATGATTGATGTCCCACGGCCGTTTACTAACACCGAGATTTATTTGATTTGTTTCCGATGATTCAAACTTTAGTTTAAATTCAACATCACAATCTTCCTCAAAGGTTCCAAGGAACATCCCCTCATCCATAAAGTGTTCTTTTTTATTGCTATCCATGTAACTAACCAGAGATGCACGAATCATAGAGAATGAGTTACTAGAATCCTGTTGAAAGGAATCTTTCTCAGTTGCTCGCCAAAAAGGCATCGAAAAAAACACGAAGTTGTTATAATTTCCCATCCTATGAGTGACGGCATTAAAATTCCAAAATGCTTCCTTATCCTTAAAATTGAAATAATTTTCGCTATAAGCAACTTTAGTATTTTCTGGAGTTGTTCGGTCGACAGGGGCAAAAGAAAACCCATCATCATTATAAGCAGGTAGATTAGCATCACCGGCAAAAATCATTGTATTCTCGCCAGCCAAACGAATATTCACCACCCGCGTCCAAGGTTGGTCATTCCAGTTAGACGAACCCATTGTCGGTGTTACCGTAACATCATTCAGAATCGTTCCGAGAGGAGCTTCTGCATCCGATAAAGACGACCATTGCGAACGCTTCCAGCTCCCAGTGTCCTGTTTTACGCCCGAACAGTATTGATGATAGGTAGCCGCCTTCATAGCGGCTTCTGTCCAAGTATCAAATTCGCGCGGTTGAGAACTTACCCAACGACCATTGTACGGGTAGCCCGACCAAGGATGCCGAGTATACCCGAGAAAGACATAATCCAACCAGAGCATGGTTCCATTCATTGTACCGTCCCATGGGGCTCCATAGGAAGCTTTCACATAATAGAGGTTATCTTGGCCATACAACCTATCACGCAGCCGCCAAACAGTATGCTGCGCACCATTTATATTTCTTGTTTTTGTGGACTTATCGATACGATAGAGATATCCCATATTTCCATCATATTGACGTGTTTTGTCGTGCCAACCAGCACGAATTGCCATGTACCCATCTCCGGTGCCACGGTGGTTTGGCGGCACAGCGAAAGCCATACTTGTTGTTGCCACGATAAAATAATCGGCATCATTATCTATCATTGTATTTGAAGTCCAACGAGAGACCATCGTCTTCACGTCACGTTCAATCATCTTAGGGACAGACAACCTGTAATAATCTGATGTGACATCATTCCACAACTCTTTATTCATACCATAATAAGCAGTAAGCGGAAAAGTGTAGCCACAAGCGGCATCAAGCGAATATAATTTTTTTTTAGAAATATTAATCCCAGATAAGTAAGCAGAAATCGCCCCATCTATCTTATTATCAAGAGACGAATTATAACGGTCAAGTTGCGACTGAAAGTCATTTTTCATTGAGTCGAACTCGGCCTTTGTGATAAACGCAGCGCCGTCATTGTCTCCGACTACGGCGGCGAAA
>DFKY01000013.1:0-16154 GCA_002374095.1 Lachnospiraceae bacterium UBA3633
GCTTTTTTGCTCCTGCTTTTAGCAAAATACTAGGTCATTAGTAGTTCTGCTTCCGAGGACCAAGCTCGATAAACAGCTCTTGCCTTATAAATAAGCATATTTGCATTGAACGATAGCGTAATCCGTCGACAGCGATGGTACCAACCTCCATGCCATTTGAAAAGATAGGGGGTTTTTGGCGATTTCATAGGGGGTCAGGAAAACCGCAAATTTTCCACAAAAATAGGGCGAGAAGCCGCCCTATTACGAAAACTTTTAATTCCTTTTATTTACAAATCTTATTAACCCAATCTATAAATGTCCCTGTAGATGTCCCTTCATTATTGCCTTGTCTTTTTCCATTGTCTATGCTCTCTTGATTATTTGCGCCCACATTAATCTTTGCCTCTGATGATTTTACAGGATTTCCTGTCTCATCAATATATGCAAGAGTATAATATGTACTATCATCACTTTTAATCCATTTATAAAATTTTTCTTCTATCCCTTTTTTATAATCAAGATAAATAGTTGGATCAATAGTTTTATTGGTGATTTCTAAAGTCTGCTGCTCAAGAGACAACTCACTTTTTACTTCTTCAGTCTCTGCTTGTTCTACTTTTTCAGTTGTATCAGCCTCTACAATTTCATTACTACATGCAACTACATTTAATAATGCCATCACAAGAGTAAGTATTAATAATTTCTTTTTCACAGTTTTTGCCTTCCTTTATAATATAAAACGGCCATAAGGCCGTTTTTTTACTTTTTTTATCTTGTACCTCCGCCTCCACCACCGCCAGAGAATCCTCCACCTCCATCAATTGATGTAGCTCCGCCAAATCCTTCTGCTGCCATAACCGCATATCGTGCTGCATCAAGTGATTTTCTTATCAGAGGGCTACTATTATACATAGCACTATAATATGCCGTGCTTATAATTACAGTTTTTTCATAATCATCTAAATCAATAATTTTATCAGGATATACTCTTTTTAATTCTGACAAAACCTTATCAGCAAGTCCAAAAAGTGTAGCATAAACAAGTAAGTTTTCCCAGATTACTCCTTCAAGTATACTTCTTTCACTTATAAGGGTGAATTCATCTAAAAACTTTCTTGATCCATATACTTCTGCAAGTTCATTTTTACCCGCATCTGTTAAATCTTTTAGTTTATTACCACCTACTTTATTGTAGCAATCTTTCATATTGAGAGCTGTATGACCTCTTCCATCCATACTATTGATAAAATCAATAAGCACTTGCGGATTATGATGTAAATATTTTTTCAATTCATTTTCTTGAAGTATGCCATCACTTCCAGCTGCTTTAAGTATTATATAGTAGAGTTCTCTTGCTATTTGATCACTTGGCTCCGTGCCTACCTTTAAATTAGTATCAATCTTTTCTTTTCCCAAAAAGCCATAACTCTTTTCTTGCACAGGTATTAAGTTTTTATCATTAATCATTTTTACAATGAGTGCACCAAGAAAATTGCTTTTTTTATTATTCCAGATCGAAAAGTCTCTGGCAAGCACATAAGTTACAGCTATATCTCCATGATTTGGTGTATCTCTAAAATAATTAGAGTCATTATAAAACTTTTTAAGCGCATTTCGCCTTATTATAAATAGTATGACTGGCATAAAAAATGCAAAGATAAATACAAGTGCAAGAATTATCATGTGTATATAATAAAAGGCTGTCGCTTCCGAATTCTGCTCGGCGTTTTCAAGCGCTTCTTCATATGCACTATCTTCCATAGCCACATTTTCAACAAGATCTACAAAACTTCCATCAACATCTATATTTGGTGTAAAGAGACCTTTATTAAATCTCATCATGATATTGGCAAAGTTTTTTCCTTCAAGCGGTATAACCGAAAATACATGTGCAAAATTGCTCTCAACTGTAGCATTGCCTTCAAAGCCAAAAGCCCAGATTCTTGTCGACTCTCTTGTAAAAATCTTTTCTGTATCGGCATGGTGTAATGTGATATTGATTGATGTAGGAAATGTACTCATCGAAGAATTTACAAACTGAAAATTAAATCCATCATAATCATCATAAGACTTAACTACAGGATCTATATCATAGCTAAATGCATATGTATTGCTGCCATATGTAGATATTCCAAAACATAATTCTACACCTTTTTCTGTCCTATTGATGCCGTATCTAAAACTTTTTTCATCAAAGCTTGCTTCTGTATCCCAACTTTCAAGCTCTATAAAATCAATGCCATCCTTTGCAACATCAAAATTACTGATTCTAAGACTTCTATCATCTATTGGCTTATATACTTCTGTCCCTTCATCAAAATCTCCAGACCATCTTTCAATAACTGTTGCTGATCCATTGTCTTTCAAGGTAATGTCCATATCAATATTGTGTATTACATTCTTTGCATATAGTGATGAAGGTACCGCTACACAAAAAAGCAATATGGATGTCATAGCTACTGCATATTTAATTTTATCCATAAATTTCTTACTCATCTTATTATAACCTATAATATAATTCACTATATATTATTTCATTGATGGCATACTTGTCTTAGTCTCATCAGCTTTAAGATAATCTCGAGCTGATACACCACACATAGGTGCGAAAATAAAGTTTGGAAACATTCTTATAGTTCGATTGAGCTTTGTAACTGTATCATTATACACAAGTCTACTTTGACGAACCTTTGACTCATAGTCATTAAGTGAATTCATTAAGTTTTGATAATTTGCACTTGCCTTAAGATCTGGATAGTTCTCTGCAACTGCTACAATCTTGCCAATAGCCTCAGTAATCATATTTTCATTGGCATCTGCCTCAGATGCTTTACTTCTACCACTAATTGTAGTTCTCATCTTTATCACATCTGATAGAGTATTGTACTCATGTTCATTGTAACCTTTTACAAGATCAAGCAGACTTGTGAGTGCATCAAATCTTGACGAAAGCTGTACTCCAATCTGACTCATTGCATTATTGACATTTTCATCAAGAGATACCAAAAGTCTCTGTACATTTATAAACCATCCTATAACTATCACAATAAGTAAAATTATCATTAATATCAACTGCCAATTCATAATAAATCCTCCTATATATTTTCTTATTATTTTAAGTGAAAACTCCAAAAATATTTGATACAAAATTATACACGATATTATTATTGTAGATATAGCCAACTATATATGAATCTTTTATATTATCTACTACTACTTGAACTTGTGGAATTGCCTCAAAAATCTTAAGAATTGTAAAAAGTATAGCTACAATAAGTACTATCTGAAGAGTACCTAGTATGCCGCCCATTATTTTATTGAACTGACTTATAAGAGGTATGTAATCAACCACATCAAGAACTTTCAGCAAAAGTTTAATAAGTATAAGCACTACTACAAAAATTGCTATCCCACAAAGAAGACTAATTATACCATTTGCTATCTTGGCACACAGTTCATCTCTAAGCACAGATTCTATACTGCCTGTATTTATGGCGGATTTAAGCCACGGGATATTAAGTCCATCATAAATATTTGTCTTGATAATTGAATCATATATAACTGATGTCAGTGATGACTCTATATTGGTCACATCTTTAACCATACTTGCTACAATCGGGGTCATAAACTTTGTCGCCACTATAGTTATAATTATAGATCCAAAAGACAAAAGCATTTTAAGTAATCCTTCTGAAAAGCCTTTCAAAAATCCACAAACTACAAGCACGATAAAAATAATTGTAATTAAATTTTTTAATATAAACTCTTGCATTAAAAGTTAAAATGCTCTTCTTTTATAATAAGAGATCCATCCTTATCATACTTTGGCTTAGAAAAAAGTTTTGGCTTTTCTGCCCTATCTGCCGCTTCTTCAATCAACGCTTCTGCATTTTCTGCTGTCAAAGGTATATTGTCATCTTTCATCTCTTCAACTTTTTCATAGAGAGCTGATACTGCTCCTCCATCCAAGAAGCAATCTATACTTTTTGCATACGCCTTACACTCTTCTACAAAGTCATCTATGCTCATAGTTGCATGATGTGCCTTACTATCTTCAGTATGATCTTTTTTATCTACAATTATCGCTTCGCTTTTTACTTTTTCTTCGTGTATCTCATTTTCTCTATGAGGTTTTTCTTCTACATGTGGTCTCTCTTCACGAACTTTATTATCTACTTCAACCTTATCTTTTATTTCTGGATTTTTTTCTTCAAAACTCTTTTTAGGCTCCGATTCTTTTTTTCTCATGTCTTGTGGTACTTCCAATGTCTCTTGTGGTCTACTTGACAATACTGAATAGATATCAAATCTTCCTATAAAAGACGGTCTTTCCACTGCTATCTTGTCAAAGTTATTGATTATATCTGTAAGTGCAAAAAGCGTTGTGCCTTTCTTATTTATTATATACTCTTCAATAGAGTCCATAACCTCATTTTTTAGCATTCCTGCATTTTCAATAATTAAGTCTTTACCTTTTATCTTATCTTCGTAAAAAGCAAATCCTTTTTCATTGATGTTATATGCAGAAGCTTTTGCTATAGGCACTTTTTCTCCAAGAGCACTATGTATGTAATTAAGCTCTCCTTTTGCAATATCAACTCCCTCATCTTTAGAATGTGCTTCTATTATCATATGGAGCTTTGTGTCACTTAGTTTCATATCTTTTAACCTTCCTTTTCTCTCAAAACTTTTTTCTCTAAATCTGTAAAATGAACCTTCTCTCTTTTTCTCTTCTTTTTTGAGCTCTTCTATAAGCAAGCTTTTTAGCTTTTCTTTATTTTCTTTCTCATCATGCATAAAAGCAAGATTATTTTTTTCTTTTTCGCTATAACTTTCTTCATCAAGTGTATAAGTTATATTGATACTACTTGACACATCCTTTTCATTGAGTTCATCTTCTTTTCCTGTCTCTTTACCATCTTCAACATTATCAGGTCGTGTCACTTTTTCTACTGGAATACTCACTTTATCACTATCAAGTCTTACATCATTGTAAAAGATTGGTGGTTCTGTATACTCTACATCAGAATTTGTCGCATCCTCATATCTTTCTTCTGCTTCAATAAGAAGTCTCTCTTCATTTTCTGTAAGAGCAACATATTTTTTCTTAAGCAAAAGGGCATTCTTACCATATCCTGTCTTCTTTACTCCAAAGAAATTGATTATAAAATTACAATACTCAAGTGTTTCTTCTCTTTCTCCAAGTTTATCACAGATAAGTGCTAATTCAAATGTCATCTTTTCATCTTTTTCTTCTGACAAGTATTCTACAAGAAGTCTCTTCTGTTGGTTAAGCGATGCACCTTTTGCATTCATTATATAATATTGCAAAAGTAGTCTTCTATTATCATCAGGAAATGATTCACAAAAATCAGTATAATAACTTATTGCATCTTTTAATTCTTTACACTTTGCATTGATAAGGCATAAAGAGTAGTAAAGTCGATTTTTCACTGGCGCAACTTCATAGGCATACTCAAGTATAAGCTTTGCATCTCTATACTGCTTTCCTTCATCATAGATGCCTGCTACATACATGAGTAGATTTATATCTTCTACTTCATCCCATGGTATACGGTCAGCAACTTTTACTGCATTTTTTATGTCCCCTTCTTCTTTTCGTTTTTTTAATTTTTCAACTAGATCTTCAAATTCCATCTGATCCATCATAGCACTTGTCTCCCATTATATGCTTTCATAAGTGTTGCATCATCTATATTTTCTATATCTCCACCCACAGGAACACCTGATGCAATTCTTGAAACTTTAATCCCAAGTTGCTTTATAAGTTTTGCAAGATATGTTGCTGTTGTCTCTCCCTCTATTGACGAGTTTGTCGCTATTATAACCTCTGTCACATCTTGACTAAGTCTTGCCATAAGTTCTTTTATCTTTAGATCACTTGGGCCTATACCAAGAAGTGGCGAAAGTGCCCCACCAAGCACATGATATACACCTTTATATTCACCTGTGTTTTCATATGCAAGCATGTCTCTTTCATTTTCTACTACCATGATCTTACTTTTATCTCTCTTGTCGCTGCTGCAGATATCGCATATCTCATTATCAGAAAATGTAAAACACACTTTACATCTTTTTATATTGCTACTTACTTTTTTTATAGAATCAACCAGAGCTTCAATTTTTTCTTTAGGGGCATTTGCTATATAATAAGCAAGCCTGGCTGCCGATTTATTGCCAATCCCTGGTAGATTTGATAATTCGGTTATAAGAGCTCTTAAACTTTCTGAACTACTTATCATCTTCTTCTATTTCAACCTCGATACCTACAATCTTGTCAAGTGCATCATCCAGCTTAAATTCTATCTTATCAGCGTATTTTGTCTTACTTCTATCAATAATTTTGTATGTAACATCTTTTTTAATAATATTTTTAGTAGACTCCGAAAGCTTTTTCTCTGTCGCTTTTATTCTATCCATATTTTGGAGCAAATTATAATCTGCCTCACTAAGAAGCACTTGAACAAAACCTGGCTCTTTTGTTTCACTTGGTACTATCTCTGACTCTATAAGTATAGATTTAACTACCATATCAAGCGATGAACGTATTGCAGTCCAATTTTCGGCCACTTTATTTATCTCATCATAAGCCAGTTTGCTTAAACGAATCTCTTCTATCTTGTCTTTTTTTGTCGCACTTTTGCCATCATCAGCTTTATCACTTGGCTTCAAAGTATTTGTATCTGCCTTATCACCAATTCTTACATATGTCATATTTTTCTTGTCGTCTTCAAGCCTTTTTATCCTTGCCATTACTGATGCATCTATATAGTTTGTTTCTGGATTTGCAAGTCTTATAATAGTTGTCTCAAGCATCACTCGTCTATTCTCATCATATCTCATGATACCATGTGTTTTAGACAACTCTTCTATATAATAAATAAGTGTATCTTTTGAAATGTTTAACGATTCTTTTTTTAACTTATCAAAATTGGTACGAGTGACATTCAGTGATTCTATAGGTTTTGATACATTTTTTGCTATCAAGACATTTCTTATATGCCAGATAAAGTCATTTACAAATTGAGTCACATCTTTTCCTCTATCTATGGCACTACCGACTATATCAAATGCTTTCTCTACATCACCTTCATTTATTGATTGTAAAAGCAAAGAAAACTCATCATCTCCTACCATGCCAAGTATATCTACTACTTTTTCTTTTGTGATTTTTTCTTTTGTATATGATCTACATCTGTCAAGCTTGCTTATACTTTCACGCATACTTCCATCACTTTTTTCTGCAATAAAGTATAGAGCTTCATCATCTATCTCTATAGATTCTTTCACACATATATTTTTTAGATACTCTACTATAGTATCTATACCTATTCTTCTGAAACTATATTTTTGACATCTAGATAGTATAGTTTCAGGAAGTTTACCTGGGTCTGTAGTAGCAAGTATATATATCACATACTCAGGTGGCTCTTCAAGCGATTTAAGAAATGCTTCTTTTGAATACCCCGTAAGTGCATGGGCTTCATCTATAATATACACTTTATATTTTTCATCATTGATAGGGCGATACTGCATGCTTTCAGTTATCTGCCTTATATTATCCACATTGCCATTGGATGCTGCATCAAGTTCAAGGATATTGTAATCTGCTCCTTCAAGAGAAGCTTTACAAACTTCACAAGTATTGCAAGGGTTCCCACCTATCTCATTGGGGCAATTAACTGCTCTTGCAAATATCTTTGCTACAGTAGTTTTCCCTGTCCCTTTAGTTCCAGAAAAAAGATAAGCATGCGATACTTTACCACTCATTATCTGGTTTTTAAGCGTGTGAACTATATTATCTTGCCCTACAACACTATCAAAATCAAGCGGTCTATATTTTCTATAAAGTGTCTCCATCTATAAATCTTTTATCCTTCTGCAATCTTTAACTTCATCTCATCATACTTTGTCTGCATACTTGATAACTCTGCTTTCACATTTTCAATGTCTGCATTTACAATATTGATCTCTTTACTTGCTTCAAGTTCTATGCTCTTTGTGATCTCATCTTGTGTGACATTTATAAAATTATCAAGTGCTTCTTTTCTTTTCGTCTTATAATTCTCTACCTCAAGCTTTCCAGCCTCTATCTCTCTATCAAGTTTTGTATAGTCATAATTATCTTCAACCATATTTCTGCTTGTCTCTTTTGTAATTCTTGCTATCTCTTTATCATTGTCAGATATATTTCTTCTAAGCTCTACTATCTCTTTTATAGCTTCTGGCTTTTTCTTGGTAATCTTTTCTATCATAAGCCAAATGCCGCCAAAGACAAATATAACTATCAAATATATAAATGCAATCGCAATATATCTCAATATATCATTCTTGAAAACTTCCAAAAGTTTATCTTTATACACTACAAACGAAAGTATGGTCGGTATAAGAAGAACTATAATCATCGCGAAAAATCCACATAAGACTTCCGAAATTTTTGTTGGATTCCAAATCGTCATATAAAAACTTGTATTCACAAAAGATGGAAGCTTATTGTCTTTTATCACTCGCTTTATCTCGTTTTTAAGGTAAGTATTATTTTCTCTGACACTTCGAGTATTTTTCTCAATAATCTTATCAAGATTTTTCTTACGTTCACTTTCTTTTTCTTTTTCTGCCGCCTTTAATCTTACTTCTGCTTCTCTCAAAACCTCATCATAAGATTTTTCAAGATCTTCTTTTCTTTTACAGACTGTCTTTGCAATCAAATCACGAGAAGCTTCTTCAAGATCTTTTTTCTTATTTTCAAGAGTAGTAAGCTTTCCTTTCAGTGTATTGATTTCTTTTTTTAAATTGTCAAATTCTACTGTATCAACTTTATTTTGTGATACATTTTCATTTGTAGCAACGTTTTCATTCATATTCATATTTTCATCCATATTTTCACCTACGCACACCAAAAATCATACAGCTTTCTGCATAAATTTCTATCTTATATTATAGCAAAAAATTAGACTTTGTTTAAGAATATGTTTAAGGAATATTTTCATTTATTTCAAGAGCTCTTTTATATTTTTCTTATATTCTTCAACCCCTGGCTGATTAAAAGGATTTACACCAAGAATTAAAGCTGAAAGGCCGCAACTCATCATAAAGAAATAGAAAAGTTCTCCAAGCGTCTCTTCATTTTGCTTTTCAACCTTTATCTCTATAACTGGTACGCCCCCATCATTATGAGCTTTCTCTGTAGCACGAAGAGCTATATCATTTAAGTCGTCTACAAAAAGCTTATCGCTATATCTCACTCTTTCACTATCAAAATCATCTTCTATCATGATAAATGTCTCAAACATATTTCTCTTTCCATCTTGCATAAGTTGTCCCATAGAATGAAGATCTGCCGTCATGTTAAGTGATGCAGGAAATATGCCCTTATGACCTTTACACTCTGACTCTCCAAAAAGCTGTTTAAGCCACTCTGCAAAATATTGCATATTTGGACTAAGGGTTGAAAATACTTCTATGTCTTTTCCATTATTATAGTAAAGATTTCTAACCACAGCATATTTCATAGCATCATTTGCATCTAAATCCACATTGGTATAAGCATCATATGAATTTTTTGCACCAAGCATAAGCTTATCTATATCAAAACCTGCTGCAGCAATTGGAAGTAACCCTACTGCCGATAGGACTGAATATCTACCACCTATATCGTCAGGTACCACAAATGTCCTATATCCTTCTCTATCAGCTTCTTCTTTCAATATGCCTTTTGATTTATCAGTTGTAGCTATAATTCTCTTTTGAGCCTCATCTTTTCCATACTTCTTTTCACATAGAGCTTTAAACTTATCAAATGCAACTGCTGGTTCAAGTGTGCCGCCACTTTTGCTAATCACATTTATATAGAAGTTCTTATTTTCCACATAATCCAAAGTCTCTTTTAGATATTTTTCTGACAATCCATTTCCTGCAAATATAACTTCTACTCCTTTTCTTTTCATTCCATGATATCCTGAAAGATAATCTATAGCTGCTTTAGCTCCAAGATATGAACCACCTATACCTATAGATACAAGTACTTCCGCATTACTTTTTATCTCTTCTGCTACTTCTTTTATACGACCTACTTCTTCCTTATCATAATTGATAGGATGCTTTACCCAGCCTGTCATATCTATCTTGCCATCAAGTAGATCTTTAAGATGGCCTTTAACCTTACTCTCACATTCAAAAATATTCTTTACTTCATTTGCTTTTTCAAAACTTAATTTAATCATCTTTTCTCTCCTTTTATTATTTAGTCAAATTTTTTCTACATTACTTATTTTCTTTTATAATTTGTTTATTTAGTTTTTTGTCATATGTGTAAATTTTATCTTTAAAAATTTTATGTCTCGCCACAAACAGGCAATCAACATAATCTAGCTTGCTATCACGATATATTTTTATAGCTTCTTCATAAAAAGCTTTATCAAACATATCTACATCTTGCAATAAATCAAGCAATGCACATGCTACTTCTTTTCGAGGTATATTATAGCCTTTTTGCAGCACATAAATTATCTCAAATATAGACTCAGGCAAAATATATGCGCTTTCGCTGATAATATCATACGCCTCTTTTGCTTTCTCCAAATCATCTTGCATCAAGTATCTTAACGCATAGTTTGTATCAATTATTCTCAACATATTTTTCAGCCACCGCTTTCGACACTATAGCTTCTTCATTTTTCATCACTTTTTTATTGGCATAATTATTTAGCGAGCCAAAGCCTTTATGGGTCTTTATCTTTTTTATAGAAAAAGGCAATGCTTGTTCATCTATACTTTTTTTTGCAAAAATTCTAACAGCTTCCGCAAAACTTGTACCAAGATCACTATATAATTTTTCTGCAGCATCTTTCATACTTCTGTCCATTCGTATCTGCACAACCGATTCCATCGCCATATCATTACCTCCTTGTAATACAATTATAATACACTAATTGTATAATGTCAACGAAGGCACTATCTCTATAAAACGCTATGCTGGTCTTTTACTATATTTTATGATAAAATAGACTTTATAAAATCACATCATATAACGAGGTTATCATATGAAAAAAATTTATATTAAAAGTTCTATAGCTGTAGCACTAGTTTTTGCTATATGTGCAGGATTCGCTACATATGCGGATGAGATAAGTATTGTAGAGAAATACGGTCCAGCTGCTACTGTCGCAATTGAAAAAAAAGAGCTCCCAGAAGGAACCCTTGTATACGATTCACCAATTGCAGCAACTACGGTAGACATCACCACAGCCAATGCCATAAAGCAAATTAATATCGTTGACCCAAATGCAGCAAAGATAGGCAGCAGTCCAACAAACCTTATAACAAATCCAACTAAAGAAGATCTTGCTAACCCTTATGCCAATATGGATATCATCCCATCCGACAATGCAACATACCTTCCTACAACATTAGGACTAACTAACCTCGTAGTTAAAAATACAAATGCAACAAAGCCTGCTATAACTGCACCAGCTTATGCACTTATCAATGCTAGTACCAATCAAATATATGCTGCAAAAGATCAGACTATAAAATATAATCCATCAGGCCTTGCAAACCTTATGACAGCATATATAGCTGCATCAAGTCTTAGCATGGATGCAAAACTAAAAGTCAACTCTTCTGCTCTTCATAACATTGATAAAGATGCTTCTATAATAGCCTTAAGTAGCAAAGACACTATCACTCTTCGTGATGCTATAGCAGCCATGTTTGTAAAAGGTGCTGTAGATGCAGCAAACGTCATAGCAGAAAATGTAGCAGGAAATAAGACAGCATTCGTAGCACTCATGAACACAACTGCTACTAATCTCGGAATGCAAAACACCACTTTTATTGATCCTGCTGGCATATCAAACGATAATCAGACTACTGCACTTGATATGGCCATACTCATGGCAAAAGTTTGCGAGAAGCCAGAACTTTTAGAACTACTATCTCTATCTACATATAGCCTTCCACAAGTAGAAAAAAGAGATAAACTAATCATATATAGCAAAAATTCTTTGCTCAACAGAGAATCAGCAAGCTACAATGCAGATGTCAAAGCAAGTCGTATGGCATTTACGTCCAATTCAAAATATTGTATAACTTCTCTCATGAACTACAACAATAATAACATTATAGCTGTCGTTCTTAAATCAGAAGGATCACAATTTTCTGATACAAAAAAACTTTTAGAATTTGCTAAAGTAGCAATAGCCGAATAATATAAAGGAGGTTTTTTATGCCTTTTTTAATAGCAATATTTGCAAGTTTCATATTATATGGTCTTGCGTGTTCACTCTTTTCGAGTGTATGGCCAGAAATCGCACGTGAACTAAGTGTTGACTTTACCTTACTTGGTTTACTTATCATGATATCGTCAGGCGCATCAGGTATCACAAGTTCTTTTGCTTATAAAATAAGAAGAAAACTTGGCACAAGTATATCAACTACCATAAGCCTCACAGGTTTTATAATTGGTTTGCTTCTTTTATACTTTTCAAAAAACCTAGCGATGATATGTATTGCTCTCGCTATAATGGGTTCATCAAACGGTATCATAGACACCATCGTCAATAGTTATATGATTAAAGCCTATGGTGGTGGCAAGATTTCTATGCTACACGCTAGTTGGGGACTCGGCTCATCAGTTGGTCCCATAATCATGAGTTATGCATTAGCCCATACCTCTTCATACAAAAATGGTTTCATATGGGTCATAGGTGCAATCCTAATTACTGGTATATGCTTTATACTGCTTAAAATATACTGGGAAGGAAAAAAGAAATCTCTACCAGAAGATTTTGTTAATCGTCATTCTGTATCAAAAGAAGAAAAAGAAAGTCATATAGACTTAAAAGATATATTTAAAATAAAACTTGGTTTTGTGTTTGTCTTATGCTTTATACTCTGTGGGTCAACAAATTCTGCAATAAGTAGTTGGATAGCCACACTTTCAGTAGAGCAAAGAAGTATTACTGTCGCAGAAGGTGCCACTGCAGCCGCTTTTTACTTTGGCGGACTTACCGCTGTCCGTGTTATACTTGGATTTATTTCAGACAGAATTAAAACCAAGTACATTTTAGTTTTTGGTCTTATAGTTAGTATAATCGGATACTCACTTATGTTTATCCGTAATACCAGTCTTCCATTTACATACTTTGTGGCAACTATTGTAGGTATCGGTATATCTCCACTTGTACCATTCTTACACCATAGTATAAAAGAACTTTTTAATGAAAAATACATAGGAATAATCGTAAGTTGCTGTAATACAACATCTCTCATAGGTGGTGCTGCTGCAACTGCTCTCATGTCACTCGTTATTAAAGTTGTGGGCGTCAATACTGCTCCTATCTTATTTCTCGCTCTCATGATACTCGCACTTATTATCTATATGCACATTATAAAAGTAAAAGAAAAAGAAGGAGTATAATATGTTTCTTGATATAATCATTGCAGATCCTACAATTATCAACAGAGCTGGTTTTGATTTCACAATAAAAGATATGCTAATCCATATAGTAGTAGAGACTCTCGCTACTATAATCATAGAAGGTATTATCTTTGCTATATTTTGTAAAGAAGTAAAGTTTAGAAAGGTTGCCCTAATCAATGCTATAACATGTATATGTATACACATTATTTACTACATCCTTGCTAAAAATGTATTTACCGATATGCTTTTCCCACTTCGCCCAACTTTTCAATCTATAGTCATGCGTCTACTCACAGGTCATATACTTCTTATAACAATACTTGAAGTAGCAATCTTTATCATAGAATATATTTTCTATGTAGCATCTTGTATAAAAGAAAAAAATGAGGCCACTGGTAGCCTCAAAAAAAAGATATTCATAGTATCACTTCTCGCAAACTTTGTCGCTTTCTTTATTGGAGTCCTTATCTCTGCTAGTATTGTGATGTTACTACTCAGATAACCTCTTTCAATATCTTATAAATCTTATTAGAGTTTTTCTTTGCATTCATAAGTACTTCTTCGTCACTTTGAAGACCTTTTGAAAGCCCAGCTGCAAGATTAGTTATACAACTAATCCCAGCTATTTTCATGCCCATATGACGAGCTACTATAGTCTCCATGACAGTGCTCATCCCCACTGCATCGGCACCCATTTTTGCAAGAAGTTTCACTTCAAACGGTGATTCATATGAAGGCCCTGTAAGTTGGACATAAACTCCTTCTTTCATACTTATCTTATATTTTGCAGAAGCTTTTTTTATCTTATCGCTTAATTTCTTGTCATATACTTCTGTCATGTCAGGGAACCTTGCTCCAAATTCAGAAATATTTTCTCCAATAAGAGGATTTTTTATAAATATTGATATGTGATCTCTTATGAGCATAAGATCATTTGGTTTAAATTTTTTATTAAGTCCTCCTGCTGCATTGGTTACTATAAGATTCTCTACTCCCATAAGCTTCATAAGCCTTATAGTTTTAACTACATCTATCGCATCATAGCCTTCATAGAAATGTATCCTTCCATTCATTACAACCACATTTTCAGCATTAATTTTAGTAAAGATATACCTACCTTTATGTGCCTTATTGGTTGTCTTCGGAAAGCCTTTTATATCAGCAAATTTTATTAGAGAGTCTATTTTCAAGTTCTCTACAAAATCCCCAAGCCCAGAACCAAGTATTATTCCCCACTTTGGCTTATAAGGTATAAGCTTTTTTGCCTTAAGTCCTTCATACATCTTTTTTAAATTACTATATTCTTTGGTCATAAACTCCTCCTCTATTGGTTATTATATCATTATTGAATTATTTTGACAAATATAGAAAATCAATACTTTTTCAAGGTATTCATATACAGTTTTCATCTCAATTGAAAAATTGACAAATAGTGCTATAATATAGCCATATAGAGAACTTCTATATTCGTTTTTTTAATACTAAATCTTATATAAAGGAGGGAAAAATGTCGAGTCTAAAGATTAAGCATGTCCAAAAAATTTACGACAACGGTTTTAAAGCAATCCCTGATTTTAACCTTGACATAGAGGATAAAGAATTTATCATCTTTGTAGGTCCATCAGGCTGCGGCAAGACAACTATGCTTCGTATGATTGCAGGACTTGAGACAATCAGTGACGGAGAACTCTATATTGATGATAAGCTCGTCAATGATATTGAACCAAAAGATAGAGATATCGCTATGGTTTTTCAAAACTACGCACTCTATCCACATATGACCGTTTATGACAATATGGCTTTTTCACAGAAACTTAAGAAAGTAGATAAATCTATTATCGACGAAAAAGTCCATAAGGCTGCCAAGATTTTGGAAATTGATCACTTACTTGACAGAAAACCTGGTCAACTGTCAGGTGGGCAAAGACAAAGAGTTGCTATGGGGCGTGCTATAGTGCGTAACCCTAAAGTATTCTTAATGGATGAACCACTTAGTAACCTTGATGCAAAGCTTAGATCTCAGATGAGAGTAGAGCTCAATAAACTACATAAAGACTTAGGTGCTACTATCATTTATGTCACTCACGATCAAGTTGAAGCTATGACTCTTGGCACAAGAATCGTCGTTATCAATCACGGTGAGATCATGCAAGTTGATACACCTAAGAACTTATACGATCATCCAAAAAATATGTTTGTAGCAACGTTTATTGGATCACCACAGATGAATCTTATTGATGCAATGGTAGCAAAAAATGGTGATTCTTGCGAATTATGCTTTGGTACAAGTCGTATAATTTTGCCAAAAGACAAATCTAAAGTTCTCATTCAAAATGGCTATGTAGAGAAAAAAATTGTCCTTGGCATAAGACCTGAAGATTTCAAAGTAAAAGAAATTGATGACACTGATGATTCCAATGCTGTCAATGTAAAAGTTAGAGTTTATGAGAACATGGGTTCAGAAGGTTATCTTTATTTTGAACTTGAAAATCAAAATCTTGTGGCTAAGCTTACTAAAAATAATTATTATAATATAGGCGAGTCACTAAAGCTTAAAGTGAACGCACACAACGTTCATCTTTTTGATATAGAAACAAAAAATACAATATTATAAAGGAGAAATTTTATGAAAAAGTTATTATCAATCATTCTTGTTTCTTCACTTTTAGCATGTGCATTTACTGCATGTTCAAGCGGAAGCACAGCGTCTAACGAAACTACAGCTGCT
>DFKY01000013.1:16214-45896 GCA_002374095.1 Lachnospiraceae bacterium UBA3633
GCTGTAGAAGAAACTGCCGCAGAGAGTGCTGCAGAACCAACTGAAGAGACTACATCTTCTACTGATACTGCAAACGGTGGTCAAGTGTACTACTTAAACTTTAAGCCAGAAGCTGATGAAGCATGGCAAGCACTTGCAAAATCTTACACAGAAGAAACTGGCACACCTGTCACTGTTGTTACAGCTGCATCAGGAAATTATGAGACAACTCTTATGAGTGAGATGGGCAAATCAAGTGCTCCTACTCTCTTCCAAGTTAATGGACCAGTTGGTCTTGCTAACTGGACAGATGTATGCTACGACTTAAAAGACTCAAAAGTTTATAATGAACTTACAAGCGATTCATATGCTCTTAAAAACAACGACGAAGTACTTGGTATAGCATATGTCATTGAAAGCTATGGTATAATCGTCAATAAAACTTTGCTTTCTCAAGCTGGATATTCTATAGATGATATAAAGTCTTTTGCAAATCTCCAAAGTATCGCAGAAGATATCACTGCAAGACAAGAAGAGCTTGGCTTTTCAGCATTTACATCTGCAGGGCTTGATGGATCATCAGACTGGAGATTTAAAACTCACCTTGCAAACCTTCCTATCTACTTTGAATATCAACATGATGGCATTGAGCAAACTCCTGCTATAAAAGGAACTTATCTCGATAATTATAGAAATATATGGAATCTATATATCAATAACTCTACTGCAGATCCAAAGCTTCTATCATCAAAAACTGGTGACGACTCAAGAAATGAGTTTTTAGCTAAGGAAGCTGTATTCTACCAAAATGGATCATGGGAATACAATAGTCTTCATGATGGCGGATTTGCTGATGATGAACTCGCTATGATACCTATCTATATAGGTGTTGGCGACGAGGCTAAGCAAGGACTTTGCACAGGTACTGAGAATTTCTGGTGTGTCAATAAAAACGCTAAACCTGAAGACATCGCTGCAACCCTTGACTTCATGGCATGGTGTGTAACTTCAGAAAGAGGAACTAATGCTATGGCCAATTCTATGGGCTTTGTAATACCATTTAAGAATGCTGTACCAAGTCCAAATCTTTTCGTTCGTCAAGATAATGAATACACAAGAGAAGGAAAAACTCCTGTAGCTTGGTGCTTCACTACTATGCCATCTGAAGAGTGGAAAAATGGTGTAGGTCAAGCATTAACTGCTTATGCAGCTGATGAAACTGATGAGAATTGGGCCAATGTCGTATCTGCATTTGTAGATGGTTGGAAGACAGAATACGAACTCGCTCACTAGGAAAGGACATTTATGGAAAGAGCACTTAAAAAATACTGGCCAATATTTTTACTACCTACAATTATAGCCTTTATCATTGGCTTTATAGTACCTTTTGCAGAAGGTATGTATCTTTCCCTTTGCCAATTCACTACAGTCAATAATGCAAAGTTCGTAGGTTTCCGTAATTTTATAAAAGCATTTTCTGATGAACAGTTTAGATCAAGTTTTTGGTTTACATTTAGATTTGCTATATGTTCTGTGTTATCAATCAATATAATTGCATTTATAATAGCACTATGGCTTACTAAGAAATTTTCAGGCAACAATTTTTTAAGAGCAATATTTTTCATGCCTAACCTAATTGGTGGTATAGTTCTTGGATATATCTGGCAGATACTTATCAATTGTGTGCTATCTATAATAGGTAAGCCTTTACTTGCACTCAATTCTACTGCAGGATTTCTTGGACTTATAATCCTTATGTGCTGGCAGCAGATTGGATATATGATGATCATATATATAGCAGGACTTAATTCAGTTCCTGATAGTCTCATAGAAGCAAGTAAAATTGATGGTGCCACAGATCTACAGACTTTATTTAAAGTTAAGATTCCTATGGTGATGCCAACTATCACCATATGTATGTTTTTAACTCTAACTAATTCCTTTAAGCTTTTTGATCAAAACTTAGCTTTAACTGGTGGTGATCCAAGCCACCAGACAGAGATGCTAGCTCTAAACATATATAATACTTTTTATGCTCGTGCAGGTGCACAGTGGAAAGGTATGGGACAAGCAAAAGCTGTTATATTTTTTGTTATAGTTATACTTATATCATTCATCCAACTTAAACTATCAAGAGATAGTGAAGTTCAACAATAAGGAGGTAATTGTGAAAAAGCAAAATCCAATTTTAAAGCTACTTTTTGGCATTATTATCCTTGTTGTCGCAGTTCTATACATGTACCCTATCATCATGATTATATTCAACTCGTTAAAAGTCGAGACAGCAATATCTACCAACACGGTATTTGAGTTGCCACGAAGTGATACATTTAATGGATTAAATAATTTCATATCTGCTATCACCCGACAAGGATTTTTGCAGAGTTTCTTCTATAGTGCATTTATAACTGTCACATCTCTTATTGCTATACTTGTATGCTGCTCTATGTGTGCATACTTTATCACAAGGATTAGATCAAAAGTAAGTAGCTTACTTTATTACTTATTTGTCTTTTCTATGGTAGTGCCATTTCAGATGGTTATGTTTACACTTTCACAAACTGCTGATATGTTAAATCTCAATACCCCATACAATATATTTATTATCTATCTTGGATTTGGCGCAGGACTTGCAGTATTTATGTTTGCAGGTTTTATGAAATCAGTACCAGTAGAAGTCGAGGAAGCAGCTATGATAGATGGATGTAATCCTCTACAGACTTTCTTCCTCATAGTATTTCCTATACTTAAACCAACCATAGTATCAGTTGGTATACTTGAAGCCATGTGGCTTTGGAACGACTATCTTCTGCCTACTCTTGTCCTTGATATAAAAAAGTATAGAACTATACCTATGCTCATACAATATTTTAGAGGTAGTTATGGTAAAGTTGAGATGGGACCTATGATGGCATCAATAGTCTTAACAGTACTCCCCATCATAGTTATATATGTATTCGCACAAAAATATATAATTAAAGGCATGACAAGCGGTGCAGTAAAAGGATAATTTATAAAAAAAGAGTGGCACTTGTAAAAGTTGCCACTCTTTTTTTTGTTTTAAATTATTCTCTATTGGTTTTTATCGTAAGCTCTTTTAAAAACTTTATCAAGTTTTCATCTATATCTTCTGACTTAAACCGATAACTCCAGTTCATATCACTTAATGTAGAAGGTGTATTGATTCGTCCCTCACTTCCTATCCCAAGTAAATCCTGTATCGTCGACACAACAAGATTGCTTTTACTTTCATAGAGTACCGTCAGCGCTCTATAGTTATCAAAGTTATCGCCTAACAGATGCAAATATTCTTTTGCATATGCCCTGTCATCATCATTTATACTATGCAACCAACCAACAAATGTATCATTATCATGTGTGCCTATATACGCAACACTATTTTCAATATATGTGTGTGGTAGATACTCTGTGTTGTTTTTATCTCGTGAATCAAATGCAAATTGCAAAACTTTCATTCCTGGAAATCCTGTATCTTTCAAGAGCTTTCTTACAGAATCTGTAAGGAAACCTAGATCTTCTACTATAATATCTAAATCACCAAGTTTCTCATGAATTTTATTAAAAAGTTCTATGCCTGGTCCTTTTTTCCACCTGCCATTTACTGCATCATGACTTCCATAAGGTATAGCATAGTATGAGTCAAAGCCTCTAAAATGATCTATCCTTATGACATCATAAAGAATTCTTAAATACTTAAACTTTTCTACAAAATACTTATAATCGTTTTCTTTTATATAGTCATAGTTATATAATGGGTTTCCCCATAACTGTCCTCTTGCCGAAAATCCATCTGGTGGACATCCAGAAACTTCTATTGGTCTTTTTTCTTCATCAAGATAAAAGTTTTTTGAATTTGCCCAGACTTCTGCACTATCATATGCACTATATATTGGTATATCACCTATAATTTTTATGCCTTTATCATTTGCATATTTTTTAAGTTTAAACCACTGATCATAAAATATGCACTGCATAGTTTTATAAAACTCTACTTCTTCTTTGTGGTTCTTTGTAAATTCATCTATCGCATTATTATCAGCAAGTTTTAATTCTTCTTCCCAATTATCAAACGAAGCACCTCCATGCATATCTTTTATAGCATGAAATACAGCATAGTCGTCAAGAAAAAAGCTATAATCATATTTAAACTTTGCATATGCGATAGGATGTTTTTTTCTATAATTGTCACAAGCTTTTTTTAATATCGTAAAACGATTATCAAAAAGTTTATTATAATTAACTCTTCTTTCATCTGACCCAAAGTCTATATCCTTATAGTCTTTTTCTTCAATTAGTAATTCATCCTTTAGCATATCAAGGTCTATGAAAAATGGGTTTCCTGCAAAACCTGATGTAGCAGAATAAGGAGAATTGCCAAAGCTTGTCTCCATAATAGGTAACATCTGCCAATACTTTTGCTTTGTCGCCACAAGAAAATCTACAAAATTATATGCTTCTTTTCCAAGTGTGCCTATACCATACTTTGATGGTAATGAAAATATCGGCATAAGTACACCACTACTTCTTTTCATATATTTTTCCTCAAAAAAAGGGCTTATATAACTCGCTCCTATGTACAGGCGAGCTTTATAAGCCCTATTGTATCTACTATACTGTTACTGAATACAAGTTACCAAGTGCTTTTAAGTAAATATATCTTGCTTTAGCTTCTTTTTCATTCTTTTCAAAAAGTTTTATTGCCTTTTCTTTATCTTTAAGTGCAAGAGATGAATATCTTACCTCGCCTTCAAGGAATTCTTTATACTTATCAAAGTTTGGCTCTTTACTATCAAGTACAAACTTTTGCTCATCAGCCGAAGCATTTGGTCTAAATCTAAAGTTATGCCAATATCCACACTCTACTGCAAGTTTTTGCTCAAGCTCTGCTTTTCCCATACCTTTCTTTATACCATGATTGATACAAGGTGAATATGCAATTATGAGTGATGGCCCTTCATAGTTCTCAGCTTCTATAAGTGCTTTTACTACTTGATTTCTATCAGCTCCCATGCAGACCTGTGCTACATATACATATCCATAAGACATAGCAATTGACGCTATATCTTTCTTCTTTACTTCTTTTCCTCCTGCTGCAAATTGTGCTACAGCACCTGTAGGAGTTGCTTTTGATGATTGACCTCCAGTATTTGAATAAACTTCAGTATCAAATATAAGGATGTTTACATCTTCATTTTGTGCAAGTACGTGGTCAACTCCACCAAATCCTATATCATAACCCCATCCATCACCACCAAAGATCCATTGACTCTTCTTAGCAAGATAATCTTTGCTAAGCATAAGTTCTTTAGCAAGTTTATGAGATGATTTAGAAAGTAATGGTATAAGTCTATCTGTTGCTTTACCATTGAGCTTAGAATTTCCTTTTGTAGCTATGTATTCTTTAAGTGCATCTTTTAGTGCACCACTTGATTCTTCCATGAGTGTCTCTGCTTTTTGTACAAGTGCTCCTCTTACAGCTTTTTGTGCAAGGTACATACCATATCCAAATTCTGCATTATCTTCAAAAAGTGAATTGTTCCATGCTGGTCCTCTACCTTTACTATCTTTTGTATAAGGAGTAGAAGGAGATGAATTGCCCCAGATTGAAGAGCATCCTGTTGCATTGGCTATATACATCCTATCACCAAAGAGTTGTGTAACAAGTTTTGCATATGGTGTCTCTCCGCATCCTGCACATGCACCTGAGAACTCCAAGTAAGGCTTTTTAAATTGTGATCCCTTTACTGTATGCTCACCATATTTTTCTACTATATCTTCCTTATCTGGCAATTTTATAGCATAGTCAAAATACTTTTGCTCATCCATTGCATCAGATAGATCTTTCATAACAAGTGCTTTCTCACCCTTTATACCAGGACAAGTATCTGCACACACACCACAACCAGTACAATCCATGACACTTGTGACAATAGAGAACTTATAATTATCCATGCCATTAAGGTCTTTTGCATTCATGCCTTTTGGCATAGCTTTCATTTCTTTATCTGTAAGTGCTACTGGACGAATAGCTGCATGTGGACATACAAGTGAGCAGAAATTACATTCAATACAATTATCTTTATGCCAAGTAGGGACTTTAACTGCTATTCCACGCTTCTCATATTGTGATGTGCCTGATGGAGTATTGCCATATACATAGTCTTTAAATGCTGATACTGGAAGCTCATCACCTTTCTTATTATTTACAGCTCTCTGTATATTTTCTACAAATTTTACTGTTTCTTTGTCTCCTTTTACAGAAGCCTCTTTCTTGCTCTTTACTGATATATTTTTCCATGATGCAGGTACCTTTACTTTAACCATACCTACAGCACCAGCATCTATAGCATCACAGTTTTTCTTTACTACATCTTCACCTTTTCTACCATAAGTAGCTCTTGCAGCATCCTTCATATATTCTATAGCCTTTTTCTCTGGTATGATACCAGCAAGCTTAAAGAAAGCTGATTGAAGTATAGTATTGATACGAGTTGGTCCCATACCTGTCTCTATACCTATCTTTACTCCATCTATGATATAGAAATTGATTTTATGTGTAGCGATATACTTCTTTACATGATCTGGGATCTTCTTTTCAAGTGACTTCTCATCAAAATCACAGTTAAGCAAAAATGTGCCGCCATCTACAAGATCTTCTACCATATTGTAATTCTCAAGATAAGATGATTTATGACATGCTACAAAGTTTGCTTTAGATATAAGATATGTAGACTTTATAGGTTTCTTACCAAATCTCAAGTGTGATGTAGTGAGACCGCCTGATTTTTTAGAGTCATAATCAAAATATGCTTGTACATACATATCTGTATTATCACCAATTATCTTTATAGAGTTCTTATTGGCACCAACAGTTCCATCAGATCCAAGTCCCCAGAACTTACAACAAGTTGTGCCATCAGGAGTTGAGTTAAATGGTTTTCCTTCTTTGAGAGAAAGTTTTGTCACATCATCATTAATACCAATTGTAAATCCATTTAACTTTTTATTGTCATATACTGCTGCTATCTGCTCTGGTGTAGTATTCTTTGAACCAAGTCCATATCTTCCACCAAGAATAGTTGCCTTTTCAAACTTTGTACCTTTAAGTGCTGCTACAACATCAAGATAAAGTGGCTCACCAAAACTTCCTGGTTCTTTAGTTCTATCAAGTACAGAAATAGTTTTTACTGTTGATGGAAGTGCTTTAAGTAAGTGTTCTTTTGAGAATGGTCTATACAGATGAACTTCTATCACGCCAATTTTTGCTTTTTTCTTTTTATTCATGTAGTCAATATATTCTTCTATAGTCTGACATACAGATCCCATGGCTATGATTACATGATTAGCTGACTTGTCACCATAATAGCTAAAAAGCTTATAGTTAGTACCAATTAGTTTATTTACAGCATCCATGTAAGTCTCTACAATATGTGGCATGTTGTTGTAATTAGTATTACTTGCTTCACGAGCTTGGAAGAATATATCTGGATTTTGTGCAGATCCTCTTTCTTCAGGATGATTTGGATTCATTGCGCTGTCTCTAAAAGCTTTCACTGCTTTCATATCAAGAAGAGATTTTAGTTCTTTATCTCCCCATGTCTCTACTTTTTGTATCTCATGAGATGTTCTAAAGCCATCAAAGAAATTGATAAATGGCAATTTCCCTTTTATAGCAGATAGATGTGCAACTGGAGTAAGATCCATAACTTCTTGAACTGATCCAGATGCAAGCATACATACACCTGTCTGACGACATGCATATATATCACTATGATCTCCAAATATTGAAAGAGCATGACTTGCAATTGCTCTTGCTGATACATTGAATACTCCTGGCAGACCTTCTCCTGCTATCTTATAAAGATTTGGTATCATAAGAAGTAGACCTTGTGATGCTGTATAAGTAGTTGTAAGAGCTCCTGCTGCAAGAGAACCATGTACAGCTCCTGCTGCACCTGCTTCTGACTGCATCTCTTTAACTTGTACAGTCTCACCAAAAAGATTCTTTCTTCCTTCAGTAGCCCACTCATCAGTGTGCTCTGCCATAACAGATGATGGTGTTATAGGGTAAATTGCTGCAACTTCAGTAAATGCATATGAGGCATGAGCAGCTGCCTCATTGCCATCCATTGTTTTCATTTTTCTCTTAATTTTAGCCATATTTTCTCTCCATTCTATATTTATTCTTTTTTATTTTTAATCAATAATAAAGTTATCTTATTTTATCACATATTTAAGCGATTTTCAATAAAGCAAAATGCCTTATATATAGGCTTTCTCATTTGATACTCACCATATAATGTAGTATAATGTGGATATGTCACATAATAAAAAAATTGCACTTACTGGAGGAGGCACTGCAGGACATATAACTCCAAATCTCGCTCTTATTCCTGAACTTAAAAATCGAGGCTATGATATTATATACATCGGAAGTAAGAATGGTATGGAAAGCACAATACTACCAAAAGCAGGCATTCCTTTCTATGGCGTTACTGCTGACAAGCTCAGAAGATATTTTGATGTTAAAAATTTTCTTATGCCATTTAATGTGATTAAAGGCATAAATGAAGCAGAAAAAGTTCTAAAAAAACAAAATGTTGATATAGTTTTTTCAAAAGGTGGCTTTGTTGCTGTTCCTATAGTCATTGCAGCAAATAAACTTAAGATACCTATAGTATCTCATGAAGCAGATATAAGCCCAGGTCTTGCCAATAGACTCGCAGCACCAAGATCAAAAGTTATTTGTTGCAACTTTGAAGAGACGGCAAAAATCTTTGGTAAAAAAGGTGTTCACACAGGAAGTCCTATAAGAGATGTAGTCCTTAAAGGAGATAGAGAAAAAGGAATAAGGCTTTTAAACTTTAAGGACGATAAACCTATCCTTTTTATAACTGGAGGAAGTCTCGGCTCTCAATATATCAATAATCTAATAAGAAAAAATATTTATGAACTAATAAATAGGTATAATGTCGTCCACCAATGTGGTGTCGGCAAGATGAGTTCACAATGCTTAACCGATAAAGAGTCTTTGGCCTTTCAAAGTGAGATGATTAAAAATTCATATAAAGAATTTGAAATCATATCAGATGATCTACCAGACATTTTTGCCGCATCTGATTTTGTAATTAGTAGAGCTGGAGCCAATATAATATTTGAGCTTCTCGCCCTTAAAAAGCCAAGCCTACTTATCCCTCTTTCTAAAAAAGCATCAAGAGGCGATCAAATACTCAATGCAAAAAGTTTTGAAGCCAAAAAATATGCCATAACTCTTTTAGAAGAAGACCAAGATGAAAAGCCATGGCTCTTTATCAAGAAACTCGATGAACTGGAAAAGAAAAAAGACTCTATGATAGACGCCATGAATCACGCAAAAGAAAATAATGCCATAAAAAAGATTTGTGATGTAATAGATAAATACTCTGCATAACGTCAATAAAAAACTCAGGATTTATGAAACTTTAATTAGAGATTTTTGTAAAAATAGTTTTTGGCACAAAAAGACCATATCTTTTAGTAATAGATTGGATATGGTCTTTTATATTTAATGATTAATCGTGTTTGGTTATATAATTACTTTTACATTTATTTCTATCAAGGGAATGCCTACATGGGTATAAATTTCTCGCAACACCTACCTTGATACCATTTTTTGATACGGAAATGAAACGAATTTGAAACGGTTTTGAAACGGAATTATATTGCTATACTAAAAGTAGATATGATAGGAAATTACTATTTAATTTGTTCGCACCTAAATTATAGCATAAAATCAGCATTTTTGAAACATCAAATTTTATAATTATTTTATCGTTTTGCCGTTCTATTTATACAATATCCAATAAAAAACACACTTGATACATTAAAATGATTAAAATTAGATAACTTCTAATGTTCAGTGTGTTCTATAATCTTTTATTATTTCCTCTTATTTTCTATAGTATATCTTTTTCCAATAGTTAATTTCTAAATCTTCATTATATTTTTTATTGTTACGAATTTCGCAACCTTTTATCCATCTAAGATATTCTCTAAGGAAACATGGTCTCCGTCCTTCATCGCCTTGTATTGCCCAATTATCATGAAATTTTTTATGGTAGTTTCTCTTTGAAGAAAACTCATACAAATATTTATTGATAAACTTTCTAACCCTATGATTTGCAATCCTCTTGAAAAACTTTGAATTTCCCCTTTTGCACCACCTATTGCACATAAACGGATGCCTCGTGTGGATTCTGCTCATATTTCAACCCCATTATTAAATATAGTATTCTTTCATATCATTTAGTCTCAAACACCCTAGCCTTCCATCTTTAAAAGTACAACCACAATCTATTGCAATATTATTGTTGTTAATATAAATATAACCCGGGTTTTTATTGTTCTCTATAAGCTGAGTAGGTGTGTGACCTACCACTATATATCTATCATCATAATACTTCTTTGCATAATCCATCCTGTCCCATACTAACTCCATAATATTATACTCTTTTAATTTCTTATTCTTATTAAAATTTCCAAGCCCAGCATGAACCAATATATACTTTTTATCTTCAACTGTTAATTCTTTATATAGTTTAAGTTTTATTAAAAAATCTAACGCTCTTTTTCTATCTTCTTTGCTATAATCAAATAAATCTTTTATTGTAGTCCCTCCTCCATTCATTTTCCAATCTTCAAGAGATTCTATAAACTTATCAGATATTTTAGCAAATACCTCATCTGTTAAATCTTCAATTAGAACTCTTAAACACAAAATTGCCATGTGCTCATGATTTCCGGCAAGCATAGTAATATTATTTAAACTCATAATGTGCATAAGCGTTTTTATAGGCTTTGGTCCTCTATCAAGTACATCTCCAATAACATATAATTTATCTTTATCATTAAACTTAATTTTATCAAGCATTTTTACAAATGCATCATATTCACCATGAATATCTGACATTACATATGTATATGACTTTTCCATATTTGCTCCTTTTATCTAATAAGTTTTTCGTATTCCCTACAATCCAAGATACCCTACAATCCAAGATACCATCCAAGCCAACTTTATCATATTTATTAAACTCACATAGTTTGTCACACATAAAACATTCACCTAAGCATGTTCTACATAAAAATCTGCGACACCTTTGTGGTGTTCTATACATTCTTTTTAACATGTGTTATTTTAATGCTCTATACTTTTTCTTTCTATTAGCCTTACTTTTTTTACTCATAAATTAAACATTTTGTTTATAAGAATCTAGGAATTCTTTTAATTTATCCTCATAAGCCTTTAATTCTTCATCAGTTAGTTTTTGTAAATCACCATTTTTTAAAATTTCATTGTAAAACTCGATAATAATATCAGAAACAGTTTGATTGCACTTTTTATGAGTAAATAGCATTTCCTTTTGATTAAAATATTTAAATAAATATTTTTTCAAAAATACACAAATCAAACACATATAAACTCTTTTTAATCACATTACTTCTTTCAAGCAAAATAACGAACATAGTGCAATTTGTAAAACCATTAAACAAAATATTTACAAATACTCTTTCATATGATTGCTTTTTAGAAATTTCTATATTAAAGATATATTCCATCCAATCATAATCATCAAATATTGTTTTTATGTGTTCAATGTAGTATTCATTTCCATTTATAATTTTCAATTCATTATTCATATTATTTATATAATCAAATGCCATATAACCGTACTTTTGGCATTCCATAACAAGTTTTCGACTTAATTGCATGGAAAACGACAATATTCAAAAATATCAGTCGTGCTAAACCATAATTTATATTAAATAACAGTTAACAACTTATTCAACAACAATATACAAAACCTATAACATTAAGGAGTTTATTTTAAGCAATCAAATCCGGATATTGCTTTTTAAATATCAACTTCTATTCTCCCGCTTACATTTGCTTTATCAATAGAAATTTGCAGTTTATCAAGTTCGTTAACTATATCATCATAATCTTTCTTAACTTCGTCAATGTTATAGTTAACATATATATAATCTATTCGTTCGCCTACATAATCACCATATCTATTTTTTACTCTACATCTTTCCTTGTTTTTTCTTAAAATTGACAGTTTCTCTTTTTTCTTCGTAAGTTGTGGCATCAAAACCAATGCTTCATCAATTGTAATATCGAAATCATCAATAACTGTCGTTGTGTTAAATACATTTATAGCATGTTTTAGTTTTCTAATTCTTGCCTCCAAATCACATAATAGTTTTTGTGTTTCGACATAGTTGTATTTAGGCCTACAATCTTCAACATTTTCAGTAGTAGATGCTATAAATGTGCAATTTTCATTTTCCTCATTTAGCATCAATTGGTAATCTTCATTAAGTTTTTTTAATAACTTATTAGCCTCTTTTGATGATAATTTCATTGTTCTTTCCTCCGCTTAACTATAAATTTTGGGTAATAATGTTCACTACCGTCTATGTGTATTAATACTTTATTAATACCATTTTCTTTTGTTATATTATATCTATCATAAACATACTTAACTATTTCATCTTTACAATCAGCTAAATACTGGCTTATAAAAATAGTTGCCTTACATTTCTTTATTTCAACTCTGCCTCTTGGATAATAATCATAAGTCATATTATTTGTGATTGTTGTTGGCAACATAGACCATAGCTTTTTGTGATTAAAATTACTTCCTGATTTTCCCATTGCATTTACATATTTACCTTCATAATATATATTACCAAATTTGTCACAAGGTATTTTATAATTAATAGTACTTTCATATAGGTTTTTTATATCTTTTATCCAAAAATACCTTTATACAAAATATGATTTTTAACATCTTCATTCATACTTAGGCCAATACCTATCAATCTCTCTTTGCATATTTTCTTTGCCAACTGGGTTCATTGTATGCAAGTTAATTTTATAAAATCTTTTTGTTTCTGCTAACCAATCAATTAATTTTATACCATCTCCTCCGTCTTTCGCATATTCACCCAAATCATGATCTAAGTCAAGTAAATCTATATATACTTTGTCACGTTCACATTGGTAAATATTATTTATCACTTCATTGACACTACGACAATGAATGTAACCATTGGGAGCAGGTCGCTTGTCATCAAGCCATATCTTAATGTGAATATTAGGGTCCTTCTCAACTCCTGAATCAATAAATGCCGCTTTTGTGTACCAAGTTCGTTTCTTTGATTTCTTATAATTTTCATCTGCAATAATCAAATTGTATGCATTCAAAAATAAATCTAAACTAAGTTTTCCCTTCAGATAATTGCTTATAGTAATCAGAGTCCTTTTCTCATTTTCAAATGAATCAGCATAGTATTCCAAATTCATATAATCATTCATAACTTCATGATAAACTGTCCCATCCTCCCATATAAAATACCCATAAGCAGTCATATCTGAACTATCATATCCTTCTTCATCTCCACATAATTCATGACACATTTTATCTAATACAAATGGACCTTGACAAGTATATCCAATATGAGTCTTATCCCAATATTTATAGACAAGTATATCACCTTTTTTAAATGGAACAGGAAATTTAAACCACATGCTATCAATAAAATTATGCATGATGTTATTTGCATGCTCATTTTCAGATTTACTATAAAGTAATCTTTTAAACTCTAATTCTGAATTCAAATATACTGTTCCAATGCATTTCTCGGATCCATACTGTTTCTTTTCAATTTTTATTTCATTGAAAAGTATTGGATTTACTATATCTTGATAAAATGTATTCACTAAATAATATTCTTTTTTATTTACTACAATATATTTAATAGCATCGTCATACTCTTTAAAAGTTGTTTTTATATTTTCTTTTGGGTAATTAGGATAATTTACAGTTACTTCAAAAAAACATGTTTCATCATTTTTCATAAATTCTTTATAATATTTTTCAGTTAAAGCGACATACTCAATAATCGCTTGATGAACACTATTAATTTTTTCAGGTAAACTATCCTTCTCATAAGACATATCGGGATAATTATCTATTACATCATAATATGCTCTCTTCCTCTCCTCGAAAGCAAAATCAAAAGAATGTTTTATAAGCCATACTACTTCTATAGCATTAAATTGATAGTTTATTTCTTTTAGATGCTTTCTAATTGCATCTGAATTTACAAACTTTAAGACATCCATATTTTCCTTTCTATGCTTTATCTAATAAGCATAAATTATTATTCCTAATTTCATTTACTTGAAACATAAGGCTTCTTTTATAACATTTATTCTCAAATTTTATTAACTGATTCCCAAGCTCTTCAATTCCACAGTTACTTCTTCTTTTATCATATTCATTCATTAAATTAATCTCTTTATTCGTATATCCTAATTCTTTCCTAAATCCTTTACCATTTTTATATTTTTCTTTTTTCTCCTCTTTGCTCATTTCATTTGTAATTTTGTCAACCTTGTCATCATGCTTAATATCTATAAGAATTTCTTTCATATTTTTTTTATTATAATAAGTGTCAGCGATATAATACGACATAATAGTATCTTGATGTTCAAATATATATGAGTAACCTTCAATATCCTTTTTTCGGCTAAACACATCTTTATAATGATATCCTGCAACATCAAAATATTTTTCATCTCTAAACTGCTCATAGCAAATAATAATTAACTGTTCATCATCTGATATATTTAATGTTTTCAATTTACATAACTTATTTATATATTCCACAATTTTCTTCATAGCTTTTTTATAATATTCATTAAAGCTTAGGTTTCTATACTTTTTATATCTGTCGTTTAATATCCTAGCAAATACATATTTGTCAAAATAAGATTTCGCAAGTTCTTTTTTATTAACTTTTTTCAAATAATACTGTACATTTTTCATAATTGGATATCCCCCACATAAAACTAATAATATCTCCACAAATCATTTAAAACTTCTCTACTCCTTTTCCCATCACCATTAATCTTTTTTTGAATATCAATAAGTGCCACTTTTTCATGTAATGTTAATTCATCTTGACCAATGCTCCTCAAAGTATATAATGGTGAAACACATGGGAATATTTGATTCTGTCTCATATCTGTATGTTTTAGTGCTCCTTCACTTAATTTTCCATATTGGTCTATGTATGCTACTCTAACAGAACAGCAATCACAATTATCTCCCACTGATAAAACTATCATATTTTTTTGATTTGAAAACGGCTTTAAATTACAAGTAACTATGTCCCCAGCTTTGAATGGTATCGGTAAATTTAAATCAACCGAATCATAAATATAACTAGTATACACGAATCTAGGGTGCGGGTAACTCATTTTGTCAATTCTTGTATAATCGTATTCTAAATAATACACAATCTTATTATTTATTATGTAATATTCGCAATCTAAATACATATCGCTAATGAACCTGCAAGAATACCTATTAAAATTACTCAAAACATCATTTTCATCTCTTCTTTTGTACTTTTCTAATTTGTAATAATACAAATCATCATAAACAAAATCTTGATCATCTTTCTCAACAATTTTATCATCATTTATATATTTAAATGCATTCCTATAATCTAGAAATGGCATAATTCCATGTTCATTATTCCGATCTCCATATCCAATTTCATAGTTTATAGTATCTATTGCTCTAATAATATCACCATGGTAATATTTATGTTTTTCATTTTCATCTAATAAATACTCCAAATCTGTATTCCTGCTAAGCTCCCTTAAATAAAAAATACTATCATCATTGCTTTCAAGGTTGTTAATAGCATTTTTCAATTCTTTTTCTAAGTCTTCAAGACCAAGTTCTATTGAATACTCTAGTTTTTTATTTATATCAAGTAAGGACAAACCAATTATCTTTGAAAAATCGTGTTCATTTAAAGAATTTATATTTTCACATAAATAATCATTCATTTCTTTAAGAAATAACTTTTCAATTATATCTTTTTTCAATTTTTCATTATTAAAACTTCCCATTTAATTCCTTTTTAAATAGTTCTCTCTAAGTAGTCTTAAATACTTTTTTTGTGTATCACATAATTCATCTTCTTTAGCGCTTTCAGCCATTAATACACTAACATGAAAATGACATGCATAAACACTTTCTTCGTCATTAGGTGCATCATTATCTAAATCAAAACATGTATATTGTGCATCTGATATGTCATAGCCAATTCCATCTTTCCTTTTTAATGGCGAACCTTCGCCCAAAGAATCCAAAATTCTTCTTTTAGTATCTTCCCAATCGTAATTAGCAACCATACCATAATAATATCCATCTTTTCGTTTAAATCTTATTAAGTCTCCACCTTTAAATAAGACTTTTAAATCAACATACTTATCTAAAGATAACGTCATTACATTATCATCATCTCTAATTTTAGATATTATTCTTTTTATATCATCTGATAAGAAAGTATCATCATCAAATAATTTTTTAAGTTTCCACAAACAATTTCTCAACTTTCCACACGAGCTATATATCTCGAGTCCAAGACTTATTAAGTCATCATTTGACCAATTAGGATATTTACCATTATTTAAATCTTCCTTATATACCTCTTTTAATGTCTTAGATGGGATTGCATCTATTATTTTTTCAATTGATTTATGATTACTTTGTGCCATAATACTTATTTCCTTTCAATGAAATATAGTTATTATTTTTTATAATAGTTACTTATTATTCTATCGTAATCTTTTTTATAATGAATCTTAAACCAAATTAACTTCCAAGCAAGTAATGTATAACTTATTGCGTGTGCTCTCGGAAACAAATACTTAATCTTATTACACGAATCTATGAGCCACTCAGGAATTCCATTTTTTAACAATGATTCATAATCATAATACTTTGAACATTTTGAGATGCCTTTTCCTTTTCTCACATCCTCCATAATTTCATATGCTTCATTTTTACTAACATTATGATTTACAAGAATATCAAATAAGTCATCACGGTTTGAGACTATTTCGCTTAAATTTGACGCTTCATTATTCATCAGTCTTTCTGCATTGTCCTTCCATGCATTAGTTCCATGTGCTAATGATGTAATTTTTACTAAATCATCAAAATTCTTCGGTTTAACTTTATTTGATATTTCAACTACCAAATCGTGGTCAAATTCAGGCACATTTTTATAAATATCCTTATAGTCATTATTATTTAAATATTCATTCACATTTGCATTATTTATATCAATGCTTTCTGGGTTAATTCCAATTATATTTACTAATTCATTAAAAATTAGTATCTGGTTATTAAGTAGCAAGTCTAATCTATATAACCCTTTAACATCATGACAATCATTATTATTAATCTCATTAACAATTGAATCATAGTCGCTTTTGCTATATGCATCATTTTGCGGAATTAAGAACTTCCCATCTGGGAACTTATACAAACCACCATTGTTATTCTTAAACATTGCATCTGCAATTTTATAAACTTCATTATATGAACTAATCTTCTGATAAAGATTATCTCTTAATTCACTAGAAGCTACATTAATATCAACATCTGGCTCTTTATAATGATTTGTAGTTCCAAACACAGCGTATTCACTCAAATTAAACTTTACAGGGTCAATATTAGTTATATTACATAAATATGCAACTAAAGAATTCCCAATAAGCCCTCTTGGCATAGTTTGATATGGTTTAACATCTAAATCTTTGAATGCTTTATTCAAATACAAGAAAATGAATTCAGTATTTGTTTTATTAATTATACTTAATTCATAGTTTAATCGTTCTTTTAAGCCATCACTATTTTCATACTTATTCTTTAACTCGTTTTCACATAATTCTCTTAATTTTTCAGTTTGATTTTCAATTTTTGGATACATAATTATTTCCTCACTATTTTTTTATTTTGTTATAACGGTTCTGCATCTCTTTTAATGAACTCTTTATTTCTTCTACTAGTTCTGTCGGACTTATTACTGTTACATAATCCCCATACTGCATAGCCCATATCTTCATGGCATTTACATTTATTACAGATTCAGCTTCCACCGTTTCTTCGTCAAGCTTTTTCATTCTTATATTATCTCCAAACCAATCCACCACATCATTAATTAAGAACCTTGGGAATGTAAACTTAACCCTTTTACTCTCGCCACTAAGCATATATAAATGCTCCATCATGTGTTTTGGCAAGTCGAGTTCTACATTAAAGTCCTTGTTTAATTCAATTTTTTCATCAATAACTTCAATATCCTTTATTCTATCAACTCTAATATTTGCAAGGTTATCATGATTTTCAAATTGACATATTAGATAATACCTACTATTAGCAGCAACCATATGGTATGGACTGGCTGTATATATTTTGTCACTACCATCTTCCGTAGTCTTACATTGCAATTCACCATTTATATTATATTCACAATACTTAAATCTAACTTTTTTACCTTTTCTTATTGCTTCATCAATTATATCAATTGAATAAAATAACTCTCGGTTAACTTTTTTATCATTTTTAAGTAATTGAATAAACTTAATCCTTGACTTAAAGTATTTATTTGATTGTTTTTCAAGTTTTTTAATCAATTCTTTACATTGACTATAAGGTATGTACTTTGAAAACAACAATCCATCAATTAAAAGTCTAAGCTCTGAGTCGTCAAAATCTCTAATCAAATAGTAATCTGAACATATTGTATTCTTATTCTTCCCTTTCCCTCTTGATATTTCTTTGTAATTTATGTCATAACCATCATATATTAGGTTATCAAGATTTCGCTTTACAGCCTTTCGTTCAGCATCCATTCCATAATCTTTTTTTAGCAAACCAATAATATCTTGCTGGCTAAGTCTATGGTCTGCATCAGAATAATTCTTCAAGATGTCAAGAATATTCATTATCATCATTTTTTTATTTTGAATTGAATACATAAACTACATTCTCCCTTATTAAATATACTTAATTATATCATATTGGATGGGACATTTTATGGACATCTTATCAAGTCATGTTCTAGCTTGAAATGATGCCTTTAGCCTATCAACATCTGTAAAAAGTAGCAATTTCTTTTTAAATAATTCATTTGCAATTCTATCTAATAATTCTCTATTCCCAAGAATTAGCTTTTTTGCCTCTTGATAACATTTTTCAAGCTCTTGATAAATAGCTTTTTCCTTACGGACATATAGTTCATTTGACACCTTTGGTCTCTCAAACTTATCAAATCCATATGCAACACAATTGTCCACAATCATATCTGCACTTCTATATGCATCATGCAAATCACTATTACATCCTACATCTATCTTTCCATATACAATTTCTATCGCTGCCTTTCCACTTAATGCAACTATACAGTTATTTTTGTAAAAATCTAAATCAAATCTCGAATTATCATCTTTATTAGTTATTACTACGCCTTCCATTGAGAACTCAGAAAATAACGATACAATATTTAAAGTATTAGGAAATAATATATCATTTGCAATCACATGTCCCGCCTCATGGTAAGCAACAAGCATTTGATTATCATTAGATATGCCACTATCTATACTTGTATTTCCGCATCTATCTTTTATTATTATGTTTGCTATATCTATCACACTTATACTATCTCGATTTTCGTATCCAGCTAATACTGCAGCATTATTAATAATTGTTTCAATATTTGCACAACTTTTGCCTTGAAGTAATTTTACAAAAACATCTATATCGCTGTTTTTATCAATCTTCTTATTCTTTAAATAGAATTTAATTATTTCTTGTCCGCTATCTCCTTTAGCAATTTTTACTTCTATTTTTTTATCAAAACGACCATTCCTATGCAAAGAACTTGGCAAATTTGCTATAATGTTTGCTGTTGCAAAAACAAAAACATCATGTTGTCTTGCATCATCTATGCACGACTGAACAGTTATATATTCTTCACAATTTAAATGATTTGCATCACCATTCGCAAACTTATCGAGATCGTCCAATAATATAATAGATGGCTCATTCTTTTTAGCTTCTTCAAATGTTAACTTGATATAATCAACAAAATCTCCATTTGATTTGTCTTTCCTAATAATGTATGACTTTCTTCCACTAGCTTTTATAAACTCATTCGCAAAAAGGGTCTTCCCAACACCTGGGACACCATGTAACAGTACATTTTTAGGAATTTTGGCACCAAGATTTTTGTATTTTTCTTCACTTTTCATAACCTCGAGTATCATAGATAATTCCTTCTTGACATACTCATAACCAATTACATTTTCAAAATAATTATTCATTTTTTACCCCTTTCTAATTATTATCTATAAAACAACAACATTTTTCTTGCAAGGCTGTTCTTATTCCTACGAAAAATGATTATTGTTCGGTGCCTATATAATCGTTTTAGCAAATGGTTTTAGGCTAGAATTTTTTATTGTTATTACTTTAGATTTGCCTAGCATTTAATAATGATTATTCCTCCACCCTTATTTAATCGATTTTACAATCAATATAAGGCTATACTTTGAGCCATTTTTCTTTCATTCTTAACAATAAAAAATGCTCTTATTAAGAGCATTATAACAAATTAGATGGGGTTAAAATGGGACATATAATTAGATGGAAATTCAAAGTCATTTCAATGTAATAAAATTTAAACCATTTATGTTTTATTACTTAGCTTTTTCTCTATACTTCTTTTCTAAAGCATCTTTCAAAATATCTACTTCTTCTTTATTCAAATATGGCGATTTAGTTGTAGATGCAAAATAAAAATTCTTTTTCAATAGCGACTTAATTTCATATGGGTATAAACATTCCCGCTGACTAATATCATTTAGATACTTCTTTTCTGGCACTAAAATGTCTACTCTTCGTGCTAACCCATCATCTTCTATATTTTCTATTTCATTATCAATAATTTTACCAATTGCAATAATTCCATCTCCTTTTGAATAGTATAATATGTAATCCCCTACATTGAAACTTTTAATATACCTCTTGGGATTTCCTTTTGCCCATACTTTACTCTGTTTGAGCATTTCCATTTCATCGTTCTTATAATAAGTATTATTTGTGTCAAACATAATTCCTTTGCATGCTTTATCATATATATTCTTTAAATATAAAATTAAATCTTGCATAAGTCCTATTCGTTCTTTATAATTATCTTGATCATAATTAAGATGACAAATTGAAACAGTTCTACTATTTATACTTATTCTATTACTAAACTCAACATAATTTGAAAAATTCTTAATGTTTTTTATTAGAGATGGTTTTAAAACTTCTTTCCTTTTGTTTTCTATTACATCATCAACATCTTCATTTTCAACTTTTAAAACAATATTATTGTTTTCAATTTGCAAGTAAAATTTAGTTTTATATTGCTCGTAAATTGTATCAACATTCGCTGGTGTCCACCAAAACCCCCAAAAACCACCTTTTGGATTTGGAACATAACCCCACCCTGGTGTACATCCTACATATGTGACAACTTCTTGTTTTTGTAAACCATTAAAAAAACCAATATAACACTTCCAGTTATCTTCCCACTTTTCTATCGGAATGTTCTTATACATATTTACAGATTTATCAATTGTATCTAAATAATCATAATAATCAGTAACTATCTTATCATTACATTTATCAACATATTTTTTTAACAAGTTCAAAATCAAACTTCTTGTAAATTCACAATTAACACCATCTTCTGGATAAGGCTGTTCAGTAATTTTATAATATACTTTTCTAATACTATCACGACTTACTCCATCTTCAATCAAGCATTCTTCATATCTGCTAATTTGATTGCCATGTGTATTAGTATAAGTTTTATCTTCAACTATAATATGATATCCTTTTGCGCATATTAAAACATCAATGCACTTATATTGTTTGCGGATTGGGTTTTCATCATCTAAATATTCGCCATTTTGCATTTTATTGTGTTCCGGGAGCATGTAGTTAATAAACTCCAAAGCACAATTATATAGTACTCTATTATTATCATTACCTTTAATAGCAAATGATGCCAAATAACAAATAAAAGCATCTTGGGATAGCTCGCTAGTAGCATAATTAAATATATTGTTAGAAATATTAGTCATAATTATTCCTCTTATTAATTAATCTATATTTTAATCATATTATAATATACATTATAATTCATATCAAGTTAGATTTTAATAGCCTTATCATCCAAGTATACATCAGCATATACTTTCCTACAACTATATCCATATTTTTTAATCTTTAATTCAGGATCCAAATTTTCATTTATAGCATCTTATTCTATCCCTAAGTCTTTACACCACTTAACTGCTTTTTGCAATGACTCTTTTTCTCTACAAGTCCATAGAATTATTTTGTTTCCAGTTGCCTTGAGTTCCTTAACATACTCAATATTTTTATGTATTGGTTTTCCACAATTCGGATAAAACCCATCTTCCGATAATGTTCCATCAAAATCAACTGCCACAATCATCACAGCTCCTCCTTAGGCAATCCTATTATTTTGATTTTGTCATATATCTTCTTGCACATTTCACAATCTTTTAGTGCCCTATGTGCACTGTCAGTATCAATATTGAACAAGTCCGCTATATCTGTTTGTTTATAATGCTTAATTTGCGGAAATACTTTTTTTACTAATTTCATTACATCAATATACTTATTGTTAATGTCTTTTCCAAGATACTTTAACGATTTGTCTGATATAAAGTTTAAGTCAAAGCAAATATTGTAGCCAATGATAATTTCATCTTTTATAAAGCCATCAAATTCTTAAATATTAGGGACGGGGTTTATTATTGTTATAAAAGGGACACTGCTCAAGAGCGTCACTAATATTGCAATATTTAACTCCGCCCCTTTTATTTAGAAATGGTTTTGAAATGAAAATCGCTATTTGTCTACTTTCTCTTGACTAATACAAAGGAACTCAAAGAAAAAAATCCATATATAGAGAGCAACATCTTTAGAAGTGCTGAAAATGTTCTAGTTGATACACTTCTATCTTATAAAAAGAAAGGAGTAAAGCACTCCTTTCTTGAAAACTTTGGTGAATATTATTGTATGATTTGCCGCTATACCATCATTTTAATGATGTGACAATAAACATTTTATGTCAACTCTTTGATTTTAATACTGGTATCTTATGTATATATAATCTCCGCCTGCTTTCTTGTTCAAATCTCCATAGTATGTGTTATCCGTCCTCGTCTCAGTATATGTTTTTGTTACTGGAACTCGTACTGTATAAGTTTCTTCCACATATGCCGTATATGGAACCTGCACATATGTTGTCACTGGCTCTCTCACATATTCAATATATTGTTTCCACTTCCATGTGAAAAGCGCTTTAAAAAAGCCAAAGAATGACTTAACTTTTTTCCATACTACTTTTTGTACTGTCCTCCATACTGTACGTCTTTCTGTCCTATATTTTGTCACTGCTACAGTACGTGTTCTTGTTTCATTTTTATATTCTGTTTTTGTATAAGTATACTTGTAGTTTCGGTTTCCTTTTGCAGTATTCCAATCACTCTTATTCTCACTTGCCTTAGCAAAACTCTCAACTGCCAATTTCCTTACTGGCTTATTGCCATTTTTTGTGTACCAAAGGTATATATTATCTCCTCCAGCTTTATTATTTAAGTTATAATTTAACTTTGTATACCCTGATAAATTCTGTGTAGTTGCACCGCTCTCATTGAAAGTCAGTTTTATATCTTTTATAGCCTCATTCTTATTGTCTGTTATGCTATACCAAAGATATATATTCTCTCCCTTTGTACCCTTATTTAAACTAACATTTATTTTAGTATATCCAGAAAAGCTTTGTCCATTACCACCTATCTTTATATCTTTTATATATTCTGCCTTATCTAGTTTATACTTCATTACTAGATTATTTATCTTAGTCTGAGATTCAACTATATCATATCCTTTCTTCACTTCATACTTACTTGGCATTTTAGTGAAGGTTCCTCCATTTACCATGATCTTTCCAGCACCATCATTACCACCCCATACACTATCATAGTTTCCAGTTGCATAGTAGTTACCACTCTCTATATTGAGCTTCGCTCCTTTGCATACACATATATCATACCCATAATCTGATACTATTGTTCCATTCTTGATATTAAGTGTTCCATTTTTTACTTCTATTGTTGAATACCATGTCCTCGTTCCTCTTAGTGTCTTGCCTTTTAAGTCTATGCTTACATCACCACTTATAAATATTGATGAATTGCCACTTGTTATGTCTTTATCAAGATAATATTCGCCTTCTGGAAGTGTTTTGCCAAAATCATTCTCCGTTATCGCTCTATAAGGTATCATTTTGTATGTATATGTATTGCCATTATTTGTATATGTTCCTGGCTTTGATTTCACTCCACTTCCAACATAATCTTTCAGTTTAGCACTTGTAAAATAGCCACCTTTGATGATTAATGAATTTGCATTGCTTACATTACTAAAATTAACTTTGCCATTTGTTATTGATATAGCTTGGTTACTCTTCTCGTCTATTTCTCCGCTATAATATCCATCAAGTATCTCAAGTTGACTAAGTTTTTCTAATAATACTATTCCTTTCTTGCCGCTTCTATTTATTACTTGTCCATTACTTAATTGCAATTTTGATGTAATTACATCAAATACATAAGTATCGCTTGTTACATCTATCTTCTTGGCATTTAAGTTGAGTTTTACATCAGAGCCTTCTATTACTATACTTCCACTCTTCTGTAAATCATTATATAAATAATACTCTCCACTTGACAATTTTATACTACTATAATTATCACCTATTATAGGTTTTTTGCCTTTGTCGTCTATTACTGATATACTATAATTTCCTACTCCTTCACCATTTATACTGCATCTTATGTATATCTCTTCTCCTCGATTTAATTTTTTACTAATTACACCATTCTTATTATATAAGCTGTCATTATCTCTTACATATGTGCTTTCAACCATTTCTCCATTTTTAATAGTGTATAACTCTAAATATGGATCTACTTCACCATTATTAAATGATACTACGCTATAATTTCCGGCACTTGGAGCCTTATACTTATATAAATATCCGGTCGTCTTTTTATCAATATTTACTGCATATACCTTGTCCTTCACTATATTTTCAGGTTCTTTTAACTCTATATCTACCTTCTCAACAAGTTCGTCAAGATAGCAATCATTAATCGCTTTGCCTTCCTTATCGACAAACCTTACAAAGTTCTTGTCAATTATATCTGATGCCTTAGGGATAAACTCACTTAAATCTATTTTTAGGTATTTTGCATAGTCATCAATTGATATTACACTATCACTTAACGTATCACTTATGAACTTCTCAAGTACTACTTTGAAATCTTCTTCATCCGCTGACATCTTTTCTACATCAAAACCTAAATCCTCTAAAGTATCTCTTATCTCTATAAGTTCTGCTTCTGATATAGTACCTATGCCATACTTAATCGTTTCATCTTCTTCTGCTCTTCTTAATGATTGTGCCCTAAATGATAAAATTTCTTTGCGCTCTCTATATTCATTCTGTGCTTGGTCTATGCGCTCAAAATACTCTTTACACTCATCACAGCATGTTAATCCCGTGCCTACACCTAGTTTTCCCCCATGTTTCTCTATATCATGAGCTGCCAATTCTCTATATAGTTGCTCTACTTCTGGTCCATATAATAACTTCACATACTTATAGAATGCTTCTGCAAATATCCTATATAGTATTCCGTATCTCTTTGGCTTGTCGCTTGGCTTTTGCTTCGGTGTATTATACTCCTTCCTGATTACCTCTATTTCATATGAATTCTCTAAGTTTATATAGTCATTTAAATCCAAAATTCTAGTTTCTCCGTGCTCACAGGTGACTAGCCCTGAAGTTAATACTCTTCCTCTTTCATCTACATATGCTATACCAGCTTCATCATAGAGATTCTTTAGAGTTGTTACGCGTATTTTTTCTCCTTCTTCTTCATCAACTACATTTTCTATAAAACTAGCATTTGGGGATATTATAATCTCTTTCTTACAAAAAAATTGATTTTTCTCTTCTATATCATTAGTTAAATACGATTTCTTAATCTGATTATTGTTAATATTATATACTTTTTCACCATCAATTATTGATATACTTGCAACTTTCGTTTCCTCTTTTATGCTTACTGGTATAAGATGACTGCCAGTTATCCCCTTATTTCCATCAAGCCTCTCAAAATAAATATAGCACTTTAAACCATTTGATGCGGCATCATATAATGTTTTTAAAATATTATGATCAAATTGTTCTGTCGTATATTCATTTTTAATCACATGCTTTTGTTTTAAGCAATTCCAGGCTGATGGTGTAATGTCATATTCATATCCTTTTTTTTCATCATATTTTATATCATTATTGATCGGAAAACATAAATAAATAATTCTTGCAGCTTCCCTTGAATTATTATTTATTTTTATATTGAAATTATTGATTTTATATATACTGCCATTACTATAATTCTCTTTCACAATTGTAAAACTATTATTGTTTTTGTCTAATTGTATTTCTTCTATATTGCCTTTATCTGGTAATATTACGATTTGTCTATAATTCTCATCTTCATTAAAATAAGTTAAAAGTATATTCTTTTTAGGTATTTCACATATTTTTGTCGGAAAAATTTCTCCTTCTAATTCAGGCAAAAGAAGTGTTTCATATAAATTACTTGTACTTTTTTTTGTTGCATTTCTTGTTCCTGCTTCCATGACATCTTCATCATTTGTGTGATACAAATGCGGATACTTATATATTCCATTTTTGACAACTGTCAACAAGTTGTTTTTATTTCTATAAACATACTCGTATTTATCTTTATAATTAGCTGTACCATCATTACATATATTAGCAAACCCTCCATAATTATTTTTCATTTTTTTATAGTTTAATTCTTCTAATGCAATCTTATTGAGCCCTGGGATTCTCATATCAAAATCATCTACAAATCCATCTTGCATAACTACTATATTGTCATCATTCACTTCTGTAACATATCCTTCAACAGTTGTATTATGTCTATCTGAAATAAAAGGTATTCGCACTCTATCTTTATTATATTTAGTCCTTGATGTTTTATCCAAAATCCATTCATTTGCTAGATTCTTATGCATCTCTGCATCATCTATGCCTACCATTCTATATGGATTTATGAGTGCAGAAGCACCTAAGCTTACTTTACTATTTCTTATTTGATTTTTAATTATATGCTCATTTGGATAGATTTCTATAACTATTTTATCTGATATTGTATTCCCTTTATCATCTAATTCTTTACATACATCTCCAGTTTTTTTGTGTATATATTCAATTTCAACTTTATGGGTTTTAAGCTGTTCTTCTTTAGTATTATAATCCATTTTTTCATTTACATAAAACAAATTGTCATCTAAATCATACATGCCATCATACTTTTTCTTAAAATCTTCGAAAAGCATGTCATCTACTTTACTGATTCTCCAAAAATAATCATCATAATTATCTATTTTGCAATTGTAAAAATATGGTTTCCATAATACTATACTATTCTCTATATATGCAGAACTACTATCAAGTTTTAGTTTATCAGCATTTGCACGATCATTCATGAAATACTTTGTTTTCTTAAATATTACTCGGTTTTTATTCTCTTCTCTATCCGCGTTTTCTAATAATTTTGCCTCTACTACTGCATTTTTTGCATTTATCACTCTTATTTTATCTTTTGTAAAGCCTTCTTCAATAATATCGGATGTTTTATATAATATATTTTTTACTTGTCTTGGTGTTAAATCAGGATTAGTATAATACATTAATGCCACAATGCCCGATACGACAGGTGTTGCTGAACTTGTTCCATTAAATCTTTTCATTGTAGCTTTTGATAAAACCGATAAATTATTGGCACATGCATATAAATCTACCATCTCACCTCTATCGGTATAAGGTGCATAATAATAACAATCTCCAAATTTTTTATGATCATTTTCATCATCTTTCATATTTTCGGAATCAAATTCAATGTTGTATATGTTATCTGCTTGCAATGCCCCTACGAGTATCATTTCATCTATAAATGTTTGTAACTTTTTATTTACTTCTTTATCATCAAATATCAAAAGATTAGAATTCATTTCCATCGCTTCATTATCAGCGGAATTAATTATAGAAGTTTTCTTTGCTACTTCTAATAGGTTATTATAATCGCTGTCATCTGCCAACTTCTGTGACAATGTGTCAGATCTTAAAATAGCCTGCACATTATCCAGTGACTTACTCATTACCTTGATATTCATATTGTGGTGCTTTTCAGCGTATTTAAAGAACTCTTTATAAATATCAATTGTGTTACACTTAAGTTTTTGTATGTTCCCATTTAGCTGAATAATATTTATTAAACCATTATTATATCCACTTGCTACACCTGAAACTATTGACTTTGTTGCTTCTATATTTTTATCTTTATCGCAAAACTCTCCACCAAGTATTGACACAACTTGAGTTCCGTGATTTTTTGGATTTTTCTCTTCATATACATCGTCCTTAACATATAAAGGCAAACCTAAAAAATTTATTGCTCCACTATGATAAATATCATCTTTAGGAAATGGGATATATTCAGTATCTACTACATTAGGATTTTTATTAAGGTATTGATAAAAACCCGAATCTAGAACTACAACTCCAACTTTTTTATTTTCTTTGAGTTCACTATATATAGGTTTACTATATATAAATTCCCATGCTTCTCTTATATGATGAAACTCAAATAGTTGCTTTTGGTACTTATTCCATTTATTGCCATATTTATAAAAATTGTTGTAACCTAAATATCTTGTCCAATCGTCATCATCTAGACGTCTTTTTAAGCCTGACCTACTAGCAACTTCACTCTCACTTGCCAATATATCAATTAAAGATACATCATTTAAATTTGTCAATGCAACACTTTCACTTGCAGCCACTACACTCATATCAACTTCGTCAGCATTTGACTTCGTTGATTCTTCATCCTCTACATACATGTCAATTGCTTCTTCACTCTCTACAGATGAAACGGTTGCTTCTTCCACTATAATATCATCCGTTGCTGTTTCAGCTTCGGTTGTTGTCTCTGCTTCAGTTGTTGTCTCTTTATCTATCTCATCTTCTTTTGTTTTCTCTTCTTCCTCTGGTTCTTCTTTTGTTGTTTCTTCTTCGTCTAGTTCTTCTTTTGTCGTTTCTTCTTCTGTTGTCTCTTCTTCTTTCGTCTTTTCTCCATTATTAGATAAGCTTCCATTCCCATATTGCTCATCAAAATAATAATTTTTCTTATCACTGTCTTGCCCTTCAAATATAATCTCCCCTATATGGTCAGCAAAAGTAAACATACCATTACTTGTAAAAACCATGCTTATCAATAATACTATTGATATTATCCTTTTAAACTTAAACATATAAATACCCCCTACCCTTTTAAAAAGGTGTAAAAGTATTGTACTTCTCACCCCTTGTATAAGTCAAGAGAAAATATAGCATTATAACCTAAAAATCGTGCAACCCCTGCAACCCTACTGCAACCACAACTGCAACCACAACTGCAACCATAAAAATATTAGAGACAGGGTTTATTATTGCAATAAAAGTGACACCATTCCTATCTTTTATATGTAAGCGATACTGTATTTCCTTCTTTACCTATCCTTAATTTTTGTA
>DFKY01000020.1 GCA_002374095.1 Lachnospiraceae bacterium UBA3633
ATCGCCGAGGCTCTTCGTTCCGCCGCCGAATTTCGTAAACCTGTCGCCGTCCGCTCTGCGCCGTATTACCGCACCGTCGGGGATCTTATCCCGATCGACATAAAGTCCGCTTTTTAAGTCGGGATCTCCTTTTACGGGTTCTATTTTGAAAGTCTTTCCCGAAAACTCGAAAGTGCCTGCCTTAAACGGTAGCACGGCGGAGTCTTCGTTCTCTTCTTTTACGAGCGTAATTTTGTCGTACTCGCGGTTTGCGGTTATGCCGGAGAGAAGGTAAGTTTTTGCGCCGTTCTGTTTTTCGATAAGGGCGTACGCCCCGTCGATATGCGTTTTTTCCCAGTCTTTTTTCACCCCGAGACTTTTAAGCGCTTTTATCACCGCACGCGCGAAGATCGAGTAGTGCGCGGGGATCTTTATTTCGGCGCGGTCGGGGAAGACAGAGAGTAATTCGTCCGCTTTTAAGTCCAAGAATTCTTCGTCGAGTTTTACCGTTTCGGAAAGACGGGTTACCGCGTTTTCCGCGTCCGGGAAGATTTTTTCGATCTCGGGTATAATGGTAAGGCGGATCGCGTTCCGCGTGTAGTCTAATGAGAAATTCGTCTCGTCGGACACGAAAGGTATCGAGTTTTCGGCAACGTACTTTTCGATTTCGGACCTGGTCACCAAAAGGAAGGGGCGGATCACGTTGTTAAGAAGGTCGGGTTTGATCCCGATAAGCCCCTTTATCCCTGTTCCGCGGAAGAGATTAAAAAGGACGGTTTCGAAGTTGTCTTTTCTGTGGTGCGCGGTCGCAACCTTGTCGCATTTTCCGTCTTTTATTGCGGAGTAAAAACACTCGTACCTGAGAATACGCGCCGCCGTCTCCAAGGATATTTTGTCTTTTTCGGACTTTTCTATTGCGTTGACGGAATAGGTTAAAAGCGGGATATTCTTTTCTTTGCAGTAAGATTTAACGAACTCGGTGTCTTTAAGAGAAGAAGTTCCGCGGATACCGTGTTCGACGTTTAAGGCGACGATATTAAAGCGGAGAGCTTTGGCGTTTGCGTTAAGGAAATGTAAGAGCGCCATAGAATCCTGTCCGCCGGATACAGCCGCCGCTATCGTTTGGTTAGGGGAAATTCCCGACAAATCCACAAACATATTCCTATTGTAACAAAGTAAGGCAAAAAATTCAAGCGGGGAAGCCTGCATTTTTTAAAAAGGGCATAATTTTTTGCGATTTTAAGTTGACAAAAAATAATTTATGGTATATTATAATCAAGCATTAAAAGTTAGATATCGCGGGGTAGAGCAGCTTGGTAGCTCGTCGGGCTCATAACCCGGAGGTCATAGGTTCAAATCCTATCCCCGCTACGCAAATAACTGGGAGACCAGTTATTTTTTATCATTGATTGAATTTTAAATAATTAAGAAAAAATGAATGTTAATAGGCGCTATTGTAAAAATAATCTATAAAGTATACAATTATTATGGCGGATATTAATGTTTTATAGAAGACATTGTGTTTTGATGAGATTTAGCTATTTAAAAACTAAATTAAATGTTTTTGTTGCAATTATACTTGCATTCTTTTTGATGTCAAAAAATCTTTATGCAGCAAATATATATCAATCATCATACTATGCATATGTGCCAACAAGACAACTTACAGAAATTTCCGTTGCTACAACACCAAATAAAACATCATATGCAGTAGGAGATTATCTTGATATGAACGGACTTGTGCTAAGACTTATATATAGTGATGGCACAAGTGAATATGTGTCGTATCATTCTTATAATGCTTCCAATTTTATATTTTTCCCACCGCTTAATGTAAATCTTACTAAAGACAATCAATATGTCATAGTGAATTATAGTGGCGTGTCGACATTTTTCGTTATAAGTGTAACTGAAAAAGAATTATTTTATAATAATGTTAACGAGACAACAACACGGACTGGACGAATAATAGATAAAAATTCTGAAGGGGAGTTGAATGCTGGTACTGATGCACTACTTGCGTATTTGCTTTCGACTTATCTAAATAGCATAAACCAACAAGGGTTTATAGATAATAGCATACTTAATCAGCAATCACCTAAACATACAGCTACAATAATCATACCAACAGAGCCTATAGAGCCAGCATTTATATTAAATGGTGGTAGTAGTGGTATAATGGACGCTTCGGGAAATGTATACAACCCAGATGGAACGATAAGCCTTCCAAATAATGCATACGTAGATACTAATGGCGTCACTCACTATAGTGATGGTTCAGTTAAAACTTCTGATGGTACGATATACAATACAGATGGCTCAATAGAATTTCCAAATGGTACTCTGCTTACAAGCTCAGGTCGTATCATCAAGAGATCAAAGAAAGCTATGGAAGTAGTAGAGGAAGAGAGAAGTAAAGGTGCGTGGAAGTATAACCCAGTGACAAATCAATGGGAACTTGTAACTAAAGAATAGATTTTATATTTTTAATATTATGTGTAAAACAAATACAAATATTGCAAAAAAAATTCTAATTATAATCTTTTCTATTATTGTCTTGTCTTTTAATTGCGTCTATGCTATAGGTCCTGGAGAAAATATTAAAAAGAATATAGCGGTTGTTGGCGATTCATCTATGGAGTTTTTTAAAACCTTCGTCAAGATGGATGATTTTGATTACTATCAATTTCCAGAAGATGGCATCACACGAGATGAAAATGTTGCTATATTTACCAATTGCATTAATAGCGATACAAATAAGTATATTTTATTTTGTGAAGGTTTTAGCGACTATTTACAGATGATAAGTCAGAGTACTTTTGAAAACTATTTAAGACTATATGCTACACTAGCTTTAGAGAAAAACAAAGTACTTTTCTTCTATACCTATATGGATTTTTATAGAGCAGAACTTCGCGAGGATGGGCATACTGTAAAAGAACTTGATGATGTGTATCGAAAGCTTGCAAATGAGTTTCCAAATGTTTTCTATATAGATATGACCAATCTTAATAATGATGAATATGCATTTGGTGATGGGTATAACTATGGAGAAGCATTTTTTGTGACACTTGCATCAAGAGTTATATATCTTTCTGAAGAGATGGAATCAACGACAACCACAACAATCTTTCCATGGAGCGCAACTACAGATAGTAGTAAGATAGCAGTAGTGGGAGATAGCTTTGCACATAATTTTATAACATATGAAAAAGATAGATATACATTACTTGATTTTTCAAAAGAAGATACAAAGCTTTTAGATAACTATGATTCGTTTGTTGCTGCGATGTCATCGGATGCGAAAACTGTCCTTATATCCCTTGGAGTAAAGGATTTTGAAGAAAGAGTCGAGGCAATAGACTTTGAAAAGATGCTCAGGACATATTTAAGTCTTGCATGTCTTAGGCATAAAAAAGTAGTATTACATACATATATGCATTTTATAGGGGAACTTGGCGGAAAGAGGCCGAAAGTGGTTGAATATGATAATGCGATAAGAAAGCTTGCAGCAGAATACCCCAATGCCACATATATAGATATGAGCGAATATGCAGTACCTGAGTATCAAGGAAATGAAAAGTACTATAGTAAAAAGTTTTATGACAAATTATATGAGCTACTAAAAGTTTAGTAGCTCATTTTTTATTTTGTAAGTTTAAAACTTGATTTCATACTTACTATTCGGTTAAAAACAGGATTCTTTTCTACGAAGCCTTTAGGATCTACAGAAAAGTATCCATTTCTTACAAATTGGAATCTATCATATGGTTTTGCAGTTTCAAGTTCTGATTCGGCAAAGCCTTTTTTTATTGTGAGTGAATTGGGATTTAGATTAAGTGTCCCATCAGCGTTTAATTTACCTTTTTCTTCATCAACAATATTTTCGTATAGCTTTATAGTGATAGGAACTGCAGATGAGGCTTCAACATAGTGGATAGTTCCTTTTACCTTTCTATCTATAACTCTACCATCTTGTCTTGTGTCAGGGTCATATGTAGCATAGACTGTAGTGACATTGCCATTAGCGTCCAGATCATATCTTGTTGCTTTTACAAAGTACGCACCCATAAGGCGAACTTCATTGCCGATATACATTCTATAATACTTATTAGGAGGGTTTATCATGAAGTCATCTCGTTCTATATAAAGTTCTCTACCGAATTTTATCTTTCTTGAACCAAGAGCTTCATTTTCTGTGTTGTAAGGGACGGTCATCTCTTCCGTTTTACCTTCATCATAATTTTCTATGATGAGTTTTATAGGGTCAAGGACTGCCATCATTCTTTTACACTTAAGTTTTAGATCCTCTCTTATACAGTATTCAAGCATGTCGTATTCACATGAACTTTGTGCTTTTGATACTCCGGCAAGATCTATAAACATCTTTATAGCTTCTTTTGTATAGCCTCTGCGGCGAAGTGCAGCTATTGTGACAAGTCTTGGATCGTCCCAGCCATCTACTATGCCTTGTTCTACAAGTTGTCTTATATATCTTTTGCCAGTCACTACATTTGTGAGATATAGTTTAGCAAATTCTATCTGTCGTGGAGGACATTCAAAATCTGTATTATTTACAACCCAATCATATAGAGGTCTATGGTCTTCAAATTCAAGAGTGCAACAGCTATGAGTGATTCCTTCTATAGCATCTTCAAGTGGATGTGCGAAATCATACATAGGATATATACACCATTTGTCGCCAGTATTGTGGTGAGATATATGTGCTATACGATAGATGACAGGATCTCGCATGTTGATATTGCTTGAGGCCATATCAATTTTTGCACGAAGGACTTTTTCGCCATCTTTATATTTTCCTTCTTTCATCTCAGTAAAAAGCTTTAAGTTTTCTTCTACAGATCGATTTCTATATGGACTCTCTATGCCAGGAGTATTATAGTCACCACGATATGATTTTATCTCATCTGCTGTAAGGTCACAGACAAATGCGAGTCCTTTTTTTATAAGAAGGACGGCTTTTTCGTACATAATATCAAAATAATTTGATGCATACTTTACTTCATCAAATTTTGCTCCAAGCCACTTTACATCTTCAATAATAGAATCAACATACTCTTCATTTTCTTTAGAAGGATTAGTGTCATCAAATCTAAAATTGAATTTTCCGCCATACTTTACAGCGAGTCCATAGTTTAAAAGTATACTTTTGGCGTGACCTATATGTAGATAGCCATTTGGTTCTGGAGGAAATCTTGTGATAACTTCCTTATATCTACCACTTTCAAGATCTTTATCAATCTCTACTTCAATAAAGTTTTTTTGCTGCATCGATTCGTTTTTTTCTACATTGACATTTTCCATAATGTTATATGATAGCATATTTTTAACTATTTATAAAGTAAAATTTAAAAGAGCTATACTTTAGGTCAATTATTGATAAAATGATGAAATTTTGCTATAATACGTATAGTTTTTGAAGAGGTGTATGTATGAATGAGAATAGAGTAACAAAGAAAAAAGGGGTAGATGCTAAATTTACCGTTATAGCATTTGTAGTAGTCCTTGTTGTGGTGGCTGCACTTGTAGCAGTATTTTTTAAGAAAGGTAAGATAACAGCTCATTCAAGCAGTAGAGAAGAGATACAAGAAAATCTCGAGATAGATATAAAAGAGCCTGAAGATGCAACGGATATATCTTATGATATTGAAAATGAGCAAGTAGCAAGAGTGACTTATACTAAAACTTTTACTGATGGAACGACTATGCATCTGATAATGAGATCTACAAGTCTTCCTGATGCTGATCTCATAAATCTTGCTCCAGAGATAAAGTTTAGTGATCAGCCTATCTATATGACAACTGTATGTGATGATGGGACTGAGATAGAAGTTGAATCTTTTATAGCACTTGACAATAAAGGCAATATGAAATATATGAAATCATTGTGGAAAGATAACAATAAAAATTGCTCGATGGTTACAGAAGATTTGACTACGAGAGAAGATTTCTTGCGAGAGGTCAATAGGCTTATCATAGATAACCACATATCACAGTAAAGCTTGTAAGATATAGGGCTCGTAAAGAGCCCTTTTTTTGAAAAAGAATTAATATATGAGTATTATACGAAAAACTGAATTGATTGAGATGCCAACCGGACTTGTCACTAAAGAAGAAATGTATGCAAAACTAAAAGAAGGGATTTCGAAGTATCTAAGCATAGAAGATGTGGCATTTGTAGAGAAGGCTTACAAAGTAGCAGCACAGCATCATGAAGGACAAAAGAGACGATCAGGCGAAGACTATATCGTCCATCCTATTTGTGTGACTATAATACTTGCAAATCTTCGGATGGATGCTGATACCCTTGCGGCGGGAATGCTTCATGACGCAGTAGAAGACACCGATTATACTTTGGAAGATGTAAAAAGAGATTTTTCAGAGCATGTAGCACTACTTGTGGAAGGAGTCACAAAACTTACAGAACTCAATCTTGTCAACGACAAAGTTGAAAAGCAGGCTGAAAACTTAAGACATATGTTTATAGCAATGTCTAAAGATATAAGAGTTATAATTATAAAACTTGCAGATAGACTTCACAATCTAAAAACACTTGAGTATCAGACAAAAGAAAAGCAGCAAGAGAAGTCTCTTGAGACGATAGAAATATATAGCCCTATAGCGGGTAGACTTGGTATAAGTAGGATAAAAAGTGAGATGGATGATCTTTCACTTATGTACTTAAAACCAAATGAATTTATAGAGCTTCAGAAAGGCATAAGAGTTCGTCGTGAAGCAAGAGAACATTACATAGAAGATATCATAAGCAGTGTAAAAAAAATACTTGATGATGCAGAGATAAAGGCAGAGATAAAAGGAAGAGTTAAAAATCTTTTTAGTATCTATAAAAAATTACATAGTCGCGTGAAATCACTTGATGAGATCTATGATCTTTTTGCTATAAGAGTGTTTGTAGATAGTATAAAAGATTGTTATGCTACACTTGGAGTTATCCATGAGCATTACACACCTATACCTGGAAGATTTAAAGACTATATAGCTATGCCAAAACCAAATGGTTATCAGTCTTTACATACTACAGTTATTGGAAAAGATGGCATACCATTTGAGATACAGATAAGAACTTATGAGATGGATCATATAGCAGAGTATGGTGTAGCTGCACATTGGGCATATAAAGAACAAGGAAATAGCAAAGGCGTAAAAAATATAGATGACCTTAATCAAGCAAATTGGTTTAAAGACATCTTAAATGCCAATGATGAGTCGGAAGATTCAAAAGAGTTTTTGACTCTTGTAAAAGACGATCTCAATACATTTACTCAAAAGATATATTGTTTTACTCCACAAGGTGATGTTATAACATTGCCACAGGACTCTACGCCAATTGACTTTGCGTACATGATTCATTCAGCTATAGGCAATAAGATGGTTGGTGCAAAAGTCAATGGTAACCTTGTGCCTATAGACTATAAGATAAAAAATGGCGATCAAGTGAGCATTATCACATCTGGCAATTCCAATGGACCATCAAGAGATTGGCTTAAAATTTGTAAAAGTGCTCAAGCAAAAAGCAAAATTCAGCATTGGTTTAAAAAAGAGAGAAGAGAAGACAATATAAGTATAGGAAAAGAGCTTTTTGATAAATATGCAAAGTCGCATAAAATAGAATTAAGTGCACTACTTAAGGATGAGTATTTAAAACCATGCTTTAAAAAGTATACAGCAGAGACACTTGATGATATATATGCTATGATTGGTCATGGTGGCCTAAAAGAGAGTCAATTCTTTTCAAAGCTTCAAGATGAATATAATAAGAAAAATGCAAAAGCTGCGACAGATGAAAGCATCTTGCAGTCTATTGATCAGGGAAAGAAGAAAAAAGATTCAGATAGCATAATATCTGTCAATGGTGCAAGTGGTTTAAGTGTACACTATGCAAAATGTTGCAATCCTGTGCCAGGTGATGAAATCATCGGATTTATCACAAGAGGTCGAGGCATCACTATACATAGGACAGATTGTGTCAATATAATGAATATACCAGATGTAGAAAAAGATAGACTTATAGATATAAACTGGGATTCCAATAGTAGTGACAGACAGAATTATCTTGTGAGTATCAATATCTACTGTAAAAATAGAAAAGGTATACTTGTTGACATATCAAAAATCTTTACTGAAAATAATATTGATATAGAAAATCTTGAGACAAGAAAATCTAAGGATGATAATGCTACAATAGTTGTAAGCTTTGAAATTAATGATAAAGAAGAACTTACTGGGATTGTTACAAAGCTTAGAAGTGTCGAAAGCGTTATAGATGTAGTAAGAGGATAAGAAATAAAGGGTTTAAAGTTTTTATGTATGTAGTGGAAAAGGTATTGAATGGAAAACTACTTGAGTATTGCTATTTTTTACATAAGGAAGATGAAAAAGAGTCAGTATGCATAGATCCTGGCTATGACAGCGACAAAATATTGAATTATATAGAAGAAAAAGGACTAATTGTAGACACAATACTTCTCACACATGGACATTTTGATCATATACTTGGGGCAAGAGCAATAATAGATAAGTTTTCACCTAAAGTGTATATATCTGAAGAAGACGAAAAGATATTATATGATCCATACAATAATTATGCAGATATGATAAATGTGTATGATATACCAAAGATAGATATTACTAAAAATGTCCATGATGAAGACATTATAGAGGCTCTTGGGCTTAGTATAAAATGTCTAAGTACACCTGGACATACGAGTGGATGTATTTCATACTATATAGAAAGTGAAAAGATTCTTTTTAGCGGAGATACACTTTTTAAAGAAACTTTTGGAAGAGTTGATCTGTATAGTGGTGATTTTGTAGCAATACAAAATAGTATACTTCATAAATTATTTTTACTTCCGGATGATACGAAAGTCTATCCAGGGCATGGACGTGAGACAACTATTGGATATGAGAAAATACACAATGAGATACTATAAGGAGGAATATGAGTTATAAGATAGCTATAGATGGGCCATCAAGTGCCGGCAAAAGCACGCTTGCAAAAGGGCTTGCAAAAGCTTTAGGGTATGTGTATATCGATACAGGAGCTATGTATAGAGCTATAGGGTATTATCTATTGAAAGAAGGTGTAGACCCACATGATGAAGAAGCGATAAAAAAAGTTCTTGATAAGATTGATGTGACACTTGATTATGATAGTGATGGTAATCTCCATGTGTATCTAAATAAAGAAGACATATCAAAGTTTATAAGGACAGAAAGTGTTGGTGATGCAGCATCTGTATCAAGTCAATTTGCAGATGTAAGAAGTAAACTTGTATCACTTCAAAGAAAACTTGCTGATGAGAAGTCTTGTGTGATGGATGGTAGAGATATAGCATCCAATGTCCTTCCAGATGCAAACTTAAAACTCTTTGTGACAGCAAGTGATGAATGTCGAGCAAAAAGAAGACTTGCAGAAGAAAAAGAGAAAGGAATTGATACCACATACGAAAAAGTGCTTGAAGACCTTAAAGCAAGAGATTATAGAGATACCCATCGCAAACTTAATCCACTTATAAAGGTTGACGAGGCCCATGTTATAGATACAACAGATATGAGCCCAGATGATATGATTGATGATGTGCTTAAAAGGTTTTTTTAGATGGAGATTATTGTTGCAAAGAATGCAGGATTTTGTTTTGGGGTAAAGAGGGCTATAGAGAAGACTCAAGATATTTTATGTGAAAAAAAAGGAAAAGTTTTTTCTATAGGATCACTTATACACAATGAATTAGTTACTGATGATCTGAAAAAGAAAGGACTTATTGAGATAGATGATATTTCGACGATAAGTGACATCAAAAATGAGACAGTCATCATAAGAACACATGGCGTTGAAAAAGAGATATATGATATACTTAAAAAAAATAATAATGAGATAATAGACTTAACATGTCCATTTGTGAAGAAAATACATGATATCGTTGATGAATACTCAACAAAAAATTATAAGATTATAGTTATCGGTGATAAGAGACATCCAGAAGTTAGGGGCATAGTATCACATGGGCATGAAGTATCGGTTGTGTCGTCTGAAGATGATATAAAAAAGCTTACTTTTGATAGAAAAGATAAGGTTTTAGTGGTGTCACAAACTACAGAGAGCGTAGATAAGGTAGAAAAATTAGTTGATATTTTAAAAGTTTTTTACTATAATATAGAGGTAGTCAATACAATATGTAGCACTACGATAGAGAGGCAAGAAGAAGTAGGTACTCTTGCTAAGGTTTTAGATGTTGTAATCATAATTGGGAGTGAAAATTCTTCCAATACAATGAAATTATACAATATAGCAAGTAAGCATTGCAACAAAACCTATATAGTAAGTAATAGAGCCTGCGTTAAAAGCATTGATCTTGATGATAATATGAAAGTGGGTATATGTGCAGGAGCTTCAACCCCACAATACTTAATTGAGGAGATTATTGAAGATGTCAGAAATGAGCTTTGAAGAATTATTAAACCAGTCGATGAAAGAAATTTATCCTGGAGAGATAGTTGAAGGAAGAGTTATAAGCGTGCATAAAGATTATGCCGTGCTTAATATCGGGTATAAAGCAGATGGAATCATAAAAGCTTCTGATTATAGTAAAGATATGAACCTTGATTTGACTACTGTACTTCATATAGATGATAATGTCACAGTAAAGGTTAAAAAGCTTAACGATGGAGAAGGACAGGTGTTGTTATCAAGAAAAGAGCTTATACAAAGTCAAGTCAATGAGAGACTTAAGACACTTTACGAAAGCAAAGAAGTACAGAAAGGTAAAGTTATAAAAGTGACATCTGGTGGACTTGTATGCGAGATAGAACCAGAGATTACAGTTTTTGTTCCAAAGTCACTAGTATCTAATAAACCCGTAGATGATTTAGAGTCTTATGATGGCAAAGTTCTTGAATTTATAATATCAGAGTTTAATCCACTTAGAAATAGATGCATTGGAGATAGAAAGAGACTTCTTGTGGCAGCTGAAAAAGAAAGACATAGAGAAGCTCTTGAAAAGATTAAAGTTGGCGATATTATTGAAGGTACAATTACAAATGTCGTAGATTATGGTGCATTTGTAGATGTGGGTGGTATAGATGGACTCTTACATATCTCAGAGATGGGTTGGGGTAAGATAAAAAATCCAAAGAAAATATATAATGTGGGCGACAAAGTAAAAGTACTTGTAAGAGAAGTAAATGGCGATAAGATATCACTTACGACAAAGTTCCCAGAAGAAAATCCATGGTTACTTGCAAGAGTTAATTATGCACTTGGAAAGACAGTAAAAGGGAAAGTAGTACGCATGACTGATTATGGTGCATTTGTTGCACTTGATGATTATATAGATGCACTTGTCCATGTGTCAGAGATAAGTAGAGAACGAGTAAAGAAACCAGAAGATGTCTTGAAGATTGGTGAGGAGATAGAAGCTAAAGTTATAGATTATAATGAAGCTGACAAAAAGATATCACTTAGTATAAAAGCACTTCTTCCAGAACCGGAGAAAGTGGTAGAAGAAAAACAAGACATAGTTGATGTAGACATAGAAGAGTATGCTAAAAATATGGAAGAAAAAAAGGAAGAAAATAAATAATAAGTAATGGGCGGGCAACCGCCCTTTTTTAAAAACAATATATGGGAAATAGAGGTCTTGAAAAACTATCACAATTTTTTGTAGGGCTTGCGACTTTCTTTGTAAAGCTTGCTATTTTTTGTGTTGTCATATATCTAATAGGTATAAGACTTTTTGACTTTGGCCATAGACTCTTTTATGAAAAGGCGATGAGTGAGGGTGAAGGGGAAGTTATAACTTTTGAGATAAAAAAGGGCGAGACAAGTGAAGAGATAGCTGAAAGATTGAAAGAAGCAGGACTTATAGATGATACTTTAGTGTTTAAATTTAGAGCAAAAATCTACGAGACTAATTTTACACCCAATGTATATAACTTAAAAACCAATATGACTATTAAAAATATGCTTGATGTATTTGATAGTCCTACAGCGGAGTACATAAGTGAGCAAGAGCCTGGTGATGAGGTATATCAACTTTCGCCTGAAGATGATGGAGTAGGGTTAGAGACAGAAGAAAGTGAATCCCAGTGATTTTGGAGTGACAAAATGGTTACATATAATGTAAATGATGAGAGAATAGAAGATTTTATAAAATCACTTGATGATTATGATGAAGAGATAGAATCACTTAAGGACTATGCTCTAAAAAATGATGTACCAATCATACGAGATGAGACAAGAAATTTTTTAAGATTACTTTTAAGAATAAAAAAACCAAGAAAGATTCTTGAACTTGGCACAGCGATAGCGTATTCTACACTTGTCATATATAAGTCATGTGATAAGGATATAGATAGTATAGTGACAGTAGAGAATAACATAGATCGTATAAAAGAAGCAAAAACTAATATAGAAAAGTTTTTTGATGATAAAAAAGTAGTGCTTATTGAAGATGATATAACCAATTATCTTGAAGCAGCTGAAAAAGAAGAAAAATATGATTTTGTATTTCTTGATGCAGCTAAAGCTCAGTATATAGTATGGCTACCCATGCTTAAGAAACTTATGAAAAAAGGAGCGGTACTTCTTGCAGACAATATTTTTAAGGATGGAGAGATACTTGAGTCAAGATATACAATTATAAAAAGAGATAGAACGATACATAAAAGGATGCGAGAATACTTACACGAGGTTGCTAAAGACGTAGACTTTGATACAACTATTTTTAATGTAGGAGATGGGATATCGGTATCAATAAAAAAATAGAATTACTTGTACCAGCTGGAGACAAAGAGACATTTAAGGTTGCAATTCACTTTGGAGCTGATGCTATATATATAGGTGGAGAAGCTTTTTCATTAAGAGCAAAAGCTGTGAATTTTAGTTTGAATGATATGAAAGAATGTATAGATTTAGCACATTCAAAAAATGTCAAAGTGTATGTGACGGCCAATATTTATGCACACAATGATGACCTTGGAGATATAAGAAAGTATTTTGAAGAATTGAATCTTATGAAGCCTGATGCAGTGCTTATATCTGATATTGGGGTTATAAGTATAGCGAAAGAAATACTTAAGGGAATAGACATTCATCTTTCGACACAAGCGAATACTACAAATTATGAAACTGTAAAATTTTTCTCTAATCTTGGTATAAAAAGAGTAGTACTTGCAAGAGAGTTGTCGCTTGCTGAGATTAAAAAGATAAAAGATGAAGTTGGTGATGATGTAGAGATAGAGACATTTGTTCATGGGTCTATGTGTATATCTTATAGCGGAAGATGTCTACTTTCTGCTTATATGACAGGTAAGTCTGCAAATGATGGACTTTGTACGCATCCTTGCAGGTGGAAATATATGTTACTTGAAGAAGAAGAGAGAAAAGGTGAATACATGCCTGTCATTGAGACAGAACGTGGTACATATATATTTAATTCAAAAGACTTAAACATGATAGAGCATGTCGATAAGCTGATTGAAGCAGGGATAGATTCCCTGAAGATAGAAGGCAGGATGAAATCGCCTCTTTATGTAGCAATAGTGACTCGGACTTATAGAAAGGCTATAGATGACTACTACAAAGGCATTGATATATATAGAGATAGTATAAAAAACTATAAGGATGAGATTGGCAAGTGTACTTACAGAGAGTATACTACTGGCTTTTATTTTGGGAAACCTGATGAAAATACGCAAATATATGACAATAGCACATATATAAAAGGGTCGACGTTTTTTGGAATTATCGAAAAGGTTGATGATGAGTTCGCATATCTTGAGCAAAAAAATAAGTTTAGCGTTGGCGATACTTTAGTAGTTATGAAAAATGATTTTTCTAATCTTACCGTAAAAGTACTTTCTATATATGATGCAGAGACTAATAAGGAACTTGATAGTTGCCCGCACTCAAAAGAAAAGTTAAAAGTGAAGTTTGATAAAAAAGTTGAAGTGATGGATGTATTAAGGTCGATTGATTAATTTTATAAAAAAAAGCATATTTATATTGTGCGCCATAGTATTATTTATTTATCTTATATTTTGTGATGCAGTAATGTCGATAAGCTTGAGTATGAATTTGTGCTTTATTGCTGCAGGTGCACTTTTTATGATGCTCCAATTTGTATTTAATCATCCAGTAAATCACGAAGAAAGAGAACCATCTTTTTTTCATATATTTGTGAAAATAGTATCTTTTACATTTTTCTCATTTATAATCTTGATTATAGTTTTCAATGTTTTATATCCCAAAAATAAAATTGATATAGAAGGGCAGAAAGACTACGATTATATTATAGTTTTTGGAGCTGGAGTAGCTGATGGAAAGACGAGGATTATCAATTCAAGGCTTGATCTAGCGGTTGAGTATGCAAAAAATTATCGTAGAACCAAGTTTGTACTTACTGGAGCAAAAGGGGAAAATGAGCCTATAGAAGAAGCGATATATATGAGAAACTATATGGTGGAGAGAGGTATAAGTGATTCGCGAATCATAGTCGATCCTTTCTCTGTGAATACACAAGAAAACATATACAATTCACTTACGCTAATAAAAAAAGATGTCTTGAGAAGAGGAAGAAAAGAAAAAATTATCACAAGACCATTTAAAAATAGTGATGAGATTTTTGATCTTGACTTTATCAACATAGGATTTATGTCGAGTGACTTTCATCTTACACGAATCAATATGATGGCAAAAAAACAAGGTGTTTTCAAACCATATGATATAGAATGTGAGACTAATATATTGTATAAACCATATCTTTATGTAAGGGAGGATTTAAGTCTCTTTAAGGCTTTTGTACTTAATGAGCTGAAATTTTAGATGTTTAGTTTAGATGATAATAATAAGTTATATTATAAGATTGAATCTTGTAAAGACATAGAAGAAGTAAATCTTCAAGTTATAACTTTGATACATAAGGTGACAAAAGCAAAGATTATCCTTATGATTTCTGATGATAAAAATAGGGTTTTTAACATTGCCTTTAAAACTCCTGTAAAAAACAGCAAAGGAACTCCTCATATACTTGAACATTCGGTTCTTTGTGGGTCAAGAAAGTATGATGTGAAAGACCCCTTTATAGAATTAGCAAAAAGTAGTGTCAATACATTTTTAAATGCAATGACTTATCCTGATAAAACTTGTTATCCTGTGGCATCAGCTAATCTTAAAGATTTTCACAATCTGATGGATGTGTATCTTGATGCAGTTTTTTATCCAAATGCCGTAAAGAATGATAAGATATTTAAGCAGGAGGGATGGCACTATGAGATAGAAGATAAAAGTTTAGATCTTAATGTCAATGGAGTAGTGCTAAATGAGATGAGAGGAGTATATTCTAATCCAGATGACATACTTGAGTCGGATATACTTAAAAATCTCTATGGCGGGACTAACTATGAGTATGAATATGGTGGATATCCGTTTGATATTATAGATCTTGACTACGATGAATTTAAAAACTTCCATAAGAGATATTATTCTCCATCCAATGCCATAATATATTTTTATGGAGCACTTGATTATAACTATGAACTTAGAAGTCTTCAAGAGAATTATCTAAAAGATTTTGATTATATTGATGTAGATGCGAGTTTCACAGATGTAAAAGATTTTAAGAAAGATAATGAAATTACATCATATTATAATGTGGATACAGAAAATTTGAAAAATAAAGCATATATTACATGCAACTTTGCGATGGATGAAGAAAAAAATGGTCTAAATAAAATAGTTATGCAGATTATAGACTATATATTATTTTCTTCAGAATCAGCCATACTACGCAACAAGTTTCTTGAAGCAGGATATGGGGAGTCTATATATACAGTATGCGAGTATAGTGTAAAAAAAGCTTTCTATAGTATAATCGTCCAAAATATTGATGAAAATAAAAAGGAAAGTTTTATAAAATCACTCTATGATTCTATAAGAGATTTATTGGAAAATGGAATTGATGTAGAAAGGTTAAAGGCTGCAATCAATATTTTTCATTTTAATTATGCTGAAGGAGAGTATGGAAGGATGCCGAGAGGTCTTGTGTATACACTTACTTCTCTCGAGACATATCTTTACGGAGAAGATCCGACGGCTCTTATAAAGTATAAGGACGCTTTTGATTTTCTTTTGAAATTGGATTTGTCTGATAAAGGAAATATATTCTATAAAACTATTCAAAGAGTATTTTTAGATAATAATCATAGATGTATTAACTTGTTGCTACCAAAAAAAGGTTATGCGAAGGAAAAAAATGATTTATTAAATGAAATATTGAAAAAGAGAAAAAAGACACTTAGTGATATAGAACTCACAAAAATTATAGATAGCAGCAAAGAGTTAAAGATGTACCAAAAAGAGAAAGACAATGAAGAAGCACTATCTTGTATACCAACGCTCAAGATATCTGACCTTGAAAGTGATGGGAAGTTTATAGATTATGAAAAGAAAAAGGTTACAGATACAGACATCATAATAACGGAAGATAATGACAGAGAAGTAGTGTATATGGATGTACACTTTGATATTTCTGATTTTACAAAAGAAGAAATATATCTTATGTCATTAATAAATATTGTATTATCAAAGATCGATCTTAAGACCATGTCATATGCGGATTTTGATAATTATATTGCAGAGAATTCTGGCGGAATAGATATAAAATTGAATATTTATGAAAAGATGACACATTTTAGCCTTGCAGTAAAATCATTTTATGATAAGTGTGATGAAGGACTTTCAATTTTAGAAAAGTTAATTAGAGAATCAATTTTTAAAGATGCAGATAGGGTTGGCATGCTTATTGATGAGGAAAAGGCAAATGATTTTGTAAGCGTATTATCGTCAGGTCATATAAGTGCTATAAATCGAGCAGAGTCAACAGTGACTTATCAAGCAAAAATAATTGATAAAGTTCATAATACTGGTATAGCGAGAAATCTATTTTTAAGATATGTGTCAGAAGCATATAGAAAAAATCCTACACTTTTTAATGACGCTATGGAGCTTTTATTTAAAAAAGCAATATCAAAGAAATTGTATTATTCTGTATCAGTGAGTGAAAAATATAGCGATAAGGCAAAAGTGGCATTTGAAAATTTTGATAAAAAGATAGAGAGTTTAAGAAGAGAGTATGATTTTACAAAAGAAGATGGAGATAGATTAAAAAGCAAGGTCGAAAATATCAGTAAAATTATACCATTTGATGACTTTGATAAAAAGGTAAAGAAAGAAGCGATAGTAGTACCAACAGATGTGAACTTTGTATCAATCGCAAATAAATTTTCAAAAAATGGAGAGATTGGAAGACTTTCTCTTTTGAAGACGCTTTTTAACTATGAGTATCTATGGACAAATATCCGAGTTCTTGGTGGTGCATATGGATGCATGTCATTTTTTAAGAGAAGAGGCAACTATGATTTCGTATCTTATAGAGATCCAAATTTAAAGAAAACAAATGATACATTTTATGGAATATATGATTATCTTAAAAATATAGATATGTCTTATGATATGATAGAAAAATATATTATAGGGTCTGTAGGTGTGTATGATAATCCTGTAAGTATTGTAGATAATTATAAGAAAAATGTTGCTGCATATTTTAACGGCACGACAAATGACGAGATAAAGAAAGAAAGAGCTGATCTTTTATCTATGAAACCATCTGACCTTAAAGAACTATCAGAAGTATTTGCTGATATAAAAGAGTCTGAAGCTGTCGCTATAATATGTGAAAAAGATATGAGTGAAGCAGAGAAAATGTATGATAAGGTATGGAAACTTTCGGCATGATTAGAAGTGGATTTGTATCTATAATTGGACTACCAAATTCTGGGAAATCTACATATTTAAATGCAGTTTTAAAAGAAAATATTGCAATTACATCAAGAAAACCTCAGACAACAAGAAGAAATTTAAAAGGCATATATAATGATGATGATTCGCAAATCGTATTTGTAGATACACCTGGTGTAAATACTGGAAAAGCAATGCTTGATAAATATATGGAGAAATCCGTCTCGTCATCTTTATCTGATATTGATCTTTTGATAATAATGATAGATGTAAATACCTATAAAGTGGACAAATTTGATAAGCTGATAAGTGTAATAAGAAAAAGTCGTGCTCCCAAGGTAATAATCATCAACAAAATAGATGCATACGAGGGTGACATTGATGCTGCTAAAGAAGAAATAAAGATTATCTTTTCAGATGTTTCAGAAATAAAAGAAATATTTTGCATATCAGCTTTGAAGAAAAAAAATATAAAAGAGGTAATCGTAGAATTAAAAAAATACCTAAAAGATAATTGTAGGTATTATGATACAGAGTTCCTTACAGATGAGCCCACAAAGAAAATAGTAGCAGATATGATTAGACAGCAGTGCTTATATAAGCTTGATAAAGAAGTTCCTCATAGCATAGAAGTTGTTGTAGAGAGTATGAAGATGTCAAAATCAAAATGCATGCAGATAGAAGCTTTGATAGTATGTGACAAAGAAGCTCATAAAAAGATAATAATAGGAAAAAACGGCGTAATGATTAAAAATATCGGCATAGGCAGTAGGATAAGTATAGAGAAATTTCTTGATGAAAAGGTAAATCTCAAGCTAAATGTTATTGTGAAAGAAAATTGGCGAAATGAAAAAACTAAACTTATAAACTTTGGGTATGATATAGATAATATTTAGTTTAAAGGTGCAGTTTATAAAAAGAAAAAATAAATGAGTAGCATTAATACTTTAAAAGTTGCATCTGTAGTTATTAAAGAAGAGACATATAAAGAATATGATAAGCTTTTTACGCTTTTCACTAAGGATTTTGGAAAGATAAGGGCTTATGCCTTTGGCGTAAGAAGAGAGCATTCAAAAAAAATAGGAGCACTTAGACTTTTTTCTTTTGTGGAAGTTACACTAGAAAATAAAAATGATAGCTATACTTTAATTGATGCAAAAGTTTTAGATGGATTTGAAGAGTTTACAAAAGACTACGAAATCACCTGTTATGCGGCTTATTTTGTAGAACTTATAGATTATTTTTCATATGAGAATATGGAAAGCGAGAATGTATTTAGGCTTTTATATTATACATTTAAGGCACTTTCAAAAGGCAATATAAATTGTAAACTTATAAAAAGTATTTATGAACTTAAAATGCTTAAATATCAAGGTGAATATGTAGATAGTGAGAATTTAAAAAATAAAAATGCTACAGTTGCTTATACATGGGATCGTGTGCTTACAAGTGACCCAAAAGAATTGTATACCTTTAAACTTGAAGAAGATATCTTTAAAATATTTAGAAATGAAGTTGATAGAGAGTTTAGACAAAAAGTTGATAAAAAATTTAAGTCTCTTGAGAGTATAGGACGTGAATTATAATAAAAGTTTTGAAAACTTTATACAAAAGAGTCATACTTATGAAGACCTATATGACTTTGTGATGAAAAGCGATAATATTTGTCCGCTCAAAGAAAATGTTTTCAGGTTTATGCATCAAGACATTTCAAAGGCAAAAGTAATAATACTTGGTATGGATCCATATTCATCAACTTATGAGAAAGATGGCGTAGAAGTTCCGGTTGCAACTGGTAGATCATTTGAAGTAGCAAATGTTGAAAGATGGACTGATAGTTATAGACAAGTATCGTTAACAAATATTTTTAAGGCACTTGCTTATAAAAGATTTGGAAAAATCTATACAATGAATGAATTGAGATCAATTGTCAATGAAAAAAACTTTAGATACATAAATATTCATGATTGGTTTGATGCTATGGAAAAAGAAGGGGTGGTGTTCTTAAATGCAACTCTTACTACTATAATGCATAAGACAGGTGCTCATATAAATGTGTGGTCAAGATTTATGGATGAACTTATAAAATATATTGTAGACAGTACAAAAGATATAAAGTGGCTTATCTGGGGAGAAAGTGCAAGAAAAAGAGTTTTTAACTTGGTAGATGACAAAAATATAGTTTACACATGTCACCCTGCAAGTAGAGTAAATAATACATTTGTAAAAGATTGTTGTTTTGAAAAAATATTAAATGTTAATTGGGTATAAAGGAGACTAAAATGAAATCAAATACAAAAAAAATAGCGGTGATTGCATTTCTTGGTGCATTAAGTGGGGTATTGATGTTTTATGATTTTCCTATTCCTATCGCACCAAGCTTTATGAAAATGGATTTATCAGAATTGCCTGTTATAATAGGTGGTTTTTTGCTTGGACCGGTTGCGTCTGTCATAATAGCTGCCATAAAGATACTTATAAAACTTGCATTTAAATCGACATCAACTATGTTTCTTGGCGAATTTGCCAATTTCATAGGAAGTATCGCATATGCTGTGCCAGCGAGTGTCATATATACGAGACTTAAAAATAAAAAAAGAGCAATAATAGGATTGGTAGTTGGCATCTTACTATCAAGCACTGTATGCACACTGTGTAATGCGTATTTTCTATTTCCACTTTATATGAATGTGTTTCATATGAGTGAAGAAGTGATAATTGGTATGTGCCAAGCAATAATACCATCTATAGATAGTATGCTTAAGGTTATGCTTTTTTCTGTATTCCCATTTAACATAGTTAAATTTACTATTACATCTATAATAACATATATTTTTTATAAAAGCATATCGAAAGTAATTAAAAATATAATAAAATGATATCAAAGTCACAAAAAACTTATAAGATAATTACTTTTGGTTGCCAGATGAATGCAAGGGATAGTGAGAAGCTTGCAGGGGTACTTGAAGAAAAAGGATATGTGGAAGGTATTGATGATGTATCATCTGATATAGTCATATTTAATACTTGTACCGTCCGTGAAAATGCAAGTAATCGTCTCTATGGAAGAGTGGGATATTTAAAAAAATCTTGCATGGAAAATAAAAATAAGATTGTCGGTATATGTGGATGCATGATGCAAGAAAAAGATGAAGTGGAGACTATAAAAAAGAAATATCCTTATGTAAAATTAATCTTTGGTACACACAATATAGATGAATTTTCACTTTATATTGATAGAGCGTTATCTGAAGATAAAAGGGTTATAGAAGTCAGAGATAAGGCACTTGGTGTAGAGAGAGATATGCCATCAAAAAGAGTATTTCCTTTTAAGTGTGGCGTGAATATTATGTATGGCTGTGACAATTTTTGTGCATATTGCATAGTGCCATATGTGCGTGGTCGAGAAAGAAGTAGAGATGTAAAAGCGATTATAGACGAGATAAAAAGAGATATTGCTGATGGCGTTATAGAAGTTATGCTACTCGGTCAAAATGTCAATTCATATAAAGGGAAAGATACAGACGGAAACATAGTTTCATTTCCAGATCTTCTTGATAGGGTATGTAAGATAGAAGGGCTTAAGAGAGTTAGATTTATGACATCTCATCCAAAAGATCTTTCAGATGAGCTCATAAAAGTGGTAAGGGATAATGAAAATTGCTGTAAGCATATCCACCTGCCAGTACAGTCTGGGTCTACTCATATACTTGAGATGATGAATAGACATTATACAAGAGATAGTTATGTGGATATAGTTGATAAGATTAGAAGAGAAATACCTGATGTGGCGATTACGACAGATATTATAGTTGGCTTTCCAGGAGAGTCTGAAGATGATTTTGAAGCGACTTTAAGCCTTGTAAAAGAAGTAAAGTTTGATTCTGTCTTTACATTTGAATATTCGAAAAGGACAGGAACTAAAGCGGCAAGCATGGAAAATCAGGTGGATGAAAAAGTAGTAAAAGATAGATTTGAAAGATTGCTTAAAGAAGTGGAAAGTAGTTCAAGAACCAATATAGATAGATATATTGGTAGGGTTATTGATGTACTTGTTGAATCAAAAGATAGAGAAAAGGGCAAGCTTACGGGTAGGCTTTCAAATAATTATCTTGTTCACTTTGATGGTGATGAAAGTCTCGTCGGTAAGATTGTAGATGTAAAGCTTATAAAACCATTTGGGTTTTATTTTGAGGGAAAATTGTGTTGATAGATGAATTAAAAAAAGAAGACAATAAAAATTTGTCTCCTATGATGAGACAATATTTTGATATAGTAAAAAGCTATAATGATGCTATAGTCTTTTTTAGAGTCGGAGATTTTTATGAAACATTTTTCGAACAAGCAAAACTTGTCAGCAAAGCTTTAAATCTTGTACTTACAGGAAAAGAATGTGGCCTTGATGAAAAAGCACCTATGTGTGGAGTTCCTCATCACGCAGTAGATGTATATATGTCAAAACTTGTAAGGCTTGGCTATAAAGTAGCTATCGCAGAGCAGATGGAAGATCCAAGATTTGCTAAGGGTATAGTGAAAAGAGAAGTGACTAAAGTTATAACACCTGGGACAGTGCTTGCGACAGAGTATCTTGATGAGAAAGTCAATAATTTTATCATATCTGTATACTTTGCAAAAGGGAAATATGGTATAGCATTGCTTGACTTCTCTACTGGTGATTTTATGATAAGCGATGTCTATGATAATAAAACCATAGAAGACTTATACACAAAGTATGATCCTAAAGAAATGCTTGTCAATGCCAATGTAGCAAATTCAAGTCTAAATATTGATGATTTGAAAGCAAGATACAATGTGGCGGTGACTATTGTAAATGAAAATGTATACGACTTAAATAATATAAAGAATAAAGAGCATGAGTTACTTGATAAGCTTTTGAAGACACTGCCTAATTATAAAGACATAAGTGAAGACAATTCGATTTTTGCAGCGATAGCAGCATATAATTATGTAAGAGAGAACCAAAAGGCAGAACTTTCTCATATAGAGTCTATAAAATATCTTGATGATAAAAAATATATGTATCTTGATACAGCTACTATAAAAAACCTTGAGCTTACAGAAGGGATACGAGATAGAGAAAAGAAAGGAACTCTTATCAATGTCCTTGATAAAACGATGACTGCAATGGGAGGGAGACTTCTAAATCGATATATAGAGGAGCCACTTAAAGATAGAGATCTTATATCATATAGACAAGATGCAGTAAAGGCATTTATAGATAGGAGTGTAGACCTATCAGAGCTTAGAGAATATCTTAGTTCGATCTATGACCTTGAAAGAATCGCTACAAGAATAGTTATGAAACATGCAAATGCAAGAGACTTGATAGCTTTTAAGAACTCTATATATACACTTCCTTATATCAAGGGACTACTTTCTGAATTTGATTCAGAGTTTTCAAAAGATACAGTTGCTCATTTTGATACATTAAAGGATATCTATGATTTAATAGATGAAAGCATAGTTGATGATCCTCCATATCTTATGCATGAAGGAAAAATTCTCAAAGATGGCTTTAATGAAGAAGTGGACAAGTATAGAAGAAGTAAAACTGATGGAAAAAAATGGCTTGTGGAACTTGAAGAAAAGGAAAGAGATAAGACTGGCATAAAGAATTTAAAGATAAAGTTTAGCAGAGTTTCGGGATATCTTTTTGAGATAACCAATACATATAAAGGCGAAGTTCCTTCATATTTTATAAGGAAACAAACTCTTTCAAATGCGGAAAGATACACTACTAAAGAATTAACAGACTTGCAAAATGTTATAGTTAGTGCAGATGATAGACTTGCAAGTCTTGAATATGAGATTTTTCAAGATGTGCGAGATAGTATAGCTAAAGAGCTTGACCGCATAAGGAATACGGCTTCAAATATTGCAGTTATAGATGTGCTTAGCAATTTTGCATATGTAGCATCTAAAAATAATTATGTGATGCCACATATCAATGTTGATGGAGTCATTAAAATAGTAGAAGGTAGGCATCCTGTAGTAGAAAAATTGTCAAGTATAGAGACATTTATTTCAAATGATACAAATCTTGATAAAGATAATTTTATAGACATAATCACAGGTCCCAATATGGCAGGGAAATCTACATATATGAGACAAGTGGCACTTATCTGCCTTATGGCACATATTGGATCTTTTGTGCCAGCAAGAGAAGCAGACATTGCCTTACTTGATAGAATTTTTACACGTGTCGGTGCAAGTGACGACCTGACAAGAGGCAAGTCTACATTTATGGTAGAGATGAGCGAAATTGCCAATATTATAAAAAATGCAACTAAAGATTCTCTTATAATACTTGATGAGATAGGCAGGGGAACAAGTACTTATGATGGATTATCTATTGCGTGGGCTGTGATAGAGTATATAAGTAAAACAACAAAAGCAAAAACACTTTTCGCTACACACTATCATGAGCTTACAGAACTTGAAGGAAAAGTAGAGGGCGTGAATAATTTTAATATAGAAGTAATAGAAAAAGATGATGATATAAAGTTTTTAAGGAAGATAGTGAGAGGCAGAGCACTTAAAAGCTATGGCATCGCAGTTGCAAAACTTGCTGGTGTGCCAGATGAAATTATTGAAAGTGCAAAAAGGCATCTTAAGAATCTACAGAATTAGTATGAAGAGCGTATTATATAAAAATAGATTAGTGTGTTATATTGTACTCATAGTGTCTTTAGTAATATTTAGTTCTTGCACCACAAAGGATAGAGTAAATCCTGGTGATTATAGAGAAAGAGAAAAGTCTTATCAGGACGCATTTCATGCATTTGACACTGAGTGTACTATCAATATATATGGCGATATTGATGAAGCTACTTCTAAAGTGTATTTTGATAAACTAAAAGAGTTATTTTATAATTACAACAAGATGTTTTCTAAAACAGATAGAGAAAGTGAAGTGTATAAAATAAACCATAGAGATAGCGATATAGTGTCTGTAAGTAAAGAAGTAGCAGAAATATTTGCTGTGGCAAAAGAGATGTATGATTGGTCAAGCGGATATTTTGATGTAAGTGCTGGTGCACTTTTTGACCTTTGGGATGTAAAAAATAGAACTACACTTCCAGATCCTCACGATATAGCAAAAGTTATGCCACTCACAGATAATTTTAATTATGATGTAGAGATGGAAGATGGAGTAAATGAAATAATATTTTACAATAATCTTGCAACTACTTATGATTTTGGAGCGCTGATAAAAGGCTATGCATGTGATGCTGCAAAAAATATCTTAGAAGGATTAGATAAAATTGATGCGGCCATCATAAACCTTGGTGGCAATGTGTATTGCTATGGTGAGATGAAGGATAGAGAAGACGGACTTTTTAATGTAGGTATCTACAAACCTTTTTCTACTGGCGAGATAATAGAGACAGTAAAAGTAAAAAATAAATCAGTGATAACAAGTGGCAATTATCAGAGATATTTTAAAGTAGAAGGCGATAATAGGATATATCATCATATTATCAACCCCAAAACTGGTTATCCAACTGACAATGGAATTGATTCAGTGAGCATAATATCAGAAAATGCACTTCTTGGCGATTACTTATCAACGACTTGTATGATACTTGGAGAAGAGTATGCAAAAAAACTTATTGATGGATGCCGAGAGAATTTTGATGATGATGATATAAAAGCTATATTTATCTATGCGGATGGGCGGATATCAAAGTATTAAAGATGATGGAGATTTGTAATATGTGTAGTAAAAAAAATATTTTATTGCTTAGTGTGATAATATCCATGATTATTGGGATTTTATGCTCTTGCGATACAGCACCAAAACCAAGAGTTGTGGAAGGGTTAAATGGACCATATACAATTGAAGAAAAGACAATAGAAAATAATGGCAAAAAAATAATAGGTGAATTATTTATACCGGAAAAAAGGCTTAATAAAGAAATAGTGGTAATTGTAAATGATAAAGGAGAAAAGTTTACTGACCACACTGAAAGATATGCAGAAAATTTTGGCGATAATAACACAGCATCATTTGTGTTTGATTTCTCGGATAGTGATGAGAGCACTATAAGTGAAACGAATGATGAGAATTCACAACTACAGAGTAAAGCTGCAGACTTGGAGGTGGTAATAAATTATATAAAAGAACTAGATGGTGTAGACAAAGAAAATATTTTCCTCATGGGTATTGGAGAAGGAGGTCTACTTGCAACTTATGTAGCATCAAAAAGGACAGATGATATAAAAGCACTTATTGTGATATCTCCAACATATGATGATGATAAAGGCTTGGACATATATAATTGTATGCCAAATTATAAAAAAGATGTTTTGATTATTAATACTATCAAAGATGATAGAGTACCAATTGAATATTCGGAAAAAGCAGTAGAGACATTTAGATATGCAAGATTTGCAACGATGAGTGATACTATACATGAACACGATAATAAGTACCAAGTATATAATATATATAGTAAAGCACGCATATTTATTGAATCAGAAATCATGCTTGATATGGAAGAGGAAGAGTTTGATCAAGAACCAATAGAAGGCCTTGATATGGATACACTTAACTTTTATGAAACATCATTTCAGTTATATAAATATGCCTCAAAGATGATCTATCCTTCTCAATATATAGCGGTACATGATTCGTATAAGCGTCAAGGCGAAGGCTTGTCTGCAGTGCAATTAGAGATAAGGATGTCATTACTTTCAAGTTGGAATGTATATGATGCAAAATCAGCTTTAGAAATCTATGAGAAATTGGTAGAAAATGGAACGAAAAATAAATCTGCATGGGACTTGTCTCGTGCTATGTCAAATCTGTATCTATATTATGTGGCGGGATATATAAATTTTAAAACAGCAATGGACTTGTCATATAAAGCTGGACTTGCAATACAAGAGACATTTTCTTCATGGGATGAATACAATGAAAGTTACCTTGAGGGATATGGTAAATGGAGCGGTAAAAGCGATAGGTATGAAGACTATAAAGAAATGACATCTGGATATAGGACAGATCCTTTCCTAAAAGTGCCATTTGATACAAAGTTAGTTCCTTACATTGGTGAAGAAAATGAGGAAATGAAACCAGAGAAAATGGACGATAATATGGATGAAAGTAATGTGAATTTATGAAAAAGAATTTGATAAAAATAATTGTACTTGCAATATCTATAGTGGCAATATGCACTAGATGTTTTTTTGTGTTTAGAAATGGCGATACAAGTAGTGTGGACAAAGTTATGTCACTTAAGCTGCTTAAAGACTATGACAAGAATTCAACAGTTGATGATATAGATTCTTTTCTGTTTGGATCATACCCTCAAGATGATGTAAGTGGAAAGAAGAATCAACCAATAGAATGGGTTGTACTGGAAAAAGATGAAAAAGAGAAAAAAGCACTAGTTATGAGCAAATATATAATTGATAATATACAGTACAACGAAGATAGAGAAGATATTGTATGGGAAAAATGTAGTCTTAGGACATGGTTAAATGATACGTTTTATAATAAAGCTTTTACTCAGATGGAAAAGAGTATGATATTAGAGACTGATTTGTCAAATGATGACAATGTAGAATACTTAACACTTGGTGGGAAAGATACGAAGGATTATATCTTTGCATTAAGTGTAGAAGAGGCACATAAATACTTTGACATAACAGAGAGCGAAGAAAGTGATAGAGCTATCGCATCATATGGCACATGGTTTGCAAGACAAGGAAAGTATAAAGTTAATGAGAAACGTGTAAGAAATCATCTGATGGTTATGAGAGATGATGAGTTCGCGGATACTACAGAGTGGGAGTGGGGCAAAAAGAATCATTATTATTGGCTTCGAAGTTCAGGATCTATGCAAGATAATGCAGCTGTCATAAATCCAATCGGAAACATTGACACAAAAGGAATTCAAGTTGGCAGAGATTACATTGGAGTAAGACCTTGTATGTGGATAAAATACTAATAGCGGAGTCATTGCAGCAGACAATCTATCGTCATAAAAAGCCGCAGTGCTTCTTATAACAGGTGTAATTGTGATTGCTAAAATGGGTATTTTACCATGGCGTGATACAATGGAATTATGAGATTAATTTTCGCAACAAATAATGCACATAAGACTGAAGAAATGAGAGCTATACTTGGCTATAAGTATAGCGAGTTTTTATATTCACTAAATGATTTTTCGCTTGATGTAGATCCAGATGAGAATGGAAGTACTTTTGAAGAGAACGCAAATATAAAGTCAAAAGCTACTTATGAAGCTTTTAGGAGCAAAGGGATTTTAAAGATAGGTGATATAATATTTTCTGATGATACAGGCATATGCATAGATTTTTTTGATGGGGCACCAGGTATACATTCTGCAAGATTTATGGGTGATATAAGCCATAAAGAAAGAAATGAGAAAATAATACAAGAGATGAAAGGCCTTGAAGGAGAAAAAAGAGCTGCTCATTTTATAACTAAACTAAGCGTGATAGAAATAAAAATAGATAAAGATTTTATTGATATGCCAAAGCAAGTAATTTTTAGTGCGAGAGTAGATGGGTATATAGCGAATGGTCTTGAAGGTGTAGAGGGCTTTGGTTATGATCCTATATTTGTAGTAAAAGAATGCATGAAGAAACCGGATGATTTTTTAGCGACTTATGCAAGACTTGGTCAAGACATAAAAAATAAAGTAAGTCACAGGGCGAAAGCTGTCTCAACTTTTCTTAATTATCTTGAAAAAAAACCCACTGTATAGTAAAATAGCATATATATATTGTTAGATTTCTTCATAAGATGGAGGAATGTTGTTATGATGTGTCCATTTTGCAATGCTCTTGATACTAAAGTTATAGACTCAAGAAGAAATGAAGATTTTTCAATAAGAAGAAGAAGAGAGTGCGAAAAATGTAAAAAGCGTTTTACAACATATGAGAAGATTGAAACTTCTCCAATACTTGTGGTTAAAAAAGATACTACAAGAGAACCATTTGATAAGGAAAAAATAAGAAAAGGTATACTCAATTCTTGTATTAAACGTCCTATATCATCAAAAATGATAGATAAGATAGTTGATGAGGTAGAAAAAGAGATACAGATAAAAGATAGTAGTGAGATACCAAGCATTGAAATTGGTGAGATAGTTCTAAAAAAATTAAAAAAGATAGATGATGTAGCATATATAAGATTTGCTTCTGTGTATAGAGAGTTTAAAGAAGTGGAAAATTTCAATACAGAAGTAGCAAAAATTAAACCACATAGTAAAAAGTTAAAGTAATATGGAGACAGTATATCTTGAAGGTTTTCATGGTGTGGGGAAAAGTATGCTTGGCAAAGTACTTGCATCAAGAAAGAATCTTGCATACCTTGATATAGATAGTGCAATAGTTGAAAAAGAAAATAGAGACATAAAGACGATAGTTCAAGAGAGTGGCGTTGAATACTATCGAAATCTTGAAAAATATATTTTAAAAAATTCTATCACGCAAGGCATGATTGTATCGACAGGTGCAGGCATAGTTTTGGATGAAGAAAATAGGCACCTTATAAAGAAAAGTGGTAGAGTTGTGTATTTGCGAGCAAAAGCGTCTACTATATATAGTAATATAGAAAATTATCATAATGATATAGCGATATTTAGCAATAACTTTACGGTACTACAAGTAGAAAAGTATCTTGATATGTATAAAGCATACTATGAAGAATTGCAAAATTACGCAATAGATGTAGATGATAAGTCCATAGAAGAGTTGATACCTGAGGTTATAGCTATATACAATTTTATTAATAAGCCTAAGGCACATATATACATATAAAATAGGAGGATTTCACATGATATCAGCAGGTGAATTTAAAAATGGTTTGACACTTGAAATTGAAGGGCAAGTATGTCAAATAATGGAGTTTCAACATGTAAAACCAGGAAAAGGAGCAGCATTTGTAAGAACAAAACTTCGCGACATCATAAATGGTGGTGTGATAGAAAAGACATTTAGACCTACAGAGAAATTTAATCAAGCAGTTATTGATAGAGTTGACATGCAGTATCTTTATAATGATGGTATGTATAATTTTATGAATAATACTACTTTTGAGCAGATTGCACTATCTCCAGAGCAGGTTGGAGATACGATGAAATTTGTAAAAGAAAATGAAGTATGTAAAGTAATGTTCTATAATGGCAAAGTGTTTAGTGTTGAACCACCGCTTAAGGTTACACTTGAAGTGACTGATACTGAACCAGGTATAAAAGGCGATACACAGACAGGCGCTATGAAACCAGCCACAGTTGAGACAGGAGCAAGTGTTATGGTACCACTTTTTATTGATAAAGGTGAAAAAATCATAGTTTCCACAGAAACTGGAAAATATGAATCAAGAGCATAGATAACAAGTATTAGTAAAGGGGGAGTGCAATGTATACATTTAGACATGGTGTACATCCTGATGAGAAGAAAGAGCTTGCAAAAGATAAACCGATAAAAGTTGTAAAAGCGGGAAAAACTTTAGTATATCCTTTACAGCAGCATATCGGAGCTAAGGCAAAGCCTGTGGTAAAAGTTGGCGATCAAGTGCTTGTAGGTCAGATAATAGGAGAAGCCGATGGAATGATTTCTGCAAATGTCTTATCTTCTGTGTCAGGAAGAGTTACTGCAATTGAAGAGAGACTTGTAGTAGGTGGGCAGAAAGTAGAGAGTATTATAGTAGAAAACGATGAAAAGTATGATGCTATTGAAGGCTTTGGAGTTGAAAGAGAATTAAATGATATGTCAAAAGATGACATAATTAAGGCTGTAAAAGATGCTGGCATAGTAGGACTTGGTGGTGCAAGTTTTCCTACACATGTGAAGCTTACTCCTAAAGATCCAGAAAAGATAGACTACGTTCTTGTCAATGGTGCAGAGTGTGAGCCTTATCTTACATCAGACTATAGGCTTATGCTTGAAGAGACAGAGATGCTTATAAAAGGCCTTAGAGCAATCCTTAAAGTATTTCCAAATGCTAAAGGTATAATATGTGTCGAAGATAATAAAAAAGATGCTTATGATAAGATTACCAATTCTTGTGTAGGTATAGATAATGTGACGACAGCTCTCATGAAGACAAAGTACCCACAAGGAGGAGAGAGACAACTTATATATGCAGTAACTGGTAGAAAAATCAATGTCTCAAAATTACCTGCTGATGCTGGAGTAGTAGTAGACAATGTGGATACAGTAGTGTCTGTTGGATATGCTGTATGTAAATCTATACCACTTCTTCGTCGTATCATGACGCTTTCAGGTGATGCATACAATGAGACAGCCAATCTCAATGTCAGATTTGGTATTAGTTATAAAGAAGTTATAGAAGCAGCTGGTGGGTTTAAAGCAGATCCAGAGAAGATGATTAGTGGCGGACCTATGATGGGACTTCCTGTTTTTAGTCTTGATATGCCAGTGTCAAGAAATAGTTCAGCACTTCTTGCTTTTGCAAAAGATCCACTAAGCAATATGAAGGAAACAAATTGTATTAATTGTGGAAGATGTGTAAAGGCATGTCCTATCAATCTTGTCCCTACAATGATGTATAAAGCAGCAAAGTCAGGTGATTTTGAAAAATATATAAAGTTAAATGGACCAGAATGTATAACTTGTGGAAGCTGTAGCTATGTCTGTCCAGCAAAGAAACCTCTTACACCATACTTTAGCTATATGAAATTTGCAGTAAGGGGCTACTTAAATAGTAAAAAAGAAAAGGAGGCTAAAAAATAATGGATATGAAATTGAATGTTCAAAGTTCTCCTCATGTTAGAGATAGTATAAGTACAAGACTTATTATGCTGGATGTAATTATTGCTATGGTACCAGCTTATGTATGGGGTGTTTTAAAATTTGGAGTACATGCAGCGATAGTTGTTATAGTAGCAATCATTGCAGCTATACTTAGCGAGACATTATATAATATGGTTATGCGAAGACCCAATACTGTAGACGACCTCTCTTGTGTAGTTACAGGTATGATACTTGGACTTAATATGCCGCCAGAAGTTCCACTTTTTGTACCAATAGTTGGATCAGTATTTGCTATTATCATAGTAAAGATGATATTTGGTGGACTTGGTCAAAACTTTATGAACCCAGCACTTGCAGGAAGATGCTTTTGTCTTATATCATTTGCTGGCTTTATGAATAATTTTACTTCTACACTTTCAGTAGATGTCTATTCATCTGCGACACCTCTTATGCTTTTAAAAAGTGGGGTAGAGTTCAATGTGCTTGATACAATTTTTGGTAATACACCAGGTACTATTGGAGAGATATCAGGTGTATGCTTACTTATTGGAGCACTTTATCTTGCTGTTAAGAAAGTTATAGATTTACGTATACCATTACTTTATATAGCTACATTTGCTATATGTATAGCAATACTTAGTGGTAGAGCTACAGATGTTAATTTTATAGTAGCTCATATATTTAGTGGTGGACTTATATTTGGAGCATTTTTCATGGCTACAGATTATGCGACATCACCAATTACTCCTTTTGGCAAAGTGATATATGGAGTTTTGCTTGGCGTGCTTACGAGCATCTTTAGACTTTATGGAAAGTCAGGCGAAAGCGTATCTTATATGATACTTATGGGCAATCTTCTTGTACCACTTATTGAATCAATTACTATGCCAGTAGCTTTTGGAAAGGAGGGCAAGTAATATGAAAATAGGTAGTATTATAAAAGATACTTTCATGCTTTTAATTATTACTGCAGTTTTAGTAACAATACTTGCTTTCGCAAAGGAGATCACAAAAGGTCCTATAGAGGCAGCTACACTTGCAGCTCAGATGAAAGCATTTAATGAAGTATGCCCAGGATATGCAGAGAGTGAAAGCATAAAAGACCAAGTAGTTGGAGCATCAGCTGGTTATAATGCAGATTTAAGTGAAGGTGATGATTCAGTACTTAGATGTAAAGATGTAAACGGCAATGTGATAGGTTATATAGTACAGTGTACATCAAAAGGTTTTGGTGGGCCACTTAATCTTATAGTAGGATTTAACACAGAAGGAGTTATCACAGGAGTAAGATATGCAAATACTCCTCAAGAAACTCCAGGACTTGGCATGAAGACTACAGAGATGAGTTTTCTTGATACATGGATGAATCACAATGCAGAAAATGTAGAAGAAGTAGATACTATATCAGGAGCTACTGTCTCATCAACTGCATTTAAAGAAGCAATGAAACTTGCATGTATGTTTGCAAGTCGTGCAGTGACAATGGATGGAGGTGTATAAATATGGCAGAAGCAAAAGAAAAGAAATTGACATTTTTTGGATGCATATTTAATGGTATTATTACAGAAAACCCTATACTCATCCTTATGATAGGTATGTGTCCTACACTTGCTGTTACAACAAGTGTTAGTAATGCTATAGGTATGGGACTTTCAACTACAGCGGTACTTGTCGCATCAAATGCACTGATATCGCTTGTAAGAAAGATTACTCCTGATAGAGTTCGTATACCTATATATATAGTTATAGTAGCTTCATTTGTTACTTTGATAGAATTTTTGATTAAGGCATATTTCCCAAGTTTGTATGAATCACTTGGTATATATATACCACTTATAGTTGTTAACTGTATTATCTTTGGTAGAGCAGAAGCTTTTGCTGGTAAAAATGGAGTTATCAACTCTATAGGTGATGGTATAGGCATGGGACTTGGATTTACTTTAGGAATCATAGTGATAAGTGCTATCCGTGAAGTGATTGGTGCAGGTTCAATATATGGATTTTCATTTGTTCCTGAAAGCTATAGAGCAGCACTTTTTGTACTTCCTCCAGGAGCATTTCTTGTACTCGCATTCCTTACAGCTATTCAAAATAAATTAAAACTTCCAAGTGCTACAAATAAAAAGAATGCTTGCAACAATGATTGCTTGCATTGCACTATTCATAAAAAACCTGTTGTTGTAGAGGAGGGAAAGTAGTATGGGAGTAGAATTATTAGTCATCATCATCTCAGCAGCACTTATATCAAATGTCGTATTATCAAGATTCCTTGGAATCTGTGCATTTCTCGGAGTATCCAATAAAGTAGATACTGCTAAAGGAATGGGGATAGCAGTAATTTTCGTAATTCTCATGGCGACAGCAGTTACCTATGCTATCAATATGGCATTTTTGGAGCCTACAGGGCTTTTTAAGAGAGATCTTACATATCTTCAGACTATAGCATTTATACTTGTTATAGCTGCTCTTGTACAATTCCTTGAGATGTTTTTGAAGAAATATATCCCAAGTCTTTATAAGGCACTTGGTATATATCTTCCACTTATAACAACAAACTGTGCTGTGCTCGGTGTAGCACTTACGGTTGCTCAAGACTATACTGATTTTGTAAAAGGTATGGCATATGCACTTGGTACAAGTGGAGGTTTTTGTATATCTATAATACTTCTCGCAAGTATAAGAGAAAAATTAGAGTCAAATGATATACCAGATAGTTTTAAAGGGAAACCAATTGTTCTTGTTATGGCTTGTCTTATGGCAATAGCATTTACTGGATTCTCTAATCTTAATATAGGATAGGAGGATAAAATGGACAGTGTAGTTATAGTAAGTTCAATTGTTCTTCTCGCGATTATAGCGATTGTAATAGGAATATTTCTTGGTGTTTCTTCAGAAGTATTCAAAGTAAAAGTTGATGAAAAGATAGTGAAGATAAGAGAGTGTCTTCCTGGCAATAACTGTGGAGGTTGTGGATTTGCAGGTTGTGATGCACTTGCAGAAGCTATCGCAAAAGGTGAAGCAGCAGTAAATCAGTGTCCTGTCGGTGGTGCACCAGTTGCAGCAAAAATTAGTGAAGTGATGGGTGTTGAAGCTGGAGACACAGTAAAGATGGTTGCATTTGTAAACTGCAATGGAACTTGTGTAAATGCAAATAAAGCATATGAATATAATGGTGTAAAAGATTGTAGACTTGCAGCATCACTTCCAAATGCTGGAGAAAAACTTTGTCGGAATGCCTGCCTTGGTTATGGAACTTGTGTTGATGCATGTAAGTTTGGCGCTATGGAGATAGTAGATGGTGTGGCAAAAGTTGATCCAGAAAAATGCGTTGCTTGTAAAGCTTGTATCAAAGCTTGTCCAATGAAAGTTATATCACTTGTTCCTTATGGAAAGAAACATATAGTAGAGTGCTCAAATAGAGATAAAGGAAAACCTGCTATGGATGCATGTAAAGTATCGTGTATCGCATGTGGAATGTGTGAGAGGACTTGTACGAAGGGTGCCATCAAGGTTGATAGAAATCTAGCAGTTATGGATTATAATCTCTGTGATGATTGTGGAGCATGTAGTGAAAAGTGCCCAAGAAAGTGTATAAGCTAAGATAAAAGAGCGGACTTGAAGTCCGCTTTTTTTGAAAGGACTATAGATGAGAGATTTTAATTTGAAAAAAGATTTTGGTAAGTATGTATTTAGCAATGATGTGATGAAAGCATATTTGCCTAAAAATGTTTTTGAAAAACTAAAAAAGACAATCAGTGAAGGAGAGGAGCTTGACTCTTCGCTTGCAAAGTATGTAGCTAAAGGTATGATGGAGTGGGCTATAAAAAATGGTGCCACTCACTACACTCATTGGTTTGAGCCTCTAAATGATGGAACTGCAGAAAAACAAAACTCATTTCTAAAAATAGAAGAAGGGAAAAAGCCTATCCTTGAGTTTAGTGGGACAGAGCTTATAAAGGGTGAGACAGATGCATCATCATTTCCTACAGGCAATATAAGAGCTACTTTTGAAGCAAGGGGCTATACTATCTGGGACTGCACAAGCCCAGCGTTTTTAAGAGTTGTAGATGATGTGCTTACCTTATGTATACCTACAGCATTTATATCTTATGGTGGAGAAGCACTTGATAATAAGACGCCACTTCTTCGTAGTATGCAAGTTATAAGCAACGAATCAGTAAAACTTCTTAAGCTTTTTAAGCATAAGTGCCAAAAAGTAAGTCCAATGCTTGGAGTAGAGCAAGAATACTTTTTGATAGATAAGGATAAATATAATAGAAGAAAAGACCTCATATACTGTGGAAGAACCCTTGTAGGCTCAAAAAGCCCTAAAGGTCAGGAACTTGAAGATCATTATTATGGTACTATAAGACAAAAAGTACTTAAGTTTATGACCGAAGTCAATGAAGAATTGTGGCTTCTTGGCGTTCCTGCAAAGACACAGCATAATGAAGTAGCACCTGGACAACATGAACTTGCATGTATCTATGAAGAGGCAAATGTGAGTTGCGATCACAACCAACTTGTGATGGAGACACTAAAGAGAGTGGCGGAGAAACATGGACTTGAATGTCTTCTTCATGAGAAACCATTTAAGTGGGTCAATGGATCAGGAAAACATAATAACTGGTCACTTGTCACAGATGATGGAGTTAACTTACTTAATCCAGGAACTACTCCACATGAAAATTTGCAATTCTTACTTATACTATCTTGTATAATTGCAGCAGTTGATAATTATGCAGTGCTACTTCGTGCATCATGTGCAACACCAGGAAAAGAGCAAAGACTTGGAGCAAGTGAAGCACCACCTGCTATAATCTCATGCTTTATCGGTGACCAATTGAATGATGTCGTAGAGCATTTTGTAAAAGATGGATATGCGAATGACTCTAAAAAAGGTGGAAAGATAAAAAAAGATATAAGCACATTGCCAGAACTTTGGCTTGATGTGACGGATAGAAATAGAACTTCACCATTTGCATTTACAGGAAATAAATTTGAATTTAGAATGGTAGGATCAAGTGATTCGTGTGCTATGCCTATAACAGTTTTGAATACTATAGTTGCAAATGAATTTAAAAAAGCAACGAATACACTTTCTAAATCTAAAGATCTAAAAAGTGATGCAAAGAAATACATTCAACAAAACTTTAGAGAACATGGAAGAGTGATTTTTAGTGGTGATGGATACTCTAAAGATTGGGAGAAAGAGGCGAAAAAGCGTGGACTCCCTGACGTAAAGAGTGTAGTTGATGCGATACCTGTATTTGTAGATAAAGATGTAGTTAGTCTTTTCTCAAATTTCAATATTTTATCTGAAAGTGAACTTAGATGTAGATATGAAGTTGCTTTAGAGAATTATATAAATGTAACTAATATTGAAGCACTAACTCTTATTGATATAGCGAAAAAACTTGTCCTTCCAGCAAGTATCCACTATACGACAAGACTTGCAAATTCTATCAATTCTATACGTGAGGTAGATAAGAAGCTTGATTCAAGTGTGCAGAGAGAGCTTTTGAAAGATACTTTACTTTGCGTTAGAAAGCTTAAAGATGAAGTGGACAAACTTGAAAAAGATGTGAAGTCTTCGCATGATATATCTGATATAAAGAAAAGAGCATTGGCATATAAAGATAAGGTTAGTCCATGTATGGAGAAGCTCAGAGAATACGTAGATTCACTTGAGATGATAGTTGATAAGGATATGTGGCCTATGCCAAGTTATGGGGATTTGCTTTTTTAGAAGTACTTATATACATATGTAAGAATAAAAAAAGTGGCTTAAAATAGCCACTTTTTATAATGGAGAATTTAAGTCAATTTCAAGTAGTTTTTCCTTTTGATTAAATGTGACACCAAATTTTTCGCCTTCTGCGTGTTTTTTAGTAGTTTTGGCAATTTCTTTTATAATAGACTTATTGCAAATCCTTATAAAAGACTTGCCTGTTGAGACTTTATTGATAGTATCTTCAGGAAATATCTTTTTGTCGATGTCGTCCTTATTTACTACTTTGATGCCTACTTTTTTGTTTTCGTTGTCAATTCCTATAACACACCACTTAGCGCCGTTGAAAAAATTGATACATGGGACGTTAAGAGTAATGTTACCAGAATAGATTGTGGCAATCTTATTGAAAGAGTTGCCTTTCACCCATTTGTACATACATGCCCTCTATATTTAATTTAAACTAGTTGTATGATAACATAAATTAAAATAATATTCAAGTATTTTTTTGAAAAAAAATGAAAAATTATGAAGATTATAGAATGTTAATTGATATCTTTATAGTAATTGTTTTATAACATAAGTGTATATATTTTTTGCTTTTTCTTTCCAATTTTCACACATTGTGATTGCAGCATCAGATGTGGGTACGTCCATTTCAATTTTAAAATTTTCATCTTTATTTTCGTTAATCTCAAGGACTATCTTAAAGTTGTTATCTGTGCTATCTGTGTAATTGGCTCTTATGATGGACTCCTCTTTTAGCTTAAACTTATTGTCTTTTATGTATTTGTCAAGTTCCTCTCTATGTGCTTTTGTTATCTCGTCTATAAAAGAATCGAGTGCATCTACGCCATCGCTTGTGGCCTTATAAAATATGGATGTCTTGGTTTTATATTCCTCGACAAGCTTTGTATCGACAAGGTCAGCAAGTATTTCTTGAAAAGATATAAAGGAAGTATATTTATCAAGAAAAAAATTACTTAAATTTTCGTGATTTAATGAAAAACTCACATTTTTAAGTAGATATAATATCATCAGTTTTATTTCATTTTTGGGATTATAAGTTGACATAGAATATATTATATTATATTGCCCTGTGTTTTTCAATACTTGAAAAATAAGGTATATTTCGTTATAATTAATAACATGCAATATAATAGAGTAGTGCAGCTTGCAAGCGGCACTTGTATTAAAATTGATAATGCTCTTTCATCAAGGGTGAAATCAATTACTTTTGAGTTGGAAAAAGACAAAAAGTATGAGGATCACTTTAGTGTTTATAATGAAAGAGAACAGGAGCTTGATGGCAATGTGTACTCTGATAATAATAGAGTAAGCCTGAAAACACGAGTTCTCGCTGGCAAATCATGCGATATCTCATTTACTATTGATGCAACCAATATGCATGATGGAGATATAATAGAGGGAACTATTTTTATAATTTCCAATGTTGGTATGCTTAAAATACCATATAGATACGATATTATAGCCAATAATACAGAAAAAATCATTAATTCCTTATCTACTATCACGGACTATTATGATTACTTTAATGTGGATTTTGATGTGGCAAGAAATCTATTTTCTCATAGAGATTTTATAAAGGCACCTTTTATGCAAGATGAGTTTGTCATGAGCTTGTATGAAGGGCTATGCAAGGGAAGTAATATAAATATTGCGATAATAGAGTTTTTTAAAGCTTTTAGTATAGATATTACAAGTTTTTTTGCTACTTTTGATGACGAGATAGTGAGAAGATACATCGACGATACTTTAGATAATATAGACCTTGAAAAAGTAAAGAGCAATGAAAAACTAGTGGAAGCTATATCATATGGTCATAGTGTTCTTGAAAGTGAAAAAATAACCAATGAATTAGAAAATGAAGCGATTCAAATTATAGAATCCATAGAAGATAGAGAGCTTCTAAATGTCCTTGCGTCTATGTGCGTAAGAGGCAATTATAGAGGAGAGATAGCATTTAGAATATATCTCAAAGTGGTAGAGAAAGGATCCAATATAAGTGGTATATATGACAAGTTCCTTGTGTCCATACCAGAAAGTTATCCATACCAATTGCCACTATATCTTTATAGATATTATTATGATGACCAGAAGTATTCTTTTGAAGATAAGGCAAGACTTTATGAAAATATAATTGCGACTTTTGATGAGATAGACAATGTCTATAAGATGTATAGTGCCGAGATAGTTGAGTATGCAATCTCACGTATTTATCAAAATCGTATCACAGAATCACTCGTCAAAATCTATGACAAGGTACTCACGACAAGTATAATCAATGATAATAATTGCAACAATATCCTTTATCTACTTAGAAGCCATAAAGTGATAGTTCACAATCAAAGCATCCGAAAAGCAATTATAAAATATGCAGAGACAAAAAAGGAAACAAAATATGATGTTATCAATGGCATAGCATATATTCCTATATTTTTTGATTCATATATTATGCTTTATGAAGATATCTATGGTAATAGATTTTATAATGAACCAGTAGATATAAAGGCACTTTTCAATAGAAAAGAATTAGAAAAGCACATCATAGAAAATTATCCACATAAAGATATAATCGATATGACTAAGATTATAAAGTTGAATGAAGCAGCAAGTCTTACGAAAGATTATGAAGTGGATGAGATAAGCGAACTTGAGACAAAGATGGATATAAGTATAATCATAGTCAATAAGTTTACAAAAAAGATTATAGATTTTTATTACAATAGATGCAAAGAAAATGAGATTGTAACTGATGGAGAAAAGGCATATCTTAAGAAATTTCAGTTTAGTAAACTTGATGATGAGCATAAAAAGAAATTATTAAAAGTCCTCTTTGTGGCAAAAGAATACACATATGTATATGATAAGGTGTCAATTTTTGGCATGGAGCTTTTAGACAAAAGCGATTTGATTATCTTGTTCTCTAAATGCATAGATATTGGATTGGAGGATAATAAAAATAGACTTCTGAATGATATGCTTAGCTTTGTAAAAGCGGGTAATGCTGATCCAAAGATTTGTACATATATGTCTAACTACTATGAAGGCTCTATAGACAATATGGTAGAGGTACTTAACTCTCTTACCGAGCTAAACCTTGATAGTAATTATATGGCTAAAAAGATCTTGCTTAATTCTCTTGAGTGCAACGATTCACGATTTGTGGATTATGCATATGATAATTATGTATATAGTGAAGATGAAGACATAAATCTTCAAGTGGCATATCTCAATAAGAAAGCGACTGACTATATGCTTGATTCTATAGACCCAGGACAAAGTTTTTTTGATAAGTTATCAAGCTATATGGGTGAGCATTTTGCAGATATAGATATTGATATGCCGATTATATTTCTTTTTGCTATGACAAAGTATATATCTACAATAAAAATGCTTAGCAACAATGAATATAGACGTATACTTATAAAGGCGATGGATAGACTCTTGAAGACGGAGTATGTATTTGCTTATTACAAAGATATCAACAAACATATGCGTATGCCATATAGCATTATGAATAAAGAGTATATAGAGTATCATGCAAGCAAAGATTTTGTGCCAAAAGCGATATTGTCAATTAGTGGTAGTGACGAAAAGAAAGAGCTTGAACTTGCAAAGATGTTTATGAATATATATGTAAAAAAAGTCACAGTCTTTAAAAATGAAATCATAACATATGAAATCATAAATAGCTCTGACCCATCAACAGGGATACTTGCATCTGGTACTCTTGTGTATGATGAGAAATATGATATAGAGTATCCAAGGAACCATAAAGCAAAAAGTACTTTTGACTATGTAAATGATGCCATAGTATGTCTTGATCGTGACAACATAGATGGACTTAAAAAAGTAGTCATGGATATGGTAGAAAAACAAGAAATATCTAAAGGATTATTTTCGATATGATTATAGGTATAAGTATAGATGAAAACTATGCATATGTAAGTACCAATCTGGACGAGAATGTCATGCAGATTCCTTTTGCTATCGGAAAAAATCTTGTAAGCAATAATTGGTTTATAGGCGATGAAGCAAAGAATGAAAATATTGATAGCACAGATATTGTTATAGACAAACTTTATTATATCTTGGAAAATGATGGCAATGCCAGGATAGGTGATAAAAGTTATGAGGCAGAAGAACTTACAAGTATTTTTCTAAAACATCTTATCTTGAAATTTCCAAATGTGGAGTATGTCACAATAGTCGTAAGAAACTGCAATATAAAGATCTTGGAAAAATTACATAATGCACTTATGGCCTGTATTGAAGATAAGAACAAATGTAAGGTTACTACATTTAGTGAAGCATTTATATCATATATAAAGTCACACACGAGTGAGTATTATGATAACCCCATTGCACTTTTCAATTTTACAGAGAAAGCACTTAATTACTATGAACTTATAAGATATAAGTCAGCTGATAATCTTGAGTATTGGAAGGTCAATACAAAAGAGCATCTATCATTGCCACTTGATCTTTTGACAGGAGATACTGGTAAAAGAGTATGTGATAACCTTTTGTGTGAGTTTGCAAAACATTCTATACAGGAAGTAGCATACAATAATATTATCTTGTCGGGACTTGGTTTTGTAGAAGCTTCGTCTTATAGAGAGTTTATGACATATGTGTGTGGCATAACGGAAGTTAACACGGATATTAATTTTTTTGCTAAAGCAGCAGTTATGCTTTCGAGAGATTTGATGGAAGGGAACTTCAGCGAAGATATAGTACTTATGACAGATGCAAGGACAGATGTGGCACTTAGAGTCAATGTGAGAGTGAGCGCTACAGAGGACAAGTTGGAGCTTGTGAAACCAGGAAGTGAATGGTTTGATATAGATGAGTATTCTTTCAATATAATTGTTGACAATGAAAAGGAACTACGTTTTGAATACTTAAAAGTGATAGAAGGAATCATTAAAGAGTTTGTAGTAGATATACCTGGTAGTGATAAATTGAGAGATGATAAAACTAATGAGTATGAAGTTAGTCTTAAATTTTTACAACAAAATCTTTTGCAAGTGACACTAACTGATATAGGCTTTGGCGAGTTTTATGAATCACAGATAAAATCATCATCAAGAGAAATAGAATTATAATGGCTATAATATATTGTGGAAAAACGAATAATCAATCTTATTATATCAAAGAAGCAGATCTTCACATAAAATCTGTGCAAGAGCTTGCTTATTTTATATATAATTATGCAATACTTATATCCAATAGTTTTATAACTAAAAACCTTATCGTATATATTGATAAATCACTTGGGCTTACAAAGCTTTCGAGCGATTTGAATGAGATGTTCAATAGAAAAGAAAATCTTGTCAATATGCTCACTCATATATTACTTAATTCCAACTATTATGATAGAGAAGAAGTTGGAGAGTTTAGAAAGAAACTTATTGAACTTTTATCGTTACCTGAAGAAGAATATGTAAAGCGGGCTGGAGATATGCTTTTTGGATTAAAAAAATATGAAAAAGCAATATCACAGTATAATAAGATAATGAAGACAAACGATAAGGCTCTGCAAAATCTTGCATTTTGCTATGCAAAGTTGCAATTCTACGAGCAAGCAGCAGACTATATAGGAGAACTTTATAAGAGGACAAGGAATATAGAAGTCTTGAGAGAGGCCTACTATGCACTGAAGCTTGCTGGCAATGTCGATAAAATCTACGAGTATGAAAAGAATATAAGTGAAGAACTTCTTGCTGATTGGGAATATGAGATAGTAAGTAGAATTATAAAAACAAGAAGAAGTGATGAACTTAAAAATATAGAAGAAATATTTTTACTTGGACATGACTACATAAAAGAAAACATCTCAAATCGTATAAAAATCTGGAAAGAAAAGTATCGTTATATAGGTTAAAAATATGAAAGAACTAGAAAAGAATTATAATCCAAAAACTATTGAAGATCGCATCTATAAGAAGTGGGAAGACTCATCTTCGTTTGTGGCTAATCCTAATTCAAAGAAAAAACCATACACTATAATTATGCCACCACCTAATATCACAGGAAAGCTTCATATGGGACATGCACTTGATATTAGTCTTCAAGATACTCTCATTCGTTATAAGAGAATGAAAGGGTATGAAGCACTTTGGCAACCCGGGACAGATCACGCAGCTATTTCGACAGAAGTAAAGGTTGTAGAGAAGCTTAATAGTGAAGGAAAAGATAAGTATACTCTTGGACGAGATGCTTTTATGAAAGAGGCATGGGCGTGGAAAGAGAAATTTGAGAATAATATTATAGAGCAGCAAAAAAAGATGGGAGCAAGTTGTGACTGGTCAAAACTTCGCTTTACTATGGATGAAGGTTGCAGTCATGCAGTATTCACCACATTTAAAGAATTATATGATAAAGGTCTTATATATAAAGGCAAAAGGATTATAAATTGGTGTCCTACATGTCATACGACTATTTCTGATGCTGAAGTAGAGTATGAGGAGCAAGACGGGGCATTATATCATATAAGATATTATTTTGAAGATGAAAATATAAAAATAAATGGAAAAAATTATATTGTTGTCGCTACAACAAGACCTGAAACTATGCTTGGCGATACAGCAGTAGCAGTTAATCCTGATGATACAAGATATAAAGATATAGTAGGTAAGATCCTTATCTTGCCTCTTGTGGGTAGAAAACTTGAGATAATTGCTGACTCATATGTTGATATGGAGTTTGGGACAGGATTCGTTAAGATGACTCCTTGTCATGACCCAAATGATTTTGAAGTCGGTCATAGACATAACCTGGAAGAGATACAGATACTTGATGATGATGCACATATAGTATTTGAGGGATCGGCATATCATGGGCTTGATAGGATAGAGTGTAGAAAGAAAATAGTTGAAGACTTAAAGCTTGGTGGATTTATAGAAAAGATAGAACCATATAAGCATAATGTTGGTACACATGATAGATGTCATACCAATATTGAACCGATGATTAAAGACCAGTGGTTTGTAAAGATGGAGCCACTTGCAAAGCCTGCAATAGATGTCATCAAAGATGGTAGACTTAAATTTGTACCAGAGAGTTTTACCAATACGTATCTTCATTGGCTTATGAATATAAAAGACTGGTGCATTTCTCGTCAAATCTGGTGGGGGCATAGGATACCAGTATATTATTGTAAAGATTGTGGACATATGACTATTGGTGAAGGTACAGTAAACTTTTGTGAAAAGTGTCATAGCACTAATATATATCAAGATGAGGACACTTTGGATACTTGGTTTTCATCAGCACTATGGCCTTTTTCAACTCTTGGTTGGCCAGATCAAAATGACATGCGTTATAAATATTTTTATCCAACGAGTGTACTCGTGACAGGATATGATATTATATTCTTCTGGGTTATAAGAATGGTATTTTCAGGACTTGAGCAGACTGGTGTCAGTCCATTTAGCGAAGTTTTGATACATGGCATAGTTCGGGATGATCAAGGAAGAAAGATGAGTAAATCACTCGGCAATGGCATAGACCCACTTGATGTAGTTGAAAAGTATGGAGCAGACGCTTTAAGACTTTCACTTCTTACTGGCAATGCACCAGGCAATGATATGAGATTTTATGAATCTCGTGTGGAGGCTGGAAGAAACTTTTTAAATAAGGTTTGGAATGCCACAAGGTTTATCATGATGAATGATAAAAACGGAAGCACATTTGATCCTGAGAAGATAGAGAGTATCACAGATTTAAGACTTGAAGATAAGTGGATTATAACAAAGTTAAATATAGCAATAAAAGAGATTACGGCCAATATAGAAAAATATGAGCTCGGCATAGCTCTTGAAAAGATACAAAAGTTTGTATGGGAAGAGTTTTGCGATTGGTACATAGAGTTCAAAAAAGATATACTCTATAATGGTGGTGAAAAGGACAAAGAAACTACGGTATATATACTTAAATATGTACTTTACAATAGCCTTAAACTTCTTCATCCATTCTGCCCGTTTGTGACAGAAGATATATATGACAATGTTTTTGACAGTGGACTTTTGATAAGTAGTTCTTTCCCAGAGTATAAGGAAAAGCTTTCTTATGAGAAAGAAAAGAATGCACTTGAATACATTAAGGTTGTGATAAGTTCTATAAGAAATAGAAGATCTGAACTTAATGTCTCAAAAGATAAAAAGCCAGACATTATAGTAGCATCTAATTCTGCTGATATTATAGAGTCTTATAAATTATGCGAAAGATATATAAAGACTCTTGCTTTAGTCAATGGAATTACTTATGTAGATAAAATTGATAGTATAGATAAGTATATCACTCTTACGTTTGAAAATTCCAATATATATATACTTTTTAGTGACCTTGTAGATATAGACAAAGAGAAAGATAGGATTAAAAATGAGATTGCAAAAGTAGAATCAGAGATAAAAAGAGCGAAAGGGATGCTTGGCAATCAAAAATTTGTAGAGAAGGCACCTAAAGAAAAAATAGAAGAGGAGAAAGAGAAGCTAAAGAAGTACGAGCAGATGCTTTTAGACCTTAATAATACTTTAGCAAAATTGTAGTATGGCAAAAAACTTAGTCATAGTAGAATCGCCTGCGAAAGTGAAGACAATTTCAAAATTTTTAGGCAATGATTATGTGATAGAAGCAAGTATGGGTCACTTAATAGATCTTCCTAAAAGTACACTTGGCATAGATATTGATAATGATTTTGATGTCAAGTATATCACTATAAGAGGGAAAGGCCAGATTTTAAATAAACTAAAGATGAAAGCAAAAGCAGCTGATACAATCTATCTTGCGACTGACCCTGATAGAGAAGGTGAGACTATAAGCTGGCAATTAAAAAAAGCATTCAATATAAATGATAATCAACACATATATCGTATAAGTTTTAATGAGATTACTAAAAATGCAGTAACTACTGCGATAAGTCAACCAAGAAATATTGATATGAATCTCGTCAATAGCCAGCAGGCAAGAAGGGTGATGGATAGGATTGTAGGTTATACAATAAGTCCTATACTTTGGGAAAAGATAAAAGGCAAGCTTTCTGCAGGGCGAGTTCAAAGTGTGGCACTTAGACTTATAGCAGAGAGAGAAAGCGAAATAAGTGCATTTGTGCCAAAAGAATATTGGACACTTTCAGCTACTCTCATTGTAGAAGGTGATTTGAAAATAGATGTACAGTTTTATGGAAAAGATGGTAAAAAAGTAGAGCTTTCATCGGTAAAAGAAGTAGATAGTATTATTGAAGAAATTGGTGACAGTAAATTTAAAGTTGTAGATATAAAGAAATCAAAAAGAGAAAAGAAGGCACCACTTCCGTTTACCACATCAACGTTGCAGCAGACGGCGGGAAGGATGCTCAATTTTTCAGTTTCTAAAACAATGAGTATAGCTCAGAAACTTTATGAAGGCATAGATCTTCCAGGAAGAGGAACTACAGCCCTCATAACATATCTAAGAACAGATTCCACACGTATATCTGAAGAAGCTATTGCTTCATGTAAAGAATATATTGAAAAAAATTATGGAAGTGATTTTGCTGCTGAAAATCCACCGAAAGAAAGAGAGACAAGCAATAAAATACAAGATGCTCACGAGGCTATAAGACCTACTTATATAGATCTTGCACCAGCTGATGTGAAAGATTCTCTAAGTAGAGATGAGTATAGACTTTATTCTTTGATATGGAGAAGATTTGTAGCTTGCAGGATGAAAAATGCAATTTATGACACAGAGAGAGTTACCTTTGATGCAAAGTCATATATTTTTACAGCTAATTCATCTAAAGTAGTTTTCAAAGGGTTTCTCACACTATATGATGATAGTGATGATGAGGATGAGAAGTCAGGAAAGTTACCTGACTTTGTAGAGGGAAGTGAGTTGAAACTTGATAAGTTTGACAAAGAGCAACACTTCACTCAACCGCCAGCACATTTTACAGAGAGTTCACTCGTCAAGCTTCTTGAAGAAAATGGTATAGGTAGACCATCAACTTATGCACCTACAATCAATACCTTGCTTAAGAGAAGATATGTCACCAAAGAAAAGAAAAATCTTTTTGTGACAGAGCTTGGTCTTGCAGTAAATGATATAATGGTTAAAGCATTTAGCGATATTGTTGATGAGAAATTTACTGTCAATCTGGAAAAAAAGCTTGATGATGTAGAAAATGGTGTTATTGAGTGGAAAGAGGTGCTTAGAGATTTTTATCCAAAGCTTAAGGTAGAACTTGACAATGCAGAAAAGAATCTTGAGAAGATAAGTATAAAAGAAGAAGTTACAGAAGAAAAGTGCGAAAAGTGCGGATCTAATCTGATAGTTAAGTACGGCCCATATGGTAAGTTTCTTGCATGCCCAAGATTTCCAGAGTGTAGATATACCCGTACTTATTTTGAGCATACAGGGTATAAGTGCCCAGAATGTAAGGAACATGAGATATATAAGTTAAGAACTAAAAAGGGTAGGATCTTCTTTGGCTGCTCTGATGAGAATTGTAATTATATGGCATGGCAACTTCCAAATGATTTAGAAGTTATGGAAGGCATGGAAAAGTATATAGATAATTCAGATAAAAAAAGCTAATAAAAATTGGGAGGGCTTATGGTTAAGTACATATTTGTTACGGGAGGTGTTGTATCTGGACTTGGAAAGGGCATTACTGCATCAAGTTTGGGACGACTTCTTAAGGCACGTGGTTATAAAGTGACCATGCAAAAATTTGATCCATATCTAAATATGGATCCAGGCACTATGAATCCTATACAACATGGAGAAGTATTTGTTACTGATGATGGAGCAGAAACTGATCTTGATCTTGGACATTATGAAAGATTTATAGATGAGAGCCTTACTAAGAATTCTACTGTAACAAGTGGAAAGATATATTGGTCTGTTCTCAACAAGGAAAGAAAAGGAGACTATGGTGGAGGTACAGTTCAATTTATACCTCATGTAACCAATGAGATAAAGTCAAGATTTTATAAAAGTGCAGAGTCTCTTAAAAATCGTGGTAAGAATAAAAAAGATGATAAAGACATAGAGATAGCAATTATAGAAGTCGGTGGAACTGTTGGAGATATAGAGTCACAGCCATTTATAGAAACCATAAGACAATTTAAGCATGAACTTGGAAATGACAATGTAATACTTGTACATGTAGTCCTTATACCTTATATAAAAGCATCTGAAGAGCTTAAGACAAAGCCAACGCAGCAGTCAGTTAAGACTCTTCAAGGTATGGGAATACAACCAGATATACTCGTGTGTCGATCAGAGCACCCAGTTGATCAAAATGTAATATCTAAGATATCACTTTTTTGTAATCTTGACCCAAGCTGTGTCATAGTAAATCCTGATGTTGACATACTTTATGAAGTGCCAATTGTGATGGAAAAACAGGGCTTGGCACATGCTGCAAGCAAATGTCTTGGACTTAAAGATAAAAAACCTAATCTTACCGAATGGAATAAGATGATAGAAAACATGAAAAACCCTACTAAAGAAGTTAAAGTAGCGCTTGTAGGTAAGTATGTGGCTCTTCATGATGCGTATCTGTCTATAGTAGAAGCTCTTAAAGCAGCAGGTGGTGCTCATAGGACAAAAGTCAATATAGAATGGATTGATTCAGAAAATATCAAAAAAGCAAATGTATCAAAGATTTTAAAAGGTGTAAATGGTATCATCATACCAGGTGGTTTTGGATATAGAGGGGTTGAGGGCATGATACTTGCAAGTGAATATGCGAGAGTGAAAAAGATTCCTTTCCTTGGGATATGTCTTGGTATGCAGGTTGCAGTTATAGAGTTTGCAAGAAATGTACTTGGTCTAAAAGATGCTAATTCTGCAGAGTTTGTATCTGATACAAAAAATCCTGTCATACACTTACTTCCAGAACAAGTTGGCGTGGAAGATTTAGGTGGGACATTGAGACTTGGTAGCTATCCATGTGTGCTTGACAAGACATCTAAGATATATAAACTTTTTGGAAAAGCCGAGATTGCAGAGAGACATCGCCATAGATATGAAGTCAATAATGATTATAGAGAAGATTATAAGAAAAATGGCATGATACTTGCTGGACTATCTCCAAATGGCAAGATAGTTGAGATGATAGAATTGAAGAATCATCCTTATTATGTAGCGACTCAAAGTCATCCAGAGCTTAAAAGTAGACCAAATCGTCCACATCCACTCTTTGATGGCTTTGTACAAGCATCAATAGATACATTAAGTACAAAAAGGAAAAAATAAAAGCAGATGAAAAGAATTGCGATAATTGGTGCTGGCACATGGGGGCTTGCAGTAGCCAATGTCTTGTCAAGTAATGGTCATGCAGTTACATTATATACGAGGGATGACAAAAAAGCGAAAGCTCTTAAGAAAAAAAGAACTTATGACAATTTGCCAGGATTTATTTTAGACAAAAAAATAGATGTTACTTCAGATCTTGAAGATGCAGCAAAAGGAAAAGACATTATAGTATTTGCGGTGCCATCAGTTAATTTTAGGAAAGTAGTAAGAAGTGTTGTAAAAATTGTGAAAGGCACGGAGTATTTTGTGACACTTACTAAAGGCTTGGAAGATAAGACACTATATACTATGAGCGAGATAATAGAAGATGAATTAAGAATTAAAGGTATAAAGAGCAATAAAGTGGCTGCACTATCTGGTCCTACTCATGCAGAAGAAGTGGCTTTATTTATGCCTACAATGTGCGTGTCAGCAAGTAGAAGTAAAAAAATAGCAAAGTTCATACAAGACACATTTATGAATATTTATTTTAGAGTTTACACCAATAATGATATAAAAGGTGTAGAAATATGTGCGGCTTTTAAAAATGTCATAGCAATTGCATCAGGTATGCTTACTGGGCTTGGATATGGTGATAATATAAAAGCTGGTCTTATGACAAGAGGACTCGCCGAGATGGTGAGAGTAGGAAAGGCACTTGGATGTAAAAAGGATACATTTTATGGGCTTGCTGGTGTTGGAGATATGATAGTTACATGTACAAGCACAAATAGTCGTAATTATCGTTTTGGAAAATTAATTGGTGAGAATTGTAGTGCAGATAAAGCGTTAAAAAAGATTGGCATGGTTGTAGAAGGAGTAAATCTTATACCAAAGGCAATGGAAATACGGAAAAAGTACAAACTTGATCTTCCTGTAAGCACAGCTCTTAATGAGATTATATACAATAAGAAAGATCCAAGGCGCATATTAAACTTACTTATGCTTAGAAGTAAAAAAGCAGAATGATGAATATAAAAATACTTGACAATCAAACAATCAATAAAATTGCAGCAGGTGAAGTGATAGAAAATGCATCAAGTGTCGTAAAAGAGCTTGTAGAAAATAGCATTGATGCAAATGCAAGAAAGATTCAGATTGAAGTAAGAAATGGTGGCATAGATTATATAAAAGTTTCTGATGATGGAGAAGGGATAGAAAAAGAAGATATACTTGATGCATTTAAAGAGCATGCCACATCAAAACTCAGTAGTATAAAAGATTTAGAAAGTATAACTTCGTTTGGATTTAGAGGAGAGGCACTCCCAAGTATCGCTGCGATAAGTGATGTATCTGTCATCACAAAAAGCGTAAAAAGTATTGATAGTTATGGATATAGTTGTGATGTGTTAGATAATAAGAGTGGCGAGATAAAAGAGGTCGCATCCAATACAGGCACTACAATAATTGTGAGAAATCTTTTTAAAAATGTGCCGGTAAGAAAAAAGTTTTTAAAAGATTATGCAAAAGAGAATTCGTATATAGTAGATCTCGTGATGAAGACTGCACTTGCTAATCCACATATTTCCTTTAGCGTTAAAGTAGATGGAAGAGATCGTTTTTTGACAAAGGGAGATGGTGATCAAAAGGCTATACTATATAGTATATATGGAAAAGACGTATATGATAATTTAATTGAGATAGACAAAAGCTTTGATGATATAGTGATAAAAGGACTTATAGCAAAACCTGCCATCACGAGAAGCACAAGGCAAGATGAGATATATTTTGTAAATCATAGATACGTAAAAAATAGAACCATATCAAATGCGGTAGAGAATGCTTTTTCTGCCTACCTAATGCAACATAAGTATCCACTTTGTGTATTGAATATTGACATTGATGGCAAAAATGTAGATGTCAATGTCCATCCAAGAAAACTTGAAGTAAGATTTACAAGTGAAGAAAGAGTATATTATGTAGTTTTTAATGCAATTGACGAAGCACTTAAAAAGAGTATCTTAATACCGGAAGAACATATAGATTATGATGTAGAAGCTAGTATAGAAGAGGCAGATGCTGAAAAGGATAAAGAAAGTAGTGATATAAGTGCAGGACCTAAAGATTTTGATGCGCTTCCATCGCTTGGAGATATATTAGACAAAAAAGTAGAATCTTCAATACCAATTGGCAATATATATAAGAGATTTGATGAAATCGAGCTCCTTAAGAAAAGGAGCTTAAAAGCTCATGATTCTAAAACTCATGAAGAGTCTTTTATAACAAAGACGCTTACTGACAATCACAAATATATCGGGCAGGTTTTCGACACCTATATACTTGTAGAGTATGAAGAGAAACTTTATATAATAGACCAGCATGCAGCACATGAAAAAATTAATTTTGAGAAGTTAATGAGACAGTTTAATGAAGGAAAAGTGGATTCTCAAAAGATATTTCCAAGTATTGTCTTAAAGCTCACGCCTTTACAATATAGTGCAGTAGAGAATAATATAGAAGAATTTGCAAAAGTAGGTTATGAGATAGAAAGATTTGGTGACAATGACATAAAGGTTGATGCAGTACCTTACAATATATTTAATATAGGAAGTAAAGAGCTTCTTATGGACATGATAGAGAGTTTTGCTGATGATAAAAATGCTGAAGTATATAGTAGCATTGCAGAAAAGATTGCTTCTATCTCGTGTAAGAAATCAATAAAGGCAGGACATAAACTTAGTGAATTGGAAGTGAAAGAATTATTAAGGGAACTTTTTAAGCTTGATAACCCTTACAACTGCCCTCATGGTAGACCTACAATAATTTCACTTAGTAAGGTAGAGTTTGAGAAAAAGTTTGGTAGAGTAATATAAAGACGGATGAATAGATGGATTTAAGTGTATTAAACAAAGAACAAAAAGAAGCAGTTTTATATAATGATGGCCCACTTCTTGTGATTGCTGGTGCGGGTTCAGGTAAGACAAGAGTTATCACATATAAGATAGCATATCTTGTAGAGAGCGGCATAAAACCAGAGAATATACTTGCAATTACATTCACCAATAAAGCAGCAAATGAGATGAAAGAAAGGGTAAATGCTCTTGTCTCAGAAAATGCTGATAGAGTATATGTATCTACATTTCATAAGTTTTGTGGAAGAGTACTTAGGGCTTTTATAGAGTCTATAGGATACAATAGAAATTTTTCAATCTATGATGGTGATGATCAGAAAAAAGTAGTTGCAAAAATCATAAAAGCACTTGGCTATGATGATAAAAAGATAAAGGCAAGGGCAGTGTTAAATGCTATATCATATTGCAAAAATCATGATTTGAGCGTAGATGATTATAGAAAAGCTGCAAAAAGCGATACTACCAAAATCTATGCAAGAATTTTTGAAGAATATGAAAAAGAGATGTTTAAAAGTAATGCTATAGACTTTGATGACATGCTCTTACTTACTGTAAAAGTTCTAAAAGAAAATGAAGAAGCAAGAAAATTCTTGTCAAAAAGATATAAATACATATTGGTAGACGAGTACCAAGATACCAACCTTGTGCAATTTGAAATAGTGAATTTATTAACTAAAGGGTCTGACAATAAGTTAACTGTGGTTGGAGATGATGATCAGAGCATCTATAAATTTAGAGGGGCTGACATAAAAAATATACTTGAGTTTGAACATAATTTTAAAAATGCTAAAGTTGTAAAACTTACACAAAACTATCGTTCTACTAATAATATCCTATCAGTAGCAAATTCTATCATAAAGCATAATAATGGTAGAAAAGAAAAGAAACTTTGGTCCAATAATGGCGAAGGCCTGAAAGTTACTTTTACTGAATATGAAAGTGATAGTAAGGAAGCATATAAAATCATAAGTAATATAAAAGCAATTGGTAATTATAAAGAGACAGCAATTTTATATAGAACCAATGCTCAATCAAGAAGATTTGAAGAAATGTGCGTATCTTTTTCTGTCCCTTATACTTTGGTTGGAGGAGTGCAGTTCTATGAGAGGCGAGAGATAAAGGATGTACTTTCTTACATGTATCTTCTCATCAATCCATATGATGCAAACAGTCTTTTTAGAATAATCAATGTACCAAAGAGAGGGATTGGTGATGTGACACTTGATAAGATATTAAAGTATAGTACAGATAATAACATATCACCACTTGATGCAGTTCGTGATTATGAAAATATAGGATTATCTACAAAGGCGAAGGCAAGTGTAAAAGATTTTGTAGACCTTATGGATGCACTTGCGAGTGAAAATGAGATAGATGGTATAATTGATAGACTACTTAAAAATTCATATGAAGATTTTTTAAGAGATGAATATGGTGATGAAGATGCAAATGATAGACTTGATAATATATATGAATTAAAGAATAAGGCTTTAACGTTTAAAAATGTATATCCAGATTTTATAGAAAATGATATAGCAAGAGATATGGCTAAAAACATATCTGCAAAAACCATTTTAGAAGATTTCTTGGCCGAGATAGCTCTTGTATCAGATACTGATGATCTTGATACTATGACAGATAAGATAACACTTATGAGCCTACACGCATCAAAGGGACTTGAGTTTGATACGGTATATCTCACAGGAATGAATGATGGAATATTTCCGTCATATCAGTCACTTGACTCTGGGGAAGAGGGCGATATTGAGGAAGAAAGAAGACTTTGCTATGTAGGCATAACTCGTGCAAAGAAAAATTTATATCTTTCAAGTGCAAGAAGAAGATTTAGAAATGGAAGAGAAGATATATTTGAGATAAGTAGATTTGTGTCAGAGATAGATGAAGGCTTTATAGATAAAAAGTTGCTTACAAGAGAAAGCATTTTTGAAGATGATTTTGATAGTAGCACTTGGTCGTATAATAGATATCAAGGCAAAAAGAAAAGTTTTAAAAGTAATTATCTGACTAATGAAAAAAGTAGTAGTGTATCTGTGTCAAAAATTGATTTGAAAAAGAGCATTGATACATATAAGACAGGTGCCAATATTGAAAAAATATCAGAATTATCGTATAAAGAAGGCGATAGAGTTAGTCACGTGAAGTTTGGAGATGGAAAAGTCATCAAGATAGAGGATATAGGACGTGACTATGAAGTTACAGTAGAGTTTGATGATTATGGCGAGAAAACACTTTTTGCAGCATTTGCAAAATTAGAAAAAATATAATATGTTGGAACCTTTTCGAGGTGCCCTTAAGGAGGAAGTTATGTCGAAAGTAAAGATAGTGGATACAACTCTTAGAGATGCGCATCAGAGTCTTATAGCTACACGTATGCCATACAGCGAGATGGAACCAGTACTTGATGATATGGACAATATCGGATTTCATGCTGTAGAATGCTGGGGCGGAGCTACCTTTGACGCATGCCTTAGATTTCTAAAAGAGGATCCGTGGGAAAGACTTCGCAATTTTAAAAAGCATTTCAAGAAAACAAAACTTCAGATGCTATTTCGTGGTCAAAACATACTCGGGTACAATCACTATGCTGATGATACTGTTGAGTTCTTTGTAAAAAAATCTATCGAGAATGGTATAGATATCATAAGAGTTTTTGACTGCTTAAATGACATAAGAAATCTAAAGACTTGCATAGACGCTACAAAAAAAGAGGGCGGACATCTTCAAGTTGCATTTTCTTATACTTTAGGTGATGCTTATACACTTGAGTACTGGGCAAAGCTTGCGAAAGATCTTGAGAATATGGGCGCAGACTCACTTTGTATAAAAGACATGGCAGGACTTTTACTTCCTTATAAGGCGTATGAACTTGTATCTACACTTAAAAAATCCACAAAACTTCCTATAGAACTTCATACACACTATACATCTGGTATGGCTTCAATGGCAGCCATGAAGTCAGTAGAAGCAGGATGCGACATTATAGATACTGCTCTTTCTCCATTTGCGCTTGGTACATCACAACCGGCAACTGATGTCATGGTAAAGGCATTTGAAGGGACAGAGTATGATACGGGACTTGACATCAATAAATTAATTGAGCTTGCAAAGTACTTTAATAAATATAGAGAAGAATGCTTAAAGACAGGACTTTTAAATCCAAAAGTCCTTGGAGTTAATGTCAATACACTTAAGTATCAAGTACCTGGAGGTATGCTTTCTAATCTTATATCTCAACTTACTGAAGCAGGAAAACTTGATAAACTTGATGAAGTGCTTGAAGAGATTCCGAGAGTTCGTGAGGATTTTGGTGAGCCACCTCTTGTGACACCATCATCACAGATAGTAGGTACACAGGCAGTTATGAATGTACTTGCTGGAGAAAGATATAAGATGGTACCAAAGGAATCAAAAAAACTTGTACGTGGTGAATTTGGTCAGACGATAAAACCAATGAATCCTGAAGTTGTAAAAAAGATTCTTGGTGATGAACCGCAGATAAAAGGTAGACCAGCAGATAATATAAAGCCACAACTTAAAGATTTTGAGAAAGAAATGGGATTTTATAAAAAGCAAGATGAAGATATATTGTCATATGCATTATTCCCAAGTGTAGCAAAAGAATTTTTTGAATATCGTATGACTAAGGACACAGGAGTTGATTCAACCCTTGTAGATAGAGAAGAAGGGGTATATCCTATACAATAAGGAGACTATAGATTATGAAAGGTATAATTCTTGCAGGTGGTTCAGGCACAAGACTTTATCCACTCACTATGGTTACATCAAAACAGTTACTTCCTATATATGATAAACCGATGATATATTATCCACTCTCTGTGCTTATGAGAGCAGGGATGAAAGATATACTTGTGATATCTACGCCACAAGATACTCCAAGATTTAGAGATTTGCTTAAAGATGGTAGTCAATTTGGAATCAATCTTTCTTATAAAGTACAACCAAGTCCTGATGGACTTGCAGAAGCATTTATATTGGGTGCTGATTTTATAGGAAATGATACAGCATCAATGATTCTAGGGGATAATATATTTTATGGGCATGGCTTTTCTGACAAGATAAAAAAAGCAGCAAGCATAAAGACGGGAGCTACTGTCTTTGGATACTATGTGGATGACCCAGAGAGATTTGGCATAGTTGAGTTTGATAAAAATGGTAAAGCTATAAGTATAGAAGAAAAGCCTGAGAAACCAAAGTCTAATTACTGTGTCACAGGACTATATTTTTATGACAATGATGTAGTGACATATGCAAAAAATTTAAAGCCATCAAAGAGAGGAGAGCTTGAGATTACCGATCTCAACCGAATCTATCTTGAAAAAGGGATGCTAGATGTTGAGCTTCTTGGAGCAGGATTTACTTGGCTTGATACAGGGACTCATGAATCACTTGTTGAAGCTACTAATTTTGTAAAAACCATCGAAGACCATCAACATAGAAAGATTGCATGTCTTGAAGAGATAGCATATAGAAATGGGTGGATAGATGACAACAAGATGGAAGAAGCATATGAGCTATATAAGAAAAATGAATACGGAAAGTATCTTAAAGATGTGCTTGATGGTAAATACATAAATCAAATATAAGTTTTAAGAAAAATAATAATTGATGGAGAGATCAGTATGAATATTATTGTTACAGGTGGAGCAGGTTTTATAGGTGGCAACTTTATGCATTATATGGTGGGGACTTATCTTGATGATAGGATTATATGTATAGACTCACTTACTTATGCAGGGAATATGGAGACTCTTGAGCCTATAAAAGACAAAAAGAATTTTGTGTTTTATAAAGTTGATATAACAGATCGAAAATCTGTATATGAGATTTTTGAGAAAGAGAAACCTGACTATTGCATCAATTTTGCAGCAGAATCACATGTAGATAGATCTGTAGAAGATCCTGAAATCTTTCTTAGAACCAATGTATTGGGCACAGAAGTTTTGCTTGATGCGTGTAGAAAATATGGTATCAAAAGATATCATCAGGTATCAACAGATGAAGTATATGGCGATCTTCCACTTGATAGACCAGATCTACAATTTGATGAAAGCTATCCAATAAAGACCTCAAGTCCGTATTCTGCATCAAAAGCTTCAGCGGATTTACTCACATTTGCTTATGCCAGGACATATAAATTACCTTGTACTATAAGTAGATGCTCTAATAACTATGGACCATATCATTTTCCAGAGAAACTTATACCACTTATGATAACACGTGCACTAAATGATGAGAAACTTCCTGTATATGGTGATGGAAAAAATGTACGTGATTGGTTGTATGTACTTGATCACTGCCGTGCAATTGATATGATTGTGAGAAAGAGTCCTGATGGTGAAGTTTATAATATAGGTGGTCATGCAGAGATGGCCAATATAGATATAGTAAAACTTATACTTAAGAAACTTGGCAAATCTGAATCACTTATTGAATACGTGAAGGATAGACCAGGACATGATCTTCGTTATGCAATGAATCCAAGAAAGATTGAAGAGAAGCTTAGATGGAAGCCATCAGTTACTTTTGAAGAGGGCATAGACAAGACTATAAGCTGGTATCTTAATAATAAGGCTTGGTGGGAGCATATAATAAGCGGAGAGTACAAAAATTATTTTGACAAGATGTATGGGTATAGGATGAGCTAATATATGATAGATAACGAAAAAAAATATGTACTGGTGACAGGTGCAACTGGACAACTTGGATCTGACATAGTGAAAGAACTTACCAAAAGAGAGATACATACTATAGGGATAGGCAGCAGAGACCTTGATATCACAGATAGTGAAGCAGTCTTTAACTTTTTTAATTCATTTAAGTTTAGTCATGTGATACACGCAGCGGCTTATACAAAAGTTGATAAGGCTCAAGATGAAAGAGATTTAAATTACGAAATCAATGTCCGTGGTACAGAAAATATAGTGTCTGGTTGTTATAAATATAGTATACCCATGACATACTTTTCTACAGACTATGTTTTTGGAGGAGATGGGGATAGACCTTATAGGGAAGATGATGAGAAGAATCCTTTGTGTGAATATGCAAACGCAAAGTTACAAGGAGAAGAACTTGTAAAAAAATTAAATGAATATTTTATATTTAGGATATCTTGGGTCTTTGGAAAGAATGGTACTAATTTTATAAATACTATGCTTAAACTTTCAGAGACAAAAAAAGAACTACGAGTAGTGTCAGATCAGATAGGCTCACCTTCATATACAGTAGATATAGCAAAAGAAGTAGTAGATGTCATAAAAAGTAAAAAATATGGTATATATCATCTGACAAATGAAGGATATGTATCTTGGGCTGATTTTGCGAGAAAGATATTTGATATGACAAAAAAAGACATAAAAGTATATGATATAACTACAGAAGAATATAATGCAAAAGCTAAGAGACCTAAAAATTCAAGATTAAGTAAAGAAAAATTGTATAGTGAAGGATTTAGCAAGATGCCAACATGGGATGATGCACTTAATCGTTATCTAAAAGAGATTAATGTAATATAGTGGAGTGGATATGGGAAAGTATTTTGGAACAGATGGTTTTAGAGGAGAGGCCAATATAGGACTTACAGCTGACCATGCATTTAAGGTTGGCAAGTTCCTTGGTTATTACTTTAAGAAAAAAAATAAAAATTGCCGTATAGTCATAGGAAAGGATACGAGACGTTCAAGTTATATGTTTGAATATGCTATTGCTGCAGGTATAACATCAACAGGCGCAGATGCATATCTTCTTCATGTGACAAGTACTCCTTCTATAAGTTATGTAGTAAGGACAGAACAATTTGATCTTGGAGTTATGATTTCTGCATCTCATAATCCGTATTATGACAATGGTATAAAACTTATCAATTCAAGTGGTGAGAAACTTGAGGAAAGTGTCACTGATCTTATTGAAGATTATCTTGACGGAAAGATAGAAGAGATTCCATTTGCGACAAAGACAGATATAGGTAGGACTGTAGATTATTTTGCTGGTAGAAATAGATATATCGGGTACCTTATCTCAATACCAATGAATAGCTTTAAAGACAAAAAGGTAGCACTTGATCTTGCGAATGGTTCTGCTTTTCAGATAGCAAAAGGAGTGTTTGATGCACTTGGCGCAGAAACTTATGTCATAAATAATTCGCCAAATGGATCAAATATTAATGACAATGCTGGTTCTACTCATATAGAAGGGCTTAAAAACTATGTGATAGAGCATGGTATGGACATAGGATTTGCGTATGATGGTGATGCAGATAGATGTATAGCTGTAGATGAAAAGGGCAATATAGTTGATGGGGATAAAATACTTTATATTTGCGGAAAAGCTTTGAAAGAAGAAGGGAAGCTGAAAAAAGATACAGTAGTGACTACGGTTATGTCCAATCTTGGACTTTATAAAGCATTTGACAAGCTTGGCATAAAATATGAGAAAACAGATGTTGGTGACAAGAATGTACAAGCTGTTATATCAAAAAATGATTATTCACTTGGCGGTGAGCAATCAGGTCATATAATATTTGCAAAGCATGCAAATACAGGTGATGGAGTGCTTACCTCATTAAAACTTATGGATGTGATAATAAGCAAAAAGACGACATTGAGTGAGATGACGAAAGAGTTAGAGCTTTTCCCACAAGTTCTGAAAAATGTTGCTGTAAAAGATAAGGTAAAATGTATGGAAGATACTGATGTAAAGAGTGTTGCTGAAAATGTCGTAAAAGAACTTGGTGATGATGGACGACTTGTTTTTAGAGCTTCAGGAACAGAAAGCGTAGTTCGCATTATGGTTGAAGCAAAAGATAAAGCACTTTGTGATAAGCATATTAAAAAAATAGAAGATATGATTATTAAAAAAGGTCATACGATTTGATGATGCTATTTTTGATTTTCGATATTATAATTATATATTTATTTTCTCAAAGCATAGCAAGTGGCAAGTGGTCATTTATGCCACGAAAAAGAGGTTATCTGTTTTATAATTTTCTCTCTGTTTTGTTAGTTTATAGTTTCTTTGGAATTTTCATAATATATCATCATATTATCATCTTAATTACAATTCTACTATTTTATGTGTTATCGCTGACCATGTATTATGTACATGAGTTTAGAGGAACAAATATTTCACTTTCAGATGTATTGTCACTTAATACTGCAAAAGAAGTAGCTGGTGGATATGAGTATAAAATAAAGCCGATTTTTGTGATAGGACTTATCGTTGTGATAGAAGAATGCATAAGACGGATTATGATTATAAGACAAATGATGGCTTTGTATGATAGTGGCTCTTTACATGCAAGAAGTATGTCACATGACATAGTGTTAAGCTTAAGGATTAATTTTGTACCGCTTGTCTTATTTTTAATAATACTTTTCTTACTCTATAAAAAGATAAACATGAGTAAATATGATTATTCGCTTTCTGCTGGAGAAAATGAAGGATATATTTATAACTTCTTTTCTTCTATACCAATTTTTCATGCTAAAAAAAATAGCGAAGACATTTTGAGTATAGATGCGGAAGTTAGAGATTTAATTGAAAATGCAGGTGCTATTGATAAAAAAGATATAGATAAGAAAAGCCTACCTCATGTGATTGTAGTTATGAATGAGAGCTTTGGATCTGTTCACTATGCTGTAGATACAGATGTAGAAGTAACGCCGTATTATGATAGCTTACAAGGACTTACAAAAGGCAATCTTTATGTCAATACTTTTGGCGGAGGCACAGCAAATACCGAATTTGAGTTTTTGACAAGCATGACAATTGGAAATTATGATTTCCCAGTTATGCCATATAATAATTTCGTGAAAAGAGATAAATATAGTTTAGCAAGATATTTTAAAAGTCTAGATTATAAAACAATAGCAATGCATCCTTATACAGCCACAAATTATCATAGGGATCTTGTATATAAAATGTTTGGATTTGATGAATTATTGTTTTTTAATGATTTTAGAGAAAAAAAGTACATCAGAGATTTTGTGTCAGATGAGTCATTTTATGAAGAAATAATTAGGCGCTATAAAGAAAATGTGATAAATGGAAAGAAACTTTTCCTTTTTGGTATAACAATGCAAAATCATAGTGGATATAGTCACTTTGATGGAGAGATGGTAAAGTCTAAAATTGCCGGAGAGAAAGAGTCGATTGACTCATATTTATCGCTGATTAAGATATCAGATGATGCACTTAAAACACTTATGGATTATTTTGAAAAAGAAGATGAGCGAGTAGTTATACTATTTTTTGGCGATCACAATGCAAGTTTTGGAACAGTACAAAATAAACTATTGTATGGTGAAAGTACAGACTACGAATTTACAAACGCATATAAAGTGCCATTTTTTATCTATGACAATAAATCAAGTGATGATGACTATATAGATTCAATTTCTGCCAATTTTTTAAGCATAGAGCTTCTGAAGAAGGCGAATCTACCTTATGATAAACTTCATGATTTTCTTTCTAAAATATATGATGAGTATCCTACTTACAACTATCATAAAAGAAAAAATAGAAACACAAAGAAAACGTCTTATATACCATATGATCTGTATATGCAGTACGAAAAGGAATATTTACGATGAAAGATATTTATCTTGACAATTCAGCAACAACTAAACTTGATGATGAAGTGATGGAATATATGAGCTCATTCAATAAAAGTTTTTATGCCAATCCGTCATCTATACATAGATTTGGGTACCTTGTGGAAGAAGAGATAAAAAAACATACGAAAACTTTTGCTGATCTTATAGGGGCAGACCCTTCAGAGCTTATCTGGACATCAGGGGGGACTGAAAGCAATAACCTTGCAATACTTGGATATGCTTATGCACATAAAAAAGAAGGCACGGGTATAATTACTACAAAGATTGAGCATCCATCTGTGCTTAGGGCGTGCGAAAAATTATCTTCTGATGGGTATGATGTAAAGTATCTTGATGTTGATTCGACAGGGCATATAGATTTAAAAGCCTTGGAAGAAAACATTACTGACAATATAATTTTAGTATCAATAATGTATGTCAATAATGAGATTGGATCCGTTCAAGATATAGATGCCATAGGAAAACTTATAAAAGAAAAGAATAAAAACACTGCATTTCATGTAGATTTTGTACAAGGGTTTGGAAAATATAAGGTAACTTGCAAAAAGAATCATATTGATTTTTTATCTATAAGCTCCCATAAGTTTAATGGACCAAAAGGGGTAGGAGCTCTCTATAAAAAAAATGAAAAGCGAATTTTGCCACTATCGTATGGAGGCGGTCAGCAGCAAGGTCTAAGATCAGGCACACTCAATACTTTAGGAATAGTAGGGATGGTAGAGGCGGCAAAAAAGTATTATGATGACTTTGATGATATAAATAGCAGATTATTAAGAATTCGTGATTATTTGATTGATAGTCTTGCAAACTTAAGCAATAAATACGATAATATATATATAAACACTAAAAAGGATTCTAGTTTTGCACCCCATATTGTATCAGTGTCTTTCAAAGGAATTCGTTCGGAAGTATTAGTTCATGCACTTGAGGAAAAGGGTATATATGTGTCATCAGGTTCTGCATGTTCAAGTCATAGCAAGAAAGTTAGTGATACTTTAGTAGCAATAGGACTTGACAAAAATCTTATAGATTCTACGATAAGAGTGTCACTTGGCAGATACAATGATATAGGAGAGATAGATACATTTATAACTGAGCTCGATAAGCTTATACCAAGTCTCGATATAAGAAAAAGATGATTAAAAGTTTCATAGCAAAAATTAAATACATACTATTGGTGCTAATAATTACATTTACATGGTTTTCTTTTCCAGCGTTTTCTGCTTGGGGTGTTTTGCCAAGTGGGGATATGTTTTGGTATGAACCTGATGGCACTATAGCCTATGATGGATGGAAACTTATAGAAAATGGCGATACTGGCTATGCATATTATTATTATTTTGATAAAAATGGAGTAGTTCTTCGTGATGACATTACACCAGATTACTATGTAGTTAGTGCAGATGGCAGATATATAGATGATGATGGATATATACCTTATGTATATATAGGCAATGCAGGTGGTGATTTAGCAAATGGTTCAATGTATTCAGCAGAAATGCTCCAAGATATACAAAACAATAGTGCTAAACAAAAGAGTATTAAGTCCACAGGACAATTTTTGTATGTGACAGATCCATCATTAATAGATGGGCCGACACCTTCTGACAATATAGTTATTGAAGTTAATCCTGATGGTACTGCAAGATCAATACTCGGAAAAAATGTAGTACTGAAAAATAAAGCAACAGGTAGCAATGCTTTTAATGCAGAGATGGATAGAAATATGCAAAATTATATACAGGGCGGTAATAACTATAGCAAAAAAGTTAATGGCACTACATATACTAAGAGTAAATGGAAAGAAGTTATGGCACTTAAAGGTGGAGGGGCGACTATAATATTTGAAAATCCTTCCAATAATTTCAATAAATTGAAGGGAAGGATAGCGACACACTATTTTACATATACTGATAGAACTACAACTTGTACGCTTAATATATATAATGAAGATGAAAATGAATTGCTTTATACCACTTCAGATTTCAATTATAATAATGGCGCAACTTTTGAGTGCACATTTAAAAGAAAAGTAAATAAGATAAAATTTGAATTAGAGATAGATGGACAGTATGGCTCGAGAATATGTTATCTAAGAAAATGCGAATATGGATTTGATAGAGAAGCATATGAAGAAGAGTTATATGAGGAAGAGATAGAAGCAGAAAATAGGGCATATGAAGAGGAATTTGCACGAATTTTTGGTACAGATTCGGAGATAGAAAATGAAGAAGGTGAAAGGGAAGAAAAGGCAATTGAAGGTGAATCCCCAGATGCAAGATGGAGAAGGATTAACAATATAAGTGATGATGAGTATTGGCTTTCTTTTGATGAAGATGATGAAAATCTTACAGCTGCTATGAGAGCATCAATATCTGAAGCTCGAAAAAGACTTGAAGAAAATGATGAAAAGCATAGAGCAGTATCAGGGCCAGCCTTTGATCCTGCATTAAAAGATATGAAAGAAGCTGTTGGGCCAGATGGTTCAAGTAGGATTGTTCCCGTAGGAAAATCGTCAGATGATTAAAAAAAATATATGAAGGGTGGATGAGATGATGAAAAGTCTTGATTATCTAAAGCTACTATCAAATCAATTTCCAAACCAAGAAAAAACCTGTGTTGAGATTGCCAATTTAAGTTCTATACTTACTTTGCCAAAAGGCACAGAGTTTTTTTTGTCAGATCTTCATGGAGAAAATGAAAGCTTCATTCATATGCTTAGATCTGCATCAGGGGTTATAAGATCTAAAATAAAGCATATGTATGGAAATGAGATGACTGATGATGAGATACTTGAATTTGCTAATATCATCTACTATCCAAAGGAAATGCTCAATAAATATGATTTAAGAAGTGAAAGTACTTATGAGTTCCAAAAAACTACAATTATACGTCTTATAAGAGTAGTGAAAGATGTGTCCAATAAATATTCTAAATCAAAAGTTAGAAAAGCATGTAAAGATGAATATGTCTATCTTCTTGATGAACTTTTATATAAAGATACTGATAGAGATAATGTAAAAAAAGATTTCTACTATGATGAGATAATAAAATCAATTATAGAGATTGGGCTTTCTCGTGATTTTATTATAGCAATGTGTGACCTTATACAAAAACTTGCAGTAGACACTTTGCACATAGTTGGAGATATATTTGATAGAGGACCAAGACATGATAAAATTCTTGATGAACTTATGGCATTTCATAATGTTGATATAGAATGGGGCAATCATGATATAGAGTGGATTGGCGCAGCACTTGGCAATGAAACACTTATACTAAATGCACTTCGTATCGCTGTAAGATATAATTGCTATGATATGCTTGAAGAAGGGTATGGGATAAGTCTTAGAGCTCTAAATGATTTTGCAGCAAGAACATATGGGGATGACCCTTGTGAACTCTTTATGCCGATGATTCTTGATGAAAACAAATATGATGTAGTAAGACCAAGCCTTTCAGCAAAACTTCAGAAGGCTCTTGCAGTCATGCAGTTCAAATCAGAAGGGAAACTAATAAAGAAACATCCTGAGTATGAGATGAATGATCGGATTATGCTTGAGAGAATTAACTATGATGATTATACAATCGATATAGAAGGAAAAATATATAAATTAAAAGATCATAATTTCCCAACTATAGATAAAAATGATCCGCTTAAATATTCTCAAGAAGAGGAGCAGCTTGTAAAGGTTCTTAAGGCAAGTTTTGTACATTCTACAAAGCTTAAGAATCATATAAAATTTTTACTTGATAAAGGAAGTCTATATAAGATACACAATGGTAATCTTATATATCATGGCATCATACCATTCAATTCTGATAAAACCTATACTGTGTTTAAGGGGTTTGATGGAAAGCAAAACCTTTCAGGTAAATCTCTTCTTGATTATTTTGACAAGATAGTAAGACAGGCTTATACGGATAAAAAGGCACATAGATTTGAAAATGACAATCTTGATGCACTTTATTATATGTGGTGTGGAAAGTATTCACCAGTATTTGGAAAAGATACTATACGAACTTTTGAAATATACTTTGTGGATGACCCTGATATAAAGAAAGAACATAAAAATCCTTATTATGATTTGTATCAAGATGAAAAGACAGTTATAGGTATACTTGAAAATTTTGGACTTGATAAGACAGGGCATATAATAAATGGTCATGTGCCGGTAAAGAGAAAAGAGGGTGAAAGCCCAGTAAAAGCGAATGGTAGACTTTTTATCATTGATGGGGGCATGTCAAAAAGTTATCAAAAAAGTACTGGAATAGCAGGGTATACCATGATAAGTGATTCTGTACATTTAACTATAGCAACACATAAACCATATGAAAAAGGAAAGTTCAACACACCAGAGACAGAAGAAGTAGAAAACATTGCAAAGAATGGAAGACTTAGAATAAAGGATACAGATAGAGGAAAAGAAATACTTGAGAGGATAAGTGACTTAAAAGAATTACTTAATGCCTATAGAGAAGGATTGATAAAAGAGATTTAAATAAATGAAAAAGGCTCATAATAATAGAGCCTTTTTTGGTGCACAAAACGCAAAGTTTTATGGTATAATAATCTGTGTACACAAATTGTTCACAAATTAAACTTAGAATTGACATAGAATATTTATAGAATTAAAAGAAACATTAAGAAGTGAACATAAATGAAAAAAGCGTTTAAAATAAAAGTTTATATCACACTTATATTTAGTGCATTGCTATTCGTAAATACTATTAATTATGCTAAAGCCAATAAGACACTTGAAGATAAAGTGGAAGTTCTTTATCTTCTTAATATTGTTGATAATAAAGAAAACCTTGATAAGCCTATAACTCGACAAGAGTTTGCTAAAATGGTTGTGAAAGCATCTGATGATAAAGATAAGGTCAGCGGAATTATGGTGGAGTCAGTATGCAATGATGTAGGAAGTGATAATCTCTATGCTGGCTATATTAAAAATGTTACCGATGAAGGTCATATGTTTTTTTATCTTGGTGGACTTTTTAAACCATATGACTATGTGACATATAGTGATCTTACAAGAGCTATGCTTTCGCTACTTGGATATGTAAGCGATGATTTTACTGGCAATCAGGTAATGAGTAGAAATCTGAAATATGAAAGCCTCAAACTTAATGATGGCATAGATAAGTCAGGGGTAGAAGTGCTCACAAAGCTTGACGTGCTTAAAGGTATATATAATACACTAAAGGGAAATATAAAAGATGCAAAGGATGTTTATGGACTAAAAATATTTGATAAACTTCTACTGGATAGCGACAATGAATTAAATGCTGACAATGCAATCCCTAAAAAAGTAGAGGGACCTTTTGTTATAAAAGATAAAGGCAGCATAGAAGCTCCCTTTGAAATTACAAAAAACAATGTCTACTTAAACGGAATCAAATCAAATATAGATGAAGTAAAATTAGATATAGACAATTATGGATATGCTATATTTTATCTGGATCTTGATAGAAAATATGTATATTCTTATACAGAGAGAGATGATGTGACGGCACCTATTAGAGTGGAAAAAGGATATGTGCAAGATATACATTATGAAGCATCTGATATGACCACTCCATATAGGATAGATATAAATTCCAATAAATACTATATAGAAAGCGAAGAGATGAAATTTGCCTTTTCTGCTCTTGGAAATATAAGAGAAGGTGACTATATCATATATTTGTGCAATAAGATGAATGATGTGACAAATGCTTATATAGATAGTGATGGGAAAGTAGTAAGAAACAATGAAGAAGAAGAGGTGTATAAAGGATCGATAATTTATGCAATAAAAGGAGACATTAGATGAAAAGTATAATAAAGAATAAGATATTTTTAGTTTTAATTATAATATCAATTGTGTCTAACACTTTCACGAGTTTTTCTGCAACTGCAGCAGGACAAGAGCTTAGGACACAAACACTATACCTTGCTGATATTATAGAAAATGACAACGCTATGAATGATTTTATAACGCGAGGTGAATTTGCAAGGATGATAGTTAAAGCATCTCCGTATAAAGATAGTGCATCAATATATGACTCAAATACCGGATTTACTGATGTATCTCTTGAATATGCATATGCACCATTTGTAAAAATAGCGTCAAAAGAAGGGTATATTGCTTCGTATCTTGGTGGACTTTTTAAACCACTTGAATATGTGACATATAGGGATCTTATAAGGGCCTGTCTTACATTACTTGGCTATACCAATGATGATTTTACAGGCAATCAAATAAGTGGACGTCTGGAGATGTTTACATCACTTAAGATGAATGACAATATTGACAAATCAATAAATGATTATGTCACAAAAAAAGATGCGGTAAATGCAGTATACAATACATTAAAAACCAACAAAAAAGGTGGGAATTCAGCATATGGTCCGACAGTATTTACTAACTTATCAGTTAATAGTGATGGAGATCTAAATGCTACTGGACTCACGAAGACAAAATTAAATGGTCCATATATACTGAAAAGAGGAGAAGCCCTCAATTTATCAATACCTTTTGACATAACGACTGCAAATATTTTTATAAATGGCACATCAGCAAATCTTGAGACATTATATAGAGAGTTAAATAATCAAGGATACCTTATATATTATTACAATGAGACAACTAAAACTATCTATATATATAAGGAAGGTACTACTCTTGAATCATCTACTATGGTAAAGAAAGGCTATGTCAATCACATATATTATAATGCAGGTGATACTGTGACACCTACAAGAGTTGAGATAGATCTTTCAAATTATACACTTGGAAGCTCTGAGGTGCAATTTGCATTTTCGTATGCTGGAACTATAAGTGTGGGTGATCAGATAATATTCATCTATACAAAAAGCGACACATCAAGCGATGAAGATACATCGGGAGAAGGAACAGTAGTGACGGAAGGCACTATAACCCATGCTTATATATATGATTTAAGATACTAAAAATTTATACGGGGTAGATTATGAAGCTTAAAGATTTTATAGAAAAAATATTTAAAAAGAAAAAAGAAGATATTGAAAATATAGGCGATATCAAAGGCGCTGTAAGTTCTGATACATTTGTAAAGACAGAACTTACAAATGATGATATTGCTGCAACTAAAGCAGCACATGATGAGATAGAAAATCGCAAGAACAAGAGAAAAAAACTTATAAAAAGAATTGCTATAATTGTGGGTGCTATACTTCTTTTGATTGTCATCATCAATATTGCATTAACAAGTAGTAAAAAACAAAAAGAAAAAGAAGAAACTATGAAAAATGTGCAAGAAGTTAGAGTTATGAATATTTCTTCTGAAATATCAGGATCTGGAACTTTGCTTCCAAAAGATAGCTATACAATCACATCACTTGTAGAGGGTAATGTAACTAATGTGTATTTTTCTTTGGGCGACAAAGTAGTGAAAGATCAATTGCTTCTTACTATTGATAGTAGCACTGCTTATCGTACTATAGCCAATGCTTCATCATCTGTAGCTCAGGCACAAGATAGTTTTAATCAAGCAAAATATGAGTACGAAAAGCTGGAATCGGATTATAGCGATCGGACATATAAAGCTCCATACGCAGGAACGCTTAAGACATTTAAAATAAAGAAAGGTGATATATTAAATAATAATACAGAGATAGGAAGTATCGTAGATGACTCAATGATGAGTATAAAACTCCCTTTTGCAAGTAATGCTATAGGGCAAGTAAAAAAAGGTATGACAGCAATTCTTGAATTGCAGGAGACAGCAGAACTTCTTATAGGGACAGTGGAAAGTGTAGCAAGCGCCAATGAGACAAGTGCCTCTGGAGCACTTGTTAGATACGTTACTATAGTATGTGATAATCCTGGTGGGCTTACGACTGATAATACTGCTATAGCAGTAGTAGGCAATGTAGCATCTTTGGAAGATGCAAATTTTGAATTAAATACTGATAAAAATCTAACATTTAGTGATGGAAGTAATGTTGAAGTTGCGAGTGTCCTTGTAGGAGAAGGTGCACACGTCAACAAAGGAACGCCACTTTTTACAATTACAGAAGAGACTTTCAACAACGTACTTTCAAATAAAAAGAAAACATATCTTCAAGCAGAAGAATCATTAACTAAAGCTGAAAACTCATATGATGATTCTATAGATGCATACGAAGAGTATTTTATCAAAGCGCCTATAGATGGTACGGTAATTACAAAAGATGTAAAGGTTGGCGATAAATTACAAAAAAGTAGTTCTTCTGCTAAAACCCTTACTACAATCTATGATCTTTCAGAGCTTACATTCAATATGGATGTAGATGAACTTGATATATCAAAAATCAAAGAAGGTCAAGTGGTTAATATCCAAGCAGATGCTTTCAACAATAAAATGTTTAAGGGAGTTATCACAAATGTTAGTCTTGTGTCATCAAATTCAAATGGTGTCACAAATTATCCAGTTACAGTTACTATATCAGACATAGGTGAACTTTTGCCGGGTATGAATGTAGACGCATATATAGTTCTTGCAAATGTTGAAAATGTAGTTGGGATACCAGCGGATGCACTTCAAAGAGGAGATGTCGTATATGTACTCAATACTTCACCTACTATAGTGGCAGGGAATTATAGTACTGAAGGGATATCAGATCGTATAAAGAATAGAGTGCCAGAAGGATTTACAGCTATAAATGTAGAGACAGGTATATCAAATGAAAATTATATAGAGATAAAAAGCGGTCTTCAAGAAGGTGATAAAGTATACATTAGTGAAAACTCAACGAATGCTAATCAAAATATGTTCCAAGGACCAGGTGGTATGGGTGGTGGCATGGGAGGACCTCCAGGTGGTGGAGGACAGAGATAACATGAGTGATCCATTGATTGATATAAGAAATGAATACAAGATATACATAATGGGAAATGAACAAGTATATGCCAATGATAATATAAATCTAAAGATTGATAGAGGAGAATTTGTATCAATAGTAGGGAAATCAGGTTCGGGGAAAAGCACCCTTATGAATATAATAGGGGCACTTGATAAACCTACAAGTGGAAAGTATTTTTTAAATGGTAGGGATACAAGCACTATGTCAGATGATGAGCTTGCAGATATAAGAAATAAAACAATAGGATTTATATTTCAGCAATACAATCTTTTGCCAAAACTCACTTTACTTGAAAATGTAGAACTTCCTTTATTATATGCAGGTATAAAAGTAAAGGAAAGAAGAATAAAAGCACTTGAATCACTTAGCAAAGTAGGGCTTAAAGAAAAATACAATCAATACCCCAATCAGCTATCAGGTGGACAGCAACAGAGAGTTTCCATAGCAAGAGCTCTTGCAGGAAGCCCAAGTTTACTTCTTGCTGACGAACCGACAGGAGCGCTTGATTCAAAGACATCTGGAGATGTACTCAACTTTTTAAAAAAGCTTCATAGTGAGGGTAACACTATAGTTATGATTACTCATGATAATGCCATAGCACTTGAGGCAAAAAGAGTTGTCCGCATACATGATGGTAAAATAATATTTGATGGAGATACAGAGAGTTATGCTACAGAGTTTCAAATTAGCCATTAAAGCTATACTTTCCAATAAAATAAGAAGTGCGCTTACTATGCTTGGTATAATTATAGGTGTAGCAGCTGTTATAATTCTTGTATCAATAGTTTCTGGATACATGGGACAGATGGTAGAGCAATTTGAAGAAATGGGCGTCAATAAAATAACTATTTTTTGTAGAAATATGAATACAAGACATATTGATGATGATGACATGTACAAGTTCTGGGATGAACATCCTACATGGATTGACAGTCTTTCTCCAACAGTTACGCTTTCATCGGCCATTGCAAAGTCAGGTAGTGATAATCTTGATTCTACTACGATAACAGGAGTATCAGAAGATTATCTTGATATTATGAAGTATAAAGTAGAAGAAGGTAGAAATCTTGTGTATGCTGATGTAGCTGGTAGGTCAAGCGTATGTGTGATAGGATCTTATGTGGCAAATACGTTTTACGGGTCTGCAGAAAAGGCATATGAAGATACTATAAAAATAAATGGGAAACCATTTACAATTGTAGGAGTAATTGAGACTCAAGATGAAGATAATTTTGAGGAAGGTGGCACTGATGATTTTATATGGATACCTTATACAGTAGCTACTAAGATGAATAGAAATGGCTTTATCAACAATTTTGTTATGAACTCAACAGATACACTTTATACCGAAGAGATAACAGAAGCTTTAGAAGAAAAGCTTTCAAATGTGTTTAAAAATGATAGATTATATAATGTAATGGCAAACTCATCTATCATAAAGCAGCTTAATCAATCTATAGGGACTCTCACCGCTATGCTTGCGGGGATTGCAGGTATATCACTACTTGTGGCAGGGATAGGAGTTATGAATATAATGCTTGTATCAGTGACAGAGAGAACAAGAGAAATTGGTATACGAAAAGCACTTGGAGCAAGACAAGGTGTCATCATGCAGCAATTTGTTATAGAAGCTGCAGTTACTTCAACAATTGGTGGTGTCTTTGGCATAGCGATAGGAGCATTTGCTACAAAGTCTATAGGTGCCGTCATGGATATAAAAGCCAATCCTACAGTATGGGCAGTTTTACTATCTTTTGGAGTTTCTGTAGCGATAGGACTAATCTTTGGTTATCTTCCTGCTAAAAATGCTGCAAGACTTAACCCTATAGATGCATTAAGAGTTGATTAACCCTAACATTAACTTTATAAATGAAGAAAAAATTTAATCTTGATCAGAAAAAGGCAGTGACATTTGCTAATGGTCCTTGTCTTGTGGTGTCTGGACCAGGATCTGGGAAGACTTATGTCCTTACAAATCGGATACTATACTTAATCGCAAAGTATAAAGTAGATCCACAAAATATTCTTGTTATAACTTTTACAAGAGCATCAGCTTGCGAGATGAAGAAAAGGTTTGAGGCATTACTTCTTGAATATGGTATAGAAATCAGTAATAAGCCGCATTTTGGTACATTTCATTCTATATTTTATGAGATATTAAGAAATGATTTTGGGTATACAAAAGATAGTCTTATAACTAAAGAAGAATCAATAGAATATGTAAGAAAAGTTTTGACACAAAATGTGGGGATAGGATTTGATAATAATAAATTAAATAAAATATTAATAGACATTAATGCGTATAAACTTGCTAAAGACAGAGAAGAATCATACATCCCCGATAGTATAGACGAAAAGACTTTTGAAAAAGTATATGAAGTCTATGCAAAAGAACTATATAACAATCGAAAATTAGATTTTTTTGATATGATATATAAGTGTTCATCACTTTTATCATCTGATAAAAATAAATTAGTAAAATATCAGAATCTTTTTAAGTACATACTGATTGATGAATTTCAAGACATCAATAGATCACAGTATAATCTTATAAAGATGATATGTAAGACAAGAAATGTATTTGTAGTCGGTGATGATGACCAGAGTATATATAGTTTTAGAGGTTCAAAACCTGATGTTATGAAAAGCTTTCTATGTGATTATAGTGATGCAAGTATTATACATTTAGATATAAATTATAGAAGCAAAAAGAATATTGTGACATTTTCAAAAAGGCTTATCAATGCTAATAAGAAAAGAATATATAAAGATTTAAAGTCAAATGATATAGAAGATGGACAGATAGTTATAAAGAAATTTAATGATTCGAGAGATGAAGATTATTATATAGTAAAAGAGATTGAAAGATATAAAAGTCTTGGCATACCATATAGTGAGATGGCGATACTTTATAGGACAAATCTTTTGTCACATTCCATTGTGAGAGATTTCAAAAATCGAAGTATTCCTTATAAAATTAAAGATGAACTTGATATACATGGTGATAAAGATATAAGTGAAAAGGAAGAAAAAGTTTCTCTTATGACATTTCACCTTTCTAAAGGACTGGAGTATAAGGTTGTATTTATTATAGATGCTAATGACGGCATCATGCCACATAAAAAAAGTATAAGAAGTTTTGATGTGGAAAGCGAGAGAAGACTTTTTTATGTAGCGATGACAAGGGCAAAAGTGAGTCTTCATATACTTTTTACAATTAGGCGATTTGGTAAAAATTATAAAGCTTCAAGATTTATCTTTGAGGCCATAGGAGGATAGAATGAAAAAAAGAGAAAAAATACTTGTAGTTGATGATGAAGCAAGAATAAGGAAACTTATAGGAGATTTTTTGACTGGCAGTGGGTTTGATGTGACGGAAGCTGGGGATGGAGAAGAGGCACTGAAAAAGTTCAAAACTGATAAAGATATAAAACTCATAGTCCTTGATGTTATGATGCCAAAACTTGATGGATACATGACTTTGGAAGAGATAAGAAAGACGTCAAGAGTGCCAGTTGTGCTTCTTACAGCAAAAGGAGAAGAGAATGATCAGATAAGGGGCTTTGAGGCAGGAGCAGATGATTATGTACAAAAGCCTTTTTCTCCTAAAATTCTTGTAGCCAGAATCAATGCTATACTCAAGAGAAACGAAGAGAGCGATGAAAATGTAGAGTCAGGTGGTATTCTTATAGATAAGGCTTCACATCAAGTATATGTAGACGGAAAGCCTGTTGATTTTTCATTTAAGGAATTTGAACTCATAGATTATCTTATGGAAAATGAAGGAATAGCACTTACTCGAGAGAAGATCTTAAGCTCGGTATGGAATTTTGATTACTTTGGTGATGCGAGAACGGTTGATACACATATTAAAAAAGTAAGAGCAAAACTTGGTAAAAGAGGTGATGCCATAAAGACTCTTTGGGGATATGGATATAAATTTGAAGCTCTTGAGAATAAAAAAGATACTAAAAAGAAAAAGTAGGATGATATGAAGAAGAGCATAAGATGGAAAATGACAATTACATTTGTGATAGTCATGGTGTGCCTTATAGGAAGCATACTTCTTTTTAATACGTTATTTTTAGAAAGAATATATATAAATAATAAGAGAGATGTTATAAAACAATCATACTATGCACTTGATAAAGGACTTGCTGAAGCATATAACAAAGGGTATACTCTACCAGAACTTTTCACAAGAAAAAGAGGACCAAATGGTGAGTTTGTGGATAGTAATCTTTCGTCATTTTTAAGAGAACTACAAGAAATATATGGTGTGACAACAGTGCTCATGGATTCAGAAAATAAGACATATTCATTATTTCAAAATAGCTCAAGACTTGATAGACGTATGATGGATTATATTTTTAATAATGACATCAATAATATAAGATTAAATGTACTTGAGAAGACAAAAAATTATACTATCGGGATAAGTGATATAAGGCAACCAGGTTTTTCGTCAAATCTCGAATGCTTTGGATTTTTAAGTGACAATGAGACGGCATTTTTACTAAATATCCCTATAGAATCAATTGAAGAACCTATTACTTTATTTAATAAAGCTCTTATAATAGTATCAATAATAACCTTGATTATAGGGTCGATACTAATATTTGTATTATCTAATCGTCTTTCAAAGCCTTTGCTTGAATTATCAAAAATATCAAAAAAGATGAGTAGGCTTGAATTTGAAAATCGCTATGAAGGTAGTGCTATAGATGAGATAGGAATACTTGGCAATTCGATGAATGAAATGAGCGAAAAGCTTGAAAAGTCCATAAAAGAGTTAAAAAATGCCAATTATATGCTAAAAAAGGATTTGGAGAAAAAAGAACAGCTTGATATAATGAGACAAGAATTTGTAGCCAATGTCTCTCATGAATTAAAGACCCCCATATCCCTTATAAAAGGCTATGCAGAGGGGCTTGAGACAGAGAGTGTGATAAATGATAAAGAAAATAGAGATTATTATGTAAAGGTTATAAGAGATGAAGCAGATAAGATGGGTGATATGGTAAGAGAGCTTTTAGACCTTTCAGCGCTTGAGAGAGGCATGGACAATCTTGATTTTTCTCGTATCAGTTTAAGTGAAATAGTTGAAGGGGTTGTAAAGAGCTTTGAAATTAAGTTGCAAGAGAAAAGCATAAAACTTGAGACTAGTATAGATGAAAATGTATATGTCTGGGCGGATGGTTATAAACTCGAAGAAGTTATAAGGAATTATCTTTCAAATGCTATTAATCATGTAAATGACAAAAAGATAATTAAAATGTCAAGTGAAAAGATTAATGATAGTATTGTGCGTCTTTCTGTATTTAATTCTGGCGTTATACTATCAGATGATGATATGTTAAAAGTGTGGGAAAAATTTTATAAAGTTGACAAGGCTCATACTCGTGAGTATGGCGGGACAGGACTTGGGCTTAGTATAGTAAAAGCTATTGCGGATGGACATGGAACTACTTGTGGATGTATAGGCAAAGAAATAAACGGGACACAAGGTATGGAATTTTACTTTGATTTGTATTTGAAATAATATGAAAAAAATAATAAAAGCACCTGCAAAAATCAATTTATGTCTAAAAGTAAATGGTAAAAGAGATGATGGTTATCACGATCTTTCTATGGTCATGCAAGAAATCTCTCTATTTGATACTATGGAATTTGAAATAGTGAGTGAGAAAGATTTTGATATATTTAGATTCTTGCCAAAGTTTGATATACCTATAAAACTCCCAGAACTTCCTAAGATTGATATAGATTTTTTAAATCAATTTTTTGTAAAAAAATTTGACTATGATTCTGATAAGCAGATTAATTTGAGAAGTAATTATGGATATATACCAACTGATGAGAAAAATCTTGTATACAAGGTGATAAAATATATCTTTGATAAGTATGGAATAAAAGATAAAATATATATTTTCTTAAAAAAAATGATTCCTACAAGTGGCGGACTTGGTGGCGGTTCAAGTGATGCAGCGAGTATGTTACTTTTTCTTGATAGACATTATAAGCTTAAACTTAGCATTGACGAACTAAATGCTATAGCGGCAATGTTTGGATCGGACATACCATTTTTTGTGCATAAAAAAGTGAGCATTTGTGAGGGAAGAGGCGAGATAGTAAAAGAATTAAAGTCATATAATAATTACTATATCCTTATAGCTACACCAAATGTTAGAGTATCTACGAGAGAAATTTTTTCACGTGTGGACCAGTATTCTGTAAGTGATGAAAGAAGAAAAGAAGAAGATATTAAGTTTTTGAAAGTGCTTGAAGCAATAAAAGAAAGAAATATCTATAAACTTTCTGACAATGTTTTTAATGATTTAGAAATTGTCACAGAGCCAATGTTTGAAAAAGTTGGGGCATTTAAGAAACGAATAAAAGAACTTGGCGCTATTACATCACTTATGTCAGGAAGTGGACCTACAGTTTTTGGCATTTTTAATTCATATTTTAAAGTGCTGAATTGTAAAAATGTAATGAAAAAAGAGAATAAAGATTCCTTTATATTTATAGCACGACCGATATAGGGTTTATATTAAAAAACCTTAAAATTAGGGGGAAAAGGGTTAAAATCCCTATTTTTATTGACAAAATGACTATAATGTTGTATATTTGACAAGTGTCAAAAAGTGACACATAGTACAAAATAGTAAAGTTTAGGAGTTATTATGGCACTAGAGCATTTTTACAACATTAAAGAAAAAAAGAAGAATAATATTCTTGATGCTATTGAAAAATGTATGCAGCAATATAATTATGATGAACTATCTGTCAATGATATAGTAAAGGAAGCGGATATATCAAGAGGAAGCTTTTATAATTATTTTGTAGATAAGAATGATGCGGTAGAGACATTAATAAAAGAAAAAATTAAGACAGTTTTTGAAAAATTTAAAGAATGCATAATTAAAAATGATGGAAAACTTTTTGATGGTGTATATGATGGATACATGCAGATAAAAGACATGTTAAGAAATAAAATATTTTTCACGATTATGAAAAATTTAAAATTTTTTATAGAGATAGGTCATAAGATTTTATATTCAAAAGGATATGAAGAAGAATTACAGGGATTCTTAGATTGGCTACTTGAAAATACTGTGGAAGGAAGGGAGATATTTAAGACAAGAGAGGACATGGCCAATATTGTAGATCTCCTTATAGCATTAATTTCCAATATTACACTTAAGATGGTAATTATAAGTGATAAAAATGATAATAATTATGGTTTTGAATATAAATTTAATGTTATTAAAAAAGGTGTTATGAGTTAAACTAAAAGGAGGATATGAAAATGGAAGAAATAGAAAAAAAGGATAAAAAAAGTAACAATATAGTACTTATTATAGTTGGTATATTGATGCTTGTCGGTGTAGGATTTCTAATTTTTAATAAGCTTACAAAAGTAGATAAAGTTGATTTAAGTGCCATACCTGCGGTAAATGTGACGCATATAAGAAGAGGTAGTATCAATAAAGAAATATCTGTGATGGGAAGCATACTTCCAAATGATACATATTATGTACCAGCGAAAGTAGGCGGAGATATTAAAAAAATATATGTGCAAAATGGAGACCACGTAAAAAAAGGTGATCCAATATGTGAGATAGATGCCTCAAAAGAGATAGAAGCAGCTCGTATACAATATGATACAGCAAGAAGTAGTTATGAAAGAATGAGAAAACTTTATCAGGCTGGAGATATATCACTTCAAAACTTTGAGTCTGTAAAAGCACAATATGATGCAGCAAAGCTTCAGTATGATACTAAGGTAGAGTACTCTACTCCGGTTGCTGTAGGAGATGGAGTGGTAGAAAATACCAATATGACTATCAATACAAGTATAAAAGTTGAGACAGTTCTCTGCTATATTACATCAGAAGAAGGGAAAGAGATAAACTTTGGTGTGACAGAAAGAGTATTGAAAGGAATAGAGCTTGGAGAAAAGGTAACTATAGAAAAGGCAGGAAAAACTTATGAAGGATATATATCCAACATAGCAAATTTAATTAATACAAGCAACGGACTTTTTGATGTGAAGGCAGTTATTACATCAATGAATGATTTTGCATCAGGAGTTATGGCAAAGGTAACTTTTGTATATGATAGAAGAAAAAATATCAATATCTTACCAAATGAACTAGTATATTATGAAGGTGGAAATGCATATATATATATTGTAAATGACCAAAATACCATAGAAAAGAAGTATATAGATGTTGGTGTAGAAGATGAAAGGACTACAGAAGTGCTTACAAACCTTGATAAGAAGCTCAGAATTGTGTCGACATGGAACAATAGCCTTGCTGAAGGGACGCCTGTCAATGTAGTAAAAGATGAAGAAGTATATGATGAAGTAGACTTGCAAAATGACGTAAATAAAGAGATGGAAAAAAGAGTCAAAGAAACAAAAGCTACAAAAAGTAGCATAGAAGAATTGATTGATAAGATGGATGAAATCCCTGAAGAAACTAAAGCAGTGGAAGATTCTACAATGAGTGAGATAGAGACAACGCAGAAAGAAGAAGAGACAACAGCAAAAGTTGAAGAAACTACAGCAAAAGCTAAAACTGTAAAAAAGAAAAAAGCAAAGAGTAATTCAAATAAAGGAAAAGAGACAATAGCAAGACCTAAAGAAACAGTCCCAACTATTGTACCAGAGGAAAACACAAATAATTCTATGCAACTTCCTTCAGATATAAAGATAACGGAGGTTCGCTAATGGGATATCAGTTTACAAAATTTGTTCTTAAAAAACCTGTAACTGCATTCCTTGTTATGCTCTCTATTGTTTTCTTTGGCGTGATATCAATTATAAGCTTTAAGTATGAACTTATGCCGTCAATTTCTATGCCGATGTATGCAGTACTTACTGTATATCCAGGGGCACAGCCAGAAGATGTTGATGTCAATATTACTAAAAAAATAGAAGATGAAGTATACAATCTTCAAGGAGTTAAGCATATACAAGGATCATCAAGAACTAATTTTTCAGTTGTTGCCATACAGTATAACTATGGACAAAATATGGATAAAGCTTATACTGATTTAAAAAAGACGATTGATAGAGTTAAAGGTGACTTTCCTGACAATGTAGAAGAATCAACAATATTTGAGATGGATGTCAATTCCATGCCGTCTATCAGAATAGCTGTACGCAACAAGACAACAGATGACATATATAATTATGTAACCAATACATTTGTAAAGGAACTTGAGAAGATATCTGAAGTATCAGCTGTTGATACAGCAGGCGGTGAAGAAGATTATATAAAGGTTGCACTTAAACCTGAGATGATGGAAAGATATAATTTGTCTATGTCTACTTTGCAGCAGATTATAGCAAATGCAGACTTTTCGCTTCCAGGTGGTGATGTTAATGTCGGAGATAGAAAATTATCTCTTTCTACTGAAGTAAAGTATAATACCATAGAATCATTAAAGTCTATACCAATTATTACAGGAAATAAAAGGACACTTTACCTTGAAGATATAGCAGATGTCTATAATGCAAAAAGAGAAGTGACACAACTTGGTCGATATGACACAGAAGATTGTATGGTAGTGTCTGTCACAAAAACTCAATCAGCTAGTACAGTTACACTTTCAAATGAAGTTAAGAAAGTGCTTAAGAAACTTACAAGTGAAGACCCTAACCTTGAGGCAACAATAGTTGAGGATAGTGCAAATAATGTCAATAATTCTATAAGAAATGTGTTTGAGACAATGATTATAGCAGTAGTGCTATCTATGATTATTATATGGTTGTTCCTTGGCGATTTAAAGGCTTCGTTTATTGTCGGTACATCAATACCTTTTTCTATACTTACTGCATTTGTATGTATGTATCTATCGGGTTATACATTAAATGTTATAACATTATCAGCACTCGTTCTTGGTGTAGGTATGATGGTTGATAACTCAATAGTTGTATTGGAAGCATGTTTTAGAGCAAGTGATGAGTATAAAGGTGAGAAAAATGTCGCATATTATTGTATGGCGGCATTGAAAGCAAGTAAAACCATTGGAGCATCAGTATTTGGATCTACGCTTACTACGGTAGTTGTCTTTGGCCCACTTGGGTTCTTGTCAGGTATGTCAGGACAGTTCTTTAAGCCACTTGGATTTACAATAGTATTTTGTATGCTTGCTTCTTACATATCAGCAATAACTGTTGTGCCACTTACATATGTGCTTTTAAGACCTACTGAAAAAGAAGAGTCACCAGCAGGGTCATTTATTAGAAGTCTTCAGGCTTTGTATAGATATGCAATGCCAAAATTCCTAAAATTTAAATGGATCATTGCAATTTTAAGCATTGCTATATTTTTAGCTACGATGACACTTATACCAACATTTGAAAGAGAATTGGTATCGTCAACAGACAATGGCATGATAAAGCTTAGCATTACAACTAAACCAGGGCTCACTTTAAAAGCGAGAGATGAGATATATAAAGAATTTGAAGAATTCGTAAAAAAAGATGAAAACGTAGAGCATTTTATATTATCAAATAGTGCAAGTTCTATGTCTATGTCAGGAAGCAGTGGCGGTCAGTCTCTTATAGCATATCTTGTACCGAAAAAAGACAGAAAAGAATCTACAGATGATATTGTAAGTAGATGGAAAAAAGAACTTGCCAATGTTACGACTTGCACAGTTGACATATCATCATACTCAACATCTGCTGTGAGTATGTTTGTACTTCCTGGAGGAGATAAATTGGAAATTTATCTTCAATCAGATGATTATGGAAGACTTAAGGAAGCAAGAGATAGACTTGTAAAACTCCTTGAATCAAGAAATGATTGTGTCAATATCACAACAACTCTTGATAATGCAGCCCCTAAGATAGAGGCGACAATTGATCCAATACTTGCTGCGGCTGAGGGATTTACTCCTAAATCAATTGGTGGACTTCTTTACAACATGCTTTCAGGTGTGAAGGTAATGGATAAAACAATAGATGGTATCACAAAAGACGTAACTCTTGAGTATGGTGAAGAGGAATACGACACAATAGAAAAAGTATCAAATATCAAATTTACAAGTTCAGCTGGCACAACAACAACACTAAGGGATATAGCAAAGATTGAGTATCAAGACAATCCATCAGCTATTCCAAAGTATGATAAAAAGTATAGAGTGACGGTAACTACATTTTTCAATGAAAATGCAACTGATGGTACACGACAAGAGATTCAAGAGACAATCGTAAATCCACTACTCAATCAATATGTAGAAAGAGCAACAAGTACTATAGACGATATGTTAAATGAAGAATTTGGAGCTCTCTATATAGCGGTTGCGATAGCGGGATTCTTGGTATTTGTAGTTATGGCATCACAATTTGAATCAGTAAGATATTCGCTTATGGTTATGGGTACGGTACTATTTTCTTTTGTGGGTGCACTTCTTGCACTTTGGCTTACAGATTTAAAACTTTCTATGGTTGTGCTTCTTGGTACGCTAATGCTTATTGGTACAGCCGTAAATAATGGAATACTTTATGTGGATACTGTCAATCAATTTTTAGATGATGGAAAAGATCTTAAGTGGTCCCTTGTTGAAGCTGGAGCACTTAGACTTAGACCAATTCTTATGACAACCCTTACTACTATAGTTGCTATGATTCCTATGTCTATGGCGTATGGAGAAAATGGTGAAGTTTTACAAGGTCTTGCAGTGGTCGATATAGGCGGTATCGTGGCATCTACTATAATGGCATTATTTATCTTACCTATATATTATTATATCTTCGCAAGACGTGGTGGAACTATACTTGAGAAACTTAGACCTATAGCATGTGATGCTATAATAGAAGTTGAGGAAAAAGAACATGAAAGAGAACTTAGAAATGCTGAAAGAAGGAAAAATGAAGAAAAATAAGCATTATATAATTTTAGGTCTTATTGTTACAATGCTTTTTGCGTCTACCATATATGCAGCACCTGATTATGTGGGAGAATATTTTGATGGACTAAATCCTAGTACTCATATATATGGGCATGATGAAAGAAAAAATACACTTCCAAAAGATAGGATTGCTTTTTCTGATATTGATGCATATGTGCACTTGTTTAATCCAGACATATTGAGCAACTGGAATAATTGGAGCAATAATAAATCTGCAAATGATGTATATGAAGATTATATGAATGCAGCAGATAATTTATATGCTTCAGCAGATAGTAGTGACTCTGATCTTCAGTCAGGTATGGCATATGCACAGGCGGATGCCATGATGATACAGGCAGATAAAAGCGTAAGTGATTCGTATGTTGATTTTCTAACCAATTATCTAACTGAAAAACAACTTATACTATCTACAAAGATTTTAGATATACAGTATCATAAAAGTGTATATGATGAATTATCTGCACGAGCATCTTATGAAGAAGCACTTAGAAAAGAGAATAGCGCAGATAATGCACTTAAATACGGAAGTGGGACACAGGTCGAGCTTTTAAATGCAAAAAAGAATGTGGCAGATGCTAAGGCAAATGTTGTAAACTCTGAATCAGCAACCAAGACATATAAGAGAAATCTACTTATCAATTGTGGCATGGCTTATGATGCCAATATACATATAGAAGAGCTTGATCTGAGAGAAGGCTTTGATATAAACTCTATAAATCTTGACAACGACTATCAACATGCTTTAGCACACAATGTGCAATATGAGATATATAAAAGAAAGCTTAATAATGCGAGAACAGAAGAAGTTAGAAAAGAATATGAGATATTGATAAATGCAGCACCACAAAAAATATACAATGACCTTGAGACAAAGTATTCAACACTTCTTGATGTGCTTGAGACAAAGTACAATAGAGAAGTGGCATATAATCTTGCGCTTTCAAATTACTCAAAAGCAAAAAATGAATATACTAATGGCAGCATAAGTGAAAAAGAATACAAAACAACTGAAACTAATGTGACGTTAGCATTGTATAATTTAGCTGCAGTAAAGTATGATTTTCTTGAAGCTTTAGAAAATTATGAATCAAGTGCTAAAGGGTATGGTAATTGCTAGTAGATGAGAAGATATTTCTATAAAAGAATAGTATTATATGTAGTGGCACTTTCTATATTGTGCACGAACTTTTCATATGCAAAAGTTAAAATAAATGGAGTAGAAGTAGAAAAGCCAGTAGCAGATCCTAAAGTCGTTACATCAGAAAATACAATTATATCAAAAGACCGAGGGAATCTGTATGACCCAGTGCATGGTAGTATACCTGATAATGAAAAAGCTGATTATGATAAAGTCAATAACTATAATATAGATCTAAAGACTCTTGATTTGAGAATACGATATTTTTCTCCTACATATTTAAATATCAGACAAAGTGCAATAAGCGGATATACTATGGCGTATTATGCACGAGGTGGTAATGATACTCTCTTTTATGATTCGCTTAGCTATACAGAAGAGATAAAAGATTTATATACAGAATATAAACATATATATCAACAGATAGAAAGTGAAAGAAGGAATCTTGACAAATCTGATCCAAATTATGCAGCTAAATATGCTGCACTTTCGGCTGAGATAGCAACTTATAAGTATATGTATCGTACTGCTAAAGGAACTTATGATTCGACCAATAAAACGATAAGTTCTACAAAGACAATGCTTGGACTTTCAAAAGCACTTTATAATGTAAGACATGTTGATGATAACGGTCAAATAGTATTTGCAAGAGAAGCTATAGCAAAATCACTTACTTCGGCAATACTTTCATATTTACAGCTTTCTACATATGTTGATATACTTGAAAATCAAACTAATTTGTATTATGATATGTATAAACTTTATGAAAAGAATAAAAATCTTGGGCTTGCCACTGAAAATGATGTACTAAAAGGTTTTTCTACTTATGAAAATGCTAAAGATACTTTGAAAAAAACTCAGACAACGATGAGAAACGTTAAAGAACAGATAGCAAGTAACCTTGGTTATTCACTAGTTGATATAGATAAGCTTAATTTCATAGAGCCAGTACCTGACTTGGCACTTATCTCAAGTGTAGATTATAACGTAGATAAAGTAAGAGCATATACAAGCAATTCCAACTACTATAATATAGCACTTAGCGATAAAGATAGAAAGAGACCTGGAAGTACAGGAGAGGAAATCTTAAAAAAGCAAAAAGATTATGTATCATCAAAAGTGACTGTAGAATTTGAAAATGTATATAAAAAACTTGAGGCATCACTTTTAGAATATGAAGGAAGCCTATACTTGAATACAGCGTGTGAACTAAATAAAGGTGGCAATCTAAGAAAATATGAAAGTAAGCTTGTAAGTGAACTTGAATACAAGGGGCTTAGACTTCAGGAATATGCAGATGAGTTACAAGTGAAGGTGGCAAAGTACAATTTGATAAATGCATATAATGATTATTACTATGCTGCACTTGGGCATCTTGATATATCATAGAAAATATAATATCTAAAATATATAATAGGAGCAAGAAAAGAGATGGCTGATGAAAAGAAATTAGTAGAACAAATTACATCACAAGAAAAAGATTTTGCAAAGTGGTATACAGATGTATGCTTAAAATCAGAACTCTGCATCTATAGTGGAGTCAAAGGTTTTGTAGTTATAAGACCTTATGGATGGGCAATATGGGAAAATGTACTAACAAATGTTGACGCTCGCCTTAAGAATATGGGTGTAACCAATGTGGCTATGCCACTACTTATACCAGAGCACCTTCTGGTAAAAGAAAAAGAACATGTTGAGGGCTTTGCACCAGAGTGTGCTTGGGTTACTTGTGGTGGTGATGATGTGCTTGAAGATAGACTTGCTGTAAGACCTACATCGGAGACAGTTTTCTGTGATTATTGGAAGGACACTGTGAAGTCTTATAGAGATCTTCCACAACTTCTTTGCCAGTGGGGATCTGTAGTGAGATGGGAGAAAGAGACAAGACCATTTCTTCGTACTCGAGAATTTTTCTGGCATGAAGGTCATACTTTGCATGCGACACCTGAAGATTCACTTAAGTTTACTTTAGATATACTTTATATGTATGAAGATTTTATACAAAAAGATGTAGCTATTCCAGTAATAAAAGGTAAGAAGACAGAAAGAGAAAAGTTTGCTGGAGCACAAGCTACATATACTGTAGAGTCTATCATGAAAGATGGTAAGTCACTTCAATCTGGGACATCACATGATTTTGGGGACAATTTTGCTAAAGCTTTTGATATAAAGTATCTTGATAAAAACAACAAACTTGTGTATGCGACAGAGACATCTTGGGCTATATCATCAAGAATTATAGGAGCTCTTATAATGGTACATGGTGATGATAGAGGGCTTAAAGTTCCTCCACACATAGCACCTATACAGGTAAGAGTAGTTCCTATAAGGATGAAAGATGAGAATAATGTAAAAGTAGCAGAAAACTTGTATGATAGATTAAAGAAAGCTGGTATAAAAGTTGATATTGATCTTACTGATAAGACTCCTGGATATAAGTTTGCAGATTGTGAGATGAAAGGTATACCTATAAGACTTGAGATAGGGCCAAAGGATATTGAAAATAATAAGTGTGTATTAGTTAGACGTGATACAAATGAAAAAATAGAAGTTGAGCTTAATAATCTTGAAAACGAAATAAAAGATTTACTTGAGAAGATTCAACAAAACATGTTTGACACAGCAAAGAAATTCCTTGATGCTCATATAGATGAAGCTTATACAAAAGAAGAACTTATTGAAAAAATGTCTAAAAAGACAGGCTTCATAAAAGCAATGCATTGTGGTGATGAGGCGTGTGAAGAAGCGTTTAAAGATGAGACAGGTATATCAAGTAGGTGTATACCAATGGAACAAGAACACTTATCAGATAAATGTGCAATATGTGGAAAGCCAGCAAAATATGAAGTTATCTGGGGTAAATCATATTAAACGAGAATATAGTTAAAAAAAATAGACACAAGTGCTGTGTCTATTTTTTTTGGAAAATATGTAAATGTTATTGTGTAAGTCTTAAAGTTTCTCTTGCTATCATGAGCTCTTCATTTGTTGGAATCATGAAGATTTTTACCTTTGAATCATCAGTTGATATGAGAGTCGCAGCATCACGAACATCATTTCTATTTTTATCAAGTTTTATACCAAGGAATTCAAGGTAATTGCACACATCCTCACGAAGCTCTTTTTGGTTTTCACCCATTCCAGCAGTAAAAGTGATTGCGTCAAGTCCGCCAAGAGCTACCATATAAGATCCGATGTATTTTGCTATACGATACTTCATGGTATCGAGAGCTCTTTTTGCATCTTTATTTCCTTCTTCCATCTTTGCCTTTAAGTCTCTATAATCAGAAGAGATGCCGCTTATGCCAAGAAGACCAGATTTCTTATTTAAGATATTTAATACTTCAGATACAGTTTTGTTTTCTTTATTGCAGATGTATTCGACAATGGCTGGATCTATATCACCAGATCTTGTCCCCATGACAAGACCCTCAAGCGGTGTAAGTCCCATAGAAGTATCTATACATTTTCCGCCAATAGAAGCGGAGATTGATGCACCATTGCCAAGATGACATACTATAACTTTTGCATCATCTTTAAGATGCCCAAATTTTATAGTTTCTCTTGATACATACATGTGGCTTGTGCCGTGAAAACCATAGCGACGTATGCTGTATTTATCATAGTATTCATGTGGGATAGCATAAGTATATGCTTTTTCTGGAAGAGTCATTCCAAAAGTTGTATCAAATACAGCGACATTTTTTTTGCCTGGAGCATTTTTTTCACAAGCTTCTATACCCATGAGATTGGCAGGGTTGTGAAGAGGACCAAGATCAAAACATTCTTTTATTACTTGCTTTACACTGTCATCTACTACTATAGATTCAGTGAGTTTTATCCCGCCGTGAAGAACTCTATGGCCTATAGCTGATATTTCATCAAGAGATTTTATAACACCTTTACTACTATCAGTGAGAGCAGAAAACATAAGGTTGGCAGCTTCCACATGATTGCTTATTGGCTTTTTTACTTCATAGTTGTCTTTTCCTGGTACTTTTTGGACGAGATTTGATCCTTCAATACCTATTCTTTCAATTGTTCCCTTTGCTATAAGTGATTCATTGTCCATATTGATGAGTTGATATTTGAGTGATGAAGAACCACAATTTAATACAAGTATGTTCATACTATTTTTGCCTCCTTGGCGCCCACACACGCATTTGATTCATCTGTGTCTATGTGCATTGCAAGAGCATAATCGTCTCTTACACGGATTACTACATCATCAAAAATTAACTTTCTGTCTGGTGAATTAACTTCGACTTTTACAATCTGTCCGTTTTTTACATTGTATTCCTTTGCATCAGCTTCAGTCATATGTATATGACGCTTTGCACATATTACTGCGTGGTCGCATTTTATCTCGCCTTTAGGTCCTTTTATAGTACAAGGTCCTGCATCATCTAAAACTCCTGATTCACGAACAGGAGCTTTAAGTCCAAGAGCCCTTGCATCAGTGAGCGAGATTTCAACTTGTGTTTCTTTTCTTTCTGGCCCAAGTATAGATAATTTTGCAGAACTTCTTTCGCCTATTACTTCAACTTTTTCTTCACAAGCATATTGACCAGGTTGTGACAAATCATTTCTCTTTGTTAACTTGTATCCTTCTCCAAAAAGGATATCAAGATCTTTTCTTGATACATGCACATGGCGTGCACTTGTTTCTAATACTATCATTTGTTTCTCCTTAAAAGCCATTTTTATGGCATATGACTATATATGAGCTCGTAGTTCTAATTTATCAATTAGCCGAGCTTTCTTTATTATATTCTAAGTTTATATTTTTATCAAGTTTTATGCAAATAAAAAAGCCAGAGCTTAATACTCTGGCATATGGAGGATATATAAGAATGCTTAATTTCCGAGTAAGGTATCAATTTGCTGCCATATGGTTATTGTACTTTCAATGTCAGCAAGTTGATTTTGTCTATCTAAAAGGGTTGAGTTTAATTTATCGAGTGCTTTATAGTATTCTTCATTTTTGACGAGCGTACCTATAGAATCTTCTGCGGTAACGGATTTTTCTTTTTTTGCTTCTTGAGGAATAGTCTTAATGAGTGCTTTTACAATAGTTTTATTTTCGTCACTCATATTGGCACTGGACTCGTCTTTGGTGAATCTTGCTATCTTTTTGTTGACTAAATCTTTATAGTCAGTATAATTCTTTATTTGTGCATTGACAAGATTGATGCTTGAACGAATAGTTTTTGAAGCTGTGTCAAAATCTTTTTTATCAATATTTTTGTCAGGATCTTTTAAAAGCTTGCTTGGTAATTCAAGGTCTGGAAGAGTATCTACATCTGGATTTTCAGGGTGAATATTTACTGGCGAATTATCAGCTATTTTATCTGAAATTCTGTTAACTGGAGTTTTTACTTCAGCAGTTAAATTGCCACCTGGTCCATCATGATTATCAATACCTTTCTCGTCAGAAGGCGCTGCAATAGTCATCATGCTATAAATGATGATAAAAGCAAGAGAAACTATAATTTTTTTATAATGATAAACTTTCATTTTTCGAAATTGTCGCCTACACAATGTAGGCGACATATGTTGAGTTATTTGTAAGATAATTATCTTACAAGATTAATATAGCATATTTTCGGTTTTGTGACTGTGGCAAATTAGTGGTAATTTGGTCGGCTCGTTCGTGCGGGCTATTGGCATATCAATAGAAACCCCCTATGAAACCGCCAAAAACCCTCTATCTTTTCATATGGCTTGGAGGTTGGTGCTGGGATTACGCTATTGCTGAATGCAAATATGCATATTTGTAAGGCAAGAGCTGTTTTTCGAGCTTGGTCCTCGGAAGCAGAACTACTAATGACCTAGTATTTTGCTAAAAGCAGGAGCAAAAAAGCTCAACGGACGAGCTCGCATTGTAGGGGCGAGCGCCCGAGCGGAGCGACAAAGTGCCCTTGGGGTGCATTGCGAGCCCTTAAATATGCTCGCTCTCTTATCCGGTGACTTTTTTGCTCCTAACGCAAAATCCTATGTCATAAGAAGTTCTAAGCTTCCTGCGGAACCTCTCAAACAGCTCTTGTTTACAGAAAAGATAATTGCGTTAGTACAATATGCAGTTAGTGAGAACGAGCAATGTACCAACCAAACTATTGCACAAGTGCTGTGCTCCAAGGGTCGTAACAACATTACATGAATAAAGCAAGTGGATTGATTAAGAGATATGTAGCACTAATTTTAGTGCTTCTTTTTAGTATAGAGAGTTTCGCCGCCGTAGTCGGAGACAACGATGGGTCTGCGTTTATCACAAAGGCTGAGTTCGACTCTATGAAAAATGACTTTCAGGACCAACTTGACCGCTATAACTCATCCCTTGATAATAAGATAGATGGGGCGATAGCGGCATATCTCTCAGGTATCGCTGTGCGTCATCGTCAACCTGTATCTTTGGATAGGGGATTAAATTATTCTTTCCCATTGGTTATGTGTGGGGACAATCAGTGGAATAGTGTGGAATTAGATTATTACAATGTATCAATACCAAAGATGGAGCAATTTAGTTACCAGTGGTATCATTGGTATATACATGGGGCTAGAGTACAGTTGAATGATAAATCTATGTATGTAGAAGGTGATCATGATCTGGATATTTCGAGCGTGCCACAAAAAGATTCAACCCAGCAAGGGCAACAAGTCTTTGCATCTGGGTTAATAGATAATGGATATGAATATCCTGGACAATATGGCTCGCTCAATTTAGTTTCCGACAAAGGTGAAAGACGGGTGTACAAGTCTGCCAGCCATGCTGTTTTTTCTTTGACGGACGAGGGATGGGGCAAGTTTCATCTTCTGGCGAAAAAGAATCTGGTCCTATCAGGAAAAAATGGTGGTTTTGATGGTGATGACGATGAGACGAAAGGCGGCTATCCGACTTTCCGCTTTATTGGTTTGGCGACCTCTAACTTTAATTGGAATGCAGGTGCTGATATATCTATGAAAGCCGATGCGACTAGACCGATTTGGACATCGGAGTGGTTGCCTGCTGCGATGCGTGGGTATAATGCAAACAATACTCCAGATATACGTCCGAATCAATCTGGTGCTATTACTGATATCCTTGCCGACTTCCATCAGAAACATGTAGACGGCGGGAATAGTCAGACGGGAACTTCCTGGGCTGAAGAAGTCTGGCCTGATAGACCAGCCTTTTTTGACCGAAGTAAGGCTGAAAGCTGTGTGATTACTACTGAATGGGATAAAACTAGCTCAAGAAAATATCTTTATTATGGAGACGCATACATGCCAGCAAATAAAGATTCCAAATGGGGCTTAATTGCTAATCCGACTGATCAACCAAATAAATATAAGATAGTGTATTTCAGTGAACATTCATCTTATCCAAAAAAATGGTTTATCCATAAATCAATCGCTCTTGATATGATCAGAATGCCAACATATACAGCTTTTGAGTTGTGGCCTGAGTGGCAAGCAAAATTGTATAGTAGCTATGTTTGGGAAACATCTGATAATTTCTCTGCATTGCCTGCTGCGCTCGTGATGTTCTATGATTCAAACGGAGAAAAACATTATTTTGATGAAGGTCTCTATCTTGGCAAATTTGACGCTGATGGTAGTGCTACTTTTAGGATCAAATTTAATGGAACCGCAGGAACACAAGTGCATTTTGCAATCAGCAAAAAGCCTTTTGGTTGGGACGCTAATGTTAGTGACCGTGAGAAGTTTTTGTATTATGATTTAGCAACTCCAACTAATAAAATTAATGTTGGGGCTGGTGGGGATGCAACGGTAACTGTTGATACAACTTATCAAATCGAGATTAATGATATTAATGCAAAAGATAAACTTTACATGATTTGGTATCCAAATGATTCTGATGATTATATAGAGTTAGACTCATTGACAGACTTTTATTATGAATCATAGGATGCTTATTATATTGCCTTTTAAAGTGTGCGTAATCTTGTGCGACTATAATGCTTGAAAATAATAAGGAATGCTGGCGAAGAGTTAATTACAACTCTTCGCTTTTTTATTGCCACATACTTACCCATATTTGGTGATGGTATTTTGTTGACTAAGTTTCCCTTATTTACTATAATATTTATATGAGATTTAGGATCCATAGCATAGACAGAATTTCGCGTCAATAATATGGATTGTGTGTTTTGATTTTGCATAAAACTTTAATTAATCTGGAGGATTTGATGAATATAGAAAGAACTGATGTAAGAAACATAGCAATTATAGCCCATGTAGACCATGGCAAGACAACTTTAGTTGATGCACTTTTGCATCAGTCTGGTATTTTTCGTGAAAATCAAGAAGTAGAGACTCGTGTAATGGATAGCAATGACCTTGAGAGAGAAAGAGGTATCACGATACTATCTAAAAATACTGCAGTTAATTATAAAGGTGTGAAAATCAATATTGTAGACACTCCTGGGCATGCTGATTTTTCAGGAGAAGTTGAACGTATACTTAAGATGGTTGATGGAGCCATACTTATAGTTGATGCATTTGAAGGGACTATGCCTCAAACTCGATTTGTATTGTCTAAGGCTCTTGAACTTAAACTTCCTATACTTGTATGCATCAATAAGATAGATAGACCTGAGGCGAGACCAGAAGAAGTTGTAGATGAAGTATTGGAACTTTTTCTTGATCTAAATGCAGATGATGAGCAACTTGATTGCCCATTTATATATATGTCAGCAAAGCAAGGTTTTGCAAAATTAAAATTAACTGATGAGTCAACCAATATGATACCACTTTTTGACACGATACTGTCTTATTTTAAAGCACCAAGTGGTGATGTAGACGCTCCTGCAAAGTTACTTATATCAACTATTGATTATAATGAGTTTGTAGGACGTATTGGTATAGGAAAGATTGAGCAAGGGAAAATTTCAGAAAATCAAGAGCTGATGCTTGTTAATCATCATGATGCAAGTAAAAAACAAAAGATAAAAATTTCAAAACTTTATGAATTTGAAGGTTTGGAAAAGAAGGAAGTGAAAGAATCAAAGCTTGGCTCTATAGTTGCAGTGACAGGTATAGAAGACTTACATATTGGTGATACATTGACAGATAGTAGTGATCTTACACCGATAGTATTTCAGAAAATAAGTGAGCCAACTATATCAATGTATTTCATGGTCAATGATTCTCCACTTGCAGGAACTGAAGGGAAGTTTCTTACTTCAAGACATATAAGAGATAGATTATTTAAAGAACTCAATACTGATGTAAGTCTTCGTGTAGAAGAGACTGATTCACCAGATTCATTTAAGGTATCAGGTAGAGGTGAGCTTCACCTATCTATCCTTATAGAGACTATGAGAAGAGAAGGATATGAATTTGCAGTTTCTAAAGCAGAAGTTATCTATAAAGAAGATGAAAATGGCAAAAAGCTTGAGCCAATGGAACTTGCATATGTTGATTTACCTGAAGAGTTTTCAGGGTCTGTCATACAGAAGCTTACAGCAAGAAAAGGCGTATTGAATGGTATGACTAAAGGTCAAGGAGAGTTTGTAAGGCTTGAGTTTTCTATACCAGCAAGAGGCCTTATAGGATATAGGGGAGAGTTTTTGACAGATACAAAAGGCACAGGAATACTCAATACTATATACAATGGTTATGGTCCATATCTTGGAGACCTTAGTTATAGACCGACTGGGTCACTTATCGCATTTGAATCAGGAGTTGCTGTGGCATATGGACTTTTTAATGCACAGGAGCGTGGGCTTCTCTTTATAGGACCTGGAGATAAAGTTTATAGCGGTATGGTAGTAGGACAGAATCCTAAAAATGAAGATATAGAAGTTAATGTATGTAAGACTAAAAAACTTACCAATATGAGATCGTCAGGTGCAGATGAAGCACTAAAATTAGTACCAAAAAAGATTATGTCACTTGAGCAGTGTCTCGAGTTTATAGATACAGATGAGCTTCTTGAAGTGACGCCTGTAAGTCTTCGTATAAGGAAAAAGATTCTTGATCCAACTCTTCGTAAACGCGCCAATATGAAAAAATGATAGACAATCAAAATAAAAATAAAATACTACCAAAAGTTTTGGCATGGATAGGTCTTGTCATCATCACTATATTTCTTTTTATAATTGCATATGCCATGATGACACAAAATGGAAGACTTGCACTTGCTTTTATTATAGGACTTATATTTTTATCTATAATATATGCGATAGGGATTAAGTTATATAAGGATGCGGTAGAATATAAAAAATTACAAAATAAAGAAAAAGAAAGAGAAGATTTTATAAATATAGCTAGTATTAATACTAAAAGTATATAATGGAGGATTGTATGTCAGGACATAGTAAGTTTAATAACATCAAACACAAAAAAGAAAAGGCAGATGCTGCACGTGGTAAAATATTTACAGTTATAGGACACGAACTCGCTATAGCTGTAAAAGCAGGTGGACCAGATCCGACAAGCAACTCAAAACTTCGTGATGTCATAGCGAAAGCTCGTGCCAATAATATGCCAAATGACACTATAGAAAAAGGCATTAAAAAAGCTGCAGGAAATATTGATGCAGTAAATTTTGAAGAGCTCACATATGAAGGTTTTGGACCATCAGGTGTCGCTATACTTGTCCGTGCACTTACTGACAATAAAAATAGAACAGGTGGCAATGTCCGCTCTGCATTTACAAAAGGGAATGGTAATCTTGGATCGCAAGGGTCAGTTGCATATATGTTTAAAGAAAAAGGTCAGATCATTATAGATAAAGAAGAGTGCGATAAGACTTCAGATGAACTTATGGAGCTTGTGCTTGAAAATGGTGCATCAGACTTTAATGAAGAAGAAGATTCGTATGAGATATTGACTGAGCCAAGTGATTTTTCAAATTGTCGTGAAGCTATAGAAAAAGCTGGGATACCAATGCTTGAAGCAGATATAACCATGATACCAGAGAATTATGTATCAGTGACTGATGAAGATGCGGTATATGGATTGAGAAAAACTCTTGATCTTCTTGATGAAGATGAAGATGTAAAAGCATACTATACTAATTGGGAAGAAGAATGATGAAAAAATACGACTATCTACTTGTAGGTGCAGGACTTTTTAACGCCACACTTGCAAGACTTATAAAAAAGAATGATAAAGATGCTAAAGTCCTTGTGCTTGAAAAAAGAAACCATATCGCAGGTAATATCTACGACGAAAAGGTAGAAGGAATCACGGTGCATAAATATGGCGCACATATATTCCATACAAGTGATATGGAAGTGTGGAAATTTGTCAATGAAGTGACAGATTTTAACCGATTTACTAATTCACCTATAGCAAATTATAAAGGAGAAATCTATAATCTTCCTTTCAATATGAATACCTTTGTCCGCATGTGGGGGATATCTACTATACAAGAGGCAAAGGAAATCATAGCAAATCAAAGAAAAGAGATAAAGCATGCACCAAGAAACCTTGAAGAGCAAGCTATAAGTCTTGTCGGTAGAGACATATACGAAAAGCTTATAAAAGGATATACTGAAAAGCAGTGGGGCAGAGATTGCAAAGATCTTCCAGCATTTATTATCAATCGAATTCCTGTAAGGTATACTTATGACAATAATTATTTCAATGATATGAAGCAGGGCATACCACTTAGTGGCTATACCAATATGATAGAAAAAATGTATGAAGGCTGTGATATAGAACTTGGAGTAGACTTCATAAAAGATAGAGATAAGTATAGTGCTGATACTATAGTATTTACAGGAGCGATTGATGAATTTTATGACTATAAGTTTGGAGAGCTTGAATGGCGAAGTCTTGAATTTGATGAAGAAGTGATGGGCGTAGAAGATTATCAAGGAAATGCGGTAGTTAATTATACAGATAGAGAGACTCCATATACAAGAATCATAGAGCATAAGCATTTCTTGTCTGAAGTTGCACCTTCAACTGTCATTACAAAAGAGTACCCAAAAGAATGGAAAAATGGACTTGAAAAATACTATCCTGTGAATAATGAAAAAAATCAAGAACTCTATAACAAGTACAAAGAATTTTCACAAAAAGATAGTATAATATTTGGTGGAAGACTTGGCATGTATAAATATTATGACATGGATAAAGTTATAAGAGAAGCAATGGATTTGTATAAAAATGATAAAAGGTTTAAGAAAAATTAAAATTGCAGTAGTTTTGATAGTGGCGATATGCATGAACCAGATTTCTTATGCTGGTTATTTTGTCGATGCATTTGGATTCAATCATTACTACAATGATAGCGATGGGAAACCTATAGTTGGCTGGCGATGGATGGATAGTAATGGCGATGGTCTTGCAGAGTGCTATCGCTTTAATATTGATGGAACGCTCGTGACTAATACTATTGTAAAAGGCAAAGAAGTAAATGATAAAGGTCAGTGGGTAGTTGACGGAGAAGTGCAAAGAAAAAATATAAATACAGGTAAGATTTATAGAGAAAGAGCGACAGTAGTAAGGGTTGCCACTGACAATGAATATATGGATCTTGGTACGAGATCTACTGTAAGACGAATCAATGCTACAGGAAAAGACATAGAGATTTCTACAATGTCAGGCATAATAAAGTTTGATGGACCAGAAGGAAAGTTCGTAAGGTCTTCTGATAGTATCTTGTATGGTAAAGGTACTAAAAAAATTATAGAGAAGAGACCTGTGGCTACAAGTAGTTCTTGGGGCATAATAGCTGATGCAATGAAAGAAGAAGAGATAATCTATCTAACTTCTACAGAAAGTATAATTGCTGGTAGAGATATGAGGAGGCATAAAACAGCATCAAATAAATATACGGAAAAAGCTGACAATGTAAAAATATATGGTGGCGGTGTATGGAATGATGTCATGGTGCTTCAAGGTAATGGAGCTTATGTAAAGTTTAGCACAAGTGATACGAAAGCAAAAAAATCAAAATATAAGGCTAACTATTTTAGAGCAGAAGTAGCACATCAGACTCATGGTGAGTCGACATCGGATACATACTGCGGTTTAGAAGTATATCTCAATGGCAAATCAGTAGAGATATTTGATCAATTTTGTGATGGAGAACCTGAAACCATAGAAATGTGGCTTGATGAAGGGGAAAGTACGGTTGAGTTTAGAGCTGTAGTTACTGGTGATGCGCCAGGACGAAAGATATACATAAGAAATGCAAGATTTAGACAGACAAGTGAAAGCGAAGATGATTAAAATATTTACAATATATAGTATTTATGATAAAATAGAGAAAGCTTTGTGATATAAGCATATTGAAAGGAGAGCATATGGGAGTATATTTAATTGGCGGATTTAATTTACCAGGTGGACAGTCAACCGTCATGGTTGTGTATATAATATTTTTGATACTTATAATGTATTTCTTGATGATAAGGCCACAGAGAAAAGAAGAGAAGAAAAAAAGAGAAATGTTGAACTCGCTTGCAATTGGTGATAGTGTACTTACTACAGCAGGATTTTATGGCATAATTATAGACATGACACCAGATACAGTAATTGTAGAGTTTGGTAATAATAAAAACTGTAGGATTCCGATGCAGAAGGCAGCAATTGTAAAGAATGAGAAACCAAATTACAAAGTTCCTACTACAACAGAATCAAAGTAAATTATATGGACTCGTTTAGTAAACGAGTTCATTTTATATGAGGCTTGCGTATGTATGTAAATGAAAAAGTGTTGATGGCGAAAAGTGATGACAAGGAGTTTTATATCTTGCCAAAAATGATTAATCGTCATGGTCTTATTGCAGGTGGTACAGGGTCAGGAAAGACAATCACGCTTAAAGTGATGGCAGAAAGTTTGTCTGCAATGGGTGTCCCAGTTTTTTTATCTGATGTAAAAGGAGATCTTGCAGGTATGTGTCTTCCTGGTGCTGATACTTCTGATATGCAAGAAAGAATAAAAAAATTTTCGCTTGATAAGTATGGATTTACATATCAAATATTTCCTACAGAGTTTTTTGATATAGATAGAAGAAAAGGACTACCAATAAGAACAACCATAAGTAATTTTGGGCCAACACTTCTTTCACATATATTTAATCTTAATGCGACTCAGTCAGACATACTCAATGTAGTATTTAAAATTGCAGATGATCAAAATTTGCTTTTACTAGATCTTAAAGACTTAAAAAAGATGCTTGAATATATAGCAGACAATGTAAAAGAGTTTTCTCGCATTTATGGCAACATTACAAGACCAAGTATACAATCTATAGTTAGAGCTATGGTATCTCTTGAAAGTGAAGGTATAGATATGCTTTTTGGCGAACCAGAGCTTTCACTTTCTGATATTATAAAGACAGATGCAAATGGCAAAGGATTTATCAATATACTTCATAGTGAGTCACTTATATTAAGACCAAGAGTATATGCAGCATTTATGCTCTGGTTTATGTCAGAAGTTTACGAGTCTATGCCTGAAGTAGGAGACCTTGATAAACCAAGATTTGTATTTTTCTTTGATGAAGCACATTTACT
>DFKY01000009.1 GCA_002374095.1 Lachnospiraceae bacterium UBA3633
TTGTCTCCGACTACGGCGGCGAAAGATTCTATACTCATAAGCACAACTAAAAAAGTAGCTCCTAGTCTCTTCAACATCTTTGTGCTTTTTATCATATATTTATATCAACGACCAAAGATTAATTATACTCATTGTGCTTGCACCATCACTTCGAAAATAGGTCGCAAAAACAAGATTTTTTAAGCAAGCACTGGCTTGCTTTCGCCAAGAACTTTGCAAACTCGCACCCTATCGGGTGCTCAAACAGTGCTAAAGTTCTAGGGCTCAAGCTACGCCATCGTTGCAAAAAATCAGTTTTCGCTCCAACTATTTTCTGCCGTGAGGTGCAAGCATTAATATAATAAACTTAATCTTTACCCCTTATGTCTGCCCTAACAAATTCAAAAAATGCTTCTTTTTAGCATTTTTTGAAGAGCGGAGACGATGAAGCGTCAGTGAAATCGCGTCTAGCGGTTCCACGATAGCGTAATCCGTCGACAGCGATGGTACCAACCTCCAAGCAGTTTGAAAAGTTAGGGGGATTTTGGCGGTTTTATAGGGGGTTGACAAAGTAGCAGAGATATGCTAATATGGAATTAACTCCATAATAGCATAAAGGTCAGTTTATGTATATAAATCGTCATATAAAAAAAGCTTTTAAGAAAGCAGAAAAATTTTATCCTGCCATATTGCTAACTGGTTCTAGGCAAGTTGGAAAAAGCACTTTTTTGACACACACATATAAAAAATGTGATTACATTTCATTTGACAAATGGGACAACTTGAGAGACATTAAAAAAAATCCTCAAGAATTCTTATTAAAATTGAAAAAGCAATTGATACTTGATGAGATTCAAAGAATTCAAGATGCTTTCATAGCTATTAAATATATTATTGATGAATATAAAAACAAAGAAAAAATATTGTATTTACTAACTGGTTCTCAAAAATTTGTACTAATGAAGAATGTTTCCGAAAGTTTAGCCGGTCGACTTGCAATACTTGAAATGTATGGTTTATCTAGTAGAGAAATATATGAAGATGATAGAAATGATGTTTTTATGCCAAAAAAAGAATATATAGAAAATGCTGTTCCAAAATTCAAATATTCGAAAAAAGAATTATGGAACAGAATATTAAGAGGTAGTTATCCAGAAATCTATGAAAAGAATGTCAATGATTTACAAATGTTTTATTCTAATATAGTCGAAACATATGTTGAAAGAGATGTTCACGAATTTTTAAACATCAAAGACACTTATACTTTCAAAAAATTCCTTGTATCAATTGCAGCAAGAAGTGGGCAGTTACTTAATATGTCAGAAATGGGGAAAGAAATAGGTGTTGACACAAAAACAATAAAAAGCTGGATATCAGTACTTGAGGCATCAAATATTATATACTTACTATATCCATTTTATCTTAATGTCAGTAAACGAATAGTGAAGACCCCTAAGGTATATTTTTTAGATACTGGCCTACTTTGCTATCTAACTGACTGGAAAGATTATAAAACTTTAGAGTCTGGAGCATATAGTGGCAATATATTTGAAACATTTGTTGTGTCTGAAATTATAAAAAGTTTTGCAAACTCAGGTCTCAAACCTAATATCTATTATTTCAGAAATGCAAATACAGCGGAGATTGATTTACTATTCTATGAAGACAACACTCTCTATCCAATTGAAATTAAAAAAAGTTCTTCTCCAAATCTAAATGCAATTAAATCATTCCATCTACTAAAGAGTTACTATAAAAATGTAAATGTTGGTGAAGGTGGCATAATATGTAGTTCAAATGGACTTAAAAAAATTGATAGCAGCAATTACTTGATTCCTATTGAATATCTATAGTACTTGCCAAAAACGAATACGCAAAAGTGATAATAAATTATTTTGTTGTAATATTATAATCACTAAATGTGCTCAACTTTATAAAAAACATTCTTTTAAATGATAGTATTTCAAATTATTATAATAAAGGCTGGTATGCAGAGGCTTTATATTCTCTTGCATGCCTTGATTACATCTCAAAGTTAAATAATATACCACTTGCAAAAGAATATAATGCTTATCGCAATAAAAAATTGAAAAAAACAATATTCCCTCGAGACACTATTCTCATATCCAAACTAACCAAAAATGAAAATGAAAAAAACAATATCATTAAACGAGCAATTCCAGAATTCTTAAAGTATAACATAATCGAGACCAATATTAATAATGTTCAATAAAATTGATAAAATAAAATTAGACAACTATTTTAATGAACTAGCTAAAATTTACAAGAGAAAATCTCACGGATACATATTTGAATTTATATTAGTCGGTGGCGCATCAATACTCATCAATTACGACTTTAGAGATATTACCAACGACATTGATGCAGATTTTTTGCCATCAGCCGATATAAAATAATCATCATTATTTGTCATTTGATAATAATTCTACCATCTCCATATGGGTCTTTGTACTCATCGGGAATCTCACCACCTAAATTTTCTTTAATATAATCTACGACAAGCGAATAGTCTTCTGCACTTCCCATCTCAAGGACTTCAGCTCCATTAAATGCTGTATAACCATCTCCATTGTCAAGAGCTGTATAAGAAAGTATCGCAAGCTTATATTTTTGATTAGGGTCAACAGGAGCACCATTGATCATAAGGTTTTTAATGCGTCTCTCGCCTTCTATACCAGTACATATACCATCATCATCTACAATGCATGGGTCAGGGATAGAAGTATCAAGTTCGAAAGACATACCTGATACATGTGGGAAGCCACCACTCTCGGCTGGTGTCACATGACAGCCCCATTCAAGAGCATCAAGAAGCATAGATCCTGTCACATTGATTACACATACAAGGTTACTAAATGGTTGGACATCTTTTATGTCGCCAATCGTTATATCACCTTTTTCTATAAAAGTTCTTACACCACCACCATTGATGTAGCCTACGTCAGCACCGGTTCTTACTTTATAAGCATCTGCTACAAGGTCACCAAGGTTTGTCTCCATACGACGCACAATCCTTATAGGGACACCTGCTGAGTCTTTTGCTTCAGGATCACTTATCACAAGATCAAAATTAGAGTGACCTATAACTTCATTTGATAAGAGCTCAACTTTTTCATTTTTTTCTTTGACAATCTTGCTTACTTCATTGTCATATGTAGGGATATCTTTATCGCCTGCTCGCTTTTCATATGTCAAAAGTTCATGTTGAATGTCACCTTCTGTAGTGAAAGTAACGATACCAATATTACTAAGCTTTGTCCCTACACCAAGACGGATTACATCGTGACCACCTTTATCTTTCATCGTGACTTGATCTGTGTCGTGACTATGTCCATCAAGAAATACATCAAAACCACAAGTGTGAGAGATGATATCATTGTAGCGATAAGGCTTAGAAGTTTCTTTTTCGCCGATATGAGCCACAGCAATGATATAGTTTACACCTTTTGATTTTACTTCATCGATAGTTTCTTGCACTCTACGATATAATTTTTCTCCGTTGTCACCTTGATAAAAACCATAGATGAAATCACCATTTTCATCTTCAAAATAAATAGGTTTAGATGTAGTAAGGGTATCAGGAGTGTTGATGCCGATAAAAGCAAAACGGACACCATCAAATTCTTTTATGACATAAGGGTCAAAAATGAGTTTATCATCTTTGGTAAAATTACTAGAGATGTAAGGGACATCAAGAATACTTGCATTTTCAAAAAATTGGTCCATACCATAATCAAATTCGTGATTGCCAAAAGTAAGTATGTCATAGTGAGCAGCTTTTATTATCTCCATAAGGTCAGAACCTTTTGTTAGGCTTGATAGAAATCCACCTTGGAGGACATCACCATTATCTATAAGGAGAGTGTAGTCGCCTTTTTCTTCATATTCCTTTCTTTTTTCATATACTCCTGCAAGAGTAAAATTGTCATTGACTCCAGCATGTATGTCGCTTGTGACGATGAGAGTGAGATTGTGAGTAAGAGCAGCTTTTTCTTTTTTAGTTTCTGCTACATTGGCTGTCTCAAGATTTCTTGTAGAGCAAGAAAGTAGTAGAGTTGCGAAGATAGCAAGAATAGTGAAAAAAATATTTTTTATAAATAGCTTTTTTTCTAAATAATTATTCATTTTAAAACCTCCAAATTAGAGTGAGCATAATGTACTTTACATTTAATGTATATATAGGATTGTTTTAGGTTGTTGGTTTAATCATTATATGAAGCTTGCGGGAAAAGAGAGATTGTTTTTATCTATAGGCATAATGTGGTCGTATTGGCAGATAACCATCCCGTTTCCTTGTCTCTTTTTTGTGTCATTTATGACATTAAAACTTTTTATAAAAGATTTTGTAGGATTGCTACTTTTTTTTATTTCTATTGGATATAAGGTTCCATTAATTTCATATAAAAGATCAATTTCGTTTTTGCTGTTGTCTCTATAATAATAAAAGTTTCCTAGAGATTTACCATTATTCAAGTGCGATTTGATAATTTCCGAGATAATATAAGTTTCAAATATTGCACCAGCATAAGAGCTTTTCATTAAAACGTCAGCACTAGGATATCTGGTTAGATATGTAGCAAGCCCGGTATCAAGAAAATAAACCTTAGGTCTTTTGACAATTCTTTTTATGGTGTTTTCATAATATGGATATAGTAAATAAATGATTCCTGAATTGTAAAGTATAGAAATCCATTCTTTGATAGTGGGAATGGATACTTCGACATCATTTGCTATACTATTATAATTTAATTCCTGACCTGTCCTTGCAGCTATATCAATTAGAAAATTATTGAATTTTATCTCATCTTTAATTTTTATGAGAGATCTTATATCTCGTTCAATGTATGTTTTTACATATGCAGAAAAGAAAGATTCTTTTTCAATTTTTCTTTCAATGAGTTCTGGATAGCCACCTAAAAAAATATTTTCAAAAATTTTAATAATAGTATCACATTTACTCTTTTCGTATTTTTGTACATCAACTTTTTCTATATTAAAAAAGATGTTGTCGTAAGCATAAATTTCTCTTTTTGACAATGGAAGCATATCTTGAATGCCGACTCTACCTGCAAGAGATTCGGTTATGTTTTTCATAGATAAAAATTTTTGAGAGCCTGTCAGATAGTATATGCCATCACATTTTATGGTAGAATCATTTAAATTCTTAAAACGCAAGTCATCAACAGTCATTTTTATATACGGTAGGAGGTTTGGGGCATATTGAAATTCGTCTATAATAAGAGGATATGGATGAGTTTCAAGAAAAAGTTTTGGATCGTTAATTGCAAGACTTCTTTCATTTATGTCATCAAGAGATACGAAAGATTTAATTTTCAAATTTTTCATCATATGTTTTAGTATTGTAGTCTTGCCAACTTGTCTTGCCCCAGTAAGCATAACGACAGGAAACATTTTGCTTAAGGACAATATTTGATTTTCAATAAAACGGTAAATATAAGCCATATTTTAACCTTTCAACAAATATAAAGTACAACTTTATATTTGTAAGCATAGCACAATACTGACTTTCTGTCAACGATTATTTGACTTTATTTTAGTAAAAAAACACGATTATTTGACTTTATTTTAGTAAAAAAGCACGATTATTTGACTTAAGAAGCCTCATTTATGAAGTGTAACATTCTACTAAAAAGTAGAAAAAAGACAAAAATAGGACTATAATAATGAAGATTATGACAGATAAAGAATATCGAATAAATCTTATACTTTACATCATCTCACTTATCATAATGGGGTCAAATGGTATAGTTGCAAGTTTCATTCATCTTAGTAGCCTTGAGATTATACTTATGAGAACTATTATAGGAAGTGCTGTGATGATTACAGTGAGCATCTTGCATAAAGAAAAATTTTCATGTCTTCATGACAGACATGATGCTTTGTTTTTGCTTTTGTCAGGACTTACACTTGGTGGTGGATGGATATTTCTTTTTGAGGCATATAGAAGCATAGGAGTAAGTATATCGACACTTCTATATTATCTTGGACCGATAATCGCGATGCTTGTATCACCAATTTTCTTTGAAGAGAAACTTACTAAAGTAAAAGTGATAGGAGCTATAATAGTTTTCTTTGGAATCATACTTTTAAATGGCAATATAAGTGGTGATATGACTAAGGCGTATGGGATTTTCTGTGGATTTATGGCTGGAGTGTTTTATGCTGTGACAGTTTTACTCAATAAAAAAGTGAGATATGCTTCGGGTATGGAAAATACAACTTGCCAACTTGTAGCAAGCTTTTTCCTTGTATTTATATTTTTAATGTGTAGAGAGGGAATACATATAAAGATAAGTGGAACAGAATGGATACCAGTTCTCTGGATAGGATTACTTAATACTGGACTATCGTGCTTCTTTTATTATTCTACTATCACAAAACTTCCTATGTCGACAGTTGCGATACTTTCATATCTTGATCCGGTATCGGCTGTAATTTTGTCAGCGATAATTCTAAAAGAATCTTTAAACTTTGTGCAAGTGATAGGCGTCATCCTTGTAATAGCAGGAGCAGCCTTCTCTCAGCTTTATCCAATTTTTCAAAGCATACGCTTGGGGAGAAGAAGAAAATTATAAGTCTGCTTTTACATCTCTCTTTTCAAGTTCTTCAAGCTTCATAGCTTCTTTTTCTTCTTCGGTTTCTGTAACATAAGTCTTTCGCTTCTTAAACTTTAAATCAGTTGGGTCGTATTCACGCATTTCTTTTTCACCGTTATTTAGGTTTACTAATACTTTTACTTTTTGTCTCAAGGTATTGATACTTTGAACTGTGCCTTTCATGCCGTCATTTGTTGTCACAAAGTCGCTTATCTGTGGCATAGATTCATTAAGCTTTTCATAAGTTTCTTTTTCGTTATTTAGGCAGCACATAAGTCTTCCGCATGCACCTGAAATCTTCGCAGGGTTTAAGCTTACACCTTGTTCTTTTACATTTTTTATAGAAACGGTTTTAAAATCAAAAAGATATGTAGAGCAGCAATAAGGTCTTCCGCATGGACCAAGACCGCCAAGGATTTTAGTCTCATCACGGACACCGACTTGTCTAAGTTCTATACGAATCCTAAAGATAGAAGCGAGATCTTTTACAAGTTCTCTAAAGTCAATCCTTGATTCTGCAGAAAAGTAGAAGAGAACTTTGCTTGAGTCAAAAGTATACTCACAGTCAAGGAGTTTCATAGGGAGATTATGCTCTTTGATACGTTCCTTGCATTTTGCGAAAGCATCACCTTCTTTTGCTTTGTTTTTGAGGTGAGTCTCGTGGTCTTTATCTGTTGCCTTTCGCATGATAGTTTTGAGTGGAGACTTGAGAGTTTTTTCATCGACCATTATGTCTTTTTTAACTACAGATCCATACTCTATACCACGAATAGTCTCAACTATGCAGTGGTCACCGACATTTATCTCTTCGTCGTTTGGCTTAAAATAGTATATTTTTCCACTTACTCTAAATCTTATTCCTAAACATTTTTCCATATATTCTCCATTAATAAAAAATTGAAAGTTGCTATTTTTTTGTTGATATTATATGCACTTGCTTCTGATAAAACATTTAACTTATCTACGAGAGCTCCAAGTTCTTCAAGCGATAATGCTTCGGCAATCGCCATGATGGCTTCTTCTTTTTCACGAAGAATAATTCTCTTTTTTGATAAAGTTGTCTTATATATGAGAGCATCTCGCAGTGCAAGTCTATAGATAGATATTAAGTTTTTAAAATCGTTATCATCTGTTATAGTATTTTCGATGAAGTTCATCTTGTCGCCCGGTAAAGAATACTTCACATTTGAAAGGATATTTAATGCATCATCAATGAATTCTACTTCCAGATATTTTTTATAATCTAAGTCATCAGTATCTTTTATAATTTGACAACGACTTTTTATAGTTTCTGGAAGAGTATCAGCATTGCTTGTCACTAAAAATATTGATACGAATTCTGGTGGCTCTTCCAAAGTTTTAAGCATAGCATTTTTACTTGCATCCATGATATTTTTAGCATCATATAATATATAAAACTTTCTATCGGCAAGTCTTGGTGAGAGATAAGCATTGTTGATGATGCCTTCACGGATTGTGTCGATAGGGATTAGTTTATTTTCTGATTCAATAAAAGTAATGTCTGGATGAGTTCCTGCCTCTATTAAATTTCTATCAAAGCCCTGACTTATAGCAAAATCAGTAATTGTTTTTTTCACATAGGGGTAGTTGTAGGTTTCAATAAGGTAAGCGTTATATATTTTTTCGTCAGATATTTTAATCATTGTTATATTTGGGCTCGCATAGCTCGCCACTACGAATGTGAAAGGATGTCAGCGACAACTTCTTCTATGCATTTTTCAAAATTGTCGGCATTATAGCGTTTAGTAATACCAGCTTCTTTTATTTTTTCTTCACTAAAATCTATCTCGTCAGCTTTGAAACGTCTTTCCATCTCGTCGTATTTTGGAATCTTTTGTAGCCTTTCTCTTTTCATAGCCCTTTCTTTTCTTATAGCATCACTTACTTCAAGATAGATAGGGAAGACATTTTTTTCTCCGAAGTATTTCTTTATAGCATTATATGATTCTAAAGTTCCTATCGCAAGATAGTTTTCGCTTAATTTTATACTGCCATCATCAATAGTCGCATAATACCAAGGACCAAAAACCGTGTTATAAACTCTTTTTTCTATAATTTTATCAGAGTACCTATCTAAAAAGCTTTCATCAATAAAATGATACTCTTTGCCATCAGTCTCGCCATCTCTTTTTGGACGAGAAGTGTAGAGCACGATAGTTTTGAGATTAAGGTTTTTTTCTAAAAGCTTTTTATATAATGTATCTTTGCCAGATGCAGATTTTCCTATTATATAGTATATCACTATTGTGGTGCCTCCACTTCATGAACTTGTGGGGTCTTTGAGTTGTCCGTTACTTCTTCTCTTACACCACCGATTATAGGTGTGACAGGAGTTTCTTCTATAGGAGCCATATTTCTTATAGAAGCATTGTCGTCTACTCTTTCAGCGGAAGATTCTTCTGTCTCAACCACCACAGTTTCTTCCATAATATCAGGAGCTGGAAGATCGGTAAGATTTATAGTTTCACCTCTTTCATTGATTATGATGCCATCAGAAGGGGTTGCAACTTTTGTAATTATCTCACCATCTTCGGTTAACTCTTCGTAGTCTGGAAGTTTAAGAGCGGTACTATTCCAGTTATGAGCTTTCATAACTTTCTCTCCGTCACAGTAATATATCACATCTTCAGAAAGTATCACGAAACCTGTGACACCAACACCTACAGATTCTTTGTGAATGGCACCAGGTCTCATCCTATAAAGTCTACCAGAGACTCCATCACCGCCACCGACTGCGAGATAATATATATATCCTGTGTATATCTTTAACATGTTGGGACTTGCATATTGTTTGTCAGCTTCTGTCCCAAGATAGTCTGTCTCATCTCCATTGATAAGAGAATATTTTATAGGGAAGAAATTTCTTTCTTTCTCACTGTCTTCAAGCCATACAAGATACTCGGAAGATTTTACACTACTAAAAAGATTGCTATCTGCCCTTGCTACATACGCAGTATCTCTTTTTATATTTTTAAGTTTTCCATTTTCAAATGTATAAACTTGACCATCTATTTTTAAGTCGCCATTTAGACCATATCCAGCTGTGTCAAAATAAAAAAGCTCGCCGTTTTTTTCAATCCATTCTTCTCTTGCAAAAGTCTTATCTTCTTTTCTAAACTTAAGTCCCTTTTCGTCAGTTATAAAAAGAGATATGCCAGAATTGGTATCAGTAGTTATACTTAAACTATCATGAACTTCTGGTTTAAGACTTATCTTTTCAAGTATCTTTATACTCATTACACGTCTTACAACAACAGTAATTGCTATAATTGATACAACGATAAAGAAAAATGAAACAAAAATTCTTATGATAAGAATGCTATCATTTGCAGGTCGTGTATGATTTTTTCTTTCATAATTTTGCATATAAAAACGATGGGAGAGACCCCAAACTTAAATTATATCATAAAAATGTCGGGGGAAGAAGAGTGCTTGGGAGTTTGCCTTTACGACGGCGGGCTCGCACAGCACCCCAAGGGCACTTTGTCGCTGCCGCTCGGGCGCTCGCCCCCTACGATGTTCTTTTAACTTGGTTAGCTCACGGCAGTCCACTGGACTGTCGTGCCCCAAGGGCACTTTGTCGCTGCCGCTCGGGCGCTCGCCCCTACGGGTTTGCGGCGTTTTTGCCTGCGATACGACCAAAGACTACAGTATCTACAACTGCATTGCCACCAAGTCGATTGCCGCCATGAATTCCGCCAGTTACTTCACCAGCTGCAAAAAGTCCTTCTATAATATCGCCATTTTCATCAAGGACATGTGCAGCCTCATCTATTTTTAATCCACCCATAGTATGATGGACAGACACTTGTCGAGGTGTAGCGACGAATGGTCCATGCTCTATCTTTGTAGAAAAGAGAGTTCTGCCATAAGGATCGCTTTCTTCATCTACATAAGAATTAAAATCATCAATAGTTTTTTGTAAAGTATCAGGATTCATATTAAGTTTTTCTGCAAGCTCTTTTATAGTGTCAGCAACATATATAAAATTATTTTCTATAAGATAGTCAAGAGAAAAACCATCAGCAGATCTAAACTCATCACTATATATGTCGACATACTTATCGCCATCTGCTGATTCTAATATGTAAAAAGTTTTGTCAGGTTCTTTTAATACAGCAGAACATATATCATCCCTTCTTCCACCTTCATTGGTAAATCTTTCACCCAACTTATTGATGAAGATAACTTGATCAGTACCATTGACACATCTTGGTGGATATTTTGTGAGATCACCATTTTCAAGATTGCCAAGATAGAGAAGTTGTATCTCACTCATATCTGTAAGAGCTGCTCCGACATTTTTTCCCATCTCTATACCATCACCACCAGACACAGTCGTGCGGTTGGTTGTAGGAAGAGTGCTTAAAGTAATGTCAGACCAGATGCTACTATCTTTTGTATTGTAATTATCAAGCATTGAAGGATTGGCAGAAAAACCACCAGTCGCTATGATGATAGATTTGTTGGCAGATATATTGAAAAGATTGCCATACTTGTCTTTACACTCTACGATACTCACTTTACCTGATTCATCTTTTTTAATATTTAATGCAGTAGTATTTGTAATGATTTTTATCTTGTCACTACTTTCTATCTTGTCAAGATAACTTGATATAAAACCTGTACCCATTGGCATAGTATTGGTATGAGTTCTTTCCCATAGACTTCCTGCACCTTGTGATATGAAGTCAAAGAATTTAACGCCAATATTTTTTATCCACATAAGTCCATCATAAGAATTATAACAAAGTGTTTTAACGAGTGAAAGATTGGCTTTTTTATCACCGCCATTATAAGTCTGTAGTGCAAACCATTCTTTTGAATCAAAAAGTTCGCTTTCGTTTTTAGCATTATGTTCATTAAGCTTTGCTTTAACTATATCTATAAGTTCTTTATGCTCATCATTTACTGGTTTTTCGTTTAAGGCTTTTTCTATAATTTCTTTTTTTGTCTCATTCATCACAAGTTTTTTCTGCATTTCTTCATCTGGAGCGTTGTATATGGCACCACATACTAAAGTGTCGCCACCAACTTCTCCATTTTTTTCTATAACTATGACATTGGCGCCATTTTCACTTGCAGATATTGCTGCCGCAAGTCCTGCACCACCTCCACCGATAACAACTACGTCACTTTTTGTGTCTTCGTGAAAAGTGTCAAAATCAGCTTTTATAAGCCATTTGTCGAGTATTGCTCTTTCTTCTTCGCTTAAGTCAACTTCTTTGGGCTCGTAGTCAGGAGGTAAAACTTCTGTGGCAGCAGTCACAGCATCGACTCTATAATTGGCCTTAATTAAGGCATCAGATACAGCATGAAGTATCCCATAGCTTGTAGCAGTAGCACCTGATACAGCATCAATATTTATTGATTGGTTGTCAACTATCATTTTAGGAATTAAATCTATAGGAGATTCTCCGCCAACTGTTAATTTTTTTCCAGAACTATCAAGAAGTGGACCGCCGATTCCTGGAGTTTCACTATGATGAGTGATAGTTACATCTTTAATTTTATCATTATCTATTGTGACTAAAGTTTCTATGAGTCCATTGTAACCGGGAGCAGCACCGCTAAAAACAGATTCTGTAGATGTGTCAGATTTTGCCTCTACGGTAGTCTCACTAACGGATGACACATTACAAGAAATAAGGCTAACAGTGATTAAAATACTTACAAATAAAGATAAAAGTTTTTTCATAAGCTTGCCTCTTATTTATTTTGTTATATCATTGGCATTAAGCACAAGATTTAAAAATTTTCTATAACGTTTTGATGCGATATCTTTCATTGCTGTCTCGACATTGTTGATAAAAAGTATGTCAGTTATATTACTATCGCGGATAAGTTCTGCTATGTTGTCAAGATAATATCTATAATCTACTACTACAATATTATCAAATGAGTAAAAAAGAAAGCTTGGTACAGGGTTGCCAAAACTATCTTTTAGTATGAGAAGATTTCTGCCAGTATGATTATTTGGCATATTGACATAAGTTGTATTTTGGTCTCCTCCCATGTATACGATATAGCCACGTTTCTCACCTGTATAAGTGTACTGCGAGAAAAATTCAGTTTCTTTAATATCGGTTTTACTTATAGGCTTTCCTTTGTCATCTAAAACATATCGGCACTGTAAAGTGTTGTATGCGATATTTTTTGGAAGATAATATATAAAGTTATCTGGATACTCTTTTAATCTATCATCTTTACTAAAAGAATATAGAGAACCTACATAGTTTTCTACATCAAACCTTTCATAGCTATCAAGTGATTTAAAATCTACACCTGCAATTTTGGCAAATTCTTTTGCAGCATAGTATGCACCAAGCGGAGCCCAGTGGTGATCAGTCCTTAGATATATATATTCATCAGCATGTCTATTTAAGACATTGTAGACATCTATAAATTTTACTTTATTATTTAGGTATGGGATCATAAGGTCTAAAAACTTTCTTTGATCGCCTGTGTATTTTCTTAGTTCCGTAGGACAGTAAAAGGCAGCAGAAGTAGGAACGACCATCAGATAGACATTTATGTTGCTAAATATTTCTTTGTATGCATTTATTGTCTCTGGAAATTCTTTTTTCATAGCAGAAGCACCAGCAAAAACTGTCATCACGCGGACATCACTACCTTTTCCAGTAATTAGATATTTTTTGTTTTGGTCGTATTCTGCATAATCAAAGTCGACATCATCTATATCAAAGTTTGAACTTGTAGCTATATCTTCAGTTGATGCGACAAACATGGGTTCTGACAATGTCGAAGCGAGAGTTACATTATTGTCAGTATGATTGCTTGATATAGGCTCAATACTTATCTCATCATCATTAATCTCTTCAAGGACTACATTGTTGGTAGAAAACTCTGTCTCGATGCCATTTAGTTTTTTGATATTGAAAGAAAGGCTCACAAGTTTATCTCTAAAGGGGATAGTGTCGCTAAACCATTTGGATAGATTTTTATTGAAATTGCCACTAAAATAATCGCCAAATGTAAAACTTGGAAATCTTGTCAGATCTCTTTTTTCAATATCTGAAGCGATAGGTCTATTGAAAACAAGAATGAAAGCAAGTATAAAAATGTAAGCAACAATTAAAATATTTAGTTCTTTTTCGCTATGTCTCATTAAAACCTCGTATACAAAAATGGATTAATGGTATCGCCTACAAGTAAAAGGGTAGATACAATTAAAACTATAATAGAAAAAAATAAAACAAAATAGTTACTATATCTAATTATTATATTGTTGATTGTATTATTGTCAAAGTTCATTATAAAAACTAAAAGGTACTTTAGCGCAGGTGTTGATAGAAGGATTGCAAAAATGATTAGAAAGATATTGCTGTATAATAAATTGGTAGATATTATATCAAAAAATTCTCTATCAGATACAAAGATGTTGAAAAATGATACAAGTCTTTCAGTGTCAGTAAAATAAAAAATCGAAAAACTTATCATAGTAATTATAATCATGTAGATATGAGAAATAAAACTTGGTATTTTACTTAATATATTTATTAAAAATAATTTTTCGAGAGCAATAACAAAAAATAAAAATAGTCCCCATATTATGAAATTGATATTTGCTCCATGCCAGATACCAGTAAGAAGCCACACGATAAAAATATTTAGATATTGGTGCCTTCTATTGCCGCCAAGTGGTATATAGACATAGTCTCTAAAAAATGTGCCAAGTGAGATATGCCACCGTCTCCAAAACTCTGTCATGTTTTTTGATATAAGTGGATAATTGAAATTTTCTTCAAAGTGAAATCCAAGACATCTTCCCATACCTATAGCCATATCTGAATATGCTGAAAAATCAAAATATAGTTGTAAGACAAAGCAAAAGATGCCTAAAATTGCACCAAATTTTGATAGCGACTCAAGGTTACTATCAAGTAGCTCTGTGGAAATCACAGATAGTTGATTTGCAATGATGACTTTCTTTCCAAGACCAAAAATAAATCTATATGCACCGTCTAAAAAATCTTCCAATTGAACTTTTCTATAATTAATTTCTTCTGCAATGGTCTTATATCTAACTATAGGACCTGCAATTAGTTGTGGAAACATAGAGATGTAAAGAAGTAAATCCATATAATTATCTTGGCACTTATTATCACCTCGATATACATCTACAATATATGTGATGGATTGAAAAGTAAAAAAGCTTATACCTATAGGAAGAAGAATGTCGGTTTTAAAGCTCATAATATTTAAAGAAAACAAAATGCTTGTAAGAAGGTTTAAATATTTGAAAATAAATATTATAGAAACATTAAAAATGATAGCTATGATTAGAAAAAGTTTTTTGTTATTTTGTCTATAATATATATTCTTACCTATAATAAAGTTTACAAATACACTAAAGAGTAAGAGCAGTATATAGATAGGCTCGCCAAAAGCATAGAAAATAATTGAGAATATACATAAAACTATATTTTTATTAAATTTATAATAAAAAATAGCAAATAGGGGCAAAAAAATATATATAAATAGCAAATCAGCAAAAACCACTATATTCTCCTTTTAATATTATCTATGTCGTAAAATAGCCTTTTAAGAGGGCTCCTTTATTATATGATAAAACCCGTGATTTTTGCAAGAAAACTTTTAAGATGGCGGTTTTTAAGCATTTGTAATACTTTACTATTCTGCTATAATATAAAGTATGCTTAAAATAGATGGTAAAAATAAAAAAGTTGTAGGAATAGTGGTCGAGTGTAATCCTTTTCATAAAGGGCATAAGAGACTATTAAAAGAGTGTAAAAAGTATGGGGATATCATAGTTGCTGTGATGTCTGGAAACTTTGTGCAGCGAGGGGAGCCAGGAGTCTTTGATAAGGAAAAAAGAACGAAAGACCTTATAGACAATGGAGTAGATATAGTTATAGAGATTCCTGTGCAATATGTATTATCGTCAGCAAAATATTTTGCAAAAGGGGCTATACAAATACTTGAAAAACTTGGATTTGTAGATTATCTTGTATTTGGATCAAAGGTTGCAGATGTGGAAAAACTTAAAGACTATGCAGAGATGGTGCAAATAGAAAAGTTTAACTATGAAAAAGATAGTGAGATAAAGAGAAATCTAAAAGCAGGTAAAACATATGCAAAAGCTCTTTCTGATGTGATTGGGGAAAAACTTTCATCCAATGACATTCTTGCTATAGAATACTTGATTGCACTTGATGAAATGAAAAGTAAGATTTTACCTATAGCGATAGAAAGAAAAGACGATCTTCCTACAGCAACAGAGCTTAGAGCGAAGATAAAAAAGAAAGTGACGACAAATGACTTTACAGAAATTCTAAATTATAAAATTCTTTATGCAAAAGTCGAATCTTATGGAAAAGACAAAAATATGCTTGATAATATATATCTTATGACAAAAGACATGAGAAATGCAATCATGAAGACAGCAGGTGATAAGATGACTTTTGATGAAAGAGCATTGAAACTTAAGACAAAAAATAGAACGCTTGCTTATATAAAGAGAGTTTTTTTTAATATAATTTTGGATGTACGGAAAGTGGGCTCGCAGTGCTCGCCCCTACAGATACAAGAGGATTCGTATAGCTCGCCACTACAATTGCAAGAGAGCTTGCGGGTGATTACAATACTTGGAGTGAAAGATGAGAGCAAGTGGATTTTAAAATACATAAAGACCCCATTTCTTATGAGCTTCGCTCCAAGTTCATATAGAACATTTGTAAAAAAGTATAAAAAATCTAAAGAAATTAGGCAGGATAAAAAAAGGGATTTCATTCTCTCTGAGAATTTAAAAACGAACATATTTGCTGATAAAATTTATTATATGATGGGTAAATTATAATGAGTAATAGCGATTTAATAATATGGATTTTATTACCAGTGATTATTGAAGCTATATTTATATTTATTAGATATAAATGTAGAAATTTATTAAAACAAAAAGCCACACAAATAATGGTATTGATTAAGGCTTTAGCTTTTGTAATTATAGCAGCTGTAACAATATCTATAGACAATGTATTTAATGTAAAAACAACATATCTTTTTGGAGCTATGTATATAGTTATATTATCAGATGTTATAACCAATGTTGTAATGATGGTAATAAATATTTTTTATAAAAAGAAAAACTTTGTAGCATTTAATATATTGGCATATATAATTATGCTTATAACTCTTGCATATGGAACGATAAATAGTCAAGACATAAAGCCAAATTACATTTCGTTTAGCTCTCCAAAAATAAAAAAGAATCATACATTTGTCTTTATGTCGGATCTTCATTACCCTACAGCACAAAATAGAGATAGAGTAAAAAAAGCACTTTCCGAAATAAAAAAACTAAATCCAGAGTTTATACTTCTTGGTGGAGATATTACAGATGAGTTTACTAACTATGAAGACTTACAGGAAATATATGAAAATATTGGCGCTCTAAATATACCTACATATTATATATATGGAAATCACGATAGACAAAATAAAGCTTATAAACTAGGGAAGATAAAGTTTGATGTAGAAGAATTAGAGAAAGTTATAAAGGATAATGAGATAACGATATTAAAAGATGAGTGGCAATATGTAAGTGATGATATAATAGTTGTAGGTAGAGAAGATGTAAGTGAAAAACAAGGAAGAAAAAAAGTTCAAAGTATAAAAAATTGGCCAGAAGAGCCATATATAATATGTGTAGACCATAATCCTTATCAAGAAAAAGATATAATGGAACTTGGTGCTGATCTTCAGTTATCGGGACATACTCATGCAGGTCAGTTATTTCCGCTAAAGGCAATTTATAAACTTGGAGTAAAATACGTGTATGGGTTATATAAAACAAGTGATTCGCCAAATGAGAAATACTTGTATGTAAGTAGTGGCTTTTCGGGTTGGGTGTTGCCATTTAGAAATGAAGAGCACTGCTACTATGAGGTGGTGAGCTTGGTGGGTGAGTAAGCGAAAAGAAAAAAAAGAATTGACAAAGAAATATTGTTGTTATATAATACAATGTAATACAAATAATGCAAAAGTATTACAAATATATACAAAAGTTATTTAGAGGAGAGTATTATGTCAACAATAAGTGTTCGTTTAGATTCAAATGACAAACATAGATTTGAAGAGTTTTGCAATGATGTAGGTATGAGCATATCTACAGCTGTAAGTATGTTTGTAAAAAATGTTATAACTAATCAGAAATTGCCTTTTAGTGTAGAGAGAGATCCTTTTTATTCGAAAGAGAATATAGAACATTTAAGTAGAGTTATAAAAGATATTGAATCTGGAAAAGCAAAACTAACAGAGCATGAGCTAATTGAAGATTAGGTGGTGCGTATGAAACTTAAATGGCATGAGAAAGCTTGGGCTGAATATTTAGAATGGCAATCTGAAGACAGAAAAACACTAAAAAGAATTAATGCATTAGTAAAAGATATACAAAGAAATAATAATAGTGGAATAGGTAAGACAGAAAAATTGTCAGAAGATTTTAGCGGATGGTATAGTAAGCGAATAAATGAAAAAGATAGACTGGTATATAAAATAAATAATGATGAATTAATTATAGCATCTTGTAAAGGACATTACGATGATAAATAAAAAAAAATTAGGAAGGGCATATGGAATATAAAAGATTTGGAAAAAATATTGTAGCAAGACTTGATATAGGTGATGAGATAATTGAATCAATTAAAGAGATAGCACTTAAAGAAAAAATAAAACTTGCGATGGTAAATGCACTTGGAGCAGCAAATGATTTTGAAATAGGTGTATATAATGTGTCTGAAAAGAAATATTATAAGAATGAGTTTAAGGGAGCTTATGAAATTACATCCTTACATGGTAGCATTAATACTATGAATGGAGAGTTTTATACTCATATACATATGAGTGCAGGAGGACTTGATGGAAAGGTGGTAGGCGGACATCTATATAGAGCAGTTGTAGGTGGCACTTGCGAGATGTTTATTGATATTCTTGATGGCACAGTTGACCGAGTAAAAGATGAAAAAACAGGCTTGAATATTTTTAAGTTTTAGTAGAAAAAAGGGTATAGTTATGGCATAGTTTTGGAGGATAAATTATGGCAGTGATAGTTCCAATTAAAGAAATAAACAATAATACAAAAAAACTAAAAAGTGTCTATATTGCCATGAATGCTTCATATCAATTTAAATTTTGTACTGAGTTAGATGTATCACAACAAAAGTTAGCAAAAACAATGAGCGTTTCATTTATGTCAGCAGTAAATGGGAAAAAGAGAATTTTGAGTCTATATGGTTACAAAAGGAAAGACAGAAAGAAATATTTAAAAAAGCATTAATTAAATTTCAATAATTAATGAAAGGGAAAATATATGAAACAACTGATAGAAAAAATCAAAGATATCGATGGAAAGTTTACTGTATTTATTAATGACATTAAATTTAAAGGAAAAAGGTCTGTGAACTGGAAAGATGTGAAAGATTACTTAAAAACTTATGTTGGCAAGTTTTATGAAACTGCTGAATCAAAAGAAGTGATTTATATTGGTTCTGACCTTCCTGATGAGTATACTGGTTCTAATTATACATATAAGCTTAAAGGAACTGTAGCAAAGGCTAAGGCAAATGCAGCACAAGGAATAAAAGAAATGATTGAAATAGCTACTAATAAAAAGACTCGTGCTAATGATAAAGAAAAACATAAAAAGGATGCAAAATTTGGATGGTATAAATATGATTCAAGATTTGCGCTTCCAGTGTATGATGGAGACCAACTTGTCAGATACAATGTTTTTAATGCTTCTCTTATTATCAGACATGATGAGAATGGCAAAAGATATCTTTATGATATTATAGACATAAAAAAAAGAAACGAGCAACCCCTGACTTAACAAGGCACAAAACCCATTTCTTTATATTTAAATATTAGCAAAAAAGTATATTTTTGTCAATTAATTAATATATGCAAGTAATCTATAGAATAGCGGCCAATAAGCTGCTATTTTTGTGTTTTGATGAGATTTGTAGTATAATGATAAATGCAGACAGAAATAATATTGAATTAATTCGTACTATGTGCGTCGCATTTTTATTGTGTAAAAAAATGCGAGCTAAAAATACGTACATAGTATGATATTATTCCTGTCTGCAAATAGGAGGCTCGCAATTTTTAGTCTGTGGGTCTTCGGATCTGCAGGCTTTTTTAAATATACGAAAAGAATAAAGCAAAAGAAATATATGAAAGTGCCAATGAGAGCTTTAAAAAAGAAATTACTAAATCTCCATATTGGAAATCATATTTAAACTTATAAAAAACCACATCCAAGCTATTAGCTAAAAGATGTGGTATTTTTATGCCTAAAAACTGTCTTTACAAAAATCCCTAATTAAAGACCCCTAAATCGCCCTTATTTTTTAGATTTTGCGGAAACCGTCTTTTCTAAAACTTTGAAGTATTGTTATTATTTTAATGTGCTTTTGGTTGCTATGAGTTCGCTTGCGCTTGCGCGGGGGATTAGGAAACCGCCAATATCTACATAGCTTGTCTCGCTTAAGACATCATCAAGGAGGTCCTTGCACCAAGCGGATTCATCTTCTCTATCCATATCTTTAAAGACTGCCCAGGCAAGTCTTTTTTTTCCGCTTTCATCTGATAGACCGAAGTTGTGTTCGTCAAGATCTATCTCACTAAAATACAAAAGACATTTTATATAAGGATTATCTTTTATCTTTTCCCACAAAAAGTAAAGTGCAGCAGCTTGTATCCTTTCGCCATCATTTGCTGATAGGCCGATTTCACTTATTATGATATTTCTTAAAGTGCCATCTTTACGAAGAAATTCTTTTTGAGACATATATGCCACAGAGTAGTCAAGATTTCTAAGTGCAAGGATGCAAGGTCTATCTTTGTCATAAGAAGTTTTTACATCATATCCTGCATAGTCGCTGTCCCAAAACTTTGATGTGATGACATTTGCTGGATAAGGATGTATGGCAAGACCCCAGTCTATATTTTTGCCAAGATACTTATTGATAAGTGGAAGTTGCTCTGTAGCATTGTAGCGGTATAGATTTAGATAAGGATTGTATCTTTTGCTACTTTTTCTAAGTTCTGGTAGATCCCAAGCTTGCTCAAAAGAAATATATACATCTGCATCAGGATTTTTTTCTTTTATCATCTCATAGCATTCTTTAAATGTATCACAATATACTTTAGTGTAAGTCTCTATATCAGATGGACCATAGTAATTATATTCTTGGGCATTGATTTCATTGCCTATAATCCAATTATCTATATAGTCACCATAGTCTTCTACCATTCTTTTGAAATTGTATTTTTGCCACTCTCCGTCATTGGCATGAAAGTCAATCATATAAAAATAAGGTTTTTGAAATCTAAGAGGAGCATCACTTGTGTCTATACCTATTGGTACTTTATCGTTGCATATGACAGCTGTGATTTTGATACCTCTTTTTTTAAGACCTTCAAGCATCTGTAGATATGTGTGTCCAAGTCCTGTAAGAAATATATTGATAGAGATATGACCAGCACCAAGTGTAAAAATCTCATTGGGATCACCAGTGAAACAAAAGCCTTTCTTGCTACCAGAAGATGTCGCAGTAGGAGGTAAAACTTTATCAAGGTTTAAAAATTCATTTTGCAAATTCATACTGCTTGGCCACAAGGTTCTGCTTGATGAGATGGATGTGGCAAAAGTTGAGTTGGCAAGAAGGGAAAGTAGAAGGATTGTTATTAATTTTTTATAATATTTATACATATTTATAACAATAAAATTCCAGATTTTTCGGCGGCATCTTTTATTTCATCAGGCCAGAGCGAGCAGTGAATCTCGCCGATATGAGCCTTTCTAAGATAAAACATACATATTCTTGATTGACCGATACCACCACCAATTGTATATGGAAGTTTTTTATCAAGTATAGCTTTGTGGAAAGGAAGTGAAAGCCTTTCTTCACATCCAGCTTTTTTACATTGAGATACGATAGAGTTTTCATCTACTCTTATACCCATACTTGAAAGCTCAAGTGCTATATCAAGTACAGGATAGTAGACAAGTATATCGCCATTTAATTCCCAATCATCATAGTCTGGTGCTCTACCATCATGTCTCTCGCCATTACTTAAGTATTTACCTACTTGCATAAGAAATACAGCTTTATGCTCTTTAGTGATTAGGTATTCCCTTTCTTTTGGAGTTTTATCTGGATACATCTTAAGGAGCTCTTCAGTAGTTATGAAGAAAATATCTTTTGGTAAGATTTCTTCTATATAATCAAATTGTATCGCCATATATTTTTCTGTCTTCTTTAGTGCAGAATAAATGTGGCGGACAGTATCTTTTAAGTATTCTACATTTCTATCTTCTTTTTTTAGTATTTTTTCCCAGTCCCATTGATCTACATATAGACTATGAATATTGTCGAGTTCTTCATCACGGCGGATGGCAACCATATCAGTGTAGAGACCTTCATAAGTTTTAAATCCATATCGACCAAGCGCATATCTTTTCCATTTTGCAAGGGAATGAACGACTTCGCCAGTGGCACCTTTTATATCAAGTATGTCAAAGGATACAGGTCTTTCTACTCCATTTAGATTATCATTGAGACCAGATTCTTTTTCTACAAAAGATGGTGCTGATACACGAAGTAAGTCAAGTTCATATGAAAGAGAGTTTTGAAAAAAGTCTTTTACTGTCTTTATACCAACTTGAGTGTCGTGAAGTGAAAGTGCTGGTTTATAATTTTCGGGTTTTATAAATTTGCTCATATCTTTAATCTCCTTATCTTATTTCTTGTGCCTCAAGATAAAATCTTTTATCTTTTGCTTCGCCCATAGAGAAACTTTTTCTACAAAGGGCTCCGTGCTTTATAACGTCGTCAAAAAGTGTCTCGTAAGAAAAATTGTCATAGGTGATACTGATGTTGCCATCGATTTTTCCAAGTTTTTCACATTCTTCTTTTCCATGTATGTAGTCAATATTATAATTATGTTTATCAAGTATCGCTTGTAAATCTTGAAGTGGAGGAGGGTTTAATGGATCAATTCCAGTATCCTTTATAAAATTTTCTTTATCTACTCCCATTATCAGTCTATGTATAGGAAAAAATCTAAGTCCATCATCATAGATGTTTACAAGTTCAACAAGTGCATATCGACCACGACCTGTAGTCTCGTATACATCTTTTGCAGCAGCAAGAGAGTGATTGCCATCACCAACAGCATATAAAAATCCGTCTTTTGCCTCTTTTTTTAGATCTATCAATATGTCTGTAAGCGACTCTATGTCAGATTCATCTGCAATCTTGTATCCTTTTATATAGCCACTATCTTCCATAAGGTCAAAGTCGTATAAGATGTCATTTTTACTTGCCCCACTAAGTCTAAAAAATGTCTCAAATTTTATTGATTCAACTTTCTTAAAAAGCCTATCTTCTTTATCATTGATAAGAACGAGAATGTGTGGAAGATCAAGAGAGGCATTTTCTCTTATCATTTTTCTGACAGTTAGTCTATCTTTTACTGTGAGTTCCGTTGCACGAATGAGACTTTTTGAGCCTTTGTTGTAATCATATTTTTCAAGGTCAAGAGCTAAAAGAAGTCCTCGCCGATTGACAGATCTTGCTTTTCTTTCTACGAAAATAAATGATGGTCCGATATTTTCATAGGTGCCGTCAGATATATATTTTTTCATGGTGTCGTTGATTTTTTTGATGCGATTAAGTACAGCGGGATCGCTTAGCTCGCCCTTACGGGAAGCGGACTCACATAGCTCGTCCTTTTGAGTTGAGGGCTCGTCCATACGACTTTGTTCATACTCACGAGTGTCAGCTAGATACTCTGCTTCTGGATAGATGAGATTGTAAGTGGAAGGAGAGTCGCCGATAAAGTCTTTCACTCGTTTCCAATAAGCGAGGTCTTGAGTATATTGGTCGGCTGCGATGCAAGAAAACTTTGTAAGATTTATACCTTCTTTTGGAAATAAAATCTCTGGAACTTTAAGTCCGACTTCATCTAATTTTTTTTGTAAAGTTTCATTCATATATTATTCAATTACACGAATTCTTATGACGTCGTTTATCTCATTTATCTTTTTTATAATTTCATCATGGTTGATTGCTTTTGAAAAATCAAGTATGGTATAGGCGATATCATTTCTACTTTTATTGGCAAGACCTTCGATGTTGAGCTTAAAGTCTGCTATCTTGTTGGTTATCTCTTCAAGCATACCTACACGGTTTTTGTGAAGGACTGTGATACGAGTACCTGTAGATCTTGCTATAGTGACATTTGGAAAGTTGACAGAGTTTTGAATATTGCCATTTAGTAAAAATTCTTTCATCTCTGATGCTGCCATCACAGCACAGTTTTCTTCTGCTTCAAAAGTACTTGCACCAAGATGTGGTGTAGATAGGACTGATGGAAGTTTTAATTCTTCTTTATCAGGAAAATCAGTTGCATAGGCTTTTACTTTTCCTGATTTTAAGGCTTCTACTAAATCACTATGATTTACAAGTTCGCCACGAGCATAGTTTACTATATATACACCATCCTTCATCTTTTCTATATTTTCTGCTCTTACAAAACCTTTTGTTTCGGGAGTTGTAGCCATATGAAGTGAGATGTAATCTGATTTTGCTAAAAGTGTATCAAGGTTATCAACTATATCCACATATTGCTTAAGGTCTTCTTTCTGATGAGGATTAAGATAGGCATCAAAACCTACAACATTCATACCGAGATTGTGAAGAGATTTTGCTACTTTGCCACCAACTTGACCAAGTCCAATGATACCGATAGTCTTTCCCAAAATTTCTGTGCCTACATATTTACTTTTCTCTTTTTCTACTGTCTTTGAAAGATCTATATCTTCATCTTTTATAGAGTTAAGCCAATCGCCAGATGCTTTTACATTTCTTGATATGCTGATGACACCAGCAATAGTAAGTTCTTTTACTGCATTGGCATTGCCACCAGGAGTATTGAAGACAGCTATACCAGCTTCAGTACACTTATCAATAGGAATGTTGTTGACACCAGCTCCAACTCTTGTTATCGCAAAACAATTTTTTGAAAAGTTCTCTTCTTTTAAATCTTGAGATCTGACCATGATGCCTTCATAGTCTTTTGCATTTTCGTCAAGAGTGAAGTTTTCTCCTAAAATATTTTTTGATGTGGCAGAAATCTTGTTGAAGGTTTTAATTGTGAACATAAGGCCTCCTTATTTATTATCTTTTTCAAATCGTTCCATGAAATCAGCAAGCTTTTTTACTTCGTCAAGTGATATTGCATTGTAGATAGAAGCACGGATACCACCGAGAACCCTATGACCTTTTAGATTGATCATACCAGAGTCTTTTGCTTCTTCTACAAATTTTGCTTCAAGATCTGTACTTGGTAGATTGAAAGTTACATTCATGATTGAACGAGAGTTTTTATCAGCAAATGGTATGTAAAACTTTGAGTTATCAAGTATGTCATAAAGCATTTTTGCTTTTTCTATATTTCTTTTCTCAAGTTCTTTTACACCACCCATAGACTTAACCCACTTAAATGTAAGTCCTGCTACATAGATTGCAAATGTAGGAGGGGTATTGTACATAGAATTATTTTGGGCATGAGTAGTATACTTAAGCATAGTAGGAACATAGTTGTTGTGATTATCAGTAAGATATTTTTTATCAATGATTACAACAGTAAGTCCTGCAGGCCCGAGATTTTTTTGAGCTCCTGCATAGGCGAGAGCAAAATTTTTATAGTCATAGTGTTTCCCGAGAATGTTGGATGACACATCAGCAACAAGTGGGATAGGAACTTCTGGAATCTTATGATACATAGTGCCAAAAATTGTGTTGTTGGCTGTGATGTGAAGATATCTTGCTTTTTTATCTATCTTATTTACATCAATTTCTGGGATATACTTATATTTATCTTCTTTGGAATTGGTTATGTCTCTTGCATCAGTCCACTTCTTTGCCTCTTCCCATGCTTTATTGGCAAAGTTGCCAGTAACTGCATAGTAGGTTAGATCACCTTCATCTGCAAGATTTAGTGGAACCATAGCAAACTCAAGACTTGCACCGCCTTGGAGAAAGAGTATATCATAGTTATCATCAAGCTCAAGAAGTTCTTTTAGAGTTTCTTTTGCCTCGTTTAAGATAGGTTCATACATCTTGGAGCGATGGCTCATCTCCATGAC
>DFKY01000005.1 GCA_002374095.1 Lachnospiraceae bacterium UBA3633
ACGCATTACGAATGCGTTGCTCTACCAACTGAGCTACAGAAGCATAAACTTATCCTACAACCTGTCCTAAGTGTAGCACATTTATTAGTAAAATCCAAGATACACCATAATAAGTTACAACTGCAATCAAGTCATTAAGCGTAGTAATAAGTGGTCCTGACGCTACAGCAGGATCCACCTTTATCTTCTTAAAAAACATAGGTATAAGTGTACCAAGAGTTGAACTTATAATCATAGCCACAATAAGTGATATGCCTATGCAACCTGATATACTATACGCTTGACTCCATGGTCTATCTTTTACAAAATGTATATACAGTCCAAGAAATACAAATGAAAGTGATGCAAGTATCAATCCATTGCAAAAACCGACTCTTACTTCTTTCCAGAAAAGATCTACTTTTTGCTTAAAAGTTAAATTTTCATCCATAAGAACTCTTATCGTGACAGCCAAACTTTGTGTGCCTACATTACCAGACATATCAAGAATCAAAGTCTGGAAAGCCATGATGATAGGAAGACCAGCTATAACTCCTTCAAAAATTCCTACGACACTTGATACAAACATACCAAGGCCAAGAAGTATAAGAAGCCAAGGAAGCCTTTTCTTTAGGCTTTCAATAAGTGGTTCTGACAAATCTTCCTCTGCAGTAAGACCTGCAAACTTTGCGTAGTCTTCGCCCATCTCTTCATCGACAACTTCTACAAGGTTTTGAGATGTGATAACACCCAAGATTCTATTATTATTATCAAGAACTGGTATAAGACCTTCACTATAATCTTTAAGTCTTTCTATACAATCATCTATATTTTCATGACCATACACATAAGGGAAAGATGTCATAATCAAGTCTTTTAGATGCATGGTCTTTTTTGCTATTATTAACTCTTTTAAATCTATCGCTCCCACGAAAGCATTATCTTTATCTTCTACAAATATAGTAGAGATATTATCATTTTCTTTTGCTTGTTTTACAAGTGCATCCATCGCTTCACTTATCGTAAGGTCATCATTGATAATTATGCAATTTGTCGTCATCTTGCTACCAATCTCATCTTCATCAAATGATGCAACTACTTTGATATCTTTCCTTACGTCTGACTCCATCGAGTCTATAAGAAGTGTCCTTTTACCTTTTTCAAGCTCACGAAGTATATCAACCGCTGTATCTGGTTCAAGCTCTGATATGACATTTGATGCTTTTTTCAAGTCCATCTCATTGATATATATGCTTGCATCTTCTTTTGACACATACTCAAAAATAGCGCCAAGTGTTTCTTTATTAAGTATCCTATAGAGCTTCTGCCTTTCTGTCTTTTTTAAGAGCTTTAAAGCATCAGCTATATTATTATCATGGTAATCTTCAAGCTTACTGCGGATGACTTTTGGTGAAGAAATGCCCCTTATGATTTTCACTATTTCTTCTTCATAATTTGGAACTTCTATAGGCTCTTCTTTCACTTCTTCTGGGTCAATAAGCTTTTCCACTTCAAGAGTTTCTGGATCAAGAGTATCCACATCAATAGTGCTGTCTTTTATATCTTCTACAGCGATTTTTTCATCAATATTTTTTGATTCATTGTCATCATCAGAAACTTGATTATTTACATTTTCATCAAGTATTTCAGTTAGGTTATCTTTTTCTTTCACCATAATGTCCTCCTGAAGTTAAAACTACCAAAAACTTTTGCCTATGTGCCATACATACAACAAAACTTTCAAGTCACTATCAACAATATAATTAGTAATATTTTTTTAATAAGTCTACAGTAATTTTTAATGTATTTTTTACATAATTAGAACAATTTTCTTTTCTCTTTGGATCATCTCTATCAAGTCCATGCATAAGCACTCTACAACATGTGCCACCATTGACTTTCTTAAACTCATCATGGAGGTCTTTATTGATAGAAAAGCACTTATCATCTCTCGTCACATCAAAAGACTTTCTACCATACTTTGTGCCTATAATCATACTTGCTCCAGCAAGTGCACCACATATACAGCCTCCTCCTCCAAGTCCCCACGGAAAACCTGATGACATAGCAAATGTCTTTTCATCAAGACCTAAATCAAGATATTTATTGAGTGTATACATAAGTGTCTCCGCACATGTAAATCCTTTATGAAAAAGTTCCATAGCATAATCTTCTGCTGCTTTTTCATCATATTTTTCTAAGTTTTCTAAAGTCAACATATTCAATCCTTTCGGGCTCGTAGTACTCGCCCCTACGATATTTATTAGTTCGATAAGCTTTGTCTATATAACCAAACACTATTTATTATTGATTTCAAAATTATAACTTGTACGGCACATATCTACTATATCATACTTTGCATCCCACCCAAGTTCTGTTTTTGCTTTTTTAGGATCACAGTATAATCTATCAACATCTCCAGCACGTCTTTCTACGATTTTATACTTTACTTTTCTTCCTGTCGCTTTCTCATAAGCCTTTACAAGGTCAAGTACTGATGTGCCTTTGCCTGTACCAAGATTATATATAAAAGTATTTTTCTTTTTATTTTTATAGCACTTAAGTGCTGCCACGTGTCCAAGAGCAAGATCAACCACATGTATATAGTCTCTAACCCCTGTGCCATCTTTTGTCTTATAATCATCACCATATACTTTGAGATAAGGTAACTTTCCTGTAGCAACTTTTGCTATATAAGGCATTAGATTATTGGGGGTGCCATTGGGGTCTTCGCCTATAAGCCCCGAATCATGTGCTCCAACTGGATTAAAATAACGAAGTAATACAACTTTAAATTTCTTATCGGCATTTGCCTTATCCACAAGTATCTTTTCGATCATTGCCTTTGTCTCACCATAAGGACTTGTTATGTCATTAAGCTTCAATGCATCACTGTCTTCTTTTATAGGAGACTTTGCGTTTTTACCATAGACAGTTGCTGATGAAGAAAACATAATATTATGTACATTGTACTTGTCCATGAGTTCTATAATTGTAAGAGCGGAATCAATATTGTTTCTATAATATGCTATGGGCTTTTTCACTGACTCTCCCACAGCTTTATAGCCTTGAAACATAATCACAGCATCTAACTTCTCTTTTGCAAAAACTTTCTCAAGTCTCTTTTTGTCTGTGCAATCAATTTTATAAAAAGGCACTGGCCTTTTCAAAATCTTCTCAACATTTTTAATTGATTTTAATTTTGCATTGTAAAGATTATCAACAGCGACTACTGTATGACCGCTTTTGTAAAGTTCTACTATTGTGTGGCTACCTATATATCCTGCACCACCAGCAACTAATATTTTCAAAGTACACTCCTTTCGGCTATTTCTTTTTTACTGTGATAGAATTGTAACGAGGGATAAGCTTTTCTTTACCACCCATATACACGCGAAGTGGCTCTGGAATACTCACTGTGCCATCCGCATTTAAATTATTTTCAAGATATGCGATAAGCATACGAGGTGGTGCTACACAAGTATTATTTAAAGTGTGAGCAAAGTAATTACCTTTTTCACCCTTTATCCTTATCTTAAGTCTTCTTGCTTGAGCATCAGTAAGATTAGAACATGACCCAACTTCAAAGTACTTTTTTTGTCGTGGGCTCCATGCCTCTACATCACATGATTTTGTCTTAAGATCTGCAAGATCCCCAGAGCAACACTCAAGTTGACGAACAGGTATGTCAAGTGATCTAAAAAAGTCCACAGTATTTTTCCACAATATATTATACCATTTCATTGAATCTTCTGGCTCGCACACAACTATCATCTCTTGCTTTTCAAATTGATGTATACGATATACGCCTCTCTCTTCTATACCATGTGATCCTTTTTCTTTTCTAAAACAAGGAGAAAAAGATGTCATAGTTATAGGAAGCTTTTCTTTTTCTATATGCTGATCCTTAAACTTTCCTATCATAGAATGTTCACTTGTACCTATAAGATAGAGATCTTCTCCCTCTATTTTATACATCATCGCTTCCATCTCTGGGAAAGACATAACCCCTGTCACGACATCTGCATGAATCATATAAGGTGGTATCGCATAGGTAAATCCTCTATCAATCATAAAATCTCTTGCATATGAAAGTATAGCAGAATGAAGTCTCGCTATATCGCCTAGTAAATAATAAAATCCACTTCCTGCAACTCTACCGGCAGCATCCATGTCTATCCCATCAAAACTCTCCATGATGTCCGTATGATATGGAACTTCAAAATCAGGAACCTTTGGTTCACCAAATCTCTCCACTTCCACATTTTCACTATCATCCTTTCCTATAGGGACAGATGGATCAATCATATTGGGGATATTCATGAGGACTTTTATAAGTTTTTCTTCTACCTCATTTTCTTTCACTTCAAGTTTTGAAAGTTCTTCGCCTTCAGCCTTAACTTGAAGCTTAATTTTTTCTGCCGCTTCTTTATCACCTTTTGCCATCAAGCTCCCTATCTCTTTAGATAGCTTATTTCTATTTTCACGAAGTTTGTCGCCTTTCATCTGATATTCTCTTTTTTCATCATAGATAGCACAAACTTCATCGACTAATGGCAGCTTTTCATCCTGAAATTTTTTCTTGATGTTTTCTTTTACTAGATCCCTATTGTCATATACAAATTTAATATCTAACATATCTATACCTCTTTTCCTTCATTATTTTTTTGTTTTTCCAATATTTTCTTTCTCATAACTTCTATATTATCATGAAGTATTGGTTCAAAAAATATCCCAAGCTCTTTTCTTATCTTTCGATCTCTCGAATATCGAAGTGAATTATTGACGATTGATGTGGCTGCCGAAAGTGAATCTACTAAATTAAACCCATTTGTCGAGGCCTCAAAAAATACCGCATCAAAAACATCCCCTACTCCATATCTATCTTCAACCTTTTCAGAGTAATTGCAAGTCGTCTGTCTTTTGCCGTGATCGCCATCAAAAACATCAAGTAGTGTAAGAACTGCATTATAAAGCTCTATCCCCGTAATTATCGTTATCTGATTTTTCTTAAATCGCAGTTTCTCAAGAAGTGGGAAAAGGCTTTCTATAATTTTTCTTGAAAGTGTATCAACTTTTTCTTTATTATCATTTTCGTATTTAATGATATTATACTTTTTTACATTATCCTCATACGACATATTGGTTAGCATCATTGCTTCAGTAAAATTTGGAGTCATAATATCAGATATTTCTATAAGCTTTTTATAGTTTTCAATGTGAGCCAACGTAATACCATCATATAGAACTCCATTATCAGCAAATGATGGATCACAGAGATATAAAACTCTTGGGTTATCAAGTTTTGCATCTGCAATCATCTCGCGGTACTCAATCATCTTATCGCTATTTTCTATGTAACTTGATATAAATGCATCATACTTTTCGTTTTCGTCAATCCCGATATAAGCTCTATCCCCAAAAGCAGAAAGTATAGAGACGCTATTTAAGTATGACATTCTATTATATTTTTTCATATCGTTAATTAACGCAATTTTTCTATTCATCATACTCTCCAATAATTTTACAAAATTCTTTGATATTTGATGATATATCTCCTCTAAAAACTGCTGACCCAGCAACAGCATAGTCAACCCCTCTATCATATACCTTTTTTACATTTGAAAGGTCAACTCCACCATCTATCTCAAGAATAAAATTATAATTATTATCTTTTCTCTTTTTATCAAGATATTCAAGCTTTTGCAAAGAATCTTCTATGAATTTTTGTCCCCCAAATCCCGGATGGACACTCATCACAAGTACGAGATCTGCATATTCAAGATATTCATCAAGACATCTTACATCAGTCTCTGGATTTATTGATATACCAGCTTTCATCTCTGCATTTTTAATATCTTTTAACACACTCTTTACATCCGTGGTTGCTTCTTCATGAATAGTAAGTATATCGGCTCCAGCTTTTTTAAAAGCTTCTATATATCTTTCTGGTTTCTCTATCATAAGATGTGTATCAAATATAAAATCATCTCCCATATGTTTGTTGATACTTTCTATGACTGGTACACCTATACTCAAATTTGGCACAAACATTCCATCCATCACGTCAAGATGAATAATGCTGATCCCATTATCTTTAAGCACTTTCAAATCATCTTTTAAATTATAAAAATTTGCAGAGAGTAATGATGGAACTAAATACTTTTTCATAATTATCCTTCTATGGTTTAAATGTTATAGTCTTTGTATAGAGCACTATATCCTTTTCTACATCCACAACTTGTACTTCACCAGTGGTCACATTCATCTCACCTTCAATGTCTTTAAATATAAGTGGCACAACTGCATCTACTTTGTATTCTCTTGGCTCTATTAGTTCATTATACACTATGCCATCTTCTGTCTCTTGCATAAGTCTTACTTGCAAGATAAGTGTAGCACTTTCATTGCCAGAATTTGGTTCGCTTTCTGTCACTATACGATATGAGTCACTAAGCTCACTGTGCCACTTTTCACTCGAATTGCCTGCATACTCTATGCCATCAGGACCACAACTAAGTATAAGATCCACCACAGTACCCATGCTAACTTCTGAACCTGATTGTATAGATTGGAAGATAACATAATTTTCTGGTATAACCGGATCTCTTACAAAAGTAATGTTGCCAAGTAATAATTCATTGGCTTCAAGTAGTTCTCTTACTTCAGCTATCGATCTATTGATTAGACTTGGCATAAGTCTTATGGAAGCATCAAGTCCTTTACTTACTGTAAAGATAAGATCTCCTGCCTCTTTTGAATTATTTTTATTTGCTTTTATTATGTACCCACGTGGTATACTATTATCAAAGACTTCTTCTATTTCGTAGTCAAGGTCTCTCTCAATAAGAAGTTCTTGCATGTCAACCCACTTTGTATTATTGAGTTCATCAAGATTACTAAAGTTAAGGACTTCACTACCTCTTGACACTATCAGATCTACTGTCTTATCAGTGAGATAATTATCTTTCACAACTTTTATAATTCTGCCATGTTCATATTTATCGCTAAACTCTTCTGCAACTACATTAAACTTGATGCCATATTCACTTACAAGATTTTCTGCAAGTTCAACGTTTAAGCCTTCAAGCGACTTTACAATTTCAGTCATTGTGATGCTTTCTGTTCCTACAAGTACACTCTCTCTTTCCATAGGTTTTCTCGTATCAAGCGCTATAAAAACCATTATCACTATAAGAAATGCTATGCCAATAACTGTCATTATTATTGCCTTTCTAAATGCATTGCGGCGCCTAAACGGGCTATTGGATACGTATCTCTCTATAAATTCTCTTTGCTCTTTAGTTAGACTTTTTTCTCCACCATATGTTGATTTATCAGTAAATTTCTCTGATACAGCCTTTATGACTTGCATATCTTCATCTGTAATTATGACTGTCTTACCTTCTTCATCATCATATACATTGTCCTTTATATATGTACCATCTTTATCAGTTAGAGCCATCTCAAGATCACTTATCATCTCATCCATAGTCTGATATCTTTCTCTCGGTACCATTCTTGTAGCTTTAAGTATTATTTTCTCAAGACTCTTATAGATATCTTTATTTTTAGTACTTGGATTGTCGATATTGCTTCTTAAGTGTGCAACGATAATCTCAAGTGGAGTATTGCCCTCAAAAGGCATCTCTCCTGTTATCATTTCATACATAGTGCATCCAAATGAATATATATCAGACCTATAATCCACTTTGACATTTCGTACTTGCTCTGGACTTATATAGTGAACCGTACCTATGACAGATATACTTCTCGTAGTACTTGATACAGCTCTCGCTATACCAAAGTCTGTAACCTTAGCCACACCATCAGGTGAAATTATTATATTTTGAGGTTTTATATCTCTATGTATGATGCCATTTTGATGAGCTGCCCTTATGCCTCGAGCTACCTGTAGAGAAATGTCGACTGTCTCTTCATTAGATAATCTTCCTTTGTCTGCGATATACTTATTGAGTGTGATTCCTTCAGCATAATCAAGCACCATATAATGCATGCTGCCTTCATCAACTACATCATATGCGCTCACGACATTTTTATGTCTTATGCCTTTAGACGCAAGTGCTTCACTCTGGAATTTTTTTACAAACTCATCATCAAAAGCAAGCTCTTCTTTAAGCATCTTTATAGCAACCACTCGCCTTTCTCTAGTGTCATAAGCTTTATAAATATAGCTCATGCCTCCTACGCCAATCTGTTCGATTATATCATATCTTCCAGAAAGTCTATTTTTTTTCGAATCATTCATTGCTTTCATCTTTTATATCCTCATTTCTCTTTCTACTTCTTTGTACATGTCCTTCATCAATCCGCTTTACTCTGTCTTCTAGTATCTCTCGCATATTTCGTTTTTCTTCAATGCTTTCTTTATCGCCTTCATATGTGATTCTCTTTTCATCAAGTCCTTCTTCACTTTTATCGCTCTCTATCACATCATCGATATATATAAGTATTATTGCTATATTGTCTCGACCGCCATTTTTATTTGCTTCTTCAATCAGATTATCAACTTTCTTTTCTACGGTCGCATCACTTTTTACAATCTCAAGTATTCTATTGTCGTCTACCATATTGCTCAATCCATCTGTACAAAGTAAAAGATAATCTCCTGTCTTAAGGCTCACATCAAAGAAGTCAGGTTCAATTTTTTTACTTGCTCCAAAAGCTCTACTCAACTGACTTTTTAATTCAAAATACTTCGCCGTATTCCTTTCAAGTTGATTAACTCTGACAAGTTCTTCTGCTATACTATGGTCATTTGTCACTTGCTTTATAGCATCTCTTATATGATAGCATCTTGAGTCTCCGACATTTACAACTATTGCTTTACTATGAAGTATCGTAGTCGCAACCATCGTAGTCCCCATACCGACATACCTTGGATTTGCAATGATTCTATATACAAGGTCTACATTTGCAAGTCTATAAGCCTTTGTGAGCTCTTTCTCAAAATCAACGGAATCTTTTGTGAGTGCAAGTTGCTCTATCACAAAATCAGAACAATGCTTAGACGCATATCCACTATCACGGTTACTTCCTACACCATCTGCTACAATAAAAATGTTAGGGAATATTCCAACCCGCCTATTCTCTGCAACATAATAGTCTTGATTAACCTGTCTAAGTTTGCCAAGATCAGTTTTCGCAAAAAACTTCAACTAACTTTCACTCATTCTAAGCTGTCCACAAGAACCACTTATATCCTTTCCAAGTTCTCTCCTAAGCATCACACTTACACCAGAATTTTTAAGTATATTCATAAATGTCTCTATTTTTTTCCTGTCTGGCGCAGTATAAGACCTTTCTTTTATTTCATTAATAGCTATAAGATTTACATTGAAATCTATATGCCTATTTTTAAACGATTTCTTAAACAATTCTATAAGCTTATATGCATCTTCACTACTTGAGTTGATGCCATCTATCAAACTATATTCAAAAGTAATTCTCTTATTGGTCTTCTCAAAGTAATATGCCATTGCTTCCATAACGCTCTCTATATCATACATTTTTGCAATTGGCATAAGCTTTTCTCTTTGCTCTTGTGTAGTTGCGTGTAAACTAAGTGCAAGAGTAATCGGAAGATTTTCACTTGCAAGCTTATATATATTTTCAACTATTCCACAAGTCGATAAGCTCACATTTCTCATACTTATATTTTGTCCATGAGGGTCATTCAAAAGTTTTATAAATCTTATGACATTGTCATAATTTTTAAGAGGTTCTCCTATCCCCATTATAACGACATTAGATATTTTAATGCCATTCTTTTTCGAGATAAGATACACTTCTGATAGCATCTCAGATGGGCTTAGATTTCTTTTTAGCCCTCCAATAGTAGAAGCACAAAACTTACATCCCATATTGCATCCAACTTCTGAACTTACACAGACCGTGTATCCATATTTATACTTCATAAGCACTGACTCTATAAGTAGTCCATCACTAAGCCTTATAAGATACTTTTTGGTATCATCTATTTTTGAAATATATTCAGATTTTATACTTGGAAATGCTGTATCGAAATTATCTTTTATATTTTTTTTAAGTTCTTTTCCAAGATTACTTGCACATTCTATGTCATCTATCATGTGTTTATGAAGCCATTCGAAAATTTGCAGTGCGCGATAATCTTTTTCGCCAGACAAAGTTAGGTATTTTTTTAATTCTTCTATCGTCAGATCTCTTATATTCGTCATTTCTTTCTTTCCATTATGCACATATAAAATCCATCACATTCATTTTCATCGCCAATGTCTATTCTTTTTTCATAAAGCTTTAAGAAATTTTCATTTTTCTCTAAAAAAGCTGATACTATATCTTCATTTTCTTCTTTGGTAGTGGTGCAAGTTGAATACGAAAGTAGCCCACCAGGTTTTACGCATTTACTTGATGATTCTATGATTCTCTTCTGTATATCTACAAGTGATAGTAATTTGTCTTCAGTAAAATGTATCGCTGTATCAGGTTTTTTCGTAATCACTCCAAGCCCAGTACAAGGCACATCCGAAATCACCACATCATACTTGTCCCTATCAAGTTCATCAAAATCTCTCGCATCTTTTACATTTAAGTTCAAGTCAAGCACCTTTAGTCTATTAGTGTTTTCGCAGATTTTATATATCTTTTCTTCGCTTACATCCCTTGCTTCTGCATAAAAATAGTAATAATCACTATATATAAGGTCGATAAGCCCCAAAATTTTGCCACCAGGCGAAGCGCAAGTATCAAGTATTTTAATCATCTTTAAAGCTTTGTTCTTGTCTAATGATAGCTTCTTTTCTCTTTCTTTTATATAATATGCCAATATATCAGTAAGATATATTGAGCTCGCATCAGATATTAAGATATTGCCATCATTAAAATTTTTAAGCTCTATGACATCTTTATAATTACTTGTCTTATAGACTTTTGCATATCTAAAGTTAAGCTTTCCACTATACTTCTTATACTCTATCTTTTTGTCATCAAGCTCAGCAAGCACAAGATTTTCATTATCGTTATATATCCTAAAGTAGCAATTTTTTTTAGGATCATTAGATATATCTTTTCGCTTTATATTTTCATCTCTATCTATACTTCTAAGTATTGCATTGACATAGTTTGAAAGATTTGCCTTTCTCGTATGCTTTACAATATCGACACATTCATTGATTGTCGCATAGGAAGGTACCTTTTCCATGAACAAAATCTCATATGTACCAATTCTTAAAACGAGTAATATTTCTTTATCAAGCTTCTTTGTCTTTACCTTTGAAAATCTATCTATTACACTATCAATGTAATCAATTTTTTCTATGACGCCTGTGCACTCTCTTTTCAAAAATGATCTGTCTTCTTCATCAGCTATCTTAATGTTACTTTCAGATAATCTATTGTTTAGTAGTTTGTCATTAAAGCACACATCATACAAAACTTCATATGATAGTTTTCTCACATTTACATTTTTGTCACCCATATACTATCTTCTTCTACTTCTGCCATTCATAAGTATCACAAATCGAAGTATCTGTAGTACAGTACTTGCTGCCGCTGCCACATAGGTAAGAGCTGCTGCCGTAAGGACTTTCTTAACTGCATAGAGTTCTGATTCATCCATTATATTGTATTCACGAAGTGTCCGTATGGCATTGCCTGATGCATTGAACTCAATTGGAAGAGTAATGAGTTGATATACAAGCGTTGCAGAAAAAAGTATTATGCCAAATTGTATCATGTCCAAAATTCCAAGTATAAATCCAATGAAAAAAACTGGTATAGAAAGTCTTGATGCAAAGTTAACGACAGGTACCAATCTCATCTGAATACTTAAAAGTATCATATTGGTATTGTCCTGTATTGCATGTCCCGCTTCATGAGCTGCCACACCAATAGCAGCTATACTTCTACTATTATATGTAGTGTCAGAGAGGTTTAATTCTTTTTTTGTTGGTGCATAGTGATCTGTAAGGTTACCACTCACATGTCCTATCGAAACATTTGTAATGTTACTTCTATCAAGTATCACCCTGCACGCTTCACTTGCTGTAAGCCCTGACTTAGATTCTACTCTTTCATACTTTGAGAAGGTAGATGTCATATACCCTTGTACAATCATTGTGATAATTACTGCTATAATCACAAATATATATGTAGGATCATAATAATAAAACATTTTTACCTCCTATGATTTTAGGCCATTGATAAAAGACCTTATATCCATCTTATTTTTACCACTCTTTTGTATCTCATTAATTCGTATATACCCATCATTACATTTGGCATACATAGCGCCCTCAAAGATACATATATCACTTGTAAAATCAAGCTTTTTGCTACTATCAATTGCTACATCTACTACATCAGCATCCCATATCTTATATTTGACGCCATCCTTTTCAAAATAAGCAGATGGCCATGATGTGTAAGCTCTTATCTTTCTTTCCACATCAACTGCGCTCTCATTTTTAAAATCAATATTACCATTTTCTTTTTTTATGATTTTTGATTTTGATGATTTTGTATCATCTTGTTTTATACTCTTTATACTATCAAAATTTTTAATTGTATGAAGTATAGCATCTGCAGTAAGATTTGAAAGTTTCAAAAATAAACTATCAGATGTTTCTTTTTTATCTATCGTTATATCGTATTGTTCAAGTATGTCGCCGGTATCAAGTCCCTCATCCATAAGCATAGTCGTAGTACCTGTCACGGCATCACCATTTAATATGGCTGTCTGTATAGGTGCGGCTCCACGATACTTTGGCAGAAGTGATGCATGTCCATTGATTGAAGCTATTCTTGGTATATCGAGTATTTCTTTTGACAAGATTTCTCCATAGGCCACCACAATAATAAAATCAGGCTTTGCAGCTTTTATCTTTTCAATTACTGATCTATCATCTTTTATCTTTATAGGTTGCAATATGTCAATCCCAAGCTCAAGAGCTTTAGTTTTAACAGCTGAAAAACTAAGTGCAAGACCTCTTTTTGACTTTGAATCACATTTTGTAACTACATATGCTATCTCTATGTCTTTATCATTATATAATTTTACGAGTGTGGGAACTGAAAAGTCTGGCGTCCCCATATATACTATCTTCACGCATTATCTCCGCTTTCTTCTCTTATCTCTTCCAAAGTTCCATCAAGCACTTTATCTGTATAAAGCACTCCATTTAGATGATCAACTTCATGACAGATTACTCGTGCAAAAAAATCTTCAGCATCAAACTCTATATCTTTCATGTTTTCATCTTTCGCTTTTACAACTATGCTCTTTGGTCTTAAAACTTTTCCTCTATATCCATCAACAGATAGACACCCTTCGCTATCTTCTATCAACTCATCTGACGCATTTATAATTTCAGGATTAATGAGTACAACTATGCCTTCATCTTCATTTGGCGCACATATTATAATTCTTTTTAGTACTCCAACTTGCACGGCAGCAAGACCGCAACCACCAAGTTCTTTCATAGTATCTTTCATGTCTACTATCAATTCTTTCAATCTATCCGTGAGATCAATTACTTCTTTTGATTCTTTACGAAGAATCGGATCTCCAGTTTGTCTTACAGCTCTTAAAGACATACTATCCTCCATCCATTTTTACCACGCCAAAATTAGGCTTGATTTTTTTCACAACAAAATTATGTTTGTGAAGGCACAAACCGACATTTTATATATATTTTACAATATTTTAGACATTTTTACAATTAAAAAGCCACCATACTGGTGACTTTCTCGCGAGCGTGAGAGGACTTGAACCCCCAACCCCTTGGTCCGTAGCCAAGTGCTCTATCCAATTGAGCTACACGCTCAAACACATATATTATATCAAATATGAAACTAATGTCAAGAAACCTATCCTGCCATATCATCTTCTACTGTCTTTTTAAGCCTTTCCTTTAATTCTTTCAAAAACTTTTCGCCAGGATGTATATGGTCATATAAACCATACTTTGTATATAAGTCAGCAATGTCTATATACAAAAGTCCATTTAATAAAGCAGAATTTTTTATGATTTCGTTATATACAGAGCAAGGTATGTAAGGCATAAATGGCATATAGAAAGCATTTGGTATAAAAGAATTAGTTGACTTTATTAGCTTATTTATATGAGGCTCAATATAAGTAGCAAGTATAACTTTTGCCCCTTTTGACTTAAATATATTTATCACATTTTGAAGGAGCATCGCAAAGTAATACACATTGGTTTGCTCCATGTAATCATTGCCACCTATAAATAAAAATACATATTTGCAATTTTTTGAATACAATGGCAACAATTCTTCATATATTTTTTTTAGTGTATATCCTTGATGAACTATATAATTAAATGCATTGACATTGTAAAAAGATAACAATGTGGCATAACTATCACCAATTACCATCAAATCATTTAATTCTACATAATCATCTATATATACATAGGTATTTTCTACTGCAGGGTGTCCTATTGGATTATTTTTACTTCCTTGAGCAACAGTATCTGAAAAAACTACTTCTGCAAGTATGATGACTATCGTTAGTATCATTATAAAATATTTTTTCATTTTAGATATCATAAAATTTTTTTCAGATACATTCCTGTGTATGACTTCTTAACTTTTGAAACTTCAAGTGGAGTGCCTGTAGCAACTATAGTCCCACCTTTGTCACCTGAATCAGGTCCTAAGTCTATAATATAATCAGCTGACTTTATAACATCAAGATTATGTTCTATCACAACTACAGTATTGCCTGTATCTGTGAGTTTCTGCAAAATGTCTATAAGTTTATGTACATCATAAAAATGAAGTCCTGTAGTTGGCTCATCAAGTATATATATAGTCTTTCCTGTGGCTCTCTTTGAAAGTTCCGTAGCAAGTTTTACTCTTTGTGCCTCGCCACCAGAAAGCTCAGTTGCAGGTTGACCAAGTTTCATATATCCAAGTCCTACGGCTTTAAGTACTTCCATATACTTCATAATTCTTGGTTGGTTTTTGAAGAAGACATTTGCTTCGTCTATAGTCATATCAAGTACATCAAAAATGCTTTTACCTTTATACTTAACTTCAAGCGTCTCTCTATTATACCTTTTGCCACCGCACGCATCACATGTCACATATACATCTGGCAAAAAATGCATCTCTATCTTTATGATGCCATCACCCTCACACTTTTCACATCTTCCACCTTTTACATTGAAAGAAAATCTGCCTTTTGCATATCCTCTCATCTTTGCATCTGGTGTGCTTGCATATAAGTCTCTTATGAGATCATATACCCCTGTGTAAGTAGCGGGATTTGATCTTGGAGTCTTGCCTATAGGACTCTGATCTATCATAACTATTTTATCAAAGTTTTCAACGCCTATAATCTCATCATGCTGTCCAGTCTTTACATTGGCGTTATTAAGCTTTTTTGCAAGACTCTTATAAAGTATCTCGTTAATAAGGCTTGACTTACCGCTTCCTGATACGCCTGTTATACAAGTAAATACCGATATAGGAATATTTACATCAATATTTTTTAAATTGTGCTCTCTTGCTCCTTTTATAGTAAGAAAGCCCTTTGGTTTACGATATTCAGTTCTTTTTTCTATCTGAAGCTTTTTGCTTAAATATTTGCCTGTTATACTATCTTTGCACTTTTCTATGTCCTTTATACTTCCAGCTGCTACAAGTCTTCCACCATTGACCCCCGCATAAGGACCTATGTCCACTATATAATCAGCCTCTCTCATCGTCTCTTCATCATGTTCAACTACTATGACAGTATTGCCAAGGTCACGAAGATTTTTAAGAGTTGCTATAAGCTTTGTATTATCTTTCTGATGTAAACCTATAGATGGTTCATCAAGTATATAGCATACCCCTACAAGACCAGTACCAATTTGTGTGGCAAGTCTTATACGTTGTGCTTCGCCACCAGAAAGTGTGGCTGTCATACGAGAAAGCGAAAGATATTCAAGTCCAACATCAATAAGAAAATTAACTCTCACTTTTATTTCTTTCAAAATCAATTCTCCTATCTTTTTTTGCATAGGAGTTAATTTTAAGTTGCTTATAAAATCTCTAAACTCAAGAAGTGAAAGATCACAAATCTCTGCTATATTTTTATCGCCAACAGTCACAGCAAGAGAGGATTCTTTTAATCTCTGCCCATGGCACTTTTCACAAGGAAGCAATGTCATAAATTGTTCATAGTGAGCTTTTATAGCATCAGTCGACCAATCTCTATATCGCTCTTTACAAGTCTCAATAAGACCACTCCAATTTACTTCCCAAGTATTAGTATTACCTGTCGCTGATTTATATCTGACATTGACTGTATCATCACCTATACCATAAAGTATAATGTCTTTTTCTCTTTTAGATAAGTTTTTCCACGGAGTATCAAGTGATACTTTGTATTTTTTTGCCACTTCACGAAGTATGGCGCCAGACCATGAATTTTCTTTGTGAGATGATGCAAAGCCTGTCACAACTATGCAACCTTCATTTATAGATAAAGTTTTATCTGGTATCATAAGATCTATATCAAATTCTTGCTTGTATCCAAGACCAGAGCACTCTTCACATGCTCCAAAAGGATTATTGAAAGAAAATGATCTTGGCTCTATCTCTTGTATACTTATCCCACAATCCGGACAAGAAAAATTTTCACTAAAGTTTATAGGCTTTCCACCTATGACATCAACTTGAAGAAGTCCATCTGAAAGTTTAAATACTGTCTCTATGCTATCACTTAATCTTTTCTCTACACCTTCTTTTATCACAAGTCTATCTACTATAATTTCTATATTGTGCTTTATGTTTTTATCAAGTGTTATCTCTTCATCAAGAGAATAATCATTTCCGTCAATTCTCACTCGAGAATATCCTGCTTTTTTTGCAGACTCTATGACTTTTTCATGACGGCCTTTCTTTCCACGCACAACATAAGCAAGAAGTTGGATTTTCGTGCCAACTTCAAGTTTCATGATAGTGTCAACTATCTCATCAATTGACTGCTTTTTAATTTCTTTTCCACAATTAGGACAATGAGGTATACCTATACGAGCATATAGTAGCCTTAGATAATCATAGATTTCTGTAACTGTGCCTACAGTAGAACGAGGATTTCTATTGGTAGATTTCTGATCTATAGATATAGCAGGTGACATGCCTTCAATTGAAGTAACTTTAGGTTTTTCCATCTGTCCAAGGAATTGCCTTGCATAAGATGAGAGAGACTCCATATAACGTCTCTGGCCTTCAGCAAATATCGTATCAAAAGCAAGACTTGACTTGCCACTTCCTGATACGCCTGTTATAACTATAAATTTATCTCTTGGTATATCGAGGTCTATATTTTTTAAATTGTGTACTCCTGCACCTCTTATCTTTATAAGTCCAGTGCTTACATTTTTTTTCATATCTATACTAGTTTTATACCATCTCTAAAATCTGTAAATCGAAACTTTCCTATAGCATCTATCATCTTATCAATATGTGGTACTGCAAATGTTTCTTTACTATCTTCTTTTTTCCCGAAGTTTAACATGATGTCCGAAGACAATGCTGATTTTGCTTCTATACAGTAGTCCTTAAGAAGTCTCGTGTCATCACTTGCGATATCATAAGTACCAGTCTCAATATCTTTTGTCATGAACTGATACGTAATCTTTACAAAATCATCTATATATAGAAAGTTCCACTTATAATTGCAAGAACTTAAATCTATATCTCTATCTTCTTTACAGCATCTTACAAGTTCTTTTATAAGAGAGTTTTCTCTATCTTCCTTACCATAGATAGAAAAAATTCTATAATGTATGAACTTCATATCAGTATCTTTTAGATTTTTTATAGCAACATCTGCAAATCTTTTTTTTGCAAGCCCATAAGCACTTTTACTGTACTCTGCTTGAGATCCTGCAAATATAAATCTTTTCGCAGAAAGTCTTTTTGCAAATTCAAGTACTTTCATGCTGTAATCTACATTTAGCATCTGCTTCATAAAATTATCTCTATCAAGCGTCGATCCCCATCCAAAATGTAGAAAAGTTATGTCTGATTTATATATATATTTAGATTCATTACTTTTATAATCAATCTTAAAATTATCAAAGTCAATTGATGAAAGTTTATCAAAGTCTATCTCTATAGTCTTTAGACCAGTGATACTACTTAGTCTATCTTTTTTTTCGGAATCAGGTCTTACTATGCCAAAAACTATAAAACCTTTACTAAGCAGATACTTTGCAATACTTCTTCCAAGAAATGATGTCACTCCAGTTATGATCGCAACTTTTCTCATCTAAATATTACATGCCAGCAAGTTTTAAAAAGAGTGGTGCAAATACAAGTGAAACTATAGTCATAAGCTTTATAAGAATATTGATTGATGGTCCTGAAGTATCCTTAAATGGATCTCCTACTGTATCACCTACAACGGCTGCTTTATGAGTTTCTGACCCTTTACCACCAAAAGCACCTTGCTCAATATATTTTTTTGCATTGTCCCAAGCGCCACCTGCATTACTCATAAATATAGCCATACATACTCCTGAAGCAAGTGATCCAGCAAGGACTCCACCAAGAGCCTTCACGCCGAGGAATGGTGTGCATCCTACTGCAAGAGGTACAAGTACAGCGAGAAGTCCAGGAAGCACCATCTCTCTAAGTGATGCACCAGTCGATATCTCTACACATCTCTTATAATCAGCTTTTGCTTTTCCTTCCTTAAGTCCAGGAATATTTTCCATCTGACGCACAACTTCTGTAACCATATCTCCTGCTGCTTTAGATACAGATTCCATAGTAAATGCTGAAAAAAGGAATGGAAGCATCGCACCAATAAGTAATCCTACTACAGTACTTGGCTCCAGTATATCTATACCTTCTTCAAAGAGTCCTACAGCATTGGCATATGATACAAAAAGTGCAAGTGCAGTAAGTGCAGCTGATCCAATAGCAAATCCTTTTCCCATAGCTGCTGTAGTATTACCTACAGAATCAAGTGTATCTGTAATCTCACGTACAGACTCTGGAAGCTCTGACATCTCTGCTATACCGCCTGCATTGTCTGCTATAGGACCATATGCATCGACTGCTACAGTTATACCAGTAGTTGAAAGCATACCAACTGCTGCAAGTGCTATGCCATAAAGTCCTCCAGTACTTCCATCTACTAGACTACCAAACTTATATGCTACTATAGTTGCAACACATATAAGTACTATAGTTATCCATGTAGATTTCATACCAACTGCTATGCCTGATATGATTGTAGTAGCAGCTCCACCTTTATTAGATTGCTCTGCAATATGCTTTACAAATTTATAATCTGAAGAAGTATAAACTTCTGTTATCTTTCCTATAATTACTCCGACAAGAAGCCCTGCAATAATTGCGATACCATAATAAATATTGCCAAGAATCATATTGGAAAATACAATAGCTGCTACCACTACGATAGCTGATGCTATATATGTACCAGTATTGAGTGCTTTTTGAGGGTTGCCATTGCCACGAACAAATTGAGCGCCAATGATTGATGCAACTATACCAGAAGCAGCAAGTACAAATGTAAATAACACTCCTTTTTGTGAAAGTGCAGGTGTAGCCATTGAAAGAGTGATAGCAGAGATTATCGCACCAACATATGATTCAAAAAGGTCTGCTCCCATACCAGCTACATCACCTACGTTATCCCCTACATTGTCTGCTATAACAGCAGGATTTCTTGGGTCATCTTCAGGAAGATCCTCTATAGTCTTTCCTGCTATATCCGCTCCTACATCTGCTGCTTTTGTATATATACCACCACCAACTCTCGCAAATAGTGCAATAGTTGATGCTCCAAGTGAATACCCTGTAAGAATCTCAAAGTTTCCTGTAAGGAAATATATAAGGGCACAACCAAAAAGTCCAAATCCAACTACAGACATACCCATGACAGATCCACCACGAAAGGCAACGAGAAGTGCTTTATTCATACCACCCGTCATCGCACCATTGGCAGTTCTAACATTGGCTTTTGTTGCTATATTCATACCAAAGTATCCAGCAAGGATAGAAAATATAGCACCAAGTAAAAAGCAAAGTGCTGACTGAACTCCAGATGCTCCTTCTTTCCCAGTAAAAAGTGCTATTGCTATAAAAAGTACAACTATAACTATAGCAAGTATCCTATATTCAGCAAAAAGAAATGCTTTTGCTCCTTCTCTTATGTTAAAAGATATCTCTTTCATCCTGTCTGTGCCTTCATCTTCCTTTGACACAAGACTTGATAATACAAATGCAAATACAAGTGCAAATGCAGCTATCACAAGAACTACAATAAGTGCACTTCTTATGCTCTCAAAATTTGTTAAATCTCCTAAAAACGTAGCCATAAATCCTCCAATCTCAATAAAAAACATTGCAAAACCACTTGGTTTTGCAATCATGTTCAAATTATATCATATTGTGTATGCAAAGTCAAACTTTATGAACTAGTCAGTTTCTAATTGCATACTTATTTTACTGATTTGTGCATAAGTTCCAGATGGGGTTGTGTCATAAGGAGCTATTCTTAACCACAAGGAATCACCTTTTTTAACATCTATAGAAAACTCTACTTCATCATTTGTCTCTAACTCATATCCATTTAAAGAACCTGCATTGGTAGTAGATGTTTTATTATTCGTATAATAATCATTTGTATGATTTGTTGTGAAATCCTTATTTTTTATAAAAATATTCACTTTTTGCGATGGCGTTGGAGGTGACCACATAGAATCATGTCCTCTATCTTTAACTTCGTATTTTAATTTAATTTTCACTACTCCATTTGCAGATACTTCAGTAACGAGTGGTAATCCTTGTCCTGCTTTTAATGGTACCGTGTTTAATTTATATTGATTGTGCATAAGTTCACTAATTGTTGCCTGCGGCCAAAGTGGCCACTTTATCTGTCCGTCGACTGCTGGACTTTCACTATAAGAAATATACCTATATGTATCATTGCCTTCCAATGGCCATTCACCTTTACGGTCAGCAAGCGTACCTAGTGGAAATGTTTGGAACCAATAAGAAGAATTTACAGTTGGCCACTCAGAGTGAGTCCAGTCATATCTAAAAGTTGAACCAGAATATTCATCCTGCTCCTTTTCATATCCTATATTACATACTTGGTCTGAATCACGGCCTAGCATAAAGTCATCAAGAATCTGCTCAAAACTCACCCAATCAAGACGATATGCAAGATTCCATGTAGTTCTGAAATTATTTCTACGATTATTGACAATTTGCGTATTATCACCACCATCATTAAACCAATCTAGTATCCAACGATAGCCATAATTTCTTGTGTCCCTGGCTGCTTTTATAAAATTGTCTGCAGGTTGAGCAAATGTTCCTGCTTTCGCATCAAAGTTTTGAGTTATGTACCACTTGTATACACTATTTATATCACTCCAAGTCGCGTGAAAAGCAGTATGTGTGGAATCAGTATATATGTTACCCTTCCCAAATACAAGTGGCACATCCAGTTTAAGCCAATAATTATCGTCACAATTTACCTTCACTTTACCAAGTTGTGATGTCCAAAGATTCTCAAGTAATTGATATATACCTGTCGTCCGTCCATCCTCACAGTGGTAATCATAACCCTCTTCCCATCTTGGATTCAATTGACCATAGATTTCGCACATAGCTTCCAAAAATATATGTTTATCATTTTCTTTTATAACATTGTAACCGGTTTCTTTTGGTAAATTTAAAACTAAAACAGGGATCGATAAACGATCTGTACGATTTGATAAGTAGTCACTTTGTCCAATATGTTGGTCAGATTTTGGAAACACATGTAAATCCCACGCAACGGCACGGGGACCATTTGCCCCTTCCCACCAAGAAATTAGGTCTACACCATCACCACGCATGTTCCGATAATGACCCCAGCCCACTCGACGCCAAGCCCTTGTCTCATTCTTTTCCAACTCTGTTGTGCTCCCAGGTGCCCATTGTTTTAGACCAGACCATAACCACAAATCATTGACCCATTTCATATCACTATAATTTTTAATCGGACAAGCAAGTTCCTGCTTCTTTGTCACTTGTACACCAGATAGATAGCTCGCTATCGCACCATCTATCTTATTATCAAGAGATGAGTTGTAGCGGTCAAGCTGCGACTGAAAGTCATTTTTCATAGAGTCGAACTCGGCTTTTGTGATAAACGCAGCACCGTCGTTGTCTCCGACTACGGCGGCGAAACTCTCTATACTAAAAAGAAGCACTAAAACTAGTGCTAATCTTCTCTTAATCAATCTATATGGCTTATTCATGTAATGTTGTTACGACCTTCGGAGCACAGTACTTGTGCAATAGTTTGGTTGGCACATTGCTCGTTCATGCTAACTGCATATTGTACTAATGCAATTTTCTTTTCTGTAAGCAAGAGCTATTTGAGAGGTTCCACAGGAAGTTTAGAACTTCTTATGAC
>DFKY01000021.1:0-26093 GCA_002374095.1 Lachnospiraceae bacterium UBA3633
TAGTATTTTGCTAAAAGCAGGAGCAAAAAAGCTCAACGGACGAGCTCGCATTGTAGGGGCGAGCGCCCGAGCGGAGCGACAAAGTGCCCTTGGGGTGCATTGCGAGCCCTTAAATATGCTCGCTCTCTTATCCGGTGACTTTTTTGCTCCTAACGCAAAATCCTATGTCATAAGAAGTTCTAAGCTTCCTGCGGAACCTCTCAAACAGCTCTTGCATACAGAAAAGATAGTTACATTAATACAATATGCAGTTAGTGTGAACGAGCAATGTACCAACCAAACCATCATTGTAGGGGCGAGCGCCCGAGCGGAGCGACAAAGTCCCCTTGGGGACCCGTTCTAAATAGGTCGTAACAACATTACATGAAAAAAGCAAGTAGATTGATTAAGAGATATATAGCACTAATTTTAGTGCTTCTTTTTAGTATAGAGAGTTTCGCCGCCGTAGTTGGAGACAACGACGGCGCTGCTTTTATCACAAAGGCAGAGTTTGACAGTTTAAAGAATGACTTTCAAAGTCAGCTTGACCGCTACAATTCAAGCGTAGATAGTAAGATAGATGGTGCGATTGCTTCTTATCTTTCTGGTATTAAGATCCATAAGGAGCAGAGTCTTAATGCTTTGGTGAAAAACTATAATGCAATAACGTGGGTGAATAATTGGCAAATATATGGTGTTTGGCGCAAATGGATTGGGGTGGATACAAAAAATGAACAGACAACAAATGGATGGTATGTCCCAAGTATGAATGAAAAACGAATTAACTTGCGAAATGGAAATAATCTTACAATCTATGAATCAGGTGTGTCGGCTGATGGTTGTCTGCACGTTGTTTATGATCTAAAACCTGTTGGGCTATATGATGGAATTACAATTGGGAAAAGAAATTTTTATGACAGTGCTGGTGGAAGTAGTATTCCGCCGGTGACAGTCATAAAACTAGTACAAGGTGACGACCGAAACTGGTATCCTGATGTGGACACACCCCTTTTAAATATTGCTACATTGTTAAATGCACAATACTGTAATGTCCATAGTATGGGCTTTAGTAATATAAGTGGTGGCGCCGAAGGTTATCTTTTTAGAGAACGTCCTGCTCGAATTGCTGCGGACCAAGCTGATCCGGTGGATTTTCAACCGCCGACTGGGGAAGCCCTGTGGGATGCTCAAATGATTGTATGGCAAGGAGCTGACCGTCTTGGAACAGCACGATTTAGTCCTGTTGCCTCTGACTTCAATTGGCCTCAAATCTACACCCAACAGTCGCTGTTTGATAGTCAAGGTTTTGCAGAAAATACTCGTGGCCTTTTAACCGATACGATTGCAGCAATGACGCATGGATATATTGAACGTGGCAATACATTTAATGTAGGTGATGCATCAACTGGGACAATTCAAAAAAACTTATTTCTAAATATGTTTTTGGGGGCTGATTCTGACATATTGTGTAATGCGGCCTATCGGAAGCCTAGTGCAAAATGGGCAAATGTCTATGATTGTTCAACAGCAACTAACTCGTGCATTATGGAGGCAACTCTTGCATGGGCGAATGCTGTAACACCTGCCGTTCTTGATGTTTTAACTACTGATTACCATGGGAATAGCAGATTTGTACCTACAAGTTCAGTACCTGTGACATTGAATTTACCTTTATGGCCAACTTTGGCTTTAAAAGATGTCAATAGTAATTATATTAAATACAAAAATCAACCAATGCAGATAGGTCAAGGGTTACCAATAGTTGAAGATTTAAATGCGAATGGAAACTTACACATTAGTGCTGAGTATACAACTGACCGGATAATTAGTAGTTATACTCAAAAAGGTATTACAATTGACATAGCTGATAGACCTTTTAACGAAACAAATAGAAAATTCTATAATGGATACGAGGGTAATGTGGATCCAGAAAATACCATTGTTCCACAAGTGGCATTGCAGAGTTATGTAATAGATAATGTAGCAAAAAAAATTGAGTTAACGGTTCCGGTAAAAAAAGATAATGATGTGTGGTTACGAATTGCTCCTAATACCAGTGATGGGGGATACTATGCTAGATTATCTAATTTAAAAGTTACATTTGTAACGGAATAGTGAAAAAAGAATATGATTGCAAGCTTTTGATGTAATTTGAACATAACGAGTATTAAATCGGGCTGTTGTAGTTGCCCGATTTTTTATTTTCGCTATATTTTTTCTTGCTGAAAAAAAGATTTTTTGTTAGAATAATATGTATATTTAAGCCTATTCGTTAAAAACTATTAGATATAATTATTATTTATTATAAAACTGCAAGAAAAACTGCTGTATAAAGGATATTATTAGATTATATAGATAAGATTATGAGGAGGCAAAATTAAAATGTTGAAAATTAGTTTGAAAAGGCTCATAGCAATGACACTTATAGTTGCTATGATTACAACAAGTGCAGGTTTTACAATATTTGCAGAGTCTATTGATGACATGAATACAACAACGAAAAACTCTATAGAGATTTTTCATGCGAGTCCTTCTCACATTGCAAACGAAGAGGGTTATAGTGGCGAGCATGAAGAAGAGATAGAAGACGATGAAACAACTACTATAAAATCTTATGAAGAAGAAGTACCTACTACAGGCGAGAGAAATCTCATAGATGCGTATGATAATGCGAGTTCTTCAGAAATAAGTGATGATATGGAAGAAAAAAGTGACGAGCTTTTGGCGACTGAAAGCGAGATTATATTAGACATAGATAAATCAAGTGAATCAGAGATAAAACTTTATGATGCTATGCCACTTTTTGGTGATACCCCACTTTTTGGTACTGTGGCACCAGATACGATTTGGCTTGGGACTTATCCACAAAGTGTCACTTGGCAGAGTGGTGGATCTGCATATAACATAGTAGAGCCAATCAAGTGGAGAAAACTATCGCATAATGACACAGAGGCACTTTATGTTGCTGATAAGATTTTAGATAATGTATCATATCATGCTGCTGGTGGAGCTATTACTTGGGCAGGAAGTGGTATACATACATGGCTCAATGATACAACTGCAAATGGATTTATAGGAAAAGCCTTTACAACAAATCAATTAGATAATACTAATGGCATAGTTCTTGAAAAGACTATAACAACTACTGGCAGTGTTGATACAAATGATAAAGCATTTTTGTTATCAAAGGATGAAGCACAAACGTTATTCACAGATAATAATTCTCGTAGAGCATCTGGTACAACATATGCTAAAACTAAAAGTAATGGAGGACCCACTCTTGAGATAGATCATGGAAATTCCCCATGGTGGCTCCGTTCGCGTGGCACTGCTGGTGAAAATTATGCTGTACATGTGCGAGCATATGGACTTGTGGGTATATATGAACCAGGTTGCATTGTTAGCTCACAAACTCAGGGTGCCCGTCCAGCAATTTATATTAATCTTGAATCCCCTCTTTATAAAACTTCTGATAATGCTGTAACTTGGGATTTGAATGGTGGAAGTTTTGCAAATGGTAGTACATTGTGGTCATCCATGAATACATATTTTGGTGGACAATTACTTCCTGCAGCAAATAACTTTACACCACCAACTGGTAAATATTTCATCGGTATGTCAATTAGTACTGCGACAAAATCAAGTGTAAATACAGTTATACCAGATGACCAGGAAGGAAATATAACTTTAAAACCTCTTTTTGGAGATCATGCAACCGATAAAGTAATAAGTTATGATTTTGGCGCAGGTACTTTTGCAGATTGGTCACTTTTGCCAGGAAATTATACTCCAGGTACAGCTAAAGCTTTACCAACTAAATTTGATCTCGCAAGATATATAACACCTCCAGCAGATCAAGAGTTTAAAGGATTTGCAAAAAGTGGAATGACTGCTACAATCTCAGAAATAGCAGCATCAGAAACTACTGATATAAATTTAGTTGCAATATATGGAGATAGACCTAATATAACATGGACTATGGGAGCAGGATCACTTGCCCCAGAAGTTGAAAGCACCTATATCTCTGGAGTTGGGTGTACATTACCATCACAAAATAAAGTAACGCCTCCGAGTGGTTATAGATTTGATCACTGGATACTTAGAAGAGCGGGGGCTACCGATATAGATCCAGCTACAAGTATACCAGCGACAATAGATGTAAATGTAGAAGTGATAGCAGTTTATAATAAAATTTCACCATCACCAGCACCATATTATCCTCCAAGTGGTGGAGGTGGAAGCAGCAGTGGTGGCGGAGGTGGGAATGCTATAATGCAAAATGTAGCTATTACTACAACATATATAAACCAGAAAAAGTTTATAAAAGCAATTATTAATGCTGAAGATACAGCATGGATATATGATCCTATAACGAATGCATTTAAAATGAATATTATTGTAAAAGGACAAACTATTCCTGCAGTTGATGGATTCTATGTTGTTAATAAAGTTATAGATGGAAGTATAACAGATACGTATTATTTTGATAAAGATGGCAAGATGCTTACTGGCTGGATAAATACAACCCCTGATAACAAATGGTACTTTTTAGAAAGTATAAAGAACATAAGAGAAGGAACAATGGCATTTAGTTGGCATAAAGTTCAAAATGATTGGTATTATTTTGATAAAAATGGATCAATGCTTGCTAATGCTATAACACCAGATGGCTATGTTATAGGACCAGATGGCAGATGGGTACGATAAGTTAGAGTCTTTTTATTACTTTTTTATTTCCAATTTTCTAACTTCCCACTTTGCTTTGGCATTCTTTAGATTAATCTTTTTATAGAAGTTTGAATCTTTTGATATGACAAGAAGTGTAGGACCTGAACCTGATATGAGAAGTATGGCATCACCATCCTTCTCTATTTTTTTCTTTATATATTCGTAATCTTTTATTAGTTTTTTTCTATAGGGCTCGTGTATGAAATCAACTTTGGCATTTTTTAGAAGATTAAAATCACCTGACTGTAAAGCTTTCGTCATAAGTATGCTATGAGATATGGTAGAGACGGCATCACTTTTTTTATAAACTTTTGGTAGTATCTTTCTTGCCTTTTCTGTAGATGTAGTAAAATCTGGAATGAGTGCTGTAAAATGAAGTTTGCTTGACACGATGAATTTACTTGTATAAAAAGTACCGTTATCTAATTTTGTAGATGCAGTGAGACCTCCATAGATTGCTGGTGCCACATTGTCTGGGTGTCCCTCTATGCGAGATGCTATCTGAAAAATTTTATCTTTACTTAACTTTCGTTTTCCGCCATATAGGAGATTGGCTGTCATGCAACCAGCAACTATTACACTTGCAGAACTTCCAAGACCGCGAGATGTAGGGATAGTAGGTTCATAGTGGACATGATAACTACCTTTTTTCTTAAGGACTTTCATTGTGGCGAGAAAAGCTCTATTGAAGACATTATCACTTTTGGTAAACTTTTTATCACAACCTTCAATAAGCATTTTTTTAGCTTTCTCTACTTTGTAGGTATTGGATAAAGTATATGCAAGACCAAGGCAGTCAAAGCCTGGGCCAAGATTTGCTGAAGTTGCTGGAATTTTAAATTTTATCATAGTTGTCCTTTCTTTAGGGATTGTTCAAGTGATATGGATTTTATTTTATCAGTTACATATTTTTTGCAATCGTTATATGAAAGAGTAGTATCAAAACGGATTTTCATATCTTTAAGTTTTAATAAGTTTTCTGGGATTGGTTCGCCTGTTAAATCATGGAGTTTATACATTTTGCCAAAATCATCAAGATTATCTATAGGGTCGCATGTAATACATGGCAAGATAAACTTTGCAAATTTATAAGGACTTGCGGTAGAGAGTATTACTGTAGCGGGCTCGCATAGCTCGCCCCTACGTGTTAGGTCGCCCCTACGTGTTAGCTCGCAGAGTGTGCCATTTTTATTCTTGTATTTCTTTAGGCAAGAATATGCGATAGCGGTGTGTGTATCTATAATCCTATGGTCTTTTTCGAAAGCTTCTTTTATGGCTTCTCTACATTCATTTTCGCTTGCATAAAAGGCTTCAAAATTTTCTTTTATTTGTGAAAGTAATTTGTCATTAACTTTATATCGACCTTTTTCTTTTAGTTCATTCATAAGAGACTTTATGTAATCACTGTCACTATCTGATAATAAAAAGAGAAGTCTTTCAAGGTTGCTTGATACAAGTATATCCATAGAAGGCGAGATAGTTTTATATAATGGCCTATTTCTGTCATATACTCCGGTATTGATAAAATCTGTAAGGACATTATTCTTATTGCTTGCACATATTAGCTTATGTATAGGAGTGCCGAGAAGTTTTGCTATAAAACCTGCAAGTATGTTGCCAAAATTTCCTGTAGGAACTACGAAGTTTATCTTATCGCCACAAGATATTTTTTTATTATTGACAAGATTTACATAACTATATATATAGTAGATAATTTGTGGGACAAGTCTACCTATATTGATTGAATTGGCACTTGACATTATCATGCTATTTTCATCTGCAAGATTTTTGATGGTTTTATCAGTATATATTTCTTTTACAAGTCTTTGGCAATCATCAAAGTCACCTTTAATTGCAACCACTGACACATTGTCGCCAAGAGATGTATTCATCTGAAGTTTTTGGATATCAGATACTCCATCTGTAGGATAGAATACAGTTATAAAAGTACCATCTACATCTCTAAAGCCTGAAAGAGCTGCCTTCCCTGTATCACCTGATGTGGCAGTTAAGATATAAACTTTATGATTTTGATTTTTGTTGCCAGACGTATCTATAGTATTGTTGGCTATTGTTAAAAAATGTGGAAGAATAGTAAGAGCAACATCTTTAAATGCTGAAGTTGGACCATGATATAGTTCAAGCAGGAAATCCTCACCTATTTCTGTTGTAGGAGCGACAGTTTCACTATATGGGCCAAAGTTTTCTTTATTGTAGGCACCATTTATAGCCTTATCAAGTTCTTCTTCGCTAAAATCTGATAGAAGTATACTAAAAACTTTTTTGGCAATGTCCTTATATGAAAGCTTAAGTAAATCTTCGATTTTAAGTTTTTTATCTTGTATATCAAAAAAATTTGGTGTGAAAAGACCGCCGTCTTCTGCCAAACCTTTTATTATAGCTTCTTTTGATGAAGCTACTATATTTACATTTCTTGTTGAATATAGTTTCATTCTGCCATTATAACATAGAGAGTCACATTTCGGCAATATTTTGTGAATGGAGTGGGTTTACGCAGCAAATTATTTTTATTATTTAAAATATTAAGAAATTATTAAGCTTTGATAGATGCATTGAAATAGGCCTTTATATACAATATAATTAACTTGTAGGAGTGTATCTCTTACTATAAATATGGGGGACCAAATTGGACATTTGGTTATTTTGGGCATGTAAAAATATCTGTGAGGTATATTTATGTTGCAAGTTTTAAAAAATGAAGTTAGAAAAAAGCTGGCATTACTTCTTATAGTATGTCTTGTATTTTGCACTAATTCATTTGATGGTTTAAGTCGTGCATATGCAGATGAGATAACGAGTGAGAGTAAAGTTTCATCACTGGAAGTGGTGACAGATGATGTTGCCAAGATTTCAGATGATGCTACGAAAAATGAAGAGGAGCATAGTGTAGTTTCAGAACAAAGTAAAGATGTGACTTCTGATGCGAAAGTGAGTGCAGAAAAAGATAAAGAAGTAACTCCTGATAATAGTTTTGTTGATGAGGCGCCTACAAGCTCAACAAGTGAAGCTGACATCATTTCTGATGAAAGTGATATAGAAGAGCCAGAAGAAGATGAGAAAAGTGAAGATACAACTGAAAAAGAAAAGACTAGTGAAGAGCCAAAAGAAAGTACAACTGATGAATTGCAACCATCAGTTGATGAGCATGAAGTAATAGCAACTGAAAGTGACATAGAATATACCGAAGAAGAAAATATAGAAAAAGTTTCAACTATAAGTGAGATAGATTATAAAGAACTTGATGCATATGATCAGATTTTATATCAAGATAAGGATGCAGCATCAAAATATGATAATACTATAATACTATTAAAAGATATAACACTTGATAAAGCACTTTATTTTAAAAATGGTGAGACACTTGACCTTGCTGGACATAGTATAAAGGGACCAAGTGATGACTATGCAATATATGTAGAAGACACTTTCACACTTATTGATAGTGAAGAGATTGATGGAAAGATAGAAAGTGGCAATAACAATTACCCTACATTATATCTTGAAGATGCTATAGCAGAGTTTGGTGGTGGATTTATATATGGTGCAGAAGGCGGAAATGAAAACACTGTAGCTGATGGTAGTGATAAAAAAGAGTTAAAAGATTATAAAGATGGTGGAGATGCCATCCATGCATATGATTCAGATCTTACTTTTAGTGGGGCTCGAGTATATGGTGGTAGAGGTATGGAATCATCTGAAGATAGAGGTGGAGATGGTGGTGATGCTATAGTAGTTTTCTCTGCCAAAAAATACAACACTATAGATGTAGCATCAGGAAGTATAGTGGGTGGACATGGTGGCAATGGTTATGGAAGTGATAAGCCTTATGGTGGCTCATCAATTATAATGGGTGATCTTTCATATGAAAATGAATTTTTAGGTCGTGGACTTAATGGTAATGTGGGTGGTGGATCTGGTGGTACAGCAATAAATATAAAAGCAGATAAGTTTGACGCGAAAAAACTTACTTATGGTAAATATATGATAAGTGCTGGTGATAATGGTTACTCTGTTGATAAAGATGAAAACGAACTAAAAGTTGAGAGATATGCACTTTTCAATGCAAGCCCTAATAAAAAAGGATTTATGGTGGAAGATAGTTTCCTTGGCACTGGATATACAGATAGCTATTATAGCTTGGCTAACCTTGATGGCAATAACTATGTTACATCACTTAAGCTTCAAAATCCTACAGGACTTTGCACGGCATTTGCATTTACTGCATATGCAGAGACTAATCTTCTAAAGAAATATCCAGACTATGTAAAAAATGTATTAAATAGAAATATAGATAGCATACTTGATAGAAGTAGTTGGGCAAATTTTGATGATGGACTTAATCTTTCAGAGATGCAATTTGGTATGCAACTTTTCACACAGCCAAAAGATGAATTTAATAATGCTGGTGATAGTAGGACAGTGAAAATATCAGGAGAATCACCAGCTGGAAAAGATTGGGCTGATTATGGATCAAACTCTTTCACCCTATCAATCGCATCTACTACTTGGAGATCTCTTGTAGAAGAAGATAGTCCTCTTGATTGGCCAAGACTTGGAAATAGTGTTCAAGGAAGTTGGTCTGGAAGTGCAGGTGAAAGTCTTGTAAGTGCTGCCATCAATAAAAACTTCCTTGATTCTTATACTAATAAAACAGTCGTTCATGCAAAAGAATCTCTTGTAAGAGATCTTTCAGATTATTATAATGGAACCACATTTGATAGAGACAAGTTTGTAGAACAAGCAAAAAAAGATATAGTAAAGTATAATGGTTTTGAATTCTTTATATATACACTCGGTGCACAAAGTAAGGCAAGGAATCTTGATGAAAATAATAGTAATCTACATTATGTAAAGGATGGTGTGGATTATGGTGAAGTATATGCACTTGATGCAAAAGATGTATCTGATGATGGAAATCTTGGTGGACATGCGATGTACTGTATAGGTTGGGACGACGATATAGAGTTTAAGGGAAGCTTTGGAACTTACACTGGTGCATTCATATGTAAGAACTCTTGGAATAATTTCACATTAGTGCCATATGATAATGCATGGGGTGTCACAACTAATCAAGGCAATAGTTATGAACATACTTGGTATATGGATTATATGGTGACAGATTTTGAACCATCTTTTTCAGAATATGAAAATAATTATTTCTATGATACAGGTACAGTAGCTACATATTTATCACAAGCTGAGAATCATAGATTGTCTGTCTTCAATACTTTTGAGATAAGAAACAGTAAAGAAAAAATAAAGGCTGTAAGCTTTTATGCAAATACAGAAGATGAGTATGACATATCTATCTATAAAGTCAACTCTTTAGATTCAGCTAATCAATTAAGAATGGATATGAATAATAACAGTAATAAGCTATGTGAATTGACAGCTAATGCATCTAAGGGTATGAATACAATTGATATAAGCGATAGAAACTTAGAATGCAATGAAGGGGAATATATAGCAGTAAAAGTTGCATATGCTCACAATAGAATTGTTATGGATGCAAATGACATTGAAGATGTTAATTCAAATATGCGTTATACTACAACAGGCAAGGGTAGAAGCTTTATAATTGATGAAGATGCTCATGCATTGAGTGCATTTAATGCTGGCCGTAATGCTCGTATACGTCTTGTAACCAATAATTTTATAAAACTTGATGCAAATTGGGATAGCACTATAACGAGTGTAAATGACCAAAATGGACATTTTGGCACAAGTGATGAGATTGCATATTTTGAGCCAACACTTCGTGCATCACTTAGTAATCTTCTTGAACCAACGACAAAAACAGGAAAAGTGTTTGTGAATTATAATACAGTAGCTGATGGAAGTGGTACTACATATGATAATAATTCTCTCTATCATCTTGACATAGCTCAAGATCTTACACTTTATGCACAGTATGCTGATAGTTCTGACACTAAGACATTGAGTTTTAATAAGGGACATGTGAACGCAACTGGCACTATGAATTCAATTACAAGAGCGGTTGGAAGTAGTGTCAATGCACCTGATGCTGTATATACTTATGTAGGCCATGAGCTTGATTACTGGAATGGTAGTGATGGAAATCAGTATCGTGCTGGAGATCCTATAGTACTCAATGATAATATAACTCTTACAGCAGTATGGAAAGGAAAAGTATACAACATAACTTATGAATTAAATGGTGCGAGATGGAGAGGTGCAAGTGGTACACCATCTATAACATATGGAGAAGAGATAAATGTGCCAGCTTCAGCAAGTATGATATATGTAGGTCATGAATTTAAGGGATGGTATGATAACGAAGGACTTACTGGTACAAAAGTAGAAAAGATGAAAGTAAGTGAGACAAATCCTAAAGATCTTATATATTTTGCTTTGTGGGATATAGAAAGGTTTACTGTGTCTTTTGACATGGATGGGCATGGCACAGCTATTGCACCACAGACAATTAACTATGGTGATAAAGTGACAAGGCCAACAGACCCAACAGCTATAGGATATAAGTTTGATGGCTGGTATGATGGCAGTACTCCTTGGAATTTTGATACGACTATAACATCTGATAAGACATTAACTGCTCACTGGAGAGAAGCTATAAGTGTAGTATTTCATAGTGACCATGGAAGGACCCCAGATACAGAAACTTTAAATGATGGAGAAAGAGCGACTGACCCAGGTGCTATCAATGTAGTTGGTTATACTTTTAATCATTGGTATGCAACGAGTTCCGATATACCATATAATTTTAATACTGTCTTACGTATAGCTGATCTCACAAATAGAAGACTCGACTTATATGCAAAGTTTACAGCAAATCAAACTCCATCAGGTAATAATGGCAATAATAATAGCGACAATAGTGGTAGTAGTAGCGGAAGCAGTAGAGGAAGTAGAACCAATGGACCTTCACTTGGCGGCAATGTAGTATCGCCAGCATTTACAGAGCTTAATGTAGGCCCAGTGGCCAATCCAGCAAATGATACAAAACTTAGTGTAAGCATTAAAACTATACCTATAACAATGAATACCAATGGCTCAACATGGGGCACAGATGAAAATGGCAACTCTACTTTAATTCTTAAAGATGCCCTTGGCAATTCGGTACAAGCAAAAAATATGTTTGCTTGTATAGAAAGAGTAGTGACAGATGGTAGTGGACATAAAGTAAGTGTGCAAGATTTCTACTATTTTGATAGCGAAGGTAAGATGTATACAGGATGGCTTAGAGATAACACCACTACATATTATTTTGATAAAGATGCTGGCAGTAATCAAGGAAAACTTACAAGAGGCTGGAAGAAGATAGATGGTTCATATTATTATTTTGATGGTACAGGAAATCTTCAAAAGAGCACAATTACTCCAGATGGATATGCACTTGATAAAAACGGTAAATGGATAGAAGGTGTGCCTCGTGAATCTGATATAAGTGTAAAGGCTGCAAGTGAAAAACATTCGTCAAGTATCATAAATTCGACAGCAAATGCAGATATTAATGAAATTATAAAGAATTACTTCAATAATAACATTGTAGAGTTTATGAATTCGCTTAATAGTTTGAATTCAACTACTGCCAATCAAAATGCTATAACAAATAATAATGAAAGTTCTGCGATAATTAATAATAATAGTACAAATGTAATTGCTAATCAAAGCAAATCATCTACAGGTTCGACTGGAAGTACAGGAAAACGAACGGGAAAAGTTTTAGATAAATAAAAAAAAGCCTCTCATCTGAGAGGCTTTTTTTATTCGCTTGTGTAATTGTCAAAGTATCCTTTTATCAGTATGAAAGGAGTGCCTTTGTCGCCAGATCCAGATGTGAGATCTGCAAGACTTCCAAGGATATCTGTTATCTCTCTTGGCGTAGTACCGACTGATGACATATTGCCTTTTAGGTCACTTCCCTTTTTTCTTATAGAGTCTTTTATCGCTTCTTTAAGTTCTTCACCCGAAAGATTTTTATAGTCGTTGTCAGCCAGATACTTAAGCTTTAATTCATTTGGGGTGCCGTTTAAGCCATCTGTATATGCAGGGCTTACAACAGGATCGGCAAGCTCCCAGATTTTTCCTTTTGGATCTTTAAATGCTCCATCACCATAGATCATGACTTCTATATTTTTACCTGTCTTTTCATATAAAAGATTTTTTATATCTTGCACTAAAATATTGCAAGAGCTTGATGGAAAAAGTTTTACTTTTTCATCTGTTGCTTTATTGGAACCAAGTAGACCATAAAGCTCATTGAAACCAGATCCATCTACAGATTTTGTAAGTATATCATCAAGTCCAAGTACAATCTCTCCACCATTTTCTTTTAGTATTCTTTTTGTTCGTGCTCTTTTATGGATGTCGCAAGTCAAGACATATTTTGTATAGTTAAGGATTGCCTTTTCATTATTTGCGAATATGATTTCGCATTCTGCACCTTCATTTTCTACTATACTTTTGTAGTAATCTATATAGTCTATGCCTGTGAATTCGTGCTTTTTATAGCCAAAAAGTTCTCTGTACTTTTTGTACGAGAGTACATCTGTATAAGGGTTTACATTTTTCGCATCTATATCATCATAAGTTAGTATAGCATTGCCCACTTCGTCAGATGGATAAGAGAGCATGATGATGACTTTTTTAAGCCCTCTTGCTATACCTCTAAGTAAAACTGAAAACCTATTTCTTGATGTGATAGGGTGTATAAGTCCTACGGTATTATCTCCATATTTTTCTTTTATATCTTTGGCTATCTGATCTATGGTAGCATAATTCCCAGTAGATCTCGCGACTACTGATTCTGTGATTGCATATACATCTTTATCGTCAAGCCTGATGCCATCTTCGGTAACGGCATTGAGCAGTGATTCTACAGCTATTACTTTTAAGTCATCACCCTCTCTTATTATAGGACCGCGTATTCCGATTGACATTACTCCTATATTTCTTTTCATGAGACATACTCCTTATATAATGATATACATTAGTATTATATATCAAAACTTAAAAAAAATATATTGATTTTTAGTAAATTTATATTATAATTATATCGTGTGTCATGAGGCAAAAATTTTTGTCTTATATTAGAGTACACATTAATCATTCAATTTGTGGGAGGATTCGAAATGAAAAAAAGTTTAAAAAGAATCGTTGCTATAGTAGTTTTGGCTACTCTTACAGCAGGGCTTATATCTTGCAGCAACGCTGTGTCTACAGCTAGCTCTGGTAAAGACTTGTATATACTGAATTTTGGTGACTATATGGCTGAAGATGCGATTAAGATTTTTGAAAAAGAGACAGGAGTAACTGTTCATCAAGATGTATTTGAAGCTAATGAAGAAGTAATACCAGTTATTGAAAGTGGAGCAAAATATGATGTGATATGCATATCAGATTATTGCATAGAACGTATGATAGATAGGGAGCTACTTCTTCCTCTTGATAAGACAAAGATTCCTAATCTCGTAAATATAAATAAAGATAAGTATGAGATGCTTGCAGTATGTGATCCAGGTAATACATATGCAGTTCCATACTTCTGTGGGTCGATGGGAATCTTCTTTAATAAGACCAAGCTTGATGCTATGGGGATAACTTTCCCAAGAAGCTGGAAAGAACTTTTTAATCCTGCACTTAAAGGTGAACTTATCATGCAGTCATCTATAAGAGACCTTTATACTGTAGGACTTCGTAAAAATGGTTTTTCTGTCAATTCAACAAGTAAAGAAGAGATAGATATATGCACAGAAGATTTTATAAAGCAGAAATCTTATGTGCAAGGATATTTTACTGATCAAGTAAAAGAGAAGATGCTTTCTGGAGAAGCAGCTATAGCTCCTATGACAAGTGGAGATGTACAATATGTATACCTTGAAGGCACCGATGATGAATACTGCTTTGTAGTTCCAGAAGAAGGAACTCAAATATTTATAGATGCATGGTGCATACTTAAAGATGCAGAAAATGTAGATAGCGCCTATAAGTTTATAGACTATATGTGTAGAGAAGATGTAGCTCGTATCAATGCAGAGTATGTAGGATATGAGTCAGTCAATGACAAAGCTCCAGATGATGAGTTCTTATATATGAGAAAAATAGAAGGAGCATACATTGACTATAGCAATGGCAATAATGAGCTTGAGAGAGATGTAGGAGATGCTATAAGATATTATAGTGATGGTTATAATAGGATAAAAGCATCATAAATTGACAAAATACAGAAAAGTATTATAATAGAGATTAGATATACTTAATTATGATTAGATATATTTAATCTGGAGGAAATATGAATAGACTTATTTATATGGACAATGCTGCCACAACATTTGTCGATAAAAGAGTGCTTGAGGCTATGCTGCCATATCTTACAGATATGTGCTTTAACCCAAGTAGTATCTATGATGGAGCGCAAGATGTCCACGCTGCACTTGATATAGCACGAGAGACGATAGCAAAGACATTAAATGCAAATGCAAGAGAGATATACTTTACATCTTGTGGAACTGAATCAGACAACTTTGCGATAAAGGGAGTCGCATATGCCAATCGTGATAAGGGTAAGCATCTTATCACATCTAAAATTGAGCATCATGCAGTGCTTCATAGTATGGCAGCTTTAGAAAAGGAAGGATATGAAGTTACCTATCTTGATGTTGATGAAAATGGACTTGTAGATCCTGCAACACTTGATAAAGCCATAAGACCAGATACAATTCTTGTCTCTATTATGTACGCCAATAATGAAATAGGAACGATAGAACCTATAAAAGAGATTTCTGAAGTTTGCAAAAAGCATAGTGTTTATCTTCATGTTGATGCAGTGCAAGCATATGCACATATGCCTATAGATGTAGTGAGTGATGGCATAGATATGCTTTCAGCATCAGGGCACAAGTTTAATGCTATGAAAGGGACAGGCTTCTTATATATAAAAAAAGGTGTCAAGATAAGAAACTTTATGGATGGTGGTGCCCAGGAGTTTAGGAAAAGAGCTGGTACAGAAAATGTAGCAGGAATTATCGGTATGGCAAAGGCGACAGAGATTGCACATAGCGAAATTGAGGAACGCATGAGCCATGAGAAGATGATAAGAGACTATATTATAGATAGAATTTTGAAAGAAATCCCTTATTCAAGATTAAATGGACATAGAGAAAAGAGACTTACCAATAATGTAAATATTGGCTTTGAATTTATAGAAGGTGAGTCAATGCTTCTTGCACTCAATGATATAGGAGTATGCGCATCATCAGGGTCTGCATGTACATCAGGGTCACTTGATCCATCACATGTATTACTTGCTATAGGACTACCTCATGAGAAAGCACATGGGTCGCTTAGACTTACAGTGGATCATACTACGAGCTTGGATGACGCAAAACTAGTTTGTGACAACCTTCCAAAGATAGTAGAAAGATTAAGGTCGATGTCTCCACTATATGAAGATTTTATAAAAAATAAAAAATAGCATTTGAAAGCATTTATATATAGGGGTAAGGTAAAGGAGTAAAGTATGGCATATAGTGAAAAAGTAAAAGATCATTATACGAATCCACGAAATGTGGGCGTTATAGAAAATGCATCTGGAGTTGGAACTGTTGGCAATGCAAAGTGTGGCGATATAATGAGAATGTATCTTGACATAGATGATAGCACAGGCATTATAAAAGATTGTAAGTTCAAAACTTTTGGATGTGGTGCAGCAGTTGCGACGAGTAGTATGGCTACAGAGATGGTTAAAGGAAAGACTATAGAAGAGGCACTAAAGGTAACCAATAAAGCTGTCATGGAAGCACTTGATGGACTTCCACCAGTTAAGATGCATTGTTCACTTCTTGCTGAAGAAGCTATACATGCAGCACTTTGGGATTATGCAGAAAAGCATGGTATAAAGATTGAAGGGCTTAAAAAACCAGTGAACGATATAGAAGAATTGGAAGATGAAGACGAATTCTAATTTCGTAATTTACAATAAAAAAAAGAATGTAAAAGAGATATCACAGAAGTTTGGGATTACACCCCTTACTTCTGTTATTTTATGTAATAGGGATATATATAAGGATGATGAGATACGAAAGATTCTATCAGAAAATCTATCTGATCTAAATGAAGCAAAACTTCTCCCTGATGTGGATAAGGCTTGTGAGATACTAAAAAAATATATAGAAGAAAAAAAGAGCATCCGCATAGTCGGAGATTATGATGTAGATGGGGTATGCTCTACTTATATATTATATGATAGCATAAAAAAACTTGGTGGCAATGTGAGTTATTATATACCTGACAGATTTAGAGATGGCTATGGTATAAATTTAAGAATCATTGATGAGGCTATAAAAGACAATGTAAAGCTTATAATTACTTGTGATAATGGTATAGCAGCAAATGATCAGATAAGTTATGCGAAAAAAAATGGAATAGAAGTCATAGTGACGGATCATCATGATATAGGGATACTTCCAAGAAATGCATCTGCGATAGTTGACCCAAAAAGAAAGGATGTAGAGACAATGTATCCATTTGACGGTATATGTGGTGCGGTAGTCGCTATGAAATTTGTGGTTCGATACTACGAGTTATATAAAAGTAATGTGAAAGATGTTTTAGATACTTATATTGATTTTGCAATGATAGCTACTGTGAGCGACATCATGCCACTTGTCAATGAAAATCATATAATAGTGAAGTATGGACTTAAGTCTATACTCAACACTAAAAATGCCGGTCTAAAAAAACTTATTGAACTTTCGGGGATAGATTTAAGTGTTAAATCTCTGACCACTTATCATATAGGATTTATAATTGGACCACTTATCAATGCAGCAGGTCGTATGGATAGTGCCTGCATCGCACTTAAACTTTTTTTGTCAGATGATGAAGAAGAGGTTGACAATTTAGCCAAATCATTGAAAGAATTAAATGATGAAAGAAAGATGATGACAGATAGTGGCACAAAGCTTGCACTTAATCTTGTCAAAGAAAAATTTATTGATGATAAAGTTTTGGTTATATATATAGAAGGGCTCCATGAGCAAGTGGCTGGTATTGTAGCTGGACGAGTAAAGGATAGCTACAATAAACCAGTTATAGTTTTGACAGATACCACTGAAGAAAAAATACTGAAGGCAAGTTGTAGATCTATAGAAGCTTATGATATATTTGAGGCATTAAATCGTCATAGAGATATGCTGGTTAAATTTGGCGGACATAAACTTGCAGCAGGTTTTTCAATTGAAGAAGATAAAGTGGATATGCTTAGAAAACTTTTAAATGCTGAGTGCAATTTGTCACAAAGTGATTTTGAAAAAAAGGTGTATATAGATGCAGAATTACCATTTTATATGATCAATGAAGAAATTATAAAAGATATAGAAAAAATAGAACCATATGGACAAAGTTTTTCAAGACCGCTTTTTGCTACACGTGATGTAAAAGTAAAGGTAATGAATATATATGGCAATGACAAGAATGTAGTAAGGCTTTCTTTTACTAAAGATAATAATGTGCGATATGGAGTCATTTTTGAGGAAGCATCTATAATTGAGGATAGGCTTTGTGGCAATGACTCTATTGATATAGTGTATTACCCTAAAATAAATGATTATAAAGGCACAAAATCTATTGAAATCAATTTGCAGAACTATAGGTAGGTGAAAATAAGCTGAATTTAGGCGATATTTGCCACAAAATAGCCACAAATAGATCGATAAAAAAGTTGCAAATAATGCCATTTTATATTATAATTATCATTAATTATGTAGTTTGTTGAAAATGCGAAAACTATGTAATTTATGTTGTTATGTGGACTTAAAATTGAGTTTTAAGTCTATTAAGTGTTGTGTGTGAAGATTTTTATGTTGGTAAGAGGTTATATAATATGAAACAAAAAAGAGCTTTATCGATTTTTGTGATTATATCCTTACTTTTTGGTATGACAAGCATTTCGTTTGCTGATCCTACTGAGGATTTGCATACTGGAGAAATACCTGCAAGTCTTACTGGCGGAGTTAAGGGACCGAAAGTAGAGGAATATTATCATTACAAAGAAGACAAAGTTTATAAGCCGGGAAGTTTAGGTGCTGATGTAGATTTATCTCAAGTTGGTAAGGGATTATTTTATGATGGCACAGATTTTTACTTTTTTGTGGATACTGGTATAATGGCTACAAACTTTATGTACAACATTGAAGGCGATAGGTTTTTCTTTGGTGATGATGGCAAGATGATTAGAAATGAACTTATAAGTTACAACGATGAATTATATTATTTTGATGCCAATGGTGCTATGTACAAAAATCGTTGGTATAGTGATGAGTCAATAGATGTATCAGATAATACTATATCATATACAGATTATTATTTTGGACCTACAGGTAGAGCTTATAGAGCATCAGCAACAGTTGGACTAGTTATAAAGACAATTGAAGGCGAAAGATACGGATTTAATGCAGATGGTGAAAAACTTGAAGGATACTATGATCAAAATGGTGTGAAGCAGGATCCAGAAGAATTACCTGCATACGAAGATTGTGTATATTACTTTGACCCAGAAGAAAATGGTGCAGCTTGTAAAGGATGGCACTATTATGAGGGAACTGAAAGAGGTAGTGAGTACGACAGCAATGAAGAAATAGTTTTATATTTTGATGAGAAGACATGTAGAAAAGTTGCGGCTAAAGTATCTGCAACTGACACTGAAAGAGCAGTAAGCAGAATTATAGATGGACAGAGATATGCATTTGATGCCAATGGCGTAAGAAAAAATAGTTGGTATTCTACTGAACCAGGACTTGCGACAAAGTCTAATATGAAGTTTTTTGACGAGGAAAATGACGGCTATCTTTCAAAGGGTTGGTTATATGCTGTACCTGGTGCTTACTCTAAAAATGGCGAAGATCTTATACTTGAGGTCAATAAAAAGAAACATACCAATGAAGAAGGCGCATGGTTCTATGCAGGCTCTAATGGTAACATATTAAAAAAGACAATAAGAAGAATTGGAAATTATACATATGCATTTGATGATGATGGGGTTATGCAAGAAGAAGCACTCGTTCGAGTAAAGAACGGAGTCTTTGTAAAGTCATATCCAGTAGGAGATTTGACAAGAGCAAATGTAATACTTGATCCAAACGAGACAGGCGGTAACGCTGACCCAGATCCAGATGGAGTAAGCGATCCTGTAACACTTGACGAGAAAAAAGGTATATTGAAGGTAAGTGAAGGCGAACAGTGGATGTACTTTGGTAGTGCCAGTGATGAGGCTGATGAGAACGACCCAAGAATAGGAGCTCAATGTAAGCTCAATGCTCAAGTAAAATTATCACTTAAAGATAGTAATGCATACTTTATCGCGACAACTTATGGTGGATACACAAAGGTTGATCTTGGCACAAGTACAACTGCTGGTACAGGTATGACAACAGTGCTTGAGAGAGGCAATAGATATATACAAAATGGTATAGTTCTTAGAGCTGATAAAGATACAGATAATATAGGCATAATTAGAATGTCACCATCAAGAACTTCATTTGATATAACTATTCCAGATCATAGTAATGCACAAAAGCATATTGCTGGTGACTATTATGAATTTCGTGTAGTGGATTCAAACGGTTCACTTTTGACTAATGAAAATAAATCAATTAAAGATAAACAAGGGATGTATGTCTTGTTAGGACCTGGTGGTCAGTTCTTGGGTTACTATCCTTATGAGATTAAGTATTATAAAAAGACGCCAGGCAACCTTAAAGATGTAAATGGCAACCCAGTAGCTGCAAGTGATAGTCCTTGTTGGGCATATAGAGATTCGGGTGAAAAAAGATGGGTATATGGTTTACCATCTGAGTCAGACCGCCAAGAAGTTACATCACTCTATCTTAATTTCAACGAGACAAGTTCACTTGGAAGTGGCACGAACTTTGGACCATATGAATATGGTATAGCATCAGAACTATATTAAACTGCCACATAATTAATAGATTTTGGACATAAAGTTTTCATAATTAAGGGCTATAATATCTATGTTGGGTTATTGGAAGGAGAATTAATGAAAGATAAAAGAATAGTTCTACTTACAATTTTTGCATTGATTATGAGTACAGTACCGACATTTTCTGCTACTGTTCTTAAAGAAAAAGAAGAAGCATCACTATTTAAGAAAGATAGTATATATTCTGAGATAGAAGAGACGACCGCACAAGCAGCAGATATCAAAAAAACTGATGAAAGCGGGTTTGTACAAAATGATGAAGCTGCAAATAGGTTTACCGCGGTTACAGCTACAAAGAATGGCAATACATATACTAATAAATGGTCTAATTACAAGATAACATTTAACCATGCGATTCATTCTGCCAATGATAATTATGATTTTAGCGCAGAGGGTATAAAATATGATTTCGCTGTATACTTTGATGATTATAGCCGTATGGCTGTGTATTATACGAGACTTGCACGAGATCTAAATATTATATGTGCAAACTTTGCTCCAAAAGCTGTACCTGATGATGTAGAGATAGCAGGAGCTACATACAAGCATGTGTCACTCGATGTTCCTTATCCATATGGCGTAGAGAAGTATAATTATTACTTCAGAAATGTGGATGGAAAGCTGATGGTGATAGAGACATATCATGAAGACAAATACGATATATGTCGAAAATATATAGACAAGTTTACAAAAGCAGAGTAAAGATATAAAAGCTCCACGAAGATGGAGCTTTTTTAAGGGGGAGTTATAAAATGAGAAATGTAGGACGTGGCATAGTGAAAATAATCGTTATACTAGCACTTATTGCAGGAGCTGTATATATAGGAAGGCTGTCTATGCCAGACATAAATCTAGGACTTGATCTTGCTGGAGGAGTATCAATAACTTATGAGGCTGGTACAGAAAGTCCGACAGATGAAGAGATGAACGATTCTGTTTATAAACTCCAACTAAAATCACAAGATTATTCAACAGAAGCAGAAGTATATAGAGAAGGTAGTAATAAAATTAATATTGATATACCTGGTGTAAGTGATGCAAATGCGATACTTGAAGAGCTTGGAAAGCCAGGAACTTTATACTTTGTAGAGGAAGATTTGTTGAGTTGGCCTATCCGTGCTACTGACAGCGAGATAGCAACTGATAGTGAGATAGCTACAGATAGTATAGTAGATGATGAAGCATCAGGTGAAGTGAGTGGTCATACAGGCACAGAGAAAGGTAATAGTAGCAATGCTTCTTCTGATTCAAGTAATGTACTTGGTGACAATGTACATATAGAAGGTGCAAATGTATATCAGAATCCTGATGGTTCTATTCAGATAGGTGGTACTCCAGAAGAAGGAGCAGTACTTACTGACACTGGAAATAGCAACATACTTAATCTCGCTACAGATAGCGAATACAATAACCTTGCTACAAATAGTGTGCTTGATGCAGATATGCCAAATTATGATTTTACTAAACCACCAATTTTTGATAAGACAAGCGAACAGATAATTGATGGTAATATGATTACTTCTGCTCGTGGTGGTATGGTTCAAGATAATTATGGACAGACTCAGTATGTAGTAGATCTTGCATTTACTGATGAGGGTAAAGAAAGATTTGCAAAAGCTACAGAGAGAAGCATAGGACGTCCTATATATATCATTTATAATGATGAGATTATATCATTCCCTACGGTACAATCTGTTATAACAGATGGTAGAGCACAGATTACAGGTATGGGTGACCTTGAATCATCAGAAAGACTTGCATCAACTATAAGAATTGGTGCGATGAAACTTCCACTCAATATCTTAAGATCCAATGTTGTAGGAGCAAAGCTTGGACAAGATGCTATAGCAACATCACTTCGTGCTGGACTTATAGGCTTTGGAATAATCTGTGTATTTATGATAGCATTTTATTTACTCCCAGGACTTGCAGCATCTCTTGCACTTACTATGTATGTAGGACTTACACTTTTCCTTATACAAAGTTTTGGCATAACTCTTACACTTCCTGGTATAGCTGGTATTATACTTTCTATTGGTATGGCTGTTGATGCCAATGTCATTATCTTCACTCGTATCAAAGAAGAAATAGGATCTGGCAAGAATACACGGACTGCGGTAAAAGAAGGTTTTAATAAAGCGTTGTCTGCCATTATTGATGGCAACATCACTACTCTTATAGCAGCAGTAGTTCTAAATTGGAAAGGCACAGGTAGCATAAAAGGCTTTGCAGCAACTCTTGCTTTAGGTATAGTGCTTTCTATGTTTACTGCACTTTTTGTAACGAGATTTATAATCAATGCTCTTCTTGATTTAGGACTAGACAATGAAAAGCTCTATGGCAAGAAAGTTGATAAGAAGATAATTAGTTTTGTAGGATTTAGAAAAGTATCTTATGTGATATCAGTTGCACTTATAGTTATAGGTATAGCATTTGTAGGTATCAACGCAAGTAGAGGACTTGGAGGTTTCAACTATGGTCTTGACTTTAGCGGTGGATCATCAACGAATGTTGAATTTAATGAAGATATGTCGCTTGCTGATATTGATGATAAAGTAGTGCCAATATTTGAGGATGTGACAGGAAGTCCCGACATACAAGTTCAAAAAGTAGCAGGATCAAATGAAGTTATAATAAAATCTCGATTCTTGTCTCAAGAAGAGATGAAAGAATTATATGAGCGAATTGAAAGCGACTTTGATGTGGCAGAGGAAAGAATTAATACTGAAAATATCTCAGGAGCTGTATCTGTCGAGATGAGAAGAGATGCAGTAGTTGCAGTAATTATAGCTACTATTCTTATGCTTATTTACATCTGGGTAAGATTTAAAGATATAAGATTTGCTGGGTCAGCAGTTATAGCACTTCTTCATGACTGTCTTGTGACTATAGGATTTTATGCAGTATTTAGATGGACTGTTGATTCTACATTTATAGCTTGTATGCTTACTATAGTTGGTTACTCAATCAATGCTACTATAGTAATATTTGATCGTGTGAGAGAAAATCTTGGAAGGATGCGTGGTGAGGATACAGATTACATAGTCAATACATCTATTACACAGACATTTACAAGATCTGTCAATACATCAATTACAACTCTTATAATGGTTGTCGTATTATATATAATGGGTGTAAGTAGTATAAAATCATTTGCATTACCTCTTATTATAGGTATAGTATGTGGATGTTACTCATCTGTATGCATAACGGGTCCGCTTTGGTTTGATCTGAAAAAGGCTGGGACAAAAAATGAAGTACCTTCTATGAAAAAAGCTGAAGTTCGTGTAGGTACAGAAGAAACAAGTGATAAACCCGCAAAAATAAAAAAGAAGAAAAAATAATAAGATAAAAAGCGGACCTAAAGTCCGCTTTTTTAAAATGATTAAAGATGTATAAAATAATAGGAAAAGTTGGAAATGCAAAATCAGCCTCATTTGATACAGTCGATGGAATTATAGAGACACCATGCTTTATGAATGTGGGAACTGCTGCAGCAATAAAAGGAGCTGTATCGACAAGCGACCTAAAGAATATAGGGACAGAAGTTTTGCTTTGCAATACATACCATTTGCATCTAAAGACAGGGGATACTCTTATAAAGAAACTCGGTGGCATAAAGAAATTTGCCAATTGGGATAGACCAACACTTACAGATAGTGGCGGCTTTCAAGTTTATTCACTTGTCTCGACTGGAAGAAAGGTTAAAGAAGAAGGGGTTTACTTTAAGTCTTATATAGATGGAAGACCTGTATTTATGGGACCAGAAGAAAGTATGCAGATACAATCAAATCTTGCATCTACTATAGCTATGGCATTTGATGAGTGCCCTCCAGCACTTGCAAGTTATGATTACATAAAACCTTCTGTAGAAAGGACGACAAGGTGGCTTGAAAGATGCATTGCAGAAAATAAAAGATTAAATGCTTTGGATGATACTATCAATAATAAACAATTGTTGTGGGGTATAAATCAAGGCGGTATCTTGGATGATGTGCGAATAGAGCATGCCAAAGAAATAAGTAGATATGATTTAAGTGGTTATGCAATAGGTGGACTTGCAGTTGGAGAATCACATGAAGAGATGTATCATATACTTGATGTGACAGTGCCAAATCTTCCTCTTGACAAGCCTACGTATCTGATGGGAGTGGGAACTCCAGAGAATATCATAGAAAGTGTAGATAGAGGAGTTGACTTTTTTGACTGCGTATATCCAAGCAGAAATGGTAGGCATGGTCATGCATATACAAAGTATGGTAAACTCAATCTTTTAAATAAAATGTATGAAGATGACGAGAAACCAATAGAAGAAGGATGCGAGTGCGAAGCATGTAAAAAGTATAGTCGTGCATATGTACGACACCTTCTTAAATCAAAAGAGATGCTTGGTATGAGACTGCTTGTTATGCATAATCTTTATTATTATAATCACTTGATGGAGACGATAAGAGTAAGCATTAGAGATGGTAGCTGGGATATTGAAAAAAGAAAATTATTGGATGATTTAAACACATATAAATAGAGAGGAATATATGGAGAATATCAAAAAAAATATATATAGCATAATATTAATCTTGAGTATGATTTTACTTGTATCGTGTAAAGGTAAGCCTTATGAAGAAAGTGATATCTTGTGTGAGTATGATAGCCTTAATGCATTGTATTATGCTAAAAATGAGTATAAAACATATAAGTATAGTGATTATATAATTGATGACATAAGCAATGGTCAATATAAAAATTCCACACCAAGCATAACTGATTTCAAAAATGGCAGTGGATATTTTGATTACGATATAGCTGCATATGTAGAGGCAAGAACGGACTTCGTTTTGAAAAAGGAGCTTATTGACAAATATGAAGTGGAAGTGACAGATATGTGTGCTAAAGTAAGAGATGACTATTTTGAAGAAAGAAATGCCTATGTCCATTATTATGATAAAAATACAAAAGAAGATACCTTGCTTTATGATGGCTTAGTTTCTAATATTTCATATGATAATGAAGTGCCAGTAATCTGGTTTGAGGCTGATGAAGGAAAAGAAGATGATAAAGAAGAGTTGGATGGCAAAAAGATACTATTATCAGATATTATAGCTGCAAATAGCACTCTTGACGGCTATATGAGAGTGATTTTGGGCAGAAATAAGACAAGATACCAGTTTTTTACCAATAGACAAGTAGAAAATGATGAAATTGGGACTGCAACAGATTCTAATCTTATTAGTGAATAAGACTTGACAAAATGAGGTCTTTTTTGTAAAATTATAAAGCTTACTTTTGCGGGTGTAGTTCAATGGTAGAATGCAAGCCTTCCAAGCTTGATACGTGGGTCCGATTCCCATCACCCGCTTCTGCCTAGATAGCTCAGTCGGTAGAGCAG
>DFKY01000021.1:26170-67705 GCA_002374095.1 Lachnospiraceae bacterium UBA3633
GTGTCGGTGGTTCGATTCCGCCTCTAGGCATTACTTGATTTTTATTATATTACTAGTTATAATATATTATATGCGCGAGTGGCTCAGTGGTGGAGCGTCGCCTTGCCAAGGCGAAGGTCGCGGGTTCGATCCCCGTTTCGCGCTTAATTTTTTGCGGGGATGCTGGAATTGGCAGACAGGCAAGACTAAGGATCTTGTGGGAATTTCTCGTGTGGGTTCAAGTCCCATTCCCCGCACACTATAATAATACGAGGTCGTTATGATAAAGACAATAGTTATGATAATTTTTGCTATAGTTTGTGTAGCACTTGCAGGTATTATACTTCTACAAGAAGGAAAGAGCGCAGGACTAGGTAGTATCGCTGGTATGGGGGATTCATACTGGAGTAAGGCAAGAGGTAGATCAATTGAAGGACATCTATCAAAGATTACGACAGTGCTTGCGATATCGTTTCTTGCATTAGCACTTGTACTCAATGTAGTCTGGTAAAATTTAAGGCCTGCAGATTTGCAGGTCTTTTTTAATTTATGAGAAAGAAAAAAGAAAAATTAGAAGGTGTATATAGAGCAGCGAGCAAATCTTTTGGGTTTGTGAAACTTTTGAGTGGAGAAGAAATATATGTGTCATCTAAAGACTCTATGGATGCATTAAATGATGATAGAGTTGCCATAGAGATATTGAGTGATAAGACTGATAAAAGCAAAAGTCGTGAAGCAAAAGTCATAAAGATTATAGAAAGAGCATCAGACATAGTAGTCGGGTATTTTAAGCAAAGTAAAAGTTTCGCTTTTGTGACACCAATCAATAAAAAGATACCTTTTGACATACATATAGAGAAAAAGTATTTTGGAAAGGCAGTAAATGACTCGATCGTTGAAGTAAAACTTTTAAGAAGCAATAAAAAAAATGAAAACCCAGAGGGCGTGGTTGTCAATGTGATAGGTCATAAAGATGACCCGACAGCAAGCATACGAGCTATCGTACATGATTTTAAAATAAGAGATGTTTTTGATGAAGAAGTACTTGCTGAAGCAGATAAAGTAGCTGTACCTATAAATGAATTAGACCTTATCGGACGAAAAGACCTTAGAGATAAGATGTTTATCACAATTGATGGAGAAGATACGAAAGATATAGATGATGCAATCTGCCTTGAGAAAGAATCGAAAAACTTACAAAAGCTCTATGTATCAATAGCTGATGTAAGTCACTATGTGAAAGAAAAGAGTCCTCTTGATAGAGAAGCATTAAAACGAGGAAATTCAGTGTATCTTCTTGATCGAGTTATACCTATGCTTCCACATGTACTTTCAAATGGTATGTGTTCACTCAATGAAGACGAAGATAGACTTACTATGACATGCGAGATTACTTTTGATGAAAAAGGTTCTGTCCGTAGTCATGAAATATATAAAAGTATCATACATTCACATAAAAGGATGACTTATACTGAAGTGCAGAAGATTATTGATGGTAAGCCAAGTAGTAGTGATAATCCATATTATGATAAGATATGCAATATGGTACTTGATATGATAGATCTGTCTCGAAAGCTCAGAAAGAAAAGATATGATAGAGGAGCAATCAATTTTGACTTAAAAGAGACGATAATCCAAGTGGATGAAAGCTTAAATCCTATAGGAGTGGAAGAAAAAGTTAGGATAGAAGCCTATGAACTTATAGAAGATTTTATGGTAGCTGCAAATGAAGCTGTAGCTGAAGAGTATTACTTTAGAGAGGTACCTTTTGTATATCGTGTACACGAGGCATCTGATGAAGAAAAAGTCACATCTTTTGTGACAATGCTTGATTCTATAGGTGTGCCACATAAGTTTAAAGCAAAGGATACTTTAAAACCACAGGATCTTCAGAAATTTCTTAAAAGCATAGATGATAAAGACTATAAAATGGTTGTAGAAAAGCTTGCACTTAGGTCTATGAGTCAGGCGAGATATAGTAAAAACGAACTCGGGCACTTTGCTCTTGCAGCAAAGTACTATACACACTTTACTTCTCCTATCAGACGTTATAGTGACCTTCAGATTCATAGAATTATGCATGAAGTTATAGAAGGCACTTTTAATAAAAGGCGCCTTGATCATTATGATTCCATACTTGATAGTGTTACTATGCATATATCAAAGACAGAAAGAGTTGCCATTGACTGTGAGAGAGATATAGAAGCACTTAAAAAATGTGAATATATGAAAAAATATATAGGCGAAGAGTTCTATGGTAGTATTTCGGGGATGACCAACTATGGTATCTATGTGGAACTTGATAATACTGTAGAAGGGATGATAGCTCTTCGTGATATAAAAGGCGATATGTACCACTTTGATGAATCAAAATACAGAGTGGTAGGAGAGCATACAAAGAAGACATTTGTGATGGGGGAAAGGGTAAAAGTTCAACTTGTGAAATGTACTCCTGAGATAAGGGCAATAGATTTTATATTAGTATAAAAATTTTTGATATTATATGTTATGGGTATAAAACTGATTTCAAACAATAAAAAAGCTTATCATGATTATTTTGTAATTGATACGTATGAGTGCGGTATAGAGTTAAAAGGGACAGAAGTGAAGTCTCTTCGCAATTCAAGTTGCTCAATTAAAGAGAGTATTTGTAGAATTCTTGGGAAAGAGTGCTATGTGATAGGTATGAACATATCGCCTTATGAAAAAGGTAATATTTTTAATGAGGATCCATTAAGAACAAGAAAATTACTTTTACATAAAGCGGAGATAAGAAAGATAGAAGAATCCCTTAAGTTAAAAGGTTTTACGCTTATACCACTTAAAGTTTATTTTAAAGATAGTCGCGTAAAGGTAGAGATAGGACTTTGTAAAGGTAAAAAACTTTATGATAAAAGGGAAGATTTGAAGAAAAAAGATATGAGAAGAGATATGGAAAGAAGTGTAAAGGCGTAGAGAAGTTAGATATAATCGCCAAATCTTATATCATATTTTTGCCCGTTGGTATCGAGAAGCCTCATGAAGGTTTCTTTTCTTTTTTCTGTACTTTTTGCATCTATTACTTGTATAATTGGAGTTTTTTGCGTGGAAAAAGTTGAAGATGAGAGCTCTTCATTTAGAAGATTATTACTTTTCATATATTCATAGCATTCTTTGGCAGAGACTTCACATCCTGATATGATATTAGTATTGGTACTTACTATTTTCTTGATGACATTTTTAGCAAAAGGGAAATGAGTACACCCAAGCACGATATAGTCAAAGTTTACATAAGGTTTCAAAAGATTTGAAAGGTAGTCTTTAAGTTCAGGACCATCTATCATGTCATTTTCTACAGCTTTTACTATACCATCTGCTGGTTCATTGTAGATAAGAGCAAGGCTATCATATAATTTGATTTTTTCTTTTAAAAAAGCACTATTACTTGTGGCAGTAGTTGATAGTATGAGTACCTTTAGGATATCACGAGATGCATTGATGCCATTTTTATCATTATATGAAAAGTGGTGATTTTCAAGTACTAGACCAGGCTTAAATATTTGCCAAAAATTAGGATATGTACCTATGATATTTAAATCTTTGAAAGGTTCACGAAGTTTCTTAGGATTACTTGTTGACATGGTTCCACATGCGATTATTAGGCACTTTGGTGAATACTTGTAAAATTTGGATATTATATTTTGCCCTATAGCTGTAAGATCATCTTTGCTTTTCTTTCCGTATGGAAAGTTTTCTGAATCGGCAAAGTAGACAAAGTTTTCATTTGGCATTAGTTTTATGGCTGAGTTTAATACTGAGATTCCCCCAAATCCTGAATCAAATAGTCCTACAAAATTGCCTTTAATTTCATTTAAGCTTATCATAAAATTATTTTAGCATTTTTCTATCTTATAATCCAGCAAAAGTATTCAAAATATCCAGACATTATGATATAATATTATTGATGTGTGCTTTACACGGCTATTTTTGTTGTAATAAATCAAATGAAAGGAGCAATATAATGATTATAAAACAAAAGGCATTGATGAAAGATTTTACGAGTTTTAAAATTGGTGGACCAGCAGATATAGTCGCTGAACCCAAGGATATAAAAGAACTGGTAGAACTTATAAAATTTTTAAGAAATCAAGGAATAATATTTTATATATTGGGCAATGGAACCAACATTTTAGTGTCAGATAAAGGAGTTAGAGGATGTGTTGTCCGCATAGGAAAGAATCTATCTAAAATACGAGTAAATGGCACAAGAATTGAAGCGGAAGCTGGAGCATCACTTGGTGAGATATCGCAAATTGCTTTGAAAAATGGCCTTCAAGGTTTTGAAGAGTTTAGTGGTATACCTGGAACTATTGGTGGAGCTGTCGCTATGAATGCTGGTGCATATGGAAAAGAAATGAAGGATGTATTTTCAAGTGCAAATGCTATCAATGAAGCTGGTAGAGTAATAAAATTAAGTAAGGACGCTATGAACTTTTCATATAGACATTCTGCTGTGGGAGAAGGAAAGTTTATTGTGACACAAGTTGTGATTAACTTGCAAGAAGGGGACAAAAAGAACATTCAAAATAATATTGAAAGGTATAGAATCTTAAGAAAAGATAGTCAACCAATTGACTATCCATCAGCTGGATCAACCTTTAAAAAACCAGAAGGAAAGGTAGCATCAAAGCTTATAGATGAGGCAAATCTAAAAGGTGCATCAATAGGTGGAGCACAAGTTTCAACTCAACATGCTGGATTCATAATTAACAAAGGTGAAGCCACAGCATCAGATGTATATAAGCTCATGAAAAAAGTACAAGATGATATAAGGATTTATTACAATGTCTCTCTCGAACCAGAGATTAAGCTTTGGGGAAAGTTTTAATTTGAATTTTTATGGAAAAAAGTTGGACATATAAAGCAAGAGAAGAGATAAGCCATCACATAGGTAGGAAAAGCAAAGTTGATATATCTCGTATATCTTATGACAAGATAGAAGTAAAGAAAGATTTGAGAATCAAATTTATGAATCATGGTTTTCTACATAACCCAAGTCGTGAGTATCGTATAGAATTTAGATTTAAAGATATAGATGAAGCCAATGATACACTACGAGAACTTGCTACATATGATATAAGTGGGAAAATTAGTATCAATGATACAAGAAAAGTAGTTATCATATATGTTGTTGATAAGAATACAATACTTGATGCGCTCAGACTTCTTGGTGCTGTCAAAACTCTTAAACAATATAAAAAAGTATCTGATGATAAGAGACATATAGGAGACACCAATCGTCTGGTTAATTTTGAGACAGCCAACATCAAAAAGTCGGCCAATGCATCTCTTAGACAACTTGAAGATATAAAAAAGTTATTAAAGAAGAAAAATATTAATTCACTTGATAGAGACTTAAGAATAGTAATTAAAGGAAGAACTAAATATAAAACTTTATCACTTAAAGAACTTGCTGATAAAATAAGCGTTAGTAAAAACGCACTAAATCATAGATTTATGAAAATAAGGAAAATGGTAGAAGGTTAATGAGTTTCACACACTTACATTTGCATACTTCGTATAGTCTTCTTGACGGAGCAGGAAAGATTGATGAGATGGTAGATAGGGCCAAAGAGCTTGGACAGAAGGCCATAGCCATAACAGATCATGGAGTGATGTATGGCGCCATAGAGTTTTTTAAAACTTGCCTAAAAAAGGGTATGAAACCTATCATAGGTTCAGAAATTTATGTTGTAAGTGGATCGAGATTTGATAGGAGTCCAGATGAAGAAAGATACCATCTTATACTACTTTGTGAAAATGATATAGGATATAAGAATCTTGTGAAGATAGTCTCTACTGGATTTACTGAAGGTTTCTATAATAAGCCACGAGTTGACTATGAAACTTTAAGTAAATATAGCGAAGGTCTAATATGTCTTACGGCCTGCATACAAGGTGAAGTACCACAGAAACTAAAACAAGGTAGATATAGTGAAGCAAAACTCTCTGCGGAAAATTTGAGAGATATTTTTGGCGCAGATAATTTTTTTATTGAGATACAAAATCATGGTATAGATGATGAATTGAGAATTCATCCTGACCTTGTGAGACTTGCAAAAGAACTTGATGCGAAACTTGTAGCCACTAATGACTGCCATTATACGCTAAAAGAAGATAGTTTTGCACATGATTGCCTCATTGCTCTTCAGACAGGAAAAAAAGTATCGGATACCAATAGAATGCGATATGAAAAAGAGAAGTACTATATAACATCAGAGTCTGAAATGAGAGAACTTTTTAATTTTTGTCCAGAAGCCATAGATAACACAGAAAATATAGCAGAGCGCTGTAATGTACATATAGAATTTACAAGGTCGACATATGGTGACCTTATAGATGCAATTGATAAAGCAAAGAAAGATGGGAAAATAGATGGTGATGAAGAATTTTTCAAATCTTTTGTAAAAAAGTGTGAGTATCACGTGCCAGCATTTAAGGTGCCAGAAGGTTTTACCAATATAGAGTATATAAAGAAGCTTGCATATGAAGGACTAGAAAAAAAATATGATTTAAAAGGAAATAAAGATGAAGCTATAATCAGAGAAAGGCTTGAATATGAGTTGTCAATGATTATAAAGATGGGATTTGTTGATTATTTCCTTATAGTGGCTGATTATATAAATTATGCTAAAAATCATGATATACCTGTAGGACCTGGTAGAGGCTCTGCTGTAGGGTCTATAGTTGCATATGTGCTCAATATAACGGATATAGATCCAATAAAGTTCTCTTTATTTTTTGAAAGATTTTTAAATCCAGAAAGAGTGTCTATGCCGGATATTGATACTGATTTTTGCATATATGGAAGAGATGATGTAATAAATTATGTTAAAGAAACTTATGGCAAACTCAATGTAGCACAGATTGTGACATTTGGTACACTGGCATCTAGGGCCGTCATAAAAGATATAGGACGCGTACTTGATGTACCATTAAGTAAAACTACTGCTATAGCAAAACTTATAGCAAAAAGACCGCTTATAAATCAGAAACCTCTTAATCTTTACAACATGTTGCATGAAGATTTGAATCAATTTGCGGCTACTGATCAAGCAAATGTAGAAGAGTTCAGAAGAAACTATAATGATGATCCAGAAACAAAAATGGTTGTGGACACATCACTTCGTATAGAGGGTATACCAAGAAATGCATCTGTACATGCATCAGGAGTTCTTATAGCGCCAGATAACATATCAAATTTTGTGCCTTTTGCGAGAGGCAAGGAAGAAATAAACTCTGAACTTGGTAAACATCAAACAGAAGAACAGATACTCGTGACAGAATATGATATGAAGACACTTGAAGAGCTTGGACTTTTGAAAATGGACTTTCTTGGTCTTCGAAATGTGACAGCGATTAAAGATTGTATAGATATTATAAAAAAAGAGACAGGCAAAGATATAGATATCAGAAATATTCCTTATGATGATCCAGATGTCTATAAGATGATAGGTAATGGCGATACTATAGGGATTTTTCAGCTTGAGTCTGCTGGTATGACAAGCTTTATGAAGCAACTCAAGCCTACTGTTCTTGAAGATTTGATAGCGGGAATAAGTCTATATAGACCAGGACCTATGGATTTTATACCAAAATATGTCGAAGGCAAAAGACATATAGAAAATGTCACCTATGACCACGAGAAACTTAGAAAGATTTTGGAACCTACATATGGTTGTATAGTGTACCAAGAGCAAGTTATGCAGATAGTTCAGGAACTTGCAGGGTATACTTTAGGAATGGCCGATCAAGTAAGACGTATCATGTCTAAGAAAAAACGAGATGCGATAAAAAAAGAAAAAAATAATTTTATAAATGGCAATCCAAAGCTTGGAGTAAAAGGATGTATAGCAAATGGGATTGATGAAAAAACTGCCAATAAGATTTTTGATGAACTCGAACAATTTGCTTCGTATGCATTTAATAAATCGCATGCAGCTGCTTATGCAACCCTTGCCTATCAGACGGCATACTTAAAATATTATTATAAAGCAGAGTTTTTTACAAGCATTTGTAATTCAGTTATATTCAATAGAGAAAAGCTTGCAGAATATGTCGGTTCAGTTCTTATGAGCGGTATAAAAATTTTGCCTGTAGATATAAATTCATCTTATGACGAATATACAGTAGATGGAGACAATATAAGGATGGGCTTTGCAGCACTTAAAAAGGTAGGTGCAAGTATATCAAAAGCAATTATTGATGAAAGAGAAAAAAATGGACCGTTTGAAAGCTTTACTAAAGCTGTGATTAGACTTGATAGTGTTGGCTGCAATAAAAATTCATTTGAAACGCTGATAATGTGTGGAGCATTTGACAAATTCCCTGGCAATCGCAATCAAAAAATACACATGTACCCTAAAATCATAGAAAAAAGCCGCTCTAAAAATATGCATAGTATTGAAGGCGAGATGAATATTTTTGATGTAATGGCAGAAAATGGTTTATCTGGCAATAATGAGAATTATAGTGATGAAGAATTACTTAAAGAATATAAAGATATAGAGGATTTTTCTGATGAAGAAAAACTTGCGATAGAAAAAGACACTACAGGAATATATTTATCAGGACATCCACTCAATAAATATATAGATTTTATGAAGACACACGGCAATGTCAATTCAAGTAATCTTATAAAGGATATGGAAGGAAATATCGACATAGAAGATGGCTCAAAAGTTTCTTTTACAGGAATAATAGATTCTGTGAGTGTAGCAAGAGCCAAGAGAACTGGTGATGAGTGGGCAAAAGTTGTAATTTCTGATATGAATGGATCCTTTGATGTCTTGGTCTTCAATAAGAGATTTATAGAATATAGAGAGATACTAAAGGCCAATAATATCGTATATGTAGAAGGCAAAACCAACATAGATGATAGAAACGATAGAGCAAGTGTATATCTTGATAGACTTTATCTTGTTGAAAATTATATAGCAAGTGAAAATAGTAAAAATAGTAATTCGGGAGTAATAGCAAAAGTTCGTTTTAAAGATTTCGATACTTTCAAGAATACATATGAAAAACTTTATGCCATACTTAGAAACAATGCTGGAAATGACTTTATTGAAGTAGTGATAGAAAAGGAAAGAAAAACCAAGGTGATAAAAGAAATACCAGTATCCCTATCAAATAATCTTGTCAATTCACTGATTGATGCATTTGGATCAATCAACGTAAAGTTTTTATTGGAAAAAAATGGAAAATAAAAATCTGACAACTATATTTGAGTATATAAAAAGGAAAAAAAATGATGCTTACTATGTAAGTATTTCAAATGAGCATCTGTATGAATTTACTGAAAGTTTTGAAAACATAGTTATGAAACTCACTGACTTTGTGGGAGATACAGGGTCATTACTTATATCAAAAAATGTTGCATATCTCTATGTTGACGGAAGATTTGTAATCGAAGCGAAAAAAGAGATAAAGGATAAAAGGATAAAAGTTGTAAAGATTACATCTTTAGCTGATATTGCTTGGCACATATCAAAAAAACTGAAGCCACTATCAAAAATTGCTGTATGTGATAGAATAGAATCAAGCTATAAGATTCTAAAGATGAAAGAGATATTAGACGACAATAATATCAAGATATTTCCTGATGGTGGAAGTGCACTAAAGAGATTGTGTAAAGAAAAAAAATTAAATGTAGAGATTTTTAAATTAGATAGAAAATATCAGACGAAAACACCAAAAACAAAGATAAAATTCCTATGTGACCAGATAAAAAAAAGTAGATGCGATTCTTATATAACATGTAACCTTGAGGAGATTGGCTATCTTACTGGATTAAGAAGAAGGATGTTGAACTTTGGTGATAGCATCAAAGTGTTGATAGATGCATTTCTGATTGCTACGACGAAAAAAGCTAATCTTTATGTAAAAGAAGATTTGGACGATAGCCTTATAGGATACTTAAAGAAAAATGATATAATAGTAAAAAAGTATGATGAGTTTTACAATGATTTGACAAGTATAAAAAATAAAAGATGTTATGTAGACTTAAAGTATGTTAATTTCCGTGTCTATATGATGCTGAAAAAGAGAAATTTCTTATATGAGTCAAATTCACCATTGATACTTCCTATGTCAATTAAAGGAAGAAAAGAGATAGAGGGGTTAAAAAAATGCAATCTAATTGATGGTGTAGCTATAACTAAGGCTTTATATGAGATAAAAGATAAAGTACATAGTAAAAAAAGAATTACAGAATATGAGGCAAAAGTAATTGTTGATGATTACAGAAAAATTATAGCCAAAGATAACTTCATTGCTCCAAGTTTTAGTACAATTGTCGCCTATAAAGAAAATGCCGCTATCTGCCATTATGAACCATCTATTAGTAGCAGTAAAAAAATAATGGAAGATTCAATACTCCTTATTGATAGTGGTGGAAATTATCTATTTGGATCTACAGATATAACAAGAACTATAAGCTTATATAAAAAAAAAGCACCAGATTTAATAAAAAAGCATTATACACATGTGCTTAATTCAATGATTAAGCTTTCAACACAAAAGTTTCCCTATGGCATTACTGGCACAGAACTTGATATTATAGCTCGCCAAAATTTGTACAATTTGTATTTAAATTTTGAACATGGAACTGGACATGGGATAGGATTTGTATCAAATATTCATGAAGGACCCAATCGCATAGGGCCAGGCAGAAGTTTGCATGACACAATTAATGTTATTGAAGAGTCACAAGTTGTGTCAGATGAACCTGGACTGTATTTTGAAAATCGGTATGGCATCCGTATAGAAAATGATTTGCTCGTTGAAAAATGCCATGAAAATGAATATGGATCATTTCTTGGATTTTCACATCTTACGATTTGCCCATTTGATAGGGACTTGATTGATGAGAAGTATCTCGATAAAAGTATAATAAAAGATTTAAATAAGTATAATGCTTTTGTATATAAAAAATTATCTAAAAGGTTGAATGCAAAAGAAAGAAAAAGACTAAAATATGATACGAAACCTTTTAGAACTATATAAGAGGTGAAATCTTGGGTATAGATAATTTGTTTATAGAACTACTTCATAATTTATGTGAAAGATTTGGTTTCTTTTTAACTCCATTCTTAAGAATAATAACAATATGTGGTGAGAAGGCTTGGCTTTTTCTTGTTGTAGCATTGTTTTTAGTCCTTCGGAAGAAGACAAGATGGGTAGGAGCCACAGCAATTCTCGCTGTATTTATTGGATTTATATTTGCTGATGTCATTATGAAACCATTTTTTATGCGAATGAGACCATATACTGAAAGTAATCTCTTTCAAGACTATTGGGCACTTGCTGGTGCATATGCAGAAGAAGGATATTCTATGCCATCTGGTCATACGGTAGGAGTTACTTCTTTTTTTATATCTCTTCTTATAACATGTGCTAAAAAGTATAGGCCTATAGTGAAGAGAATAGGAATAGCTGCTATAATTCTTATGGTTATATCAAGATGCTATTTTATGCATCATTATCTAACCGATTGTATGGTTGGAATTGTAGTTGGTGTGATAGCATCATATATCGCAAAGGTGATAGTGCGTCTGGTGTTTAATATATGCAAAAGGTATTCAAACTTTACATTTTTCAATTTTATATTAAACTTTGATCTTTTTAGAGGTTTTGCATAAAATGATTAATTTCAAATTTGAAAAATTAGATGTAGTAGATTCTACGAACGATTATATTACCCGTGAGCTTGAAAGTGGGATGTTGACGAAAGATAAGATTCTTGTCACCAAACATCAAACAAATGGACATGGGACAAAAGGGAAAAGCTTTGTATCAGACAAAGATAAAGGGATATATCTTACACTACTACATTTTTATGAAGATGAAAAAGAACTTAAGTTTATAACCCAAAAAGCAGCAGTTGCTGTGTATAAGACATTCTATGAAGTTTTTGGTATAGATTTATCTATAAAATGGGTCAATGACTTGTATTATAGAGATAAAAAGGTGTGTGGGATACTATGTAGAAATCTTATAAAGTATAAAGCAGTCATTATAGGGATAGGGATAGATTTATTTGAAAATAAAAATATGTCTGATGATATAAAAGATATTGCCGGATATATTTTTAAGGATAAAAAGGATCTTGTAGAGACTCTGAAAAAAGATACAAAATATCCGATAGACAGTTGCACAGTTCGTAATATCATAGAGGATTTTAAGTCGCTTGAGATAGAAGGGATAGTTATAGACGACTTGGCACTTTGGGAGCCAGATCAACTTGCTATAGAAATTACTATGCGAATATATGAATTAATAAAAAAAGAAGGACTTCCGCAGATCTATATTGATAAAAATATTATAAAGGATAAGGTAATATATGAAGATTGTAACCTGGAATGTTAATGGTTTAAGAGCGGTGATGAAAAAAGATTTTATGGCATCATATAAAGCGCTTAAGCCAGACGTCATATGCCTTCAAGAGACAAAGCTGCAAAAAGATCAGATACCAGATGAGATAAATAAACTTAACTCATATAAGTATTATAGTTTTGCATTGAAAAAAGGTTATAGTGGCACCGCGATAATATCGAAAGTTGAGCCATTGTCAGTTTCTTATGGAATTGGTAGCACTGAACATGATGATGAAGGCAGGAGTATAACTTTAGAATATGAAGATTATTATCTTGTAAATGCATATGTGCCAAATGCACAACCTGAATTAAAGCGAATTGACTTTAGATCTGATTGGGAAAAGAAAATTCTTAAATACTTAAAAAAACTTGATAAGAAAAAACCTGTTATATATTGTGGTGATTTGAATGTTGCTCATAATGAGATAGATTTGAAAAATCCAAAAGCAAATATTGGAATGCCAGGGTTTTCGTATGAAGAAAGAGCAATGATGGACACTTTACTTGAAAAAAACTTTAAAGATGCCTATAGAGAATTATATCCTGAAAAAATAGAGTATACCTGGTGGTCATATCGTGCTAATGCAAGAGAAAATAATACTGGTTGGAGAATAGATTATTTTGTAGTATCAGAAAGGCTGATGCCAAAAATAAAAAGAGTGGAAATCCATAGTGAAATATATGGATCAGATCATTGTCCTGTAGAACTTATATTATAATGGATAGAGCGATTTTACATTGTGATATGAATAATTTTTATGCTTCGGTTGAGTGTGCTCTTGACCCAAGTATAAAGGATAGCCCTGTTGCTGTATGTGGCAGTGAGAGTGAAAGGCATGGCATAGTACTTGCCAGAAATTATAAAGCAAGAGATAAAGGCGTCGTGGTGGGTGATACAATATGGAAGGCGAGAAATAAATGTGAAAACTTAGTTGTTATAGACACGCCTCATTTTGATAAATATCTTGAATACTCTGAAAAAGCTTTTAAGATTTATGAAAGATATACTGACTATATAGAACCAATGGGAATAGATGAGTGTTGGCTTGATGTCACGAATTCCACAACTCTTTTTGGGACACCAAAAAAGATAGCAGATGAACTTAGAAGTATTATAAAAAAAGAATTGAATGTGACTATATCAGTAGGAGTATCATTTAATAAGACTTTTGCAAAACTTGGGTCTGATCTAAAAAAACCAGATGCAACGACAGTTATATCAAGAGATAATTTTAAAGAAATCGTATGGCCATTACCTGTATCAGCACTCATTGGAGTGGGAAGAAATACTTATAAAGTGTTGAAAAAGTATTATATTGAGACAGTTGGAGACCTAGCAAAAGAAAAAAAAGAAAGGCTTCAGTATTTACTTGGAAAAAATGGAGTATTTTTATATAATGTAGCAAATGGTCTTGAAGATGAAGAAGTCGCTAAAAGTGATCTTAAAGACAACCCAAAATCTGTAAGCCATGGTATAACTACGGTTAAAGACTTAAATTCTGATGAAGAAGTATGGAAGACAATGCTAAACTTGACGCAGGAAATATCTTGGAAGTTACGAAAATATAAGTTGCGTGCAGGTGGTGTATCAGTAAGCATAAGAGATAGTAAGCTTATGTGGCACCAGTGGCAAAAAAAGCTTAAGTCAACAGAACAAAGTGCTGTAAATATAGCAAAGATTGCATATAATATCTTTATAGATTCATATGATTGGGCAAACCCCGTAAGAAACGTAACTATAAGTACGATGTATCTTACATCTGATGATTCGCCAGTAGAAATGACAATTTTTGATGATTTTGATAAGAAGTTAAAAGTCGAAAAAATAGAAAGTGTGATGGAAAAACTCAATAATAAGTACGGAAGTGAGGTGATGACACTAGCCACGCTTCTTGAAGAAAATTATCTTCCTGAGAGTAGAAGGAGAGTAAAATATAGTGAAAAGAAAAATGATGATAATAATTGATGGTATGCTTATACCATTTGCTATATATGTAGGCATTACAATAGTGGTGTCGTATGTCTATACTACTATATCACTTTTAAATGGCAAAGTGAGTATAGATAATCTAAAAAATATTAATTACGTTCTTGTACAGGGAATTGCAAGTGCATTTATGATAGTAATACTTATTCCGTTATATAGGCATTTTAAAAATAAGTATGATGTCTATACAGCAAAGTTTAATTTTGGAAAAGTTAAGTATGTGATAACGCTTGCATTTGCACTTTGCGTTGCATCCAATATTTTATTGCAATTCTTACCATCTACTATTGATAATGCTGTATCAAAGCAAGTTCAGATGATGACTGAAGATTATGGAATACTCGTAAGTTTATTTATAGTTTCGTTTCTTATACCAATTGTGGAAGAACTCTTATTTAGAGGGTTTTTGTATAGTGGCGCAAGTTTACTTGGCGGTGCAGTTTTTGCTATCACATTTACAAGTACGCTTTTTGGATTAATTCATTTTAACCTTGAGCAAGGAATATATGCTGTTATCGCAGGTGTATTTTTATCATATGTAAGATATAAGTATGATAGTGTATTATACGCAGTCATCATGCATCTTATGATGAATGCTACATCTATAATCTTTTCAGGTACTATTTATGGATTAAAAAGTATAAGAGAGAAGATGTTTGTGGTTTTTATAATGCTCGCAATAATAATCATGTCAATGTATAAAATTAAGGAAAGCGATTTGCAAGATAATAATTAATAGGAGAGAGTTATGAAGTTTTTAAGTTTTATCATACCTTGCTATAATTCAAGCAAATACATGAAAAAGTGTATTGACTCTATATTGCCACTTGGAGAAGATGTAGAGATACTTATTATTGATGATGGATCAACTAAAGATGATACGTTAAAGATTGCAAAAAAATATGAAAAGAATTATCCAACTATTTGTAGGGCAATACATAAACCAAATGGTGGGCATGGAGATGCATTAAATGTAGGTATAAAAGCAGCCACAGGTATATTTACCAAAGTGGTTGATTCGGATGATTGGATAGGAAAAGCAGAAGGGAAAAAATTGGTAGAAAGTATCAAGATTCATGAACAAAAAGGTTCAAAAATAGATCTTTTTATTACCAATTATATTTATGATAAAGTAGGGGCGCTTAGGAAGAAAAAAATGAGTTATCATATAGCTATCCCAAGAAATAAGGTTTTGGAATGGGATGATGTAAGGTTTTTCCCACTTGGCACTTATATGCTTATGCATGCGCTTTGCTATAGGACGAGTGTCCTTAAAGAAGCCAATTTAAAACTTCCAAAAAAGACATTTTATGTAGATAATATATATGCATATAAGCCACTTCCTTATGTCAAAAAGATTTTTTATCTTGATGTAGATTTATATCATTATTTTATTGGACGAAACGACCAAAGTGTCAATGAAGATGTGATGCTTGGAAGGCTTGAGCAACAATATAGAGTGACAAAGATTATGCTTTATGAAGTTGACTTAAAGAGAATTAGAAGTCGTAAACTATATCATTATATGATTAATTATATGAGTATCATGATGACTATAACTACAGTTTTTTCTCTACTTTCTAAGGATGTGTATTGGGTAGAAGAAAAAGATAAGTTGTGGCAAGAACTAAAAAAGAAAGATAAAAAATTGTATCATGAGCTTATGTATTCATTTCTTGGCATTTTCTCCAATCTTCCTGGAAAGGCAGGTAATAAACTTACCGTTGGCGGATATAAGCTCGTACAACATATATATGGGTTTAACTAAAAAAGAAGCTTGTAGCTTCTTTTTTTAATTCTTATATTTGTTGATAACTTCATCTATAAATTCTTGAAATGAGGTGTCCTTTTTTACTACTGATTTTTCGCTTAGTATTGCTGGGAAATTATATCCATCACGTGTTATATTCATAACCCCGATGTTGCTTAGGTGCGTGCCTGCTTGGACGAGTGGCACGAATGCTCCAGCTTTGTTGGTCATCAGTCCGCTTTCAAGAACTTCCATCGAGCCACCATCTATGACGCCATCTAATCCAACAGTATGTGCAATTACTGCAGTTGAACTCCAGATACTTGGTACATTTTCTATGCCAAGATGCGATAGAAGTACAACTTTATCTGCGCCTTCTTCTTTTGCAGCATCTATAGCCGCTTGGACTTGCTCATAAAGTGCATCACCAGTCTCATCTTCAAAAAAGTAAAATAGTTGATTCCCATCTTTGTCAAAAAACATATCGTAGTTATCGTCATTATACATGACTTCAGGTGATGTGACACCAATATATGCAACTTTTGTATTGCCATACTCATATATCACATATGGCATAAATGATAGAGAGCTATCCTTTATATTAAACATATTGCAACACACTACGTCTGCGTTTAGTGCGTTCATATTTTCAAAAAATACATCTATTCCATAGTCAAATTCATGTTTCCCAGGCACAACCAAGTCATAGTTCATCTTGTTCATAATTTCTATTGATGATTTACCTTTTGAATTCTTTGCAGCATCATTTCCAGATGAGAAATTTCCAATATCGACAATAGTCATATAATTTTCTTTTGTGTCAAAATTATCAAAGTAGTATTTGATTCCAGCACAAGTCAAATTATCATTATATGCAGCATATGTGTCATTGGTTGAAAAGATGACTAGATCTTTGCTGTCATTCCCAAAGTTTCTATCTACAGTTCCTTCAATTTTCTTGTTATTCTCAATTTCTTTAGGACTATGATTCAGTGTGGAATTCATATTACTTTCGCATGAACAGAGAGGGATTAAGAAGGAAAAGCAAAGAACTGCTGAAAACAGCCGTTTTTTAAGTTTTTTTACTATACTTATCATGTAGTTATTATATCATATTATTTGTAAAAAACAGCACGAAAATACTTGACATTTTGCAAAAAAGTGGTAAAATATACCATATAAGTGGGGAATAGTGTTAAAAAGTGGTAAAATACATGCCCTCCATATACCACATAACATATTCCTCCTTATTTATCTAAAAAGGAATTTGAAAATGTTTACTGGAGAATACAATCATACAATCGATCAAAAAGGAAGAATGATTATACCAAACAAATTTAGAAATTTGCTTGGCGATAGTTTTGTTATTACAAAAGGTATAGATGAATGTCTTGAGATATATGATAGAGAGACATGGGATAAGTTTTCAGAAAAAATAAATTCACTTCCTTACGCAAGTAAAAGTGCAAGAGAGTTTAAAAGAGTATTTATTGGAAATGCAATAGACTTAATTCCAGATAAGATGGGAAGAGTACAACTTACACCAGCTCTTCGTGCAGTAGCAAGTTTAAAACAAGATGTCACATTTCTTGGTGTTGGAGATCACATTGAAGTTTGGGATAGTGATACAAACTTAAAGAAAAATAATTTTGATGACTCTGATGAGATGTCAAGGAAGATGGAAGGGCTTGGCATATAATGTTTGAACATAAACCGGTACTGCTTGAAGAAGCAATTGCAGGTTTGAACATAGATAAAGATAAGATATATGTTGATGCCACAATGGGTGGTGGTGGTCACAGTGAAAAGATACTTGAAGTTTTAAAAAATGGCAAAGGAATTCTCATCGGCATAGACCAAGATATTGATGCGATAAATAGCACTAAAGAAAAATTAAAAAGTTACATTGATGATAAAAAGTTAATTGTTGTAAAAGAAAACTTTGAAAAGATAGATAAAATACTTGATGACTTACAAATCAAAAGCATAGATGGAATCTTGATGGACTTAGGGGTATCAAGTTTCCAATTTGATGAAGGCGATAGAGGGTTCTCGTACAATAAGGAAGCAAGACTTGATATGAGAATGAATAAAGAAGAGACTCTTACAGCTTATGAAGTAGTAAATGCTTATTCTGAAAAAGAACTATATGAGATTATAAAAGATTTTGGCGAAGAACCTTTCGCAAAAAATATAGCAAAGCATATAGTTGATTATAGAAAAATTGGACCTATAGAGACAACTATAGATCTTGTAAATATTATAAAAGGTGCTATACCTGCAAAACTAAGATATAGTGGCGCGAAAGGTAAAAATCCTGCAAAGAAAACCTTTCAAGCATTAAGGATATATGTTAATCGTGAACTTGAGGTTCTTGATGTAGCACTGGACAAGATTTTAGAAAGACTTGATGATCGTGGAAGGATAGTAGTTATAACATTTCATTCATTAGAAGATAAATTAGTTAAAAGCAAGTTTAAGATATATGAAGATCCGTGTACCTGCCCAAAAGGGTATCCTTGCGTTTGTGGGAAAAAGTCAAAAGGTATAGTTGTCAATAAGAAAGCTATAATTGCAAGTGAAGAAGAAATTGAAAGAAACCGAAGGGCTCATTCGGCAAAACTAAGGATCTTTGAAAGGAGGATATGATGGCAAGTGGCACATTTTATGGCAACACTACATTTAAGCCTTATTTTGATATGCGTAAATTTGAAAACTCTATTTACAATAAGGAAATTATAAGAGAGAGAAGAATAAATGTGCGAAAGAAACAAAAAGTGCTTGATAATATTGTTTCATTTTTCGTTGTATTATTTGCTGTTATATCTATAAGTATGCTTGCAGTACTTTCATATCACTATGTAAAAGTAGCCGCAATAGATAGAAATATAGAAAAACTAGAAGCAACGCTTCTGGATGAGAAAAGGAAGAATGAAGGCGAAAAGAAGCCTCTTAGTAAAGTGGTAAAATATGATGAGCTTAAGATGAAAGCATATCTTGAACTCAATATGATTTTGCCAACTGATAAGAATACGATATATTTTGATAAGAGCGATCAGGGTTTTGTTCGCCAGTATGAGAATATTCGCTAAAAAGAAAAGTGTAACAACAACACCATATAGTTTTGTGAAGCGCAAATTATTGCTAGTGAGCATTCTCGTGGCAATAATTTTTGTTTTATTAGGGGTAAGACTTGGCTATCTTGCTATCGTAAAAGGCGACGAGTATAATCGTGCAGTATTAAGTCAGAGACAGATAAGTTATAATTCAGAAGTCATACCAAGTAGAAGAGGAGACATACTTGACAATGAAGGCAATCTTTTAGCCACTTCTATAAAGGTATACAACTTGATTATAGATCCTAAAGTTATATTATCATATAGTGATAACAGGTATTTGAATGCTACTATAGATGCACTTACTTTTGTGTATGATTTTAATAAATGGGAAATCAGGGATCTTATAGAAAAGAGAAAAGATGCATCATATATAAGATATAGAAGACAACTATCTAAAGAAGATAAAGATAAATTTGAAGAATATAGAAATGCAAAAAATGAAGAATACAAGAAACTCGGAGTAAATGATAGGATAAGCGGTGTATGGTTTGAAGAAGAGTACAAGAGATATTATCCAAATGACACTTTTGCATCAAATGTTATTGGGTTTATAAATTCAGCTGGAAATGCTGTCATGGGACTAGAGCAGTATTACGATAATGAATTGTCAGGTTTAAATGGAAGAAAATATGGTTATCTTGGTTTTGATTTTGAGCTTGAAAATGTGGATAAAGAGTCTGTAGATGGATATAACATTGTGACAACAATTGACCAAAGGATGCAAAGAATCTGTGAAGAGAAGTTGTCACTATGGCAAGAAAGCGGTATTGGATCTAAATCAGCAAGTGCTATAATTATGAATCCAAATAATGGCGAAATATATGCCATGGCTTCAACCAATAAGTTTAACTTAAATGACCCGAGAGACGTGTCAGATCTTGATCCACTTTATGTAGAAGAGACAGGGATCGAAAACATCTGGTATAGTCGATGGAAAAATATATGTGTACAAGATACGTATGAGCCAGGATCTACTGCAAAAGTTGTGACATTTGCTTCAACAATTGATGAGAATCTTGTAGCAAGTGATAAAATATTTGACTGCAAAGGTTTTATAGAACTTGATGATGGAGTTCATAAGTGGAGAATAAGATGTAATAATAGAAATGGACATGGAGTACTTACACTTCCTGAAACTTTGACCAATTCTTGCAATATGAGTATGGCTGAAATGGCAGAATTGCTTGGCATATCAAATTTTACGAAATACCAAAAAACTTTTGGATTTGGAGAATATACTAATATTGATTTACCAAATGAAGCAGACACAAGCTCTCTTATCTATTCAAAAGAGAGTATGGGAAGAACTGATCTTGCAACCAATGCTTTTGGGCAAAATTTTAATTGCACGATGGTTCAACTTATAGCAGCTTTTTCTTCTGCTATCAATGGCGGAAAATATTATGAACCACACTTGGTTAAGCGAATTGAAAATGAATCTGGCACTTATGTAAGGCAGATAACTAAACCAGTACTTAGGCAGACGATATCAGAAAATACATCAAAATATGTGCGAGAGGTTTTGTATGAGACAGTAGAGTCAGGAACAGGAAAACTTGCACAGATAAAAGATAAAAATATAGGCGGAAAGACGGGCACGGCAGAAAAGCTCCCAAGAGCTGATAAGAATTATCTCGTGTCATTTATAGGGTTTGATGACAAAGATAACCCAAATCTTGTACTTTATGTAGTAGTTGATGAGCCAAATCTTGAGGGAGAGGCACAGGCATCTGCGTCTTTTGCCACAAAAATTTTTCATGACATTATGAAAGAAGTGTTGTTAGAAGATGAGTAAATTGTATAACATTTTATTTAATCCATTATTTCTATTTTTCTTGATATTCATAGTATCAGTTATTTTATTTTATGTATGTATTATAGTTTTGCATAACATTCAATTTGGACAAGTTGTGCGAGATGATGGACCTGAGACTCATCTTAGTAAGGCTGGCACACCAACTATGGGTGGTATAATCTTTATCATTGTCTTTTTAATTGTAGAATTCTTCTTACTTATTTTAAAAGATTATGTCAATGGTACTATGGCATTAAAAATCAATATTTTCATTATAATTTTTGGATTTATTGGGATGATTGATGACTATCTTAAAGTTACTAAGAAAAATACCAAAGGACTACCTTCAATTTTCAAATTAATACTTCAGATTCTTTTTGCAGGTTTTGGACTTATCATTTGTTTTAACTACAACACTATGTCGAGTATAATTATATTCTTAATACTTATATTCATTATAGTGGGAACTAACAATGGAGTTAATTTTACAGATGGACTTGATGGATTATGTACACTTGTGACGATAGTAGTATCAATCCTTTATGTACTCATCTCTCTTAAAAATAATGATATAGAACTTTTATATATAAATCTTCTTGTACTTGCAATTTTACTTGCATTTCTTATCTACAATCATTATCCTGCAAGGATATTTATGGGAGATACAGGGTCTCTTTTTCTTGGAGCATATGTTGCATTTATGGCAATTGCACTTAAGATAGAATATTTTTTACCAATATATGGATTTATATATATGGCAGAGGTTGTATCTGTCATTATACAAGTTTTATATTTTAAGGCAACAGGTGGTAAAAGATTTTTTAAGATGGCACCAATTCATCATCATTTTGAAAAATGTGGTTTTAGCGAAAACAAGATAGTAATATTATTTACGCTTGTGACGATTATAGTGTGCGCATTAACATATTTAATTTCAGGAAATCTTTAAAAGGAGATATAAATGGATAAAGCTATTGTGCTTGGGGCAGGGCTTAGTGGAATAGGAGCATCAAAACTTCTTATAAAAAACAATGTAGAAGTTTTACTTTTTGATAATAATCCAAAATTAAGTCTTGATAAGATAAAAAAGAAAATATATGGCAAAGCGAAGCTTAAGATAAAGCTGGGCAGTATAGATGATAAAGAACTTGATGACATTAAACTCTGTGTCATAAGCCCTGGCTTTCCGAAAGATAATTCTGTATATCAGAAAATACTCAGTAAAAAGATCCCTGTGATATCAGAGATAGAGCTTGCATATCTTTATACTAAAGGTGAGATATGCGCTATCACTGGCTCCAATGGTAAGACCACAACAGTAGAATTGACAGCAGAGATGCTTAAGAGTAAGTACGGAGATAAAGCTCACAAAGTAGGTAATATTGGCATACCATATAGTGATTCTGTAATCGGAAAAGATGAAAGCGACAAGTATGTAATTGAATGCAGCTCATTTCAACTTGAGGATATAGTAAATTTTAGACCTCATGTAGCTGCAATCTTAAACATTGTGCCAGATCATCTTGATAGATACCCAAAATACACTGATTACATCAATGCAAAACTCAATATAGCAATTAACATGACTAAAGATGACATACTTATACTTAATTATGAAGATCAGATTTTAAGAGAGCTTGTACTACAAAAAGAATTATTTAAGTGCAAAACTGTGTTTTTTAGTAGTAGAAGAACTTTGACAGAAGGATTTTACATGGTTGATAATGCTATATTTTTTAAAGACCAGACGAAAACTATCAAGCTTTTAAATATAGATGAAATTAAACTTATTGGTAATCATAACTATGAAAATGTGATGGCTGCTATGGCAGTGTCTTATTATATGGGAGTGTCATTGGTTGATGTAGTAGATGTGGCAAAAAGTTTCATGGGACTTGAACATAGGATAGAGTTTGTTCGTGAGAAGAATGGTGTCAAATATTATAATGACTCTAAAGCTACCAACCCAGATGCTACAATAAAGGCTATAGACGCTATAAAAGGTAAAATTATACTTATAGCAGGTGGAAGAGATAAGGGCATAGACTATGGCGATTTGATTATCGCTATGAAAGAAAAGGTAAGGTATACGATACTCTATGGCGAGGCAAAGAAAAAGATAGCATATAAGGCAAAAGATTTAAATTACAATAATATAATATATGCTGATTCTCTTGAAGAAGCAGTAGATATGGCACATAATTATTCCAATGTAGGCGATACAGTTCTTTTATCGCCAGCTTGTTCATCTTTTGATATGTATAGTGGCTATGAAGAAAGGGGACGAGCTTTTAAAGAGAAAGTAATGAGTTTAAAATGACGAGCACACGCAAAAAATATTTTGAGTACCATGCCTTTACATTGACGATTTTTCTTGTAGTTTTTGGACTCATAGTTTTATATTCAGCTTCAAGTGTTCAGGCGACACGTATATATGGTAATCCATTATATTTCTTTATAAGACAAGCAGTGTTTTGTGCTTTGGGAATTTTCATAATGCTATTTGTATCATTTTTCCCTTATAAAGTTTTTACAAAGTTTTCAAAATACTTTTATATAGCAATATTTATACTGGTTGTTATAACTGCATTTTCTGGACGAATAAGTAGAGGCGCGAGCAGATGGATAAGTTTAAGAGGGGTTATCTTTCAACCATCAGAACTTATGAAGCTTGCGCTCATTTTATATTTACCAAAAATCATTGATGAAATAAGTGCAAATTTTGATAAAAGGGAAAATATGACACGTATACTAATTGTGGCATATGTACCAGCACTGGTTGTAACTCTTGCAAATCTATCCACTGGAATTATACTTTTTATCATATCAACTGCTATGATTTTTGCGGTGTCAAAGAAAAAACTGATATTTATTTTTTTATTTACTCTTATTATCATAAGTTATGTATTTGCTTATCCGATGTCAAAAATCTTAAATAATGCTGGTCTTCTTAAAGACTATCAGATGGGAAGAATACTTGCATGGAAGGATCCAGAAAACTATAGTGATACAGCATATCAGACTTTGCAAGGGTTATATGCGATTGGTAGTGGCAAGATATATGGTAAAGGTTATCTTGCATCTATACAAAAATCGCTTTTGCCAGAAGCTCAAAATGATATGATTTTTGCAATTCTATGTGAAGAGTTGGGACTTGTAGGTGCGATTCTTTTTTTAATATTATATCTCATACTTATATTTAGAATATTTTATATAGGCGCTAGACAAACAAAAATAGAACCTTTACTTATATCGTATGGTATTGCTATACATCTTGCGATACAGGTAATACTCAATATCGGTGTTGTGACCAATGTGTTGCCAAATACTGGAGTGACATTGCCTTTTGTAAGTTATGGTGGGACATCACTCGTCGTTACCTTTGTAGAGATAGGAATAGTTATGTCCATATCAAGGAATGCTGTAAAAGAGAGTGTAGATGTATAAGACAATTAAAAATGTAATAATAGTAGCTATAATACTATGTTCTATAGTTGTTGTTGTTTTTACTTTGAAGATACAACACATTGAAGTAAATGGCAATAATAAACTAAGTGATATAGAAATTGCCTCAAGTATTTTTGAAAAAGAAACTGATAAAAGCGCTCTTATTTTTTGGGCGAAGGAAAAATTTGGAAAACATAAAAAAATCAACTTTGTTAATGACTATTATGTAAGGTGGGTATCACCTTTTAGTATAATCATAGATGTTCATGAAAAACCATCAATAGCATATGTAAGGCGAGATCTTAAAAATGTGTATTTCGATAAAGATGGCATTATCAATGATATAACCGAGACTAAAGATCCAAAGCTTCTGGAAGTAATAGGGGTCAATTTCAAAAAGTATGAAAAAGGCACAAAATTGGAAGCGAAGGACATGAGGATTGTAAATGCTATAATCAACATCTCAAGCAGTATCTATGACAACAAGCTTCCGGCTAAGTACCTTGAGATAGCTCAAAATGGCGAAATGTCGGTATTTATCGGAAATGTGACAGTGCTTCTTGGGGATACTAAAAATATTGAAATAAAACTGCAGAGACTATCTGATATATATGGAGAAATTAGTGACCTAAAAGGCACGCTTGATTTGTCAAATGCAAGTGAAAATATGCTTGATGAGCAGTATATATTTAAAAAAAGTGAATAATTTTATCTTGTATAAAGTACCGAAATGTTATACAATATAGAGTATATAGGAGGTGTATCAATGAGTACATTTGATAATTATCAGAGCGCAAAACCTGTGCAACAGGTGCGAGATAATATATACGATCCAGTCGCAAGGATTGTTGTCCTTGGCATTGGTGGAGCAGGAAATAATGCTATTAACCACATGATTGATGATGGAGTGAAAGGAGTGGAATTTGTAGGAGTTAATACAGATATCCAAGATTTAAGGCACTGCAGAGCATCAAAGAGAGTAACAATTGGCGAAAAGATTACTGGAGGAAGAGGTTGCGGAGCTATTCCTGAAATTGGAGAAAGCGCTGCAAATGAATCAAAAGAAGCTATTCGTGCAATTCTTAGAGAGACAGAGACACAGAAAAAAGCAGACATGGTTTTTATCACTTGTGGTATGGGTGGTGGAACTGGTACAGGAGCTGCTCCAATTGTAGCAAGTATAGCAAAAGAAGAAGGAATACTTACAGTTGCAGTTGTGACGAAGCCTTTTAGATTTGAAGGTAAAGTGCGTATGCAAAGAGCACTTTCTGGTATTAATAAACTTTATCCAAATGTTGATACACTTATAAGTATTGCCAATGATAAATTGTTAAATATAGTAGATGTAAAAGACGGCTTTAGAGAAGCATTTGCTAAAGCAGATGAGATATTAAAACAAAGTATAAGAGGAATTACAGATCTCATCAATCTTCCAGCTCTTGTCAATCTTGACTTTGCAGATGTAGCAACTGTGATGAGAGGAAAAGGACTTGCTCATATATCTATAGGTGAAGGACAAGGTGAAAATAGAGTAAGTGATGCAATTAAAAAAGCTATGGAGTCACCACTACTTGATACTACTATTGATGGAGCTACAGATATCATAGTAAGTATATGTGGCGAAGTATCCCTTGTAGATGTAGATGCAGCTATGAGAGAGATGGAACCAAAGATAAGTACAGACGCCAATATCATATTTGGAGCAAGAGAAGATGCATCTCTTAAAGATGTAGCTACAGTTACACTTATTGCTACAGGTATAAAGGATACAATCAATACATATTCTACTTATAGCAAGCCTACTAATTATCAAAATATGTATCAAAACCCAAGTTATTATCAAAACCATAGAGAGCCTCAAAACTATTATGCTGAACCAGTAAATAAAACTGAAGAGAGAGATAGTTTTATAAAGGCTACACTTGGAAGCGATTTCTTGGCACCAAAGAAAAAAGAAGTTGAAGAAGTTAAAGAAAGTGTTGGACCAAGTGGCACTTCTAAAAGCCTTGATAGCCTAAATGTTGACTTACGCAATATAGGGTTTGCAAAAAAACAAGGAGAATCAAAAGGCTTACTACCAAGCTTTATAACAGATAACTTTAAGAAATAATGCATATAATTAATATAATTTATGAATGGTCGCTTGATTATATAAGCGACCATTATTTTTAGAGGAATTTGAATGTACGAATCGGAAATAAATAGAAGAAGGACATTTGCGATTATAAGCCATCCTGATGCTGGAAAGACTACTCTTACCGAGAAGTTTTTGCTTTATGGTGGAGCAATCAACCTTGCTGGTACAGTAAAAGGAAGAAAAGCGAAGAGAATGGCTACATCTGACTGGATGGAGATCGAGAAAGAGAGAGGAATCTCTGTCACTTCATCTGCCATGCAATTTGAATATAAAGGTAAGTGTATCAATATTCTTGATACGCCAGGTCACCAAGATTTTTCAGAAGATACATATAGAACTCTTATGGCAGCAGATCAAGCTGTCATGGTTATAGATGGTGCTAAAGGTGTAGAGCCACAAACTATAAAACTTTTTAAGGTATGTGCTATGAGGCATATACCGATATTTACATTTATCAATAAGCTTGATAGAGAATCAAAAAATATATTTGAGTTACTTGATGAGATAGAAAAAGTACTTGGGATAAAAGCGTGTCCGATAAATTATCCTATAAGTAGCGGAAAGACTTTTAAAGGAATATATGATAGAAATGATAGAACCATCACGACATATATAGCAAAAGAGACAGGAGCAAAAACTCTTGAGACAAAAAAGTATAGTATTGATGATAGTAGTACTTATGATATAATTGGTGAGACTTATATAGAAAAATTAAAAGAAGATTTACAACTTGTTGATGGAGCCTTAGAGCCATTTGACAAAGAAAAAATTGATAATGGTGAACTTACACCTGTATTTTTTGGATCAGCTTTGTCGAACTTTGGAGTAGGCGAGTTTCTTGATTATTTTATAGATTTAACATTACCACCGATGAAGAGACACTCAAATCTTGGTGATATTGAACCTACAAATTCTGATTTTTCAGGCTTTGTGTTTAAGATACAGGCTAATATGAATAAAGCTCATAGAGATAGGATTGCTTTTATGAGAATATGCTCTGGCAAGTTTGAGAAGGGAATGGATGTTTATGCCAATGTATTAAAAAGAAGGATACGGCTTAGCCAGGCAGATCTTATGTTTGCTGCAGAGAGAAAGATAGTGGATGAAGCCTATGCAGGTGATATAATAGGTCTTTATGACCCTGGAATATTTACAATAGGCGAAACTATATCAAGAGATAATAATAAACTCCTGTATGAAGGCATACCTACATTTGCACCAGAGCATTTTGCAAGATGTAAGCAGGTTGATACAATGAAGAGAAAGCAGTTCGTAAAAGGAATTGAGCAGATAGCGCTTGAAGGAGCAATACAGATATTTCATGATGTGAATAGCGGTATGGAAGAGATAATTGTTGGAGCTGTGGGAGTGCTACAATTTGATGTACTTGTGTATCGGTTGAAAAATGAATATAATGTTGATGTGAATCTTGAGACGCTTCCTTATGAGTATATAAGGTGGATTAAAAATTATGAAAATATAAAACTATCTGACATAGAAGGCACATCAGATATGAAGATAGTGAGTGATATGAATGGTAGACCTCTAGTGCTTTTTGCACATGAGTGGAGTATAAAAATGGTTTTGGATAGAAATAAGAATCTGGAATTATTGGAATTTGCTAAAAACTAACTATATAAAAGGACAGTATATGGGCATAATAGAAATTAAAGATCTTACAAAAAAGTATCATAATCATGATAACGATCTCATAGCTTTACAAGATATAACATTTGATATAAAAAAAGGCGAGATTTTTGGAATAATAGGCTTAAGTGGAGCAGGAAAGTCTACTTTAGTTCGTATGATGAACTATCTTGAGAAGCCAACATCAGGAAAAGTGAGTTTTGAAGGTAGAGACCTTGCGATGCTTTCGGATAGTGAGCTTCGAGCAGTTCGTAAAGATATCGGGATGATATTTCAGAGCTTTAATCTTCTTGATCAGACAAGTGTTATAAAAAATGTCACATTTCCTCTTGAAATATCTGGCATAGGGAAAAAAGAGGCGATGGAAAGAGCGAGAGAGCTTCTCAAACTTGTAGATTTATCTGACAAAGAAAAAGAATTTCCAAGTAAATTATCTGGTGGACAAAAACAAAGAGTGGCGATAGCGAGAGCTCTTGCTACAAAGCCTAAAGTTCTACTTTGTGATGAGGCAACTTCTGCTTTGGACCCAAAGACTACAGAACAGATACTTTCTTTACTAAAAAAAGTTAATATTGAGATGGGGGTTACAATTGTAATCATTACGCATCAGATGAGTGTTATCGAAAAAGTATGTGATAGGGTAGCGATACTGGATAAGAGTCGTATTGAGGAGATTGGCAATGTAAAAGATGTATTTAAATCTCCAAAATCACAGATAGGCCAGAAACTTATATTTGGTGCTACTGTCAATAAAGATGTAGATTTTGAAAAAGAAGTTGGCAAAAAGTATTTAAGGCTTGCATTTGATGGTGATGTCACTGACAGACCAATACTTGCTGATATGATACTTGAGACAAAGTGCAGAGTAAGTATATTTTATGCCAATACTAAAGTTATTGAAGGAAAAGTAGTTGGGCAATTGATTATAGAGTTGCCAAACGATAGCGAGCAACAAAAAATCATAAAAGACTATTTAGAGAGAAGTGGCGTAAGTTCTTGGGAGGTTGAATGATGGTTGACTTAAATTTATACATTGTGGCGATCAAAGAGACATTTTTTATGACACTACTATCTTCGGCAATATCATATATCATAGGGATACCACTAGGAGTTTTATTATACTCTACAGCAAAAGATGGCTTAACCCCCAATACTTATGTATATAATACATTGTCATTAGTTGTAAATATTTTTAGGTCTATACCTTTTTTGATATTACTTATACTTGTCTTGCCGATTACAAAAGTGATAGTGGGTACAACTATAGGTGCAAAAGCAGTTGTACCACCGCTTGTCATATCGGCAAGTCCATATATAGCACGTATGGTAGAATCGTCATTGAAAGAAGTTGATTTTGGTGTTATTGAAGCTGCAAAGTCAATGGGAGCTACCAATATGCAAATAATTACAAAAGTACTACTTAAGGAATCAAGGCCATCACTTTTTATTGGTGCTGCAATATCTATAACTACAATTCTTGGTTACAGTGCTATGGCAGGAGCTGTAGGTGGGGGTGGGCTTGGTGATGTAGCTATACGATATGGGTATTATCGTTATAATCAAGAAGTAATGCTCATAACTGTAGTCTTACTTGTCATTATAGTTCAATTACTTCAGAGCATTTTTATGGGTATAGCAAGAAAAAGCGATAAGAGATTATAAAATTATGGAAAAGTTTGATTTAAGCAAAGTAAAAAGAGTTCACTTTATAGGGATTGGCGGTATAAGTATGAGTGCCATTGCACTTATATTGCAGAAAAATGGGTTTTATGTACAAGGCTCAGATTTTAGCGAAAATGAAAATGTGAAGATGCTTAAGAGTAAAGGCATAAAAGTTTTTATTGGCCATAGTAAAGATAATATAACAAGTGACATAGATATAGTGGTGTATTCTAAAGCAATAAAAGATGATAACGAAGAGATGGTTGAAGCTAAGAATAAAAATATAGTTATCATGTCACGATCAAAAATACTTGGGATGATAATGCATAATTACAGCAAAAAAATCTGTGTTGCAGGTACACATGGAAAGACGACGACTACAGCACTCATATCAAAAGTTCTTCTTGACATAGGGCTTGATCCAACTATCAATGTAGGTGGTATAGTTGATGAAATAGGTGGCAACTCACATATTGGAGAGAACAATAATGTTTTTGTCGCTGAAGCTTGTGAATACACAAATAGTTTTTTAGATTTTGTGGCAGATATAGAAGTTATAACTAATATTGAGGAAGATCATCTTGACTTCTTTAAGGATCTTGATGATATAAGAAATTCGTTTAAGAAGTTTATTGAACTTTTGCCAGATAATGGACTTCTTGTTATAAATGATAAAATAGACGATATACCATATCTTACATCTTGCACAAAAGCAAAGGTTGTGACTTACGGTGATGATGATAGTGCCAATTATTATTATAAAAATGTATCATATGATAAGGATTACTATCAGAGCTTTGATGTGTATAAAAGGAAAGAGTTTGTAGGACGGATGCGTCAGAAACTTATAGGCAGGCACAATGCACTTAATTTTCTTGCAGCATACGCAGTTCTTGAAAATCAAGGTATAAGCTTTGATGTAGTTAGAAAATCACTTGAGAATTTTAAAGGTGCGAGGCGGAGACTTGAGGTAAAGGGGAAAAAAGATGGTGTGACATATATTGATGATTATGCACATCATCCAACGGAGATAAAGGCAAGTGTTGATGCATTGAAAGAGTTAAATTATAAAAATCTATATATTATTTTCCAGCCACACACATTTTCCCGCACAAAAGCCCTATTAAATGAGTTCGCAAAAGCGCTTTCTCTTGTAGATAATGTAATTTTAGCTAAAATATATGCTGCGAGAGAGAAAGATACGGGGGAAATAGGCTCTGCTGATATAAAAAATATAATTATGAACATAAATAATAAAAATAATTTTTGTGAGTATTTTGAAACTTTTGAAGAAATAAGAAAATGTATTGCGTCAAGGGTTACGTCAGGGGATATTGTTGTTACTATGGGTGCTGGAGATGTATACAAAGTCTTTGACGATTATAATTTAAAATAATTTTTTTAATATTTAAATAATATGTATGAATAAAAAATTTTTTTATAAAAAAAAGTAACACACATTAAGATTTTATTTTGTTAAAAAGTTGTGTAAATAGCCCTTAAAAATTAAAAAGTTATTTGTTATATTTATGCAAAATATTTTAGGGGGCATAAGATAGATGGAAGAGTTGTACGAAAATCTTTATGGCAATAATGTAATTTTATCTAATGATTTCTTAAATAATTTTTTATCTGATACAAAACCAGAATATATAAAGGTTTTTCTATTCTATCTCTGGAAGGGCGATAAAGAAAATTACACTATAGAAGATGCTTCAAGTGAGCTCGATCTTGATGAAAATGTTATAGAGATGGCAATCAAGTATTGGGTTAAAAAGAAAATGATGAAGAAAGAGTGTCTTGATCGCTTCAAGAAAAAAGAGTCTGATAAATCTAATCTTGTAGATTTTGATACCAGAAAGAAAGAATTAATCGATAAAAATAGAAAAGAGTATAGCAAGGTTGAAAACAACTTGCTTTTTGGTGCAGAGAAACTTATAGGACAGACATTGTCGGATAGACAAGTCAATCTTATAGCAAAGTGCTATAATGAATACAGGTTTGATGAGAGTGCAATTTATTATCTTTTTGAGTATTGTGCTAGTAAATCAAAAACAGATGCACGATATATGAATGAAATAGCTATGTCTTGGTATGAACAAAATGTAAAGACAGAGAGTGATGCTAAAAGTATAGTTGAGAAGTATGAGAAAGGCACAGCAAAAAAGTATAAAGGAGCAGGCAAAGCAATCTCTAAACCTATGGATAGAGATGCGTATAATGATTGGTTCGAGAAAAAGTTTTTATCATAAAAAGTGTGGAAAAACATTTGTATAACATTTGTGATGAGATAAAAAGTGAATATGAGAGAATAAGACAGAAAAATTGGCTTGAAACTGATGAAAGAAAAGAAGAGATTTACAGCAAGTATCCAGAGCTAAAAAAATACGATAAGGATATAATGTCTTTATTTGTGCAGATTATAAAGAATCGAGATGACGATAAGAAGTCTGATGAGCTTACGGATATGCTTGAAAAAGAAAAAGCAAAACGTATAGCATTTCTGAAAGATCATGGCATAGAAGATAATTATAGGGAAGTGAGATATACATGCAATATTTGTAAGGATACAGGCTTTGTGAATGGTCATAAATGTTCGTGCTATATTAGAAAAGAGATAGCTTTGCAAGATAAACTTACTAACTTCTCCAAATACATAGATGAATATAACTTTGAAAAGCTTAAGATGTCTTATTATATGATGGACGATACAGAGAAGGCAAAATCATATTATAGAATGATGGATGAGCAACTAAAAAGCTTAAAAAATGACATAAAAAACGTTGAAAATACGCCACTTAATTATGTTTTGATAGGTCCACCAGGTACAGGTAAGACATTTATATCAAGGTGCATAGGGACAGAGTTTTATAGATTACATAAGATTGTCCTATATCTTACAGCAAATGATTATATCAATTCGCTTAAGCCTGATAGCGAGGATGTGAATTTTAGAAAATATGCCATAGCTTCAGATCTACTTATTTTAGATGATTTAGGCTTAGAGTATTCAAGTGAGTTTTCGAAATCTGAATTATATTATATAATCGACAAAAGACTTGACGATAAGAAATCGACAGTTGTCACAAGTAGTTTTAATATTGATAGATTGTCAGATAGATACCTTGAACCAATGTGCTCAAGAATAGAAAATCTATATACCCAGTTTTATTTACATGGGGAAGATTTAAGGAGGTTTGAGAATGCCAACCGCAAGGGACGTTAGTAACAAGTATTTTGGTGAACTACCTATAGGTTCACTTTGTCTTATGCCACTTAAAGGCACCGAAAACTTTACGAAGGAGCTCAATGACTTTATACTAAATTGGAGAAAGCTTTTAGTGAAAAATGGTGTGTATGACGTATTTCCTGATGACTACATAAAAGAGTCATACATTCTTGAACCAGAGATTGATAGATTTGGATCTGGTGAAGCAAAGTGTGTGATAAATGGCACCATAAGAGGAGCGGATATTTTTGTTATAGCTGATGTAGTAAACTATTCTGTTACATACGAACTTTTTGGGATGACCAATCACATGTCTCCAGATGATCACTATCAGGATTTAAAGAGAGTTATAGCAGCGGCAAATGGTAAGGCAAAGCGTGTCAATGTTATAATGCCGTTTCTATATGAGTCAAGACAGCATAAAAGAACAAAAAGAGAATCGCTTGATTGTGCAGTGATGTTGCAAGAACTTGCAAGTCTTGGCGTTGCCAATATATTGACAGTTGATGCTCATGATCCAAGAGTGATGAATGCGATACCACTTTCAAGTTTTGACTCTATCAATTGCTCTTATCAATTTATATCTGCTATACTTGATAAGTATAAAGATTTAACGATTGATAAACACAATGTCCAGATAATTTCACCTGATATTGGAGCAATGCAGAGAAATATATATTTTGCCAATGTCTTGGGGGTAGATCTTGGATTCTTCTATAAGAGAAGAGACTATAGCATAGTAGTAGATGGAAAAAATCCAATCATAGCTCACGAATATATGGGATCTCCTGTGGAAGGAAAAGATGTACTTGTTATAGACGATATGATAGCATCAGGAGAGTCGCTTATTGAGACAGCAAAGACCATAAAGGGGAGAGGAGCAAAAAGAGTTTTCGCATGTTGTACATTTGGACTTTTTACTAAAGGTTTAGAATCTTTTGATGAGGCATATAAGAATGGATTTATAGATCAAGTTTTTACAACTAACTGTATATATCAAAGACCAGAACTTTTCCTTAAACCATGGTATACAAGTGTGGATGTGACAGAATATATCGCTCGTATCATAGAGAGCATCAATCATGATAGCTCAATAAGCCAATATCTTGACCCGTATGGAAAGATAAAAACTCGTGTGAAAGCGTATATTGAAGGGAATAAATGACACGAAGAGAAAGCAATAAGATAAAATATATATTATTTATAGTGAGTGTATTGGTTATACTGATACACTCTCTTAATAATGAGACGAGATTTGAGCGTTTTTTTGCGAATGGCATAGGTCAATTTGCAGTCCCTACATTTTTTTTGATAAGCGGGTTTTTGTTTTTTAGAACGGTTCATACTTTATATGATATAAAGCACAAATTAAGAAGGCGTATCCGAACACTACTTATCCCCTATCTCATCTGGAATCTTATCTACTATGCACTTAATCTGCTTATGAAACCAGGAAATGGGATAAGTATGATAGAAATTACAGAAGCAGCATTCAATTATAAATATAATCCGACATTTTGGTATATGTATCAGTTGATACTTATTAGTATTTTGACACCACTATTATATTATGGGTTAAAAAATATACGATATAGCATTATACTATTTTTGATATTATCATATTTTATCTATTTTGGTATTGATGTACCTTATATCAATGAAGATGCTGCAACTTATTTTTTTGTAGGAGCTGTGACAGCAAAATTATATAGTGCGGGCAAGATTGATATTATCAATAAAAAATATATACTACCCGTCACACTTGTATCAGTTTTGTTATATGCATTTAATAGATTTTTGTATCCATATGTCAATAATTCAATTCATGCTTATCATGCATTTATATTATCTACAGTGTATGTGAGACTTGCTTTTGCGGTATTTATATTTTATATTAGTGATTTATTTTTTAATTATGAATCAGTATCGGGTTTTATGGAACATACATTTTTCTTATATGCTATTCATTATATGATTGTTCGCGGGATGGCCAATATTCTTGAATACAGTGAGACATATTTTTTACCATCAAGCATACACACTATTATTGAGATAGTCTTTTTTGTAATTTCACCAATTGTGTGTGTGGTTATAAATTATTATTTGTCAAGATTTTTGAAAAAGAATTATAATAAATTGTATATTGTTATTACTGGAGATAGATAATGATAAAGTATGTTGATGATTTTGATGACTACGAAGTACTTGACTCAGGAGATAATGAAAAAATAGAAAGATTTGGTCAGTACATACTACGTAGGCCTGACCCACAAGCTATATGGCATCCTAAAAACTTTAATAAATATAAAGTCAATGCTATATACCATAGGAGTAGACAAGGTGGAGGCTCTTGGGAATTTATAGATTTACCTAAAAAATGGACTATAGCTTATAATCTTTCGAAAGATTTAAAGATGTCTTTTTATTTAAAACCGTTTACATTTAAGCATACAGGGATATTTCCAGAGCAGGCTTACAACTGGAAATATATATATAATTATTCTGTAAAAAAAGTGAAAAAGTATAAAGATGTAAAGATACTCAATCTTTTCGCTTACACAGGCGCAGCAACACTTGCGGGAGCTTTATCAGGCGCTAAAGTCACGCATGTAGATTCATCTAAAGGGATACTTACAGCGGCAAAGGAAAATGCAGAGCTATCTATGGTGCCAGATGATCGTATCAGATGGATTGTGGACGATTGTAAGAAATTTGTAGAAAGAGAAATTAGAAGAGGGAATCTGTATGATGGTATCATTATGGACCCTCCATCTTATGGTAGAGGGCCCAATAATGAGATTTGGAAGATAGAAAGTTCTATCTATGACTTTGTAGATTTGTGCTTTAAAATCCTTAAAAAAGAAGAGTCATTTATTATGCTTAATTCATATACGACGGGACTTCAGACTGGAGTCATGGACTATATATTATGTGATTTGGCAAAGAAAAATGCATTAAATGGTGAAAGTAGCGCTTATGAACTTGGCCTTAAATGCAAATCTACGGGACTTTTTTTGCCAGAAGGCTCAACAGCTATATATAGTGTGCATTAATTTGCCTATATTTTGGTACGATTTTCTTTACTTTTTCTATATAAATTGATAAAATATAAATATGGGGGGAGACGATAAGTCTGCCTTTTTTGTGGCAGCTTAAGGAGAAATTATGAAAAAGATAATTTTACTCGTATTTAGCGTTGTTTTTATTTTCACATTTAATTTAGTGTGCTTTGCTGGTGAGTTCCAGCAAGTTGGAGAGTATTATCGTTACTTTGAAGATGATGGATCTGTTGCTCATGATAAATTTGTGGATAAAGGGAATGATAAATACTATGTCAATTCTGACGGTTATGTAGTATTTAATTCATGGATAGAAAAGAATAATAAGTTTTACTATGCAGGCAATGATGGCAAGCTTTATGGAGAAGGAGTCTTCGATATAGAAGGTTATAAATATTATCTAAATGTCGAAGGAGAGATGCAAAAAGGCTGGTGCGGCGATTATGAGTATTATGGAGATCCTGAAGACGGGTACCTTGTAAATGGCTTCCAAGAATTAGACATACCACGAAGCTTTACTACTGAAGTGACAAATGAAAGGACCGCGTGGTTTTATTTTGATACCAATACTTACAAAAGAGTGTATTCTAAAAATAACCCATATACTTCTGTAATTATAGGTGGTAGAAGATATTGCTTTGACCAAAATGGTATACTTCGCACAGGATGGAGACAGATAAAAGAGACAACACCTGTGATGAAAGGCTATATGTATTTTGTAGATGAGACTACAGAACTTTTCAAATATGGTGAGGCTGTGACAGAGTCATGGTATGCTATAGAGCCACCATCAGAAGTATTGCCAACAAGTGAAGTTAGATATTTTTACTTTAATGGTCAGGGACAACCAAGAACTGCAGCACTTGGAAGTGTTACGAAAGTAAGGCTTGATAATAAAACTTATCTTTTTAATGAATACGGCTTTACAGTATATGGCATACATAAGATAAATGATGAGTACTACTATTTTGGACCAAGTGTTAAAGATTGCTCTATGAAGACTGGTCTTATAAATGCTGATATAGATGGATCAAATGACGGATCTAATTTTTACTTTGAAGATGAAGGCAGGGGTTACACTGGTATAAAAAGTAATAAACTATATTATAAAGGAAAGTTGCAGAAAGCAAGCGCTGAACAAAAGATAGCTGCTATTAAGATTAAAAATGTAGCATATCTTGTCAATGCAGCAGGTGTTGTACAAAAGAATAGAAAAAAAGTGAAAGATGCTGATGGCAATGAGTGGACAAGCAATGGCAATGGCATAATTTCTGGATCATCTGATAATGCTTCATTTACAGATGCAGTTCCACCTTATGTATCAAATGAACATTAGATAATTTGTTATGGCTACTTTGCATGATGATAAGTATTATATGAAAAAGGCCTATGACAAGGCACTTGTAGCAGCTGCAAATGGTGATATACCAGTTGGTGCAGTCATAGTGTATAATGAAAATAAAAAAAACATTAAAATGTGTGAAGTAGCAAAAGAAGCAAAGCTAGATGATGGCGATATAGTTGCGGCATCATATAACCGAAGAAATAAAGACAAAAATGCAATATCTCATGCCGAAGTTTTGGCTATATCAAAGGCATGCAAAAAAATACGGGATTTTAGGCTTGAAGAGTGCACAATGTATGTAACTCTTGAACCATGTCAGATGTGTGCAGGAGCTATAGTACAAAGTAGATTAAAAAGACTTGTCATAGGTACAAGGTCTAAAAAATCTGGAAGTTGCGGAAGCATAATCAATATACTTGATAATAATGAGTTTAACCATAAAGTAAAAGTTGATTTTTTGGATGACAGAAACTCTGAAAGTATCATTAAAGATTTTTTTAAAGGAATTAGAGCTAAATAGTGGTGACTGATGAAGTGTCAAAAAAGAAATATGGGTCATATTATGCATTTATATTTTTAAGTTCAATAATTGGATTCTTTATGCTCTTTTTTTTATCGAGGATACTTTTATCAAGTGACAATGTAAAGAATCTTAATGCTCTTTTTTATAATTCACGCAGTATAGTATCAGCTATACTTGCGATTTCTGCCACAATAATATTTTTAATTATTTCTATTAGATTTAAAGATGTTCTTCGAAAATTTTATTTTTCGGAGATTTTTTTATATTTATATGTTGGATTTTTGACAACACTTGTCAATGTCATAGCATTTGAACTAATCAGGCAAAATATAGTAAAATCGGTAGAGACGTCATCATTTGGATGGAAGCTTGCTGAAATTCTTGCATTTTTAATTGCGGTGATTTTTGCATTTGTGGCAAATAAGTTTTTTGTATTTAAAAGCATATCCTTTGCAATCAAAAAGCTTTTTTCTGAATTTTGGAAGTTTGTAGCTGCAAGAGTGGTGACAGAGGTTATCAATTTTGCCATTATGTGGTTTATGATAGATATGCATAAGATGGGTGAGTTTCTCTCAAAAGTCATAGCAAGTGTAGTCGTGATAGTGCTTAACTATATATGTAGTAAGTTTTTAATATTTAAAAAAGATGTTTAGAAAAATAATAAAAATATTTGATGCATTTGATTACAAAGAGAAAAGAAAACAGATTTTTCTTCTCTCTTTTTTATTGCCTTTTGTGATGCTTCTTTTAATCATTATTGTGAGAGGCGTCTATCCATTTGGAGATAAATGTATACTTAGGACTGACTTTTATCATCAATACCTACCGTTTTATTCTGAATTACAGCATAAGTTGTCTCACTTTAAGAGCCTATTTTATACATATGATGTGGGACTCGGAACGAATTTTCTAACTCTTTTTGCATATTATCTTTCATGTCCGTTCAATATCTTCTTATTTTTTATACCGCAAAAGTTCGTTTTAGAGTTTATGACTTTTATGATTATCTTCAAGATATCATTGTCAAGTCTAACTATGTCATACTACCTTGTGAAGCGTTATAAAGAAGATAGTTTAATTTTTGTAAGCTTTTCTATACTTTATGCATTCAGCGGATATATGGCTGCATATTACTGGAATATTATGTGGCTTGACAACATACTATTATTTCCGTTACTTATGCTTGGCTTTGAAAATGTATGCAATGGCAAAAAACCATATCTTTATATTGTAAGCCTATCCCTCACGATTTTATGCAATTACTATATAGCAACTATAACATCCTTTTTCTTTATACTATATTTTATCTTTTATAATATAGTAAAAGATTATAAATTACATAGAATTGCCACTAACTTTATGCGAGTAGCAATATATACTATTGTTTCTGTATTTATATCTTCGGTCTTATTGTTGCCAGTATTTTATGCTTTTAATACAACTGTATCAAGCGAGAGTGTTTTTCCAACTCAAGTCCATGAATACTTCCATATTGCAAAAATTATAGGTCGTCATCTGCCACTTGCAAAAGTGGAAAATGGCATAGAGTATTGGCCAAATATTTATTCTGGGATAATTACTTTGCCACTTCTTTTCTTGTATTTTCAATCAAAAAAGATTAAGTTAAAAGAAAAGATAAGCTATGGGATATTGATATTATTTTTTATAGCATCTTTTTCAGTCAATGTACTTGACTATGCCTGGCATGTATTTAAGTTTCCAAATTCACTACCATGTAGACAAAGCTTTATATACACATTTATATTACTTACTATATGTGTAAAGCCACTACTTAATATTCGAAAATTTAGTGAAAAGCAGATTGCATACACTATATCATCTTTTGTCCTTTTTATCGCTGTCTTTGAAGAGCTGATATTAAGCGATAAAGTTGAAGCAAGTGCTATATACATGAGTATAGTATTTTTATTAATATATTTATTGGTATTTGTTAAGTTTAGAAAGAGAAAGTATATTAAAGCAATTATGCCAATAGTTCTTTTATGCATAATATGTATAGAATCATTTATTAATCTATATAATACATCAATCTATGTGATAGATAGAAATAGTTATATCGAAAATGTTGATGATATAAAAAAAGTTTTGTCTGATGTGAGAAAGATAACAAATGATTTCTATAGAGTTGAGAGAGTAAAAATGAAAGCAAAAGATGATGGAGCATTTATAAATTTCCCATCGAGTTCTATTTTTTCTTCATCATCATATAGATCAGGTAGTGACTTTTATAAACAATTTGGCATGGAGGCATCAACCAATGCTTATTCTATAACTGGGTCTACTCCGTTCATGGATGCATTTTTTTCTGTGAAGTATAAAATTTATGAAAAGAAACCCGAGTATGCTGATGAATTAAATATAAGAGAGATTAACAATGTCAATGACGTATATTTATATCAAAACATAGACACACTTCCTATATCGTTTATACTTGACGATAAGTTTCTTGATGAATATGATAAGAGCCCTGGCAACCCAGCAACAGTTCAAAACAATTTCGCAAGAAGTATGAATCTTGACTTGCTGCTTGATAAAGTGGAAGTGGATATAAGAGGAATTGAAGCAAGGTGCAAAATTGACGAATCTGGAGATTATTATGCATTCGTGCGTGACAAAAGCATAAAGGAAGTCACAGTATCTTATAATAATACTTCTGAACAGTTTAAAAATGTTAATAGAGGTTTCTTTTTAGAGCTTGGATACTTAAAGCAAGGTGATAGCATAGAGCTTAGAAATGATACAAGTGATGATGACTTACTTGTTGAGATCTTTAAGTTTAATTATGAGAGCATGAAAAAGATAATAAGTGAGATAAAGTCATATTCGCATTTAAAGATGAAAAGCTTTTCTGATAGTAAGATGAGTTATACTATAGATGTAAAAAAGAAAGGGACATGTGTTATAACACTTCCTTATGATGACGGATTTACAATAAAAGTTGATGGTAATAAGGTGGATTATAAAGAGATTATGGATTTTCTTCTCGGATTTGAATTAGATAGAGGTACGCATGTTATAGAATTAAACTATACTCCTCGCGGGCTAAAAGAAGGATTAGTATTATCTTTTGTAGGAATACTAGCGTTAATTGCTATTATTTGTAAGAATGAATACATAGATAAAAGAAAAAGAGCATAAAGTTAATTATGGATTTATAAATCAAAATCATTGACAATTTTACGAATAAATAGTAAAATATCATTTTGTGGATTTGGTGGGTGTAGCGCAGTTGGTTAGAGCGCCAGATTGTGGATCTGGAGGTCGTGGGTTCAAGTCCCATTACCCACCCAGCAAGTATAATCTAGGGCTATCGCCAAGCGGTAAGGCACAAGACTTTGACTCTTGCAGTCGGTGGTTCGAATCCACCTAGCCCTGTATGAGACACTAGCTCAGTCGGTAGAGCACTTGACTTTTAATCA
>DFKY01000021.1:67774-116482 GCA_002374095.1 Lachnospiraceae bacterium UBA3633
GGGGTTCGATTCCCCCGTGTCTCACATTTTATATAATAAGTATTTTTATTATGGGTGACAGTATGTCATCTATTTTTGTGGCAAATTAGTAAAAAAATATGATATAATATTTCAAATGCAGACTTCTAGCACAAAAAAACTTTATATACCAAAGTATCCAAAGTTAATAATTGATACTTTAAAAAAAGCAGGTTTTGATGCGTACATAGTTGGTGGATGTGTGAGAGATGAATTGATCGGTAAGAAACCATCAGATTATGATATCACAACAAATGCGAAGCCAGTTGACATAAAGAAGATATTTAAGAAAACGATTGACACTGGCATAAAGCATGGTACTGTAAGCGTTATATTTTATGACAACGGCAAGCCTCGTGTGTATGAAGTCACTACTTATAGAGTAGATGGTGAGTATGATGATGCAAGACATCCTAAAAATGTCGTATTCGTTGATGATCTCAAAGAAGATTTAAGGCGTAGAGATTTTACGATAAATGCGATGGCATATAATGATGATAAAGGGCTTGTGGATGAATTTGATGGAAGGGGAGATTTGACTAAAAAAATAGTGAGAGCTGTAGGAAATCCCTATGATCGCTTTGGCGAAGATGCACTTAGAATCTTGAGAGCTGTAAGGTTTGCAGCAAAACTTGGATTTGATATAGAATCAGAAACTAAAAAAGCGATACCATTTTTTGCAAAAAATTTAAGTCTTATTAGCAAAGAAAGGATACAGGTAGAGCTTACAAAGATATTGACATCTGATAATCCTATGTATATAAGACTTGCTTATGATCTTGGACTTGCAAAATACATATGTGATGGTTTTGATCGCATAAAGTTAGGTCATGTAGAAAAAAATCTACCAGTTTATCTAGCATATGCAGCACTACTATACAATATGGAATCAGATTTTGCATATAATTTTCTAAAAGACCTTAAGCTTGATAATGTGACGATAGATAGAGTAGTAGCTCTTATATCTGCAAAAGCTTATTATAAAAGGATTTTGAAATTATCAAAGCATCAAGATTTGACTATAAAATACAATGGACTTGATGCTCTCATAAAAGAGTCTATTGATTATCTAAAATATGATTTGATATATGATTTTATTTACTTACTACGTATGAATGGAGAAAACCTCAAAGTCATAACATTTTATGAAGAAAAGGTGAGATTCTTTGCAGGAAGAAAGATACCTATATTTATAAAAGATTTGAAGATAAATGGCAATGACTTGATTGAGATTGGTTTTATAGGAGAGGAGATAGGAGCGGCTTTGAAAAATCTTCAAAAAATAGTTCATAATAATTATAAATTGAATGACAAAAAACTATTGCAAGATATAGCAAAAAAAGCATATAATATATATAAAAGCATTTAATTTTCACATATATTATCTATTAAATGGAGGATATCATGGATTATAGAGTTGAATACGAAAAATGGAAAAATTTAAGTTTTCTTGATAAGGGGATGAAAGAAGAACTTGAAAAGATAGCGAATGATGATGAGGCGATTAAGAATCAGTTTTCGTGTTTTGTTGAATTTGGTACAGCTGGTATGCGTGGAACTATGGGTGTTGGCCCTAACCGCATGAATTATCTTACTATAAGAAGGACAACTCTTGGGCTTGCAAAGTTTATAGTGAAGAATGGTGGGCAAGATAGAGGAGTCATTATAACTTATGACTGTAGAAATCATTCCAAGGAATTTGCTTATTATACAGCAAGCGTATTGTCTGAATTCAATATAAAAGTATATATATCTAAAAAGCTTAGACCTACTCCATTTTTGTCTTTTGCTGTCCTATATATGAAGGCGTATGCCGGAATTAATATTACAGCATCTCACAATAGAAAAGAAGATAATGGTTATAAGATTTATCTAAAAGATGGTGCTCAATTTTCACCACCTGAAGACAAAGTAATTATTGATTTAGTTAATAATATTACTGATGAAGAGATTTTTGTAGATCCAAAGAAAGTAAAACCAAATAAAAATCTTATAAAAATCATTCCAAAGTCAGTAGAAGATGAGTTCTTAAAGAGAGCACTTGATTGTGTAATACATAAAGACTTCTGCAAAAAATATGGTAAAGATTTGTCTGTCGTGTATACTCCTCTTCATGGTACTGGATATACATTCTTAAAAGATGGATTTAAAAAAGCAGGATTTACTAATGTGCATGTTGTAAAAGAACAAAATGATGAGTGTGGCGATTTTAAGACAATTCCTTATCCAAATCCAGAAACAGCACCAGCATTTGATCTTGCAGTAAAGCTTGCAAAAAAAGTTGATGCAGATGTGTGCGTGGCTACTGATCCAGATGCTGATAGGATGGGTGTATGGGTTAAGGTTAAAAAAGGAAAATACATATCACTTAATGGCAATGAACTTGAATCATGTATATTTGAATATGTATCTTACTTTAAGAACAAGACAATGGATCTAACTAAAGCACTTGCTGTTAAATCATTTGTGACTACAAGAATGCTTGATGCTATAGCAAAGCGTTATAAAGTTGAGCTAAAAGAGACACCAACAGGATTTAAGTGGATTGGAAAAGAAGTAAATAAGAGTAGCAAGAAGTTGATATTTGCAGGTGAAGAGTCATACGGATGCGCTCTTTCTGACTATGTAAGAGACAAAGATGGCATAGGAACGACGCTTTTTGTATGTGAGATGGTATTAGCACTTAAGAAGGCTGGGCTTACACTTTATGATTTATTGCACCTTTTATATAGCCATTATGGCGTGCATAAGTGTTATGCATTTTCTATGGTGTATGAAGGCATAACTGGCAAAGAAAAAATGGCATCTATGATGGATAAGCTTAGAAATAATCCGTTTAGTAAATTGACTGATATAAAAGTGACAAAAATACTTGATTATAAGACTAATATGGTAAAAGATATAGTTAAGAAAAAAACATATCCATTTGAGTTTGGCAGTACCAATACACTTAAGTTTTTCCTAGAAGATAATAGCACGGCTACTATAAGACCATCTGGAACTGAACCAAAGATAAAAATATATTTTGACATAATTGATAAAGACGAAGCACTTGCTGACAACAAGGCAAAAATTCTTGAAAGCGCTATGAGAAAGGAACTATCTTAGGAGGATATATGGCTTTTTTTAGCAGTAGTGATATAGGAATAGATCTTGGCACCTCATCAATTCTTGTCTATGTGAAAGGCAAAGGACTTCATTTAAAGGAGCCATCAGTAGTGGCGATAAGCACTATCGATAATATGCCTATTGCATATGGTGAGGAGGCAAGAAGGATGATAGGAAGGACTCCTGATAATGTGAAGGCAATACGCCCACTAAAACATGGAGTCATTTCCAATATAACTTTGACAGAAAAGATGCTTAAGCATTATATAGAAGAAGCTATTGGCAAAGTCTCACTTAGAAAGCCAAGAGTGGTAATTTGCGTCCCAGCTATGTGTACAGAGATTGAAAAGAAAGCTGTAGAAGATGCAGCATACGCTGCGGGAGCAAGAACTGTTGATATTATAGAGGAGCCACTGGCAGCAGCACTTGGAGCAGATATTGATGTAGATAAGCCAGAAGGTAATATGATAGTAGATATAGGTGGTGGAACTACAGATATAGCTGTCATTGCACTTGGAGGCATAGTGTGTGCCAACTCGATAAAAATAGCAGGTGATGATTTTGACCAAGCAATTATTGATTACTTGAAAAATCAGCATCACCTACTCGTTGGAGATAGGACAGCAGAACAAATCAAAATAAGTCTTGCTCGTGCCATACCACTTAGTGATACAGAGAAACCTATGACAATGGCTGTGAAAGGTAGAAGTACACAAAACGGCTATCCAGGTGAGAAACTAATTGGGGATGATGATATTTATTTCGTATTGAAAGAACTTGTAGAAGAGATTTTGAGAGGTATAAAAAAAGTTTTTGAGCTTACACCACCAGAACTTGCGGCTGATATATTTGATAAAGGTATATATCTTACAGGTGGTGGATCGCAAATCTATGGCTTGGATCAAGCTATAAAGGCAGAGATCGGAGTTGAGTGTCTGAGAGTGGATGACCCACTTAGAGCAGTAATCCTTGGCATACAAAAGAGAATAATGATGTCGGAGAGACAAGAAGAAAATAATTAATGAAAATATCTGGCACTATTGAAAGCATTATATATCGGAGTGAAAAGAATGGTTATACGGTTTTCCTGGTTAACGCCAGTAAAACCGTTTTTACATTTGTTGGAAATATTGTAAAGCTAAATGTAGGTGAAACTATAGATGCAGAAGTTGAAGAGACATATCATCCGCAGTATGGAAGGCAATATAAAATCCTCACATATGAGATAAAACTTTTAGATGATGATCTTGAAGCTGTGAGTAAGTTTATATTATCGCTTAAGATAAAAGGCGTTGGAGAGGTAGCGACAAGGCGGATAATAGATCGATTTGGCAATGACACTTTAGATATTATTAAAAATGACCCTGAAAAGCTATATGAAATAAAAGGCATGAACTATGAAAAGATAGATAAGTTAAGCGAGAAGATAAATGAGAGAATAGACGAGATAGATACAGTGGTTGAGCTTGAAAAATATAAACTCGGACCAAAAGCGATAGAAAAAATCATAAATAAATATGGCACGAAGGCATCTAAAATCATAAGCGATAACCCATATAAATTGGCTATTGATATAGAAGGGATAGGATTTGCTATATGCGATAAGATAGCTTATCAAAATGGTATGTCACCTGATTCAGAAAAGAGGCTTGAAGCAGGGATTGTCTATATACTGGAAAATGCTTTTACAGCAGGTAATGTCTATATGCCAAAGGATGAACTATTATCTGAAGTGACAAAGGCTCTTTCACTGAAAAAAGATATGAATATTGAAGATGCTATATATAATCTTGAAGCAAGTTTAAAAATTAAAACTGACAAGATGGATGATATAGACATTGTCTTTTTAAGACATGCATATGCTACAGAAAAAAAACTTACCAATTTACTTTATGAGAAAAAAGATAATATAAATATTATAACAGGTGGACCGGGGACAGGAAAGACATATAACATAAAAAAATACTTAAATGAAGCAATGGACAAAGGCTTAAAAGTAGCAATTGCTGCACCGACAGGTAGGGCGGCAAAAAGAATCAACGAAGTGACAGGGTATGACGCAAAGACTATACATAGACTACTTGAATGTGTAAGCGGAGAGGATGACAGAAAAGTTTATTTTAATAAAAATGAGGATAATAAACTTGACATAGATTTATTGATTGTTGACGAGATGAGTATGGTGGATGAGAGTCTTATGTGTGCGCTAATTAGTGCAGTGCCTGATATGACAGCAATAATACTTGTAGGAGATGTGGATCAACTTCCATCAGTTGGAGCAGGTCAAGTACTTAGCGATATGATTAAATCAGGGCTTTTTAAAGTGGTTAAACTTGATAAGATATATAGACAAGATGAGGGTAGCAATATTGCAATTAATGCACATCTAATAAATGATGGAAAAGGGATTGATTTGAAGACAAGAAAAAATGACTTTGTGTTTGTTCATAAAAATAGTGACTATAATGTAAAAGAAAGTATAAAACAACTTGTATCAAAGGATATAAAAGAGCATTTTGGGATAGGAAGTGATGGGATACAGGTCATATGTCCATCAAAGGTAGGGAGTTGTGGAGTTGCTACGCTAAATTATATATTGCAGGAAGAATTAAATGGAGAAGATTATAGAAAAGTAGAGCTAAAAGTAGCAGACACACTTTTTAGAGTTGGCGATAAAGTTATGCAGACAACAAATAATTATGATATACCATATGATATAGTTGACAGTGATAATAATGTTATAGATCAAGGAGCAGGTGTTTTCAATGGTGATATAGGAGAGATAATAGAGATAGATGACGTCGAAAGTAGCATGGTAGTAAAATATGATGATAGACTTGTATACTATCTAAGAGAAGACATAAAAGATCTGTCGCTCGCCTATGCTATAACAGTCCATAAATCTCAAGGCTCTGAATATGATGTAGTTATCATGCCGATGGTAAAAGCACCATATAAACTTATGACAAGAAAGATACTTTATACAGCAATGACAAGAGCGAAAAAGTGTATGATATTTGTTGGAAATGAAGAAAGTTTTAATTATATGAAAGATAATAAAGATGAGATAGAGAGGTACTCGGCTCTTTGCAGCAAATTGTATATAAGGTAGTAGTTAAATATATATGACATTAGAAGACATAAAAAAGTTTATATTTCCAAGTCGCTGTGTCCTTTGCGATAATGTACTTCCGTATGGGGATAAATTAAGAAATGAATATTTGTGTGATGATTGCAGAGAGAAACTTGAATATATAAAAAAACCAACTTGTAAAAAATGTGGTGCGATGATAAGTAGTGACAAGGATCAGTATTGCGTAAGATGCGAGAGAGAGATGCACGAAAGTTTTATATGCGGTTTTGGTTTACTTAGATACAACGATTATGTGAAAGAATCACTTCATAAGATAAAGTATAGTAGAAGAAAAGAATACATTGACTTCTATGGAAAAATGCTGGCAAAGGTTTATAAGGAAAGGTTTAGGAACATAAATCCAGAATGTTTTGTGCCTGTACCTATTCATAGCGAAAGACTACGTGAGCGTAATTTTAATCAGTCAAGTGTGCTTGCGAATGTCTTATCAAGAGAACTTGCAAGATATGATATAGATATACCAGTTGATGAAAATATAATATTTAGAAAGAAAAACACAAGAGTTTTGAATAAACTTGACGATAAAGATAGAAAGATAGAGCTTGATGATGCATTTACCACAAATGATTCATCACATATAGAAAAAGCTATGATAGTTGATGATATATATACAACTGGATCGACAATAGAAAAAGTTGCCAAAGAGCTTAAAAAATCAGGAATAAAAGAAGTTTATTTTGTTGTTGTAGCGGTTGTGGATAATTTATAAGATGAAGATAAGTATAGTAGCAGTAGGCAAAATTAAAGAAAATTATCTAAGGGAAGCAATAAGTGAATACGAGAAGCGGCTTTCAAAGTTTTGCGATTTAAATATTATTGAAATTGAAGAAAAAAATGCAAAGGATGAAGATAAAAGTGCCATACTCAAATCTATGCAAGATGAAGCGGCTCTCATCATAAAGAAAATAAAAGATATCTCGACGGATAAAAAATACCTAATAGCTCTTGATATAGATGGCAAAGAATTAGATACATTGAAGCTTCATAGTAAACTACGAGATGAGATGGTAAAAGGCTCGTCTCACATAGTGTTTATAATTGGTGGATCTTATGGTCTTGATAAAAGCGTAAAAGACATAGTTGATTATAGACTTAGTTTCTCAAAGCTTACTTTTCCACATCAGCTTTTCAGAGTGATTTTACTCGAGCAAATATATAGGATTTTCAAAATAGATAGAAATGAACCTTATCACAAGTGAGTTTTTGTGGTAAAATAATTATTTATGAAAGGTTTAGAAAGACGCATTAAAAATAAGTTTATAGTAAGGATATTCTTTGTCCTTGTATTTTTTATACTACAGATAGATAAAGTATTTGCAAATCCTTATACCATGTGTAATGGAAGTGAGTTCAATAAGCGGGTAAGGACTTTTTTAAACAATGGGGATGAGTATGCTAAAACAGTCCCGTATATTTTAAGATTTGAGCGTGGCAATGCCAATGATATTCCTTCTGACCCTAATTTAATATTGGATGTGTCAGAAGATAATGATGGAACAGTATTCGTGTATGTAAAAGAAAAGCATTTTTTCTCTTCACATACGGTAGAAAGATATTTGCATTGGTTTTCAGATGGCACAGTATCTTTTAATGATGATGCAGCATATATGTTTAGTGGTTTTGACTGCCTTAGGACAGCGGATTTGTCAGATTTCGCATATGTCAACGATCTTCATGATACAAGATATATGTTTGCAAATTGCAAAAGCTTGGAACGGATTAAATTCAAAAAGACAAATGAAAAGCCTTTGACACTTACTGAAGTGCAGGGTATGTTTTTCAATTGTCAAAGTTTGAAAAGTATAGATTTTACATATTTTACTACTGACCATGTAGATAATATGGATGAGATGTTTTATAGGTGTTATAATCTAAAAAACATTCACGTTATTAATGATAGATGGAACATAGAATCTGTGTGGACATTTAATAGAATGTTTTCTGATTGCTATCTACTTACAACCAATGATGGAACAAGAGCGGTAGATGTACCCGAAGATGGGTATTGGAAATATGCAGTAGTTGGTGGTGATAAGAAAGAGGGATTTTTAAAAGACATTAACTATACTTATACTGACTATGGACATCCCAATGAAACAGTACCAATTGATGATGACGGTTATATAAATGTACAACCAGAAACTACAGCAAATTATGCTGAAGAACCAGAAGATGGCAGCGTTTCAGAAAATGGCATAACGCCATATGTCGGCGATAGTTCTACTGGATATGGAGCCACAAAAGAGACTGGATTATCTGGTGATGTATATAATGGTGAGTCGGAAGTGAGACCAAGTAGTGAAAGTGCGGGAAGCGGCGAGACGAGTGCAGCTGAAAATGTGGTCACAGAGATTATAGAATCATCAGAAACTATAGAGACTATAGATAGTAACAAAGTAGAAGAGAGTGTAATTGCACCAGAAGAAAGTACAGAAGTATCTGAAGAAAGAGCAGAAGAACAGCAAAATGATGTACTTGAATCAAGTGATGGTAGACGAATTATAGAAATAGACGGAAAAGAAGGTACAGATGAAGGAAGTTTAGAAAAGACACTTGAAGAAAACACAGATTTTATAATACTTGCACTTGTTATCTTGATTATAGTGATACTTTTGCTTATAGGTATGGTTATATATCTTTTTAAGGGTAGCACGGGAGGAAAAAACTCTACAAAAATGTAAATTAAGGAGAAGCGTATGAGAAATGAATTATTAAAGTTAATAGAAAAGAATAGCAAAATTGATATTGCTGATCTTGCGAAGATGCTTGGAGTAAGCGAAGTGGATATAGCAAATGAACTATCAGCACTTGAAAAAGAAGGTATAATATGCGGTTATCTTACACTTATAGATTGGGAGAAGACAAGCGTTGAAAAAGTGACAGGGCTTATAGAGGTCCGTGTGACACCACAGAGAGGTAAAGGATTTGATAGAATAGCAGAGCGTATATATAATTATCCTGAAGTGAAATCCGTATATCTCATCTCAGGCGCATATGATTTGCTTGTCACACTTGAAGAAGATACTTTAAAGGAAATAGCAAGTTTTGTATCTGATAAACTATCTACAATAGATGAAGTAATAAGCACTGCAACACACTTTATCTTAAAGAAGTATAAAGATCATGGAACGATATTTGGAAATATCTCAAAAGATGAGAGAGAGGCATTTACACTATGAAATCTGTACTTTCAAAAAAAGTTTTAGACATAAAACCATCAGGCATAAGAAAGTTCTTTGATTTAGTTGCAGAAAAAAAAGATGTCATATCACTTGGAGTAGGTGAACCTGATTTTGATACTCCTTGGCACATACGAGAAGAAGGAATATATGCTTTTGAAAAAGGACGGACATTTTATACATCTAATTCGGGTTTGAAAGAACTCAGGATTGAAATCTGCAATTATCTTAAGAGAAAATTTAATTTAAATTATGATGCACTTACTGAGACACTTGTTACTGTGGGCGGGTCTGAAGCGATAGATCTTGCGATGAGAGCTCTTATAGATGAAGGGGATGAAGTAATTATACCAGAGCCTTGTTATGTATCTTACAAACCTTGTGCAATACTTGCAAATGCAAAAGTTGTAACTATAAATCTAAAAGTTGATAACAATTTCAAATTGACTGCTGATGAGTTAAAAGAGGCAATCACAGATAAGACAAAGATACTTGTATTGCCATTTCCAAATAATCCAACAGGAGCGATACTTGAAGAAAAAGACTTGCAAGAGATAGCAAAAGTTTGCATTGACAATGATATTTATGTGATAACAGATGAGATATATGCAGAACTTACATATAGTGGTAAGCATCATTCTATAGCCGAAGTTTCAGGGATGAAAGATAGAACAATATATATAAATGGTTTTTCAAAAGCTTTTGCAATGACTGGATGGAGACTTGGGTATGCCTGTGCAAATAGTGAAATAATAAAGCAAATGACAAAAATCCATCAATTTGCTATAATGTGTGCCCCAACTATAAGTCAGTATGCGGCTATAGAAGCACTTAAAAATGGTGATAAAGATATAGAAGTGATGAGGACGGCTTACAATGAAAGACGTCGCTTTTTGATGAAATCATTTGATGAGATGGGGCTACCTTGTTTTGAACCATATGGAGCATTTTATGTGTTCCCTTGTATAAAAAAATATGGTATGAGCTCTGAAGAATTTGCCATGAAGTTTTTGGAAGAGGAAAATGTAGCAGTTGTGCCTGGATCAGCATTTGGAGATAGTGGAGAAGGTTTTTTACGCATATCTTATGCTTATTCTATAGAAAACTTGAAAGTAGCAGTTGAGAAACTTAGAAAGTTTGTTTCAAAATTATAAAGAATACTAGCTATAACCTATTATTTTAAATATTTGACATATAGTGTTTTAAATGATATGATGTATAAAAGTGAGGAGAGTACATGAAATATGTTAGCTTAAAACTTGATAATATGATGATGTGCATGTTGATGAGCAAACTTTTTTCGTGTGCATATTAATTAGTCTAAGAAATTATTAGTAATTAGATGCTACGAAAAAAAGTAGCATCTTTTTTATTTAGGAGGTTTTATGAAAAAGAGAATTTTAGGATTATTACTAGTTGTTGTAAGCACAATATTGGTAGTGGCTTGTGCCAAAAAGCAAGAAGAAGTAAAGACTACGGAGTCAGTTGTAGATGCTACAGAGACAATGTCATCTCAAGATGACGCACTTATTCCTGTGACAGTAGCAGCATCACCTACACCTCATGCAGAGATTTTATATCAGATAGTTGATGATATGAAAGAAAAAGGCTATGAATTGAAAGTACAGGAATTTTCAGATTATGTTTTGCCAAATCTAGCAGTTGATCAGGACGAGATAATGGCCAATTATTTCCAGCATGAACCTTATCTTGATGATTTTAACAGAGAGAGAGGCACACAGATTGTACCAATAGGAAAAGTTCACTATGAACCATTTGGGATTTATAAAGGTGTGAAAGAAACTCTTGAGCTTGAAAGTGGTGATAAGGTGGCAGTGCCCAATGATGTAACAAATGAGGCAAGAAGCTTAAATCTTCTTGAAGCTGCAGGGATCATTAAACTTAAAGAGGGAGCTGGACTTACAGCTACGAAAGAAGATATCGTTGATAACCCATACAATGTGGAGATAGTAGAGCTTGAAGCGGCACAGATACCAAGATCTATAGATTCAGTGGCTATAGCATGTATGAATGGAAACTATGCTATGGAAGCAGGATTTTCAGTAGATGATGCTATTTTCATAGAACCACAGGAAAGTCTTGCTGCAAAAACTTATGCCAATATAGTTTGTGTAAAAAGTGGCAATGAGACTAAAGAGTGGGCTTTAGCACTTGCAGAATCACTAAGAAGTCAAAAAGTAAAGGACTTTATAAGTTCAAGATTTGGCAAATCTGTAATAGCTATAGATTAGAGTGATTATAAAATATTTATAAAGGCGGATTTATATCCGCTTTTTTGTTGCTTGATAATAATTTACGATATGTTATAATAAATATAACGAGATCAGTACAAATTTAATCGCGAATCTCGTTCGCGGCCCTTTTAGAAATCTACTAAAAGGATAAAATAATTTTGTAGGAGGGGGTTATGATTAAAAACTTTGATTTAACTGGATGGACATGTTTTAGTGATAGGAGAAATTCAAAAAGTTACAAAAGCCAAGATGGAAAGTGGATGGTAAAATTTGGCACAGAGTTTGCTGAAGCAACTATGGAAAGTCTTGAAAAAGAGATGGAGGTTACTAAAAAAGCACTTGCAATAGGAGTCAAGACTCCAAAAGTCAATGATATAGTTGAATTACCTGATGGGAAACTTGGATTGATATATGAGTACATTGAAGGCAAGAAATCTATAGCAAGAGCATGTGGAGAAGATATTGACAATATTGATTATTATATGAAGAGATTTGCACATATAGCAAGGGATCTTCATAGTAAAGTATGTGACACTGATAAATTTGATTCAATTGTCGAAAGGACAAGAGAACAGATATCAAGCCGAGATATACTTAATCCTTCTCAAAAAGAAAGAGCGTATAAGCTTCTTGATGGGATGGAGAAGAAAAATAATTGTGTTCATGGAGATTTCCAGACAGGCAATTTTATAATAGCAGGTGACAATGAATTTGCTATAGATCTTGGTGGTATCGCATATGGAAATCCTGATCACGATATAGCTTGCTTCTATTATTTTTGCTACTATTTTCCATCATATGTGACAGATAGACTTTTCCACTGTGAGCCAAAGTATCTTCCTATAATGTGGGAATGCTTTATAAAGCATTATTTTGACACCAATGATGAAAAAGTAGTAAAGGAACTCACTGATAAATATGCAAAGCTTGCACTTGTATGTTTCTTCGCACAACTTAAATATGTAGATCCAGGGACAGAAATTCAAGATGCTATGGATGCATACTTTGATAAAGTGATTAAATAAAGGATTATGGCATATGTAGTGGCTATATGTGGAGCTGGTGGCAAGACGACTTTATGTAAAAGATTTGCAGAAAAGTTTACAAAAGATGGCAAGAAGACATGCATAATTACCACTACACACATGTGGTATGAAAATAAAATAAGCAACATCAATGATCTTGAGACTATAGAAACTTCATCCATCTATTATTTTGGGACAATAGATGGAGAAAAGATAGGTAGGGTATCTGATGAAGATTACAGATTGATATGTGAAAGTTTTGACTATGTAATTGTTGAAGCCGACGGAAGCCGCATGATGCCACTTAAGATTCCAAAAGTTACTTGTGATATGAGTGGTAACATTTTGGAATATCTGGAGCCAATAATTCCTGTAAATACTAATGAAATAGTGGTTGTGATGGGACTTGAATCAATAGGAAGAGAAGTTGAATCAGTTTGCCAACATTACGATTTAGCTAATTTTGATAAGAAGCGTATAGTTGATGAGCAACTAATAGATGAAATAATTGATAAGTTTTATGTAAAACCACTTAGTAAAAAATTTCCCAATGTGAAAATGACTATAAATAAAATAGATTTCACAAAGTCGGAAAATTATAAGCAGATAAAAAGAATTGCATTGGTTTTATGTGCATCAGGTTTCTCAAAACGTTTTGGGGCAGACAATAAATTACTTGCTAAAATCCCTGTACTTTCAGATTCTATAAGCTCAAGCCCTGTAGGGACGAGTGATACGAGCCCGCTCTATCGCGTTATGGCTTCCAAATTAATTGACACCAAGAATCTACTTATGGAAAAATTTGAAAGAGAAGTCTTATACAATGGATTGTCAGTTGACCTTGCAATAGTTTCTAAATTTGATGAGATACTTGAAGATAAAGACATAAATAAGAGTTTTACTACATTAAGAAATGACTATGCAGAAGAAGGTCTATCAAGTAGTATAAAAATAGCCACATCATATTATAAAGATTATGATGCTATTATGTTTCTAAATTCTGATATGCCACTATTGCCTGCTCATGAAATCACACTTTTTTTGTATAATAGTATATGCAGTGATAGTGGGATTTCATCAATGTATGATAATGCACCTAAAAATCCAGCATATTTTGAAGCAAAATATTTTGATGAAATACTTAAGATAGAGGGTGATGTAGGACCAAAGTATTTACTTGATAAGTATAAAAAAGCATCATACAAGTATCATATAAAAAGTAAATATTTATATGATATTGACACTAAAAGTGACCTTGAAAATATGACATCATAAGACATATCTATGTTGTTAGAAGGAGTGTATGGAATTAAATAAAAAATTGATATTAGTTCGTGGGGCAGGTGATCTTGCATCAGGTATTATATGGTCGCTTGCATATGCAGGACTTCGCGTTGTGAGCGTGGAGATTGAAAAGCCTTCTTGTATAAGGACTGAAGTTTCTTATTCAGATGCAATATATGATGGAGAAAAGACTCTCAATGGTTTGACATGCGTGCATGTGAAAGATGTAAATGATATAGAAGCAGTTCACGAATCAGGAAAGATTGCTCTTATGATAGATCCTAAAGCGGAAGTGCTTAAGACTATAAAATTTGATGTGGTGGTGGATGCAATTCTCGCTAAAAGAAATACTGGTACCACTAAAGATATGGCTGATATAGTGATAGGCGTAGGACCAGGCTTTACAGCAGGGGTTGATTGCCATTATGCTGTAGAGACTATGCGCGGACATATGCTTGGAACTGTCTATGAGAAAGGCTCACCTATACCAGATACTGGTACTCCAGGTCTTATAGCATCACATAGTAGTGATAGAGTTATGCACTCACCTTGTGAAGGGATATTTCATAATGTTCATAAGATAGGTGATATAGTTATGAAAGGGGAAGTCCTTTCTGATATTGAAGAGTGTATTGATGGAAAGCCAACAGGAAAGAGTTTTAAGCTTTATGCCAGTATTGATGGACTTCTTCGTGGGATACTTCGTGATGGATTTTATGCTAGAAATAATCTTAAATGTGCTGATATAGATCCAAGAATTTCAGAACATGATAATGCGTTTACTATATCTGATAAATCAAGAGCTATAGGAAATGCAACTTTATCAGCAGTTCTTCATGGATTAAGCGCCATAGAAGAAAGGGAAAATAAGTTTTTTAAGCTTGAGTTTTTGATGTGATAATTATTTGTAATATAGGGTAGAGGGATAGGTATGTTTGACAATATTATCAGTAAAGCTTTTGAATGTATTGAAGCAAATGAAGATTTGGAACTAGTAAAAATAGTAAAGTCATCTGCTACAGGCACACCTCGAAAAGAGGGGGCTTTTATGTTTGTTGATACTAATGGTGAAAGCTTTGGTACAGTTGGCGGTGGTAATATAGAATACCAAGCTACATTATATGCTAAAAGTCTTTTGATGGAAAAAAAAGATGGAGAGAAAGTATATAACTTAAGTCAGAAAGAAGCTGAAAATATAGGCATGGTCTGTGGCGGAGAGAGTCATATGCAATTTATCTATCTAACCAATGACGAAAGGTCAAGAGAGATACTTGATACATTAAAGGAAGCAAATAAAAGTAAAAATATAGTATATATATTTGGAGCTGGACATGTGAGTATGGAGCTTGCAAAAGTCCTTCACTATGTGGGGTTTGAGACAGTTATATGGGATGATAGGATAGATTTTGCAAATACTACGAGATTTCCAGATTCTAAAAAGGTTATCTGTAAATCTTATGATAATGTAAAAAGCGAGATCAATATAACAAATAATGATTTTGTGGTAATTATGACTCGAGGGCATGTATATGATTATATAGTAGAGAAACAGGTGCTCGATACTGATGCATATTATATAGGAGTTATAGGAAGTACTAATAAAAATAAGGTGCTACGAGAAAAGCTACAGATTGATGGGTATAGTGAAGAAAGAATAAATGGTGTCTGTGCACCAATAGGGATACCTATAGCAGCAGACACGCCAGAAGAGATAGCTATATCTATAGCAAGTGAAATTATACTTTTTAGGTCACGAATGGAAAACCGAAGAAAAGTAAGTGATGATAATGAGATAGTAAAATTATATAAAAAAAGGGGCATAAAATTATAATTTATAGCGCGTGAAAAAAGAAAACATAAAAACTAAAAAAACTAATCCTTATAAAAAAATAAAAGCAAGAGTAAGAATTACATTTACTGGCAATGATAAGTTTTTTGGAAAAGGAGTTGCAGAATTGCTTCATCTTATTGATGAATACGGGACCATTCAAAAAGCGTGTTCGCTGATGGATATGTCATATACAAAAGCATGGAGAATCATAAAAAGGTTAGAGAAAGAGCTTGGATTTACAATTATAGATGCAGTTTCTGGTGGAGTAAGTGGAGGAAAATCATTGCTTACTGATAAAGCAAAAGACCTTATAAAGCGCTATGATAAACTGGAAAAGAATGTATCAACATATGCTACAAAAGCATATAAAAAATATTTTTTATAAAGAGAATTAAAAGAAATGTTGAAGAAAGAAAAAAAGCTAATAATTACATTTTATACATCTGATATGGCATTTGCAACTGAAAAAGCATGTATGAAAGAAAATATAGACGGAGAGCTTATATCTGCTCCACGAAAACTATCGGCTGACTGCGGTATATCATATACGACGCATGTAGACAATAAGGATAGAATCAAAGCGATGCTTGAGAAATACGATATAGAATATGATAAGATAGTAGAACTGGAATAGGGTGTATTATAACTGGGTTTTCTATAGATTTAGTAATTCGGTATTAGCAAGTTAAAAGCTTGCTATTTTTGTGTAAAATTTGCAGTTTTCCTGACCCCCTATGAAATCGCAAAAAACCCTCTATCTTTTTAAAATGCTTGGAGGTTGGTACCAGGGCGCTCGCGTTCGACGGATTACGCTATCAAACTAATTATATAGACATGGGCTTATACCTTACTCCGAAAACACGTCGCAGAACCCACGTTTTCTATGCAAGCGCTGGCTCGTTTTCGCTAAGTATCGGCGTAAACTCGCTTCGCTCAGACAGTACGTCGAATACTAAGCTCAAACTTCGCCATCATTGCAGAAAACGGGAGCCTGCTCCAAGTGTTTTCTTGAGCAAGGTATAAGCCCAATAAAGGATTAGTTAGATATGTATCATAGAAATGAGCAACAGGTACCAAGTCAAGCCAATATTGTAGAGGCGAGCACCCGAGCGGAGCGACAAAGTGCCCTTGGGGTGCACTGCGAGCGCCCGAGCTCACATTGTAGGGGCGAGCACTGCGAGCGCCCGAGCGCTTATGAGCGAGCTTGATTATTAAACTCGACCATCGAGCGAATGCGAGGAAGTCCCCTTGGGGACCCGTTCTAAATAGGTCGTAACAACATTACATGAAAAAAGCAAGTAGATTGATTAAGAGATATATAGCACTAATTTTAGTGCTTCTTTTTAGTATAGAGAGTTTCGCCGCCGTAGTCGGGGACAACGACGGAGCAGCGTTTATCACAAAAGCCGAGTTCGACTCAATGAAAAATGACTTTCAGTCACAACTTGACCGCTACAACTCATCTCTTGACAATAAGATTGATGGAGCGATAGCGAGTTATCTTGCGGGTGTGGGAGTGACTAGACAAAGAGAGCTTGATCCTGCTATCTCTAATTATTATCAATGCAAGTTTTATCGAGACTTTAAAATTTATGGAAGGACATGGACTCTAACAACATCAAATAGCAAAAGTATAAGTGAAGAGGGATGGTATGAATTACATAACCCCGCGACGGCAGTGGGCCCCCGTGGTACAATGATGTATTTGACCTTGAGCAATGGTCGTGCTAATCAATCATACGTACTCGGTTATTCAAATATGGTAGATCGTTGTGTTAATGTAGGTATAACGAGAACCGATTTTTCACAGTCAAATGCACTCCCAATAGAAAGGTTTTATAGAAAAACGGATAATGGATTAGATTATTATGTCAGAAGAATGCTACCTGGTACTGATGCTACGGGTGGTTCCCCGGAAGTCAACGGCGTCTTTTCTTACACTGGGACATTTCCCAATTCGCGCTCTCGATATTGGTATTTAGCTTCTGACCAATCTGGTGAAAATAAATGTAATATAACTTTTACTAATGACCCCGCAAACTTTGTGACCGCTACTTTCGCTGGTTGGTCGGGGTATAATGTCTCTGGTTTGTCGGAATATAATTTTACTTGTAAAACAAAATTTTCAGATATTACTAGTGGGCTGAATACGCTTAATACCCATGCGTACATTTGGGGCGATAGCCTGTCGAGTAGCACCATACTAGGTTTTAATTATGCACCAGATGTTTGCAGTATTACTCAAAACTGGACAGCAACTGTCCCGAAAAATGCAACTTATGCTAGCTATATTGATTATGGGATGTTTGCACCAACAGATAATGAAATTCGGTGTTATACCGAAAATCAAAATGGCCTCGCTGATTATTCTGATGTAACAGAATATGGTGAATTGCAAGTACCCACATCCCAAGGTTCCTTGTCGTTCCCATTCAATCCTGACTGGTCTTCGTGGACACAAGGCATTTCTGGGCCGTATATGTCTGCAGGTCAGACTGCTTACATAAATATGCCAATAGCACCAAAATATAAAATAAAGAATCTTGGTCACGGAAGATTTAAAGCACCAGATGGTTCATATTTGAATTTTTGTGATGGGCTAATGCTCTTAACCAAGCTTGATACAAACGGCAATTTAAATATCAATCTAGATATAACTCTTAAAAAGATAAAAGACAATGCGGACATAAACGCCAAAGGGAAATTAACTCTTTTGTATACTAAAAATTCTGCCGACACAAAAAAATATGTACAAGGAACATTAAAAAATACAACGGATAATGTAACATTAGCCGAAGATGAAACATTACAAAATATAGAAATTGATGGCAACAAATCATACAATATACGTATAGATAACTATGATATCAAGGATGGTACTGATATTTATTTGTCTTTGGTGCCAGATTCACAAGATAACTATTTTGGCATAACACAAGATACTTTAAAAGTAAAGCTTGAAACTAATTCATGATAAAATCTTTATAAAAAAAGTTAATAGCAATTGCTAAAAAAGAAAACGTTTCTTTGTCACATAGCGGGTTGATTAAACCTGCTATTTTTATGTAAAACTCGCAGTTTTCATAACCCCCTATGAAATCGCTAAAAACCCCCTATCTTTTCAAATTGCTTGGAGGTTGGTCCCTGGGAGAGCGTTCGGTCGTAACCACATTACATGAATAAAGCAAGTAGATTGATTAAGAGATATATAGCACTAATATTAGTGCTTCTTTTTAGTATAGAGAGTTTCGCCGCCGTAGTCGGAGACAATGACGGCGCTGCATTTATCACAAAAGCCGAGTTCGACTCGATGAAGAATGACTTTCAATCGCAACTCGACCGCTACAACTCATCACTTGACAATAAGATAGATGGGGCGATAGCGAGCTATCTTGCAGGTGTTGGTCTTGAAACGAAAACTGAGATGAAAAATCTTGTCTCTAATTATGCGGATATACAGTGGGCGAAAGATTGGAAGATTAAAGCTCAATGGAAAAAATGGACAGCAAAAGTGGGGCCACAAGAAACACATGCTACTGCCGAGTGGATAACATGGCCGGCGGAGAAGCGAAGAAATCAGCGGGGTAATAGATGGATGATACAGTGGATGGTTTCAGCATTCCAGCCCTGGCTTTTTTATATTTATTGTGAATCTGATTTCTCATCTGGTCGTTACGTTCATGGTGAACAGAATACAGGTGTCCCTGTGGCTTTTATACAATTTGAAAACACTAGTGAAGATATTTATTTAGACACAAGTAGTAGTCTACTTTGTGCACAGGAAGTTTGTAACAAGGATTATATTTCTTTTGGCTCTCTTGGAGAAGTGGATACTTATGTGTGGGACGGGGCGCTAAGTAAGAAGGTGGCTGTGTGGGAACGGTCTAACAGGCAAACTCGGCTTGATACTTCTGTGTCGACCCCTGCAGAAGCACAAGCGCCGTCTGCGGGGAGAGTTTGTGATCTGACTTTTTTCGTGAACTTTGAGAGTGGGAGTAATCATAGTTATATTCGAGTCTATCCGCCTGAGAGCTTGGCTTGCTACACAGGCTCTCATCAGACAGCAGGATATAACTTCGGTTGGTGGGATACATTGACGAATGTCTCTAATAGAAATGGGAATGTATCAAGTGAATATTTTGAGTCTGGTGTCTCTTGTTGGCAGATGACCTGGTCAAATTATAATGCCTTAATGGCGCATCTAAAAAAATTGATGTTCGGTGTTGATAATAGTCAAAAGACAAATGCGAGGCGCGAAAATAGAAATTTAAGACAAGCCGATGCATATAAACAAATAACGGAGTATGCTGAATTTGATGACATCCAGATGAAGATCACTACGATAGGACTTGGTCAAAGCCCTGGACTCTCAATCCCTACCTATGGTACACAATGCGTTGGTGGCGTTAGTATTCCATTTACACTCCGACTTCCTCTTTTGGAACAAGTCAATATGGGCAAAATTAGAAATAAGTCTTTTCAATATGGTGAAAAGAAATATTTGCGAATGGGTGATGGTCTGCCTATAGTTCTTGACTTACTCAATGGTGGAGAGCTTCAGATAGAGTTTGAGTATGAAATCAATCGTTTAATTGATACTAAAGGGTCCTTGAATGAAATTATACTTGATGTAAAGAAAAGTAATTTCTATGACACTGTAAATACTAATGCCAATGACTTTTGGAAAGGGACAGTTAATGGTAGTGCGGATAAGACATTAAAAGGTGTCACAGTTAATGCCTCAAATCATAAAGTTAAGATATCTGTTCCAAATATGAAAGCTGATGATAGCTTGTGGCTTCGTCTTGCTCCAAATAATTCATCTACTGATAATGGCTATTATGCTAAAATTAAAAATTTAAAAGCTATCCTTATCTCATAGTGGATGAAAATTGCGATATATTTCTTTAAATATTGCAAATCCCCATCAATGATGTTATAATTTATAGTGAGAAAATCTGTGAGAAGTCCTATTTTTGATAGCACAAAATAAGGACTTTTTAGGGTTTTCTGAATTTTTAAGTTTGTGGTGCATAGTTTTTGTCTTTGATACCACAAATTGTTTTTGTGCATGTAAAATATCACAATTATGTTTTTAAAGGAGATTAAATGTATACTGCAGCTGTCATAACGATAAGTACAAAAGGATCAAAAGGCGAAAGAGTTGATACAAGTGGACCAAATCTTTTGAAACTTCTTAAAAATGATGGTTATGATGTAATCTATACAAGTATTATACCAGATGATAAAGAACTTATAAAAAGTGAACTCCTAAAAGCAGTAGGATATAAAGCCAATTTAATTTTGACAACTGGCGGTACTGGTTTTTCAAAAACTGATGTAACTCCTGAAGCGACCCTTGAAATCATAGAGAAAGAAGTGCGTGGCATTCCAGAGGCTATGAGATTTATCACTTATAAGATAACGGATAAAAGTATTTTATCAAGAGGGGTTTCAGGCATAAGAGATGATTCGCTTATAATCAATTTACCAGGATCAAAGAAAGCAGCAGAAGAAAATTTTCTCGCAGTAAAAGATACTATTGGTCATGGCTTGGAAATGATGCTAACGGATGGCTCGCATGATATAACTGGTTGATTTATTAATCTATAAGCATATTAAATTTTTTTATATAAAAAAGAGAGGGCATATGTCAAAACTATATTTTTATTATGGCGCGATGGGATCAAGTAAGACTGCCAATGCACTTATGACACATTTTAATTATGAAGAAGTAGGACAAAAGGCACTTTTGTGCAAGCCTAAGATTGACAATAGATTTGGGAAAGATGTAGTGCATAGTAGAATTGGTCTTGAAAAAGAATCTATATTTATAGAAGACCTTGTAAAAATGTCTGAAGATGAGATAAAGGCATATGATTGTGTAATAATTGACGAAGTGCAGTTTGCTACAAGAGAACAAGTTGACTTCCTATCAGATATTGCTGACTTTTATGATGTGCCAGTAGTATGCTATGGGTTAAGGTGTGATTTTAGAAATGAACTTTTTCCTGGATCAGAAAGGCTTCTTGCAATAGCTGATGTTATAAAAGAACTTAAGACTGTCTGCTGGTGTGGGAAAAAGGCAACTTGCAATACTCGGTATAATGATGAAGGAATAGTAAGAGATGGCCCACAAGTTGAACTTGGTGGTAATGATAGATATGTGGCACTTTGCAGAAAGCATTTTAAAGAAGGAAAGTTAAGGAAGGAATAGTGCTTATGGAATTGACTCATTTTGATAGTAGTGGCAATGCTCGCATGGTTGATGTAAGCGAAAAGAATATAACACATAGAGTGGCGATTGCATGTGGCAAGATACTAATTGATAAGTTGGCATTTGATGCATTGACTCATAATACTGTGAAAAAAGGTGATGTTTTAACTGTGGCTACAACTGCTGGCGTGATGGGTATAAAGAAAAATTCTGAGCTTATACCCATGTGTCACAATATAAGTATAACTCATGCAAGTATTACTTGGGATGTAAATGATTGTGCTTTACCTGATGGCAGATATGAGATTGCCTGTATGTCGAAAGTTGAATGTGATGGAAAGACCGGAGTCGAGATGGAGGCACTTACTGGTGTGAGTATCGCACTTCTTACCGTATATGACATGCTTAAAGCTATTGATAAAAAGATGATTATAAAAGACATATATCTTAAAGAAAAAGATGGTGGTAAATCAGGACATATTGAAAACATAGTTTAAGGAGACGAGATGAAGATAGCAATATTTGGTTATGGAATAGTTGGAAAAGGCGTATATGATATAGTGACAGGCAATAAACTATCTTATATTGAAGTTGCAAAGATCCTTAGAAGAAAGGGATCGGAGAAAAGCCTTCCTATAATCACTGATGATTTTAATGATATAATAAATGATGATTCAATAGATACTGTAGTAGAGTGTCTTGGAGGTCTTGAACCTGCAAGGACCTATGTCATAGAGTCAATGAAGCGTGGTAAAAATGTAGTTACTTCCAATAAACTTCTTCTTGCTACATGCTATGATGAGCTTATAGATCTCGCGCATGAAAAAGGAGTGTACCTACTTTTTGAAGCATCAGTAGGTGGTGGGATTCCATTTATAGAAAATCTTATAAGCATTAGTAGAGTTGATGAGATCACAGGTTTTAAAGGCATAATCAATGCCACTATCAATTATATACTTTATCGTATGACAAAAGAATCTATTGACTTTGATGTGGCACTTAAAGAAGCACAAGGCAAAGGCTATGCAGAAGCAGATCCAAGCTCTGACATAGATGGAGATGATGTCCTCTATAAGACAATTGTAGCATCCAATGTAGCAAGTGGAAAATCATATTCTATTGATAATATACTTAAGTTTGGAGTGCGAAATCTGACAAAAGAAGATATAGCATTTTTTACTGAAAATGGACTTGTGGTAAAGCTCATTGCAGAGTATGATGGCATAAACAAAATGCTTCTTGTTATGCCAGAACTTTTTGATAAATATACAGCCATTGCCAATGTGCCACTCAATAATAACTATATAGAGATCACATGTAAGACAGAAGGAAGATTATCTTTTGAGGGGCAAGGAGCAGGAAGATATCCTACAGCACATTCGGTAGTACAAGATCTTGTGAGGATTCACCAGAAATCAGCAAAACCAGAATTAACTACAGATAAAGTTGTAGTTTGCTATAAAGATTTTACAGATAAGTTTTATGTAAAGAGAAAAGGCGAGAAAGGTCATTTTGTAAATGGCATGAATGAAAAAGAACTTAGAAGTGATGATATATTATTTGTAGCAAAGGTCAATTGATATATAAAGCATAAGGAAAGGACATATATATGATTAAAGTTGCAAAATTTGGTGGATCAAGCGTAGCAAATGCTGACCAGTTTAAAAAAGTTAAGGATATAATTGATTCAGATGATAGCAGAAAGTTTATAGTTACATCCGCATGCGGAAAATCTCAGGCAGAAGACAATAAGGTTACAGATCTTCTCTATGTAGTGCATGCGCATCTAAAGTATAAATTATCTGCTGATGATGTGTTTTCTTTGATAGAAGAAAAGTATTTTAATATAAAAAAAGAATTAGGATTGAAAATAGATCTTGATAAAGAATTTGCGAAAATAAAAGAAGATATTAAAAAGATTAGTGATGTGGACTATCTTGTATCAAGAGGTGAGTACCTTACCGCACTTATGCTTTCAGAGTATCTTGATGCAAAATTTGTAGATGCAAAAGATGTGTTTATTTTTGATTATAGTGGCGACATAGACATAAAAAAAACAGATGAAGCTCTTCATAAGTATATAAGTTCTGATGAGAAGATAGTATTTCCAGGATTTTATGGAGCCATGCCAGATGGAAAGATTAAAGTCATGAGTAGAGGCGGTTCGGATATTACAGGTTCGATAATTGCAAATGTCGTTAATGCCGATCTCTATGAGAACTGGACTGATGTGTCAGGAATTCTTGTATGTGATCCAAGAATAATAGAAAATCCTCTTCGTATCGACAACATAACTTATAGCGAGCTTAGAGAGATGAGCTATATGGGAGCAAATGTACTTCATGACGAGGCTGTATTTCCTGTAAGAGCAAAAAATATCCCTATAAATATAAAAAATACCAATGACCCAGAAAATATTGGAACCATGATTATGGAATCTTGTGTAGAAGTGGATAAAAAGAAAAAGCCGTATGATATAACTGGGATATCAGGAAAGAAAGGATTTACAGTCATAACTTGTATCAAAAGTCATATATCAAGTGAAGTGGGATTTTTACGTAAAGTCCTTTCAATCTTTGAAAACTACAATATTAGTATAGAGTCATGTCCATCAAGCGTAGACAGTATTTCGGTGGTTGTCGATACAGAAAAAATCAAAAAATATCTTTATGAGATAATTTCTAAACTTAAAGACGAGATAGAGTGTGATGATGTCCATGTCACAGAAGGGATATCACTTATAGCAGTAGTAGGACGTGCGATGGTCAATAAACATGGTATGTCAGGAAAAATATTTGCGACACTTGGAGAAAATAATATCAATATAAAAACTATCTCACAAGGAACTGATGAGATATGTATAGTTGTAGGTGTTGATAGTAAAGATTTTGAAAAATCTATAAGATGTATATATGAAAAGTTTATAAAGTAAAGGAGGACTTATGATAAAGCTTGGTATCCTTGGTGCTACAGGAGCAGTTGGACTTCAGATGATAAAATGTATAGAAGAGAGAAAGATAGAATGTGACCTTAAACTTTTTGCATCTAAAAAATCTGCAGGAAAAGTTGTAAAGGTAAATATTTGTGGAAAAGAAAAAGAAATCATTATAGAAGAAGCAAAAGATACTTCATTTGCAGGTCTTGATTTTGTACTTGGCGCAGTAGAAGCAGAGTATGCAAGAGTTTTTGCAAAACCAATAGTTGATGCAGGAGCTATATTTATAGACAACTCCAATGCCTTTAGGATGGATAAAGAAGTCCCCCTTGTCGTGCCAGAGATTAATGGTGAAGATGTGAAGCTCAATAAGGGTATAATCAGTAACCCCAATTGCTCTACTATAATTACTGACATGGCTATCTATGGTATCAATAAAGTATCAAAGATAAAAAAGATGATAACATCTACATATCAAGCTGTAAGTGGAGCGGGTGTGTATGGTATGCTTGCACTTGATGAGCAGGTTGCATACCTATCAAAAAATAAAGATATACCTAACCACAAGATAAAAGATATAAATACACCTGATTTTGAATCAAGGGCATTTAAAAATCAGATAGCTTATAATTTGATACCTTGTATAGGGTCATTCACGGACAACGACTTTACTACTGAAGAGATGAAGATGCAAAATGAGACAAGAAAAATCATGCATCTTCCTGATTTAAAAGTCACATGTACTTGTGTGCGCGTGCCTGTCATGAGGTCACATAGTATAAGCGTGACTATGGAACTTGAAAAGAAACTTGATGTGTCTTCCGTAAAAGAAATCTTGAAAAATACAAAGGGCGTAAAGCTTGTAGATGATAAAGAAAAGTTTTTATATCCTATGCCACTTAGTACTACAGATAAAGACATAGTTGAAGTAGGTAGGATAAGAGAAGACCTTGTATTTGAAAACGGTATAACACTTTTTTGCACAGGAGATCAGATAAGAAAAGGCGCAGCAACGAATGCTGTCGAAATTCTTGAATTATTTATATAGATGGATTATATAATTAAAAAATCAAAAAGTAGAAGTATAAAAGCTATACCACTTCCTAAAAGAGAGTTTAAAGGTCGTGATGTAGAAGAAAAAAAGCAAGGCAAGAAGAGAAGAAAGAAAAAGAAACTTCATATCTTGAGAAAGATTCTTGTTGCAATTTTTGGTATGGGATTACTTTCTTGCTTTTTAGGACTTGGTATGGTAAAAGGAATCCTTGATAGTACCCCACCTCTCACAAGTTTTCACTTTGGGCCGACAGCATTTGCTACCAAGATAGTAGATAAAAATGGCAATACTATAGATACTCTTGTCCAAGAAGGATCCAATCGAGAGGCAGTAAAGTTTAGCGATATACCAGAGATTCTCGTCAATGCATTTGTAGCGATAGAAGATGAAAGGTTTTGGGAACATTCAGGGGTTGATTTTAGATCTATAGCAAGAGCGATTTATGGTGTCGTAAAATCTGATTCAAGTCGTGGTGGTGGTTCTACTATAACACAGCAACTTATAAAGAACTCTGTATTTAATAGTGGACAAAACGAAAAAGGCTTTGAGAAGTATGTAAGAAAATTGCAGGAGCAATACATTGCTCTTCAATATGAGTCTCAAGATGCCATGTCTAAAAAAGAAATTAAAGAGCAGATTATGGCTGACTACTTAAATACAATCTATCTTGGATCCAATACTTTGGGAGTAAAAGTAGCGGCAAAAAAATATTTTGATAAAGAATTAAAAGATCTTACTATAAGTGAAGCTGCAGTAATTGCAAGTATTACTAAAAATCCATCAAAAAATAATCCGATAACGCATCCAGAGAATAATAAGATAAGACAGCGCCAAACTCTTAAAAATATGCGTGATCAAAATCTTATAACAGTAGAAGAGTATGAAGAAGCGATCAATGATGATGTGTATAGTCGCATACAAAATGTTGAGATAAAAAATGAAAGCACATTGTCAGTTTATACATATTTTACTGAAGCGGTAATCGATCAGCTTCAAGATGATCTAGTGAAAAGGCTTGGATATACACAGAGCCTTGCGAGCAATCTCATGTATAGTGGAGGACTTAGGGTTGAGACTACAATGGATCCAGAGATACAAAGAATTGTGGATGCCGAGATAAATAGTGAGTCAAACTATACTGTGAAAAAGTATTCTATAGACTATAGACTATCTATACACCATAGTGATGACACAGAGACGCACTATTCGCAGATTGATGTAGAAAATTATCATGTCAATACTTTAAAAAATAAAAAGTATGATGGCCTTTTTGCTACAAAAGATCTTGCCAATCAATATATCAATAGTTTTAAAGACTCTGTCATAAAGGATGGAGATACTATTATAGGAGAGACTCTTAACTATATACTTGAGCCACAAGCTTCATTTGTATTGATCAATCATAATACTGGTGAAGTGCTTGCACTTTCAGGTGGTAGGGGAGAAAAAAATGTATCAAGGTCACTAAATCGTGCTACAAAAAGTAAAAGGCAACCTGGAAGTACTTTCAAAGTTCTTTCATCCTTTGCTCCAGCACTTGAACTATATAATAAAACTCTTGCTACTACTTATTATGATAGTGAGTATTCATATAAGATAGGCGGCTCGACAAAGACATTTAAAAACTGGTATTCAACTGGATATCTTGGATTTCAAAATATTCGTGCTGGCATAATTTACTCTTTAAATATTATCGCAGTAAGATGCCTTATGGAAACTGTAACTCCTGAAGTTGGAGTTAAATTTGCAAAAAAACTTGGTATATCTTCGCTTGATGAGATAAAAGATGCAAATCCAGCTACTGCACTTGGTGGACTTACATATGGTGTAAGTAACCTTGAATTGACCAATGCATTTGCAGCAATTGCAAATGGCGGTAATTATCAGACGCCGATACTTTATACAAGAGTGTATGATCACTATGGCAATGTGATACTTGACAATACAAAGAATAAACCAGTAAGAGTTATGTCAAAAGAAAATGCCTACTTACTTACATCTGCTATGGCAGGCTCAATGGTTGGCGGTAAAGCATTTAGCAGTAGCAATATGAATGTCACACCTACATCAACCCGTGCACATTTTGATGGTATGGCAGTTGCTGGAAAATCTGGAACTACAACCAATAATAATGATATATGGTTTATAGGTTTTACGCCATTTTATACTGCGGGTATCTGGGGAGGGTGCGACGAAAATCAATCACTTCAAGATACAAGAAAGGGAATTAATAATGGTGGTACGGCATTTCATAAAAATATCTGGAGACGAATAATGTCGACTATCCATACATCACTTCCAAAGACTGATTTTACAAGACCGCCTGCTATAATAGAAAAGAAAGTGTGTAGGAAATCAGGGCTACTTGCGGGTGTAGGGTGCGAGCATGATTTAAGAGGTGATGCTACATATACAGAGCTTTTTGTAGATGGAACTCAACCAAGAAGAAAATGTGACATTCATGCGGATAATGGTCTCATACTAATGCCAAATAGATATATGGATTTAGTTACTGATGATACACAATTTGTCATGCCAAATGCAGAAGTTATACCAATAGTTCCAGATTCTATAGGCGGAAATACAGGCGAAACGAGTAATGTTATAAGACAGTATCTTGACTAGATTATATTTTTATAGATGAGGTGAGTGTGAATAAAAGAAAGAATATAATATTAGTAGTATTTTTAATTGTATTCTCTTGTGTATTTTTATCTTCATGCGTACGGTTTAGCATGAAAATAAATGGAGTAGATATCTTTGATCGCTTTGTAGCTATTGTATCAGATGTGATAAATAAGAAAGTAAAAGAGACGGTCACTGAAGCTACAAGCTCTGTAGTGGTTGAAGAAGAAGATATATGGGATGAGATACCTGACCTTTATGGTGATGTGAAGACACTATCAAGATACCCGCTTCCAAAATACGGAGATGTGATTGGTGGATTTAAAGTAAGTAAAGTGTTTGACTATAATGAAAGAAATGCGAAAGTTGTAGTTATGGAGCATCTTGATACAGGGGCAACTTGCTTTCTCATATCAAATGATGATATGGATAAGTCTGTAAGTCTTGGATTTAATACTCTCGCATATGATGATAAGGGTATCCCTCATGTCTTTGAACATTCAACACTCGCTGGCTCCAAAAACTACAATAATGGAAACTTATTTTTTGAAATGATCAGTAAAACTTATAGTACATATCTTAATGCATTTACAGCACAGCAATCTACTGTCTATCCGATGGGATCATTGTCTGATGAACAGCTTTTCTTGAATTATAAATTTTATATAGATGGTATATTTTACCCAAATGTCTTAAATGATCAAATGATACTTGATAGAGAAGCATATCGCTACACTTTATCTGATGATAATTCTGATATTGATATGTCGGGTGTTGTGTATAGCGAAATGGCTGCCGTTGAATCTGACATCTATGAGACTTCACATAATAATACAGTAAAAACTCTTTTTCCAGATAGTTTTGTAAGTTTTAATGTGGGCGGAGATACAAGGTATATACCAGAGATTACACTTACTGATATAAATGAATTTCATGATATGTATTATCATCCAAGCAACATGATTATGACACTTTATGGAGATATAGATTATGAAAAATATCTAGTATATGCAGATGAAAACTATCTATCAGATTTTGACAAGAAGACTATAGATAAGGAAGACAAATTATATAAAGAAATTGATGGCTTTGTAGAAAAAACTTTTGATTTTCCTGTATCAAGTGCATCAGAGATTGATGGCAAGAGTGTCATAACTTATGCTGTGTCATTTGAAGGGATGACACCTTATGAGGCTGGTATATTTTCACTTATCTTAGACGATTTATCAAGTGATGCAGGGTATATAAGAAGTCTAATGAATGAAAAACTACCAGAAACAGAGTTTGCTATAAGTAATTTTCTGCCCCAGTCGAAGCCATACATCGAGATCGTTTTTACAAACGTCGATGAAAGCGATAAAGATACTGTAAAGGAAATAGTTGAAGAAGCTTTTGAAAAAGAAGTAAATGAAGGCTTTGGAGAGCTGACGCTTATGTCGTTTGTGGATGCGACTACTATGGACACAGAGTTTGAAAGAGATTCGCATGGATTTACCGACAATCTACCTTACTTTTATGATATGGCATTTGCAGATAATGGAAAAGACCTTATGGGATATTTTAAATATCTTAAAGGTGTAGCTGATGTAGAAAAGAGATATTATGATGGCACAGTTTTTGACCTTGCGGAAAAGTATTTAGGTGGTAGCGCTGATAGAGTTCTTGTAGTCACAAAACCGAAGAAAGGTCTTCTTGAAGATAAAAATAAGCAAAAACTTGAAGCTTTAAAAAAGATGAAAGAAGAGATGAGTGATAGAGAACTTAAATTACTTGTAAATGAAACTAAAGAGTATGATAAGTGGGTAGAAGAGAACAATAAAGTTTCTCTTATAGATAAGGTACGAATAGCAACACTCAGTACAGCTTCTGAATATAATCAAAACTTTTATGCTTATGAAGAAAATATAGAGGGAATTAAATTTGTAAGAAGTGATATTGAGGACATAAAGTATAATTATGTAAACATACTTTTAGATACGAGTAAAGTGCCCTATGAAGACATTTTGAAACTTAAATTATTGTCAGAGTTACTTTTATATTTACCAACAACAAATTATGAAGATTTTACACTTAGTAATGAGTTTTCATTATATGCATATAACTATGATGTAAGTCTTTACAATAATGTGTATAGAAGTGGTGGGTATAATCCATATCTCTCATTCTCTATGATGTCACTTGATAAAAATCTTGATAATGTTTTTGATTTGGTTAAAGAACTATTTTACGAAACTAAATTTGATGATGTAAAAAAACTTAGAGATTGTGTATCAAAATCATATAACAATATGATTTCAGGTATTAACTCTAACCCTTCAAGCTATGCCAATCTTTTAATTAGGGCTTTTATAAATCATGACTATGAGTATGATGTCCATGTCGACGGAATTGATTACATAAAGTTTTTGCGAGATGTGATGAAATATAGTGATGAAGAGCTTTTTGAACTACTGAAAGATTGTGAGACACTATATAAGGATATAAAAAATAAAGATGGTATGGTATGCATGATTGTGTCAGATTTTGACGCAGTAAGAAGCATAAAAAAGAAAGTTGTTGATTTGACATCGGGATTTGATTACAGTAAAAGAGATAAAGCAGAATATAATACACTCGAGAGGATGGATAAAAATATTGCAGTGGCATGTGATACAAATGTTCAGTATAATTATATTGCATTACCTTTAAAAAATAATAATATTGTTTTTAATGGAAAGTATTATGTATTTAATAATATTCTTGACAGCGATATACTTTATCAAGAATTTAGAGTGAAGAGAAGTTCGTATGGGGCATCTGCAAGCGCAGGAATAGATGGATTGTATATTCAGACCTATAGAGATCCATACTTAAAAGAGACTTATGAAGTATATGATAAGCTTATTGATATTATAGCTGATATGAAAGTGGATGAAGAGTCGCTTATTGATTATAAAATAAGTGCATATTCATATTTCTCATACCCGCTTACAAAGTTTGATTCTGCAACTATTGCTATAAGTGAAATGCTTTCAAAATGGGATGAGAAAAGACCAGAGAGATATAGTAGATATATGAGAGAAATACTATCTACTACATCAAGTGATATAGAGAGCTTGAAAAGTATCTATATTAAAGCACTGGAAGAAGGAAAGAAAATATCCATTGGTAATATTTCTAAAATAGAAGAAGGATTAGAACTTTTTGATGAGATAAAGCGGGGACTCATTTCCGATTAGCTATAATTATGTAGACATTTTGTATAATGTCTGCTATAATTAAAGGATTAAAATACATAAGCACAGTACACATTTTCAATGATATGGAGAGCTGTTATGGTAAAAGAGATAACACTTGATGCAACAATTGAAAATATTGATAAAGTCGTAGAATTTTTGAATGCAGAACTTATACGATTAAATTGTGATGAAAATGTAAAAAAGAAGATAGACATTGCCGTTGATGAAGTTTTTTCAAATATTGCAAATTATGCATATAAGCCTGTTGATGGAAAAGTGACAGTTAAGTTTGATGAGAAAGGTAAAGACAATCAAGTTGAGATAATATTTATTGATGGCGGGAAACCTTACAATCCACTTGAGAGAGAAGACCCTAATACCAATCTTCCTGTGGAAGAAAGAGAAGTTGGTGGACTTGGTATATATATTGTGAAAAAGAGTATGGATCAAGTGCTATATGAGTATAAAGACAAGAAAAACATACTTACACTTATAAAGAAAATATAGGAGGAGTTCTACATGGTAGTAAATGTAAAAAAAGAAGGTGAGAATCTTTTGGTTATTCCTGAGGGTAGAATAGATGCTGCTACTGCAGGTGATTTTTCAAAAGCGATTGAAGATAATATAGATGGGGTAAAAAATCTTACTTTTGATTTTGAAAAACTTGAGTATATATCATCAGCTGGGCTTAGAGCACTTCTTACAGCACAAAAAACTATGGCAAAGGTAGGTAGTATGAAGGTTATCCATGTGGCAGATGTAATCATGGATGTATTTAATATTACTGGTTTTGCTGATATACTTACTATAGAATAGGAATCTTGACAAAAAATATATTTATGATAAAATATATAAGCTACATGATTGCTGGTATAGCTCAATCGGTAGAGCAACTGATTTGTAATCAGTAGGTTGACGGTTCAAGTCCGCCTACCAGCTCTTGGAGGCTTAGCTCAGTTGGTTAGAGCAATCGGCTCATAACCGATCGGTCCTGGGTTCGAGTCCCCGAGCCTCCATAAATCCCCAAAAAGTTTGGGGGTTTTTTTATAAAATAATTTTTAGTAAGTTTTAACTAAAAAAATACTATTGGGTGGGAACAGTATGAAAAAGTTGCATAGCATAATTAAAAGAGTATTAGTTTTTGTCTTAGTAGTGGCTTCAGTCTTTACAACTGGAGACTTGACTTTATATGCAAGTGGGCAAGTTTCGTCATTATTTAAAGATAAGTATATAGGAGATCTTGATTATAAGAATTTACGATTTCTTTCTGATGACTTGTATGATATGCCAGGCATTTACGCACCAAGTGTATCAAACGAAGTGATTGTAGGAAAGAATGACTGGATGTATTCTATAAGCCAGGATGAAAAGAAGATACTTTCATGCGAAAGATTTCTTTCTGATAGCTGGATTCAAAATACAAGTGAGTTGATGATAGAACTTGACAATCTCTGTAAGCAATACGGAAAGAAAGTATACTATATGATGTGTCCTGGAAAAGAACTTGTGTATCCTGAGTATTTGCCAGATAATTATTATGTGAAAGCAAGTGACATTGATGATATAGAGATATTTTCAGAGTATCTCAAAAATACTCTAAATATTAATTTTATTTATCCTTTAAATTATCTTAAAAATGCAAAAAACTATGTAAGACTATATTTTAAAAATGATGGTCATTGGAATCAGATTGGTGGATATATAGCTACTGAAGAATTGTATGAGAAAATGGGACTTACTCCAAAGCCATTGAGCTTTTGCGATATCATCAAAAATCCCTATGGTTCAGTCAATAACTATGATTATAATCTTACATATAAAGGGGATGGAGAGATTATTGAATTCAACACAAATGGCAAGGAGCTTGCCTATGCTGACCTTGTAAATGCAAAGTCTACTGCGCCAGATAGTAGGACAGTTACACTTATAGGGAATTCATTTAGATACTTTATATTTGATGTAATCGCTAAGGATTTCAAAGCTTCAAACCTTATACATAAAAGTGCACTTAATCTAAAAGTGTCTAAACGAGCTATAAAAAACTCTGATATAATTATATTCCAATTCTTGACATCAGAGTATAAAGAAGTCCCAAGTATGATAAAAAGTGTGATAAATACTTTAAAACCGTAGTATCGCAGAAGACAAAATTGTGATATAATTAGTAAGGACAATTTTGAGATATAGGAGAGAGATCTTATCTTAGATCTATAGAGTATGAAGTTATGAATAAGTTTTTTAAAAGAATTTTTGTGGTAATCTGTGCGTTTATATTCCTATCTATTTCATCAGTATTTGCTACAGATATGAATACTTTACAGAAAGAAGGAAAGATTTTGCTTGTCGGAGACTCATATGCAGGATTTTTTACAAAGCACTATCCAGATGCTTTTGCATTTAGAGCTTTTCCCGTAAGTGGGATTGATAAAGTTGATAATGAGTATATATTGTCAGAAGTAGCCGCTGATAATTCTTATGAGTATTACATATTTTCTACAGGTGTAAATGATCATTATAGACAGACGGATGTCAATGTCTTCGAGACAATTCTTGAAAATTTTGCAAAGGAAATAGCTCTTAAGAATAAATATTTATTTGTACATACATATATGAGCTATCCGATTGAAGATGAGTTTAACGGTTTTTACAAAGTGAGTGACTATGACGCCGCAGTAAAACGAGTTGCAGATAAATATCAAAATGTAGTCTACATAGATATGAATGAATACAATGATAGTAGATACTGTATAAGTGATCAGTTACATTACAATAAAGAGTTTTATGATGCATTGTATGAAAAAATCAAAAATGGTATAGAATATATCGAATTAGTAAATAGCTTAATAGTTGATAATGGTCCAAAACCTATTCTTATACCAGGTAGCGTAAAAAGCACTGACTAAATACTGATTATATAGGAAATCTATGCAATATTTGCATTTTGCATAGATTTGTTTTATAATATGATAGTAAGGCTTAAGCCTTTTTATATTATATAAGGGAGATATAGATTATGGTAATTTATGTAATCATTGGCTCCTTAATAGTTATTGTGATAGCAGCATGGGTTTCATTTAATGCTGGTAAATCTATAGAGAAAAAAACAGCCATAGAGAAGATAGGTTCTGCTGAAAATAAAGCAAGAACATTGCTTGACGAAGCTATTAAGAAAGCCGAAGAAACCAAAGTAAATGCACTCATAGAAGCGAAAGAGACGATACTTAAGCAAAAGACAGAGCTTGAAAATGAGATACGAGAAAGAAGAAAAGAAGTTGCGGATATAGAGAATCGTGCTTTAAAGAGAGATGAACTATCGGAAAGAAAATTAGAATCACTTGAACAAAAAGAAAGACAACTTGAAAATAGAGAAAAAGAGATAGCTGAAAAACAAAATCTTATAAATCAACTTAATGAGCAAAGACTTAAAGAGCTTGAAAGGATAGCACAGTTTTCAAGAGATGAGGCAAGAGCAGAACTCTATAATGCAGTAAAAGAAGATATAAAACACGACACAGCACTTTATATAAAAGAACAAGAACAGATTGCAAAAGATGAGTCGGAAAAGAAAGCTAAAAATTTAGTTCTTGAAACTATACAAAAGTGTGCTATGGAAAATGTATCATATGCCACAGTGTCTACTGTATCACTTCCAAATGATGAGATGAAAGGAAGGATAATCGGTAGAGAAGGTAGAAATATAAGATCTATAGAGCAACTTACAGGTGTTGAAGTGGTTATTGATGATACTCCAGATACAGTTGTGCTTTCGTGCTTTGATCCTGTAAGAAGAGAGATAGCAAGACTTTCACTTGAGAAACTTATACTTGATGGCAGAATTCATCCAACTCGTATAGAAGAGATAGTTGAGAAAGCAACAAAAGAAGTAGAGCAAGTCATAAAGCAAAAAGGTGAAGAGGCTGTACTTTTACTTAATATTCATGGCCTTAATCCAGAGCTTATAAAGCTTCTTGGTAGGATGCACTATAGGACATCATATGGACAAAATGCATTAGTTCATAGCATAGAAGTTGCTACACTTTCTGGTATCATGGCTACAGAGCTCAACGAAAATGTACAACTTGCAAAGCGTGCAGGACTTTTGCATGACATAGGTAAGTCAATTGATAAAGAAGTAGAAGGAACTCATGTATCTATAGGTGTAGATATATGTAAGAAGTATAAAGAATCATTTGAAGTAATAAACTCTGTAGAATCTCATCATGGCGATACAGAAGCAAGATGCCCTATAGCATTTATAGTAGGAGCAGCAGATGCTATATCAGCTGCACGACCTGGGGCAAGAAGAGAGATTTTAGAGACATATACTCAAAGAATAAAGCAGCTTGAAGATATCACCAATAGTTATGAGGGTGTAGATAAGGCATTTGCTGTGCAGGCAGGTAGAGAAGTTCGTATCATGGTTATACCAGAAAAAGTTTCTGAAGATGATATGACTATCATGGCACATGCTATAGCAAAGCAGATACAAGAACAAGTAAAATATCCGGGCACAATAAAGGTCAATGTAATAAGAGAGACTCGTGCACAAGATATAGCAAAATAAGATTAAGTGGCATATTATTTGCCACTTTTTTTGAAGGGGAAGTTATGTTAAAGAGATTTATAAGTATAATAGTAGTTAGTGTCATGGTTATAACACTTTTTGCATGTGCAAAGAAAGAAGTTGAGATTTCTGGCAAGACATTTGATACAAGTAAAACTTATACTATAGCTATATCACAGAGTGCAGAAAGAAAAGCTTTTGAATCTATAAGAAAAGGCTTTGTGATTGGGATGAAAAATCTTGGATTTTTGGAAGATGTAAATGTTGTCTACAAATATGAAAATGCAAATGCCAATAAAAGTTTTGCTGACCAGATTGCAGATGCCTATGAAAAGGAAGAGGGGATAGACCTCATACTAACTATAGGCGATATATCAACAACTGCTATGGCTGATAAAGTGAAAGATATACCTATTGTCTTTGCAGGAGTTGGCAATGCAGAAAGACTTGGGCTTATAGATTCAGAGGGTATGCCACTTACATCAAATGTTACAGGTGTTGTAGATTCTCATCTTATAGCTGAAAGGTTAAGTTTCATAAATCTAAACTATCCTGATGTAAAAAAACTTGGGATAATATATAATGCTGATGATGAGATGTCAAAATACGATATAGACTACTTTAAGTTTAATGCTACAGCTTATGATATAGATATATATACGGTATCATTTAAGAGAGCTGACCAGATAGATATGGCACTTGATGAGATAATACCTAAAGTTGATGCATTAGTTTTATTAAATGACTACATGGTAGATGATAACATTGATAAAGTCATGGAGAAGGCAAATGCAGCAGAAATAGATGTGTTTGGTGACTCTGATGAACATCTTGCGCATGATGCTATAGTAAACTCAAGCAGGGATTACCAGCTTGTAGGCGAAGAAAGTGCTAAAATAGTGAGCGAGATAATAAAAGAGGGCAAAAAACCTGATGAAATAAAGAGCATAAATGTGAATTTCAAAATTAATTAAAATTTATAGAATTCTTTGAATTTTAAGAATTTTAATAATTTTTAGAATTTAAAATATTTAGTCATTAACTAAAGAATAGAGAATTTTTATGAACTTACAAGAATTTTATTAATTTTTTGAATAGATATTTACTTGCATTTTTTTTATTTATTTGATAATATAATATGGCTCGTCAAAAATGAGCATTTTAACTTGGTAAGTGATAGTCACACTTACCAGATCACCGAAAATGACAGTGTAGGATATCCCTACACACCAGAGTAAGGAGGAATTTATGACATTCGTACCAAAGGCATCAGACATTGCTGCAAAAAAGTGGTATGTCGTTGATTGCGATGGCGTAGTCCTTGGACGCCTTGCTACAAAGGTAGCAGAAGTTTTACAAGGAAAGCATAAGACAACTTATATGCCAAATGTAGATATGGGTGACTATGTAGTAGTTGTCAATGCAGAGAAGATAAAAGTTACGGGAAAAAAGCTTGATCAAAAAATTTATTTCCATCATACAGGATGGATAGGTGGAGGAAGATATATAACTCTTCGCGAGCTTAAGAAAAAATTCCCAGAGAGAGTAGTAGAATTTGCTATAAAAGGAATGCTTCCTAAAGGACCACTTGGTAGACAAATGTATAGAAAACTATTTGTTTACAAAGGCTCAGAACACAAACAGTTGGCTCAAAAGCCAGAAGAACTAAAAGTTTAGGAGGTAAGTTATGGCAAAAGAAAAAAGATATTATGGAACTGGAAGAAGAAAAAAATCTGTAGCAAGAGTATATCTTTATCCAGGAAAAGGCGAGATTACAATCAATAAAAGAACACTTGATGATTATATAGGACTTGAGACTTTGAAAAAGATTATAAATCAACCATTTGTAGCGACAAAGACTGAAGGTAAGTTCAATGTGCTTGTCAATGTCTATGGTGGAGGAGTTTCAGGTCAAGCAGGTGCTATAAGACACGGCATAGCAAGAGCATTGTTACTTGTAGACTCTGATTATAGACAAGCACTTAAAAAAGAAGGATATCTTACTCGTGATCCACGTATGAAAGAAAGAAAGAAATATGGTCTTAAAGCAGCAAGACGTGCACCACAATTTAGTAAGAGATAATATAAGAATAGCACCACATTGGTGCTATTTTCTTTATGGAGTCATAGTATGAAAAAGTTTATTGTAGAAGGTATGAGTTGTGCAGCCTGCCAAGCTCGAGTAGAAAAAGCAGTAAGTGAGTTAAAAGGCGTAGATTCTTGTTCTGTGAGTCTTTTAACTAATTCTATGGGTGTTGAAGGAAGTGCAAGTAGTGATGAGATAATAAATGCAGTAGTTAATGCAGGCTACAATGCAAGAGTTATAGAAGAAGAGAGAAGCCTGTCACAAGATGAAAGCGATATCTCTACAAGTGCATACGAAGAAGAAATGCTAAAAGATACAGAGACACCTAAACTAAAAAAGAGACTTGTGAGCTCTATAGTTTTTTTAATTGTGCTTATGTATATAACTATGGGACATAATATGTTAAATCTGCCTATACCAAGCTTTTTCCATGATAATTACCTTGCACTTTCATTGACAGAGATGCTTCTTGCCATTATTGTAATGGCAATAAATAATAAGTTTTTTGTGAGTGGCTTTAGAAGTCTTTTTCACATGAGTCCCAATATGGATTCACTTGTCGCACTTGGCTCATCTGTGTCATTTTTATGGAGCCTTTATGTAGTATATAAAATGTGTTATATGATAACTACTGGATCTTCAAATATGGATCTAATGGACATATACCATAGTGAACTATATTTTGAATCTGCTGCTATGATACCTGCGCTTATTACTGTAGGAAAGATGCTTGAAGCGATGTCAAAGGGTAGAACTACAGCTCAACTTAAGTCCTTAATGAAACTTTCACCTAAAAAAGCCATAGTGATGCATGGTGATTCTGAAGTAGAAGTAGACATAGCAAAGGTTAAAGTTGATGATATATTTGTGGTAAGACCAGGGGATAGTATCCCTGTAGATGGAGTTGTGGTTGATGGAGAGAGTGCTATAGATGAATCTGCACTTACAGGTGAATCAATACCAGTTGATAAGAGCGTTGGAGATGCCGTTAGCGCAGCGACTATCAATAAAAGTGGAGTTATAAAATGCAAAGCAACTCGTATAGGCAAAGACACCACTATTAACCAGATAATAAAAATGGTATCAGATGCATCTATGACAAAAGCACCAATTGCAAGGATAGCAGATAAGGTATCTGGAATATTTGTGCCTTCTGTCATACTTATTGCTATAATAGTTGTCGGTATATGGATTTATCTTGGTGAGACACTTAGCTTTGCTCTTGCAAGGGGTATATCAGTTCTTGTCATATCATGTCCATGTGCACTTGGGCTTGCTACACCTGTAGCTATAATGGTTGGAAATGGAGTCGGAGCAAAAAACGGTATATTATTTAAAACAAGTGAATCCCTTGAGATTGCTGGGAAAGTCAATATAATTGCATTTGATAAGACTGGAACTATAACAAGTGGCGAGCCACAAGTTACAGATATATATAATATAAATGGTAAAAATGATGAAGAACTCTTACAACTTGCATATGCTCTTGAGAAAAATTCCAATCATCCACTTGCAAAAGCAATAGTAAAATATATAGAAGATAGTGGTGTGAATACTACTATTACTGAATTGAAAAACTTTAAAGAGATGCCAGGAAATGGCATTTCGGCAATGCTTGGATATAAGTTGTCTCATGCAGGCAATAAAAAGTATATCTCTAAATCAGTAAGAATTGATGATGAAGTAGAAAAGAAATTAAATGACTTTGCAAGTAATGGAAAGACACCTATACTTTTTGAGAGTGATGATACACTTATTGGGATTATTGCCATAGCAGATGTGATAAAAGCTGATTCAGCAGATGCTATATCAGCACTTAAGGCTCATAATATAAAGACCCTTATGCTTACTGGGGACAATGAACTAACTGCAAAAAAGATTGGTAAAGATGCAGGAGTTGATGAGATAATTTATGAGATATTGCCAGATGAAAAAGGGAAAATTGTAGAGAAACTTAAAAATGATGGAAAAGTAGCGATGGTAGGAGATGGGATAAATGATGCAGTAGCGCTTACATATGCAGATGTCGGGATTGCGATAGGGAGGGGCGCAGATATTGCCAAAAACTTTGCATCTATAGTGCTTATGAATAATAGTCTGATTGGCGTCTATAATGCTATAACATTGAGTAAGGCAACTCTTAAAAATATATATGAAAATCTATTTTGGGCATTCTTCTATAATGCTATATGTATACCACTAGCAGCTGGCGCATTTTCGTATAAGATGAACCCTATGCTTGCGGCACTTGCTATGAGCTTATCAAGCTTCACTGTATGTATGAATGCACTAAGGCTTAATATGATAAAATTAAGAGAGCCTATAAAAAATAATAGTTAAAATATAGTTATGATTTACCAATAAACTTTTTAATTGCCTTAAAGGTTTCTTCAGACAAATCGTGTTCTACTTTGCAAGCATCAACAAGTGCTTGCTTTTCTTTTACTCCAAGCATCATAAAAAATGAGCTTAAAGTCTTATGCCTTGTCCACACATCATTTGCAATTTTAAATCCCTTGTCGCTAAGCTGTATCATGCCATTTTCATCAATGGTTATGTAGCCACTATTTTTAAGTTTTTTTGTGGCATAGGATACGCTTGGTTTAGTGACATCCATATGCTTTGCTATGTCAACAGAACGCACATAGCCTTGTTCATTTTTTAGTATTAAAATTGTCTCAAGATAGTCTTCTGTAGATTCTCTAAGTTCCATAAACACCTCTCTATCTAACTAATGTTAAAGCATTTTAACTTTTATGTCAATATAAAAATACTTGACAAAAATAAAATAGTTAGGTATAATTACCTGCAGTTAGATATATCTAACAAATATTAATTATCTTTAATGGAGTGACGATGAATATACAATCAATTATTGTACTCGCAATTATACTTGTATTTTTTATTAAAGCTATCATTTATACATTACAAAATAATGATCACTGTGCGGCGTGTGGGAATAAGTGCAGTAGCTGTAATAAATGTAGTGAATGTAGTAAAGCGTAAGGAGTTTGATATGTTGCCTTTAACATATGTAAAATCAGGCGAGATTGTAAAAGTTGTAAAAGTAAGTGGCAATGATAGTGCTAAAAAGCATATGAATGATCTTGGCTTTGTAAATGGCACGGTTTTGCAAGTGGTATCTTCACATGATGGAGATATCATACTTAGCGTAAAGGATAGTAGGCTTGCAATTACAAAGGAAATGTCAGAGAGAATTATGATTGATATAGCTGACGAAAAAGAGCTTTATAAGTCAAATAATGATATGACACATAGTAAAAGTTAGGAAGGAGTAGGTGGTATGAAGACAGTTAAAGATCTAAAAATTGGTGACACGGCAAAAATAGTTAAAATTCATGGTGAGGGAAAAGTAAAAAGAAGGATCATGGATATGGGTATAACTAAAGGTACAGAGATATACCTTCGAAAAGTTGCACCACTTGGAGATCCTATCGAGATAACGGTTAGAGGATATGAGCTTTCACTTCGAAAAGCAGACGCTGAGATATTAGAGATTGAATAGATGAAAGATGTTATAAATGATGAGGAGGAAATATGAGTATTAAAATTGCTCTTGCTGGAAATCCTAATTGTGGGAAAACAACACTTTTTAATGAACTCACAGGCTCAAATCAGTATGTAGGAAACTGGCCTGGTGTTACTGTAGAAAAAAAAGAAGGTAGACTTAAAGGCAATAAAGATGTGATTATACAAGATTTACCAGGTATATATTCACTTTCGCCATATACTTTGGAAGAAGTTGTATCAAGAAATTATCTCGTAAATGAGAAACCAGATGTAATACTCAATATTGTTGATGGAACTAATATAGAGAGAAACTTATACCTTACTACGCAAGTTTTAGAAATTGGCATACCTGTGGTTGTAGCAATCAACATGATAGATGTAGTCAATAAAAATGGAGATGTGATTGATACAGATAGACTCTCAAAAGAGCTTGGTTGCAAAGTGATGACTATGTCAGCGCTTAAAGATGAAGGCGTAGATGAAGTGGTTGGTGAATGTATAAAAGCAGCCAAAGACAAAATGACGGAGTTTAAGCAACATGTATTTACTGGATCTGTAGAACATGCCATAGCACATATTGAAGAATCTATAGAAAATAAGACTCGTGAGAATGGCATCAGATGGTATGCTATAAAAATATTTGAGAGAGACAAGGAAGCATATGAGAGCCTTAAGATTGACGAAGATACTCTCAAACACTTGGAAGAGCATATAAAAGACTGCGAGAAAGAGATGGATGATGATGCTGAAAGTATTATAACTAATCAGAGATATGAATATATACAAGATTTAGTTTCTAAGACAGTAAGAAAGAAAAAAGATAAAAACGCCCTTACTACATCTGATAAGATAGATAAAGTGCTTACTAATCGTATATTTGCACTTCCACTTTTCGCTATAATTATGTTTGTGGTATATACTATAGCAATGGGTCCACTTGGTACATTTTTGACTGATTGGACAAATGATGTATTATTTGGTGAGATAGTACCAGGTGCGGTTGAAAGTTTTCTAACGAGTATCAATACATCTGATGTGGTCAATAGCCTTGTGATAGATGGCATTGTTGGCGGCGTGGGGACTGTGCTTGGATTTGTGCCACAAATTGCGATTTTATTTTTGCTACTTTCTATACTTGAAGATAGTGGATACATGGCAAGAGTGGCATTTATATTTGATAGGATTTTTAGAAAGTTTGGACTTTCTGGTAAATCATTTATACCTATGGTTATAGGCACAGGTTGTGGTGTCCCTGCAATTATGGCTGCAAGAACTATAGAAGAAGAAAAAGATAGGCGTATGACTATAATGCTTGCAACTTTTGTACCATGTGCAGCCAAGATGGAGATAGTACTTGTGATGGTAAGTGCATTTTTTGGTGGGAATGGCTTGATAGCTACACTTATGTATTTTGTGGGTATAGCTATTGTTGTAGTTTCAGGCATCATACTTAAAAAGATGAATTATTTTTCTGGTGACCCTGCACCATTTGTTATGGAATTACCTGCATATCATCTTCCTTCAATTAAAAATGTATTTATACACACTTGGGAGAGAGTGAAAGGCTTTATGATAAAAGCTGGAACTATAATTTTTGCAGCTTGTATAGTTTTGTGGTTCCTTATGAATTTCAATTTCAAATTAGAACTTGTAGATCTTGAAGAAAGTATACTTAAGAGCATTGGTGAAGTTCTAGCATTTATATTTGTGCCACTTGGATTTGGCAATTGGCAAGGTGCAGTGGCGTCTGTCTCTGCAGAGATTGCAAAAGAGCAAGCTACAGCAACTCTTGGTATGCTTGCACATGCAGTGTCAGAAGAGGAAGAAGATGTCGTTTTGGCCATTCAAAATCTATTTAATAATAATGTCTGGGCTGGAGCAAGCTTTATGCTTTTCAATATATTCAATGCACCATGCCTTGTGGCCATTGCTACTGCGTTTAGAGAGCAAGGTTCAACTAAATGGGGACTTATAACATTTGCCTTCCAGATGCTTGTCGGATATGCGCTTGCACTCTGCGTATACAACTTTGGTATGCTTATGAGTAGCGGTGTATTTTCAGTATGGACATTTGTAGCGATAATAATTACACTCTTTGTCCTCATCATGTTATTTAAGCCTGTAAAAAAGAATAACTAAATTGCGACTCCTTAATTGATATAGCGAAATAAGGCCTACTGGATCATGGCCTTATTTTTTTATAAAAATATTGACACGGTGTCAGAATTATGATAGTATATAAACGCTGACATCGTGTCAGTTTTTTGTGAAAGGATAAGATATGCTAAAAGAAAAGATAAAAAAAGAATCTGACATACATATCGCGCGGATTAGAGAGATAGTTGACGCATGCGAAAAGCTTTATAAGACGATGAGTTTTAAAGATATAACCATAAAAGATATAGCAAGCAAGACATCATTTACAAGAGCATCAATATATAATTATTTTGAGACGAAAGAAGAGATATTTCTTGCTCTTTATGAAAGAGAGTATTTTAAGTGGAATGAAGATCTCGAAAAGATTTTGGGTTACGATAAAAAATTGACTAAAAAGATTGTTGCAGATAAGATTGGTAAGACTTTAAGTAAAAGGATAGAGCTTTTAAAACTTATGGCTATGAATAATTATGATATGGAAGCCAATAGTAGACTTGAATGCCTTACAAATTTTAAAGTCGCATATCTTACAAGTATCTACACATTTCAAGATATATTAAAAAAGTATAATGATAAGTATACAAAAAAAGACCTTGATGAGCTTACTTATCTATTTTTCCCTTTTATTTATGCGCTTTATCCTTATACTCATGTGACCAGCAAACAAAAGAAAGCTATGGATAATGCAGGACATAAGTGGCAAGGCAATACTGTATATGATCTTACATATAAGTTTTTAATAAAAATATTATGATTTCATTATTAGGTTATGGAGGTGAAAATGAAAAGAATAATTTCAATTTTTAGTATTTTAGTACTAATTATGTCAGCATTTGGATGTAGCAATGTATCAAGTGATACGTTTGCAGCAATCAATAATAATTCGGAGGTAAAAACAATGAACGAAAACATTGAAAAAAATGTGAGTGGCTTAAATACATCAAAGCCAAAAGTGTATTTTACAAAGAACATAACATCTGATTCGCTTATAAAAATCTACGAGGCTCTTTCGTGGAAGCCTGAAGGCAAGGTCGGGGTAAAGATATCTACTGGAGAACCACCAAGAAGTAATTACTTAAGGGCAGATTTGATTGGTGGATTGGTTAAAAAAGTTAATGGCACTATCATAGAGTGCAACACTGCATATGGTGGACAAAGAGCAAGCACAGCTCTTCATATGCAAGTAGCAAAAGATCATGGCTATACAGATATTGCTGATGTGGACATAATGGATGCTGAAGGTGATTTAGAGATACCAGTTACTGGAGGAAAAAGGCTCACAAAACTAATTACAGGCTCACACATTAAAAATTATGATAGTAATTTGATATTGTAAGGAGAAAAATATGAGTAAAAAAAATATAGGAGCAACTTTGGCATTGTATCCTTGCCCTACGATTGTTGTAGGCGACAAAGTTGGCAATTGTGGGAGGATGAACTAACATGGAGAAAATTACTCAGACTGCAGGTAGAGACCAGCTTGGTAGTTTTGCAAAAAACTTTGCACATTTTAATGATGATATACTTTTTGGTGAGAATTGGAATGGCGGTGATATTGATTTAAAAACAAGATGCATCATAACAATAGTGTCACTCATATCACAAGGCATTGTAGATTCTTCTCTTAAATATCATTTGCAAAATGCAAAAAAACATGGTGTAAAAAAATCTGAAATTGCAAGTATTATTACACACAATGCTTTTTATGCTGGTTGGCCTAAAGCATGGGCTGCATTTAATTTAGCAAAAGAAGTGTGGAATGAAAATCTAAGTGATGCTGACTCTTCAAAAATGAGTCATGAAGATAGCATGCTATATCCTATAGGTGATGAAAACCCATATGGCAAATATTTCGTAGGGAAAAGTTACTTATATCCTATATGCAAAGAGCAGGTAAGTATGTACAATGTAACTTTTGAACCAGGATGTAGAAACAATTGACATATACATCATGCAAAATCAGGTGGCGGTCAGATACTTATGTGCATAGCTGGATATGGATATTATCAGGAATTTGGAAAAGAAAAAAGAGAGTTAAAACCAGGCGATATAGTTAATATACCTGTAGATGTAAAGCATTGGCATGGAGCAAGACCAGATAGTTGGTTTTCACATATATCTATAGAAGTACCAGGAGTTGAAGGAAGTACTGAGTGGCTTGAACCTGTGGATTATTAGTTTATTATTAAAAAGATTGGAGAGATAGTGATGAAGAGTATTAAATTATTGATAATTGGATTATTGGCAACATATGCATTATTTTTAAATGCATGTACAAACTCAAGTAGTGCTACGGTACAGACTGATAGTAGTACTGAAGTGTATGTAGAAAGTGTTGAAGAGACAAGTGTAGAAGAGACAAGCACTGAAAAGATTGATGAGCAAGATGTGAATATCGAAGAATCGGAGGCAAAAGATAGCAATATGGAAGAAAGTAATGTTCAAAATGAAAATATGGAAGAGACAAATGCTTCTGAAGAAGGTGGTCAAGAAGGAAGTAATATTTTAGTAGCGTATTTTTCTGCTACTGGCACAACAAAAAGAGTGGCAGAAAAAATTGCAGAGTTAGAGGCTTCTGATATATATGAGATAGTACCGAAAGTTTTATATAGTGAAGCCGATTTAAATTGGAATGATAGTAATAGTAGGAGTACAAAAGAAATGGATGATCCAAGTGTACGTCCTGAGATAGGAAGTCCTGATATAGATTTAACAAAATATTCTATAATCTATCTTGGTTATCCTATATGGTGGGGTGATGCACCAAGAATTATGAGTACATTTGTAGAAAAGTATAATTTTGCTGGTAAAAAAGTAATACCATTTTGCACATCTGGTGGAAGTGGTATAGGTAGAAGTGGTTCTAATCTTGCAAGTCTTGCAGGAAGCGGAGATTTTGCGAGAGGAGAAAGATTGAATAGCAGTGCAGACACAAGTAGCATACAAAGTTTTATAGATAGCAATAGATAATTAGAAGCAAACTGATATTGGTGATGAAAGATCATGTAAATGAGATAAAAAGAATAGTTGATATGTCTATGACGATAGCACTTATGTTTCTTATGGCATATCAAGTGACTGGTGAAGCTGCGCATGAGTGGATAGGCATTACCATGGTTTTGCTTGTCATTATTCATCAGTATTTAAATAAAAGATGGTATAGTGCATTACTATCTGGTAGCTACAATTCTTATAGAGTTTTTGCCACAATAATAAATATATTATTGCTTATATCTTTTGCACTTACTGCACTTTCTGGGATGTCAATGAGCAATCATGCAGTGCCATTCTTATATAATATGATTAATGTCAATAATGCGAGGATTATGCATCTAGCATTTTCATATTGGTCATTTGTACTTATGGGGATGCACCTTGGACTACATATAAGTGCTATGACGGCAAAGATACCAGTAGCTGTTAAAAGAGTACTTAGCATTATTGTAATATTGATAGCAGGATATGGGCTGTACTTATTTATTAAAAGTGGAATACTTGATTATATAACTTTTAAATCTCATTTTGCATTTTTAGATTACGAAAAAGCAGCACCTTTAGTTTTTATAGATAATGTATCAATGCTTATATTCTTTGCATTTTTGGGGCATCATTTTGCAGAGATATTACGAAAGATAAAACCTAAGAAAGCATAGCTAACTAATGAAAATATTGATGTAGAAATTAGTGTAGTTGAATAAATATATTAGAAATAAATAGGAAGTTTTGATAAAATAAAAAGTACATAGTTATAGAATTTACGGAGGAATCAAAATGAATAAAAAAACAAAAGATCTGACACTTTCAGCATTATTTATTGCACTTGGACTAGTGCTACCTTTATTGACTTTACAACTAAAACAGCTTGGCAACGCTTTTTTACCTATGCATGTGCCAGTATTATTATGTGGATATATTGTTGGACCAGCTTATGGACTTATAGTTGGTCTCATACTTCCAATCTTAAGACATTTTACTTTTGGTATGCCAGTGCTCTATCCAACTGCAATATCTATGGCGTTTGAACTTGCCACATATGGTTTTGTTGCAGGGTACCTCTATAGGATATCAAGATGGAAGTGTATAATAGCTTTATATGAATCACTTATTCTTGCTATGATTATAGGAAGGGTAGTGTGGGGAATAGTACAGGTTATATTACTTGGTGTTGGTGGGCAGGCATTTACTTGGCAGATGTTTGTAGGCAGCGCTTTTTTAAATGCAATTCCTGGGATTGTATTTCAACTTATATTTATACCATCAATTATGCTTGCACTACATCGGACAGGGCTTGTGAAGTTTCATAGATATAAGGTTGAGACATCAAATGCATAGTTGCACATGAATAAATATATTAATGCATAAGTAGCAGGTATAAAAACCTGCTATTTTTGTGCAAAATTCGTAGTTTTTATACCCCCCCCTATGAAATTGCCAAAAACCCTCTATCTTTTTAGATGGCTTGGAGGT
>DFKY01000022.1:0-23229 GCA_002374095.1 Lachnospiraceae bacterium UBA3633
AAAACGAATCTAAAGAAAATGAATCTAAAGAAAATGAATCCAAAGAGAATGAAAGGATTACGACAGATAGCAATAGTGATAATAATAAAAGTGGAAGTAGTGGAACTATAAGTTCTGGTGGAAGTAGTGGAAATACAAGTGGCAGTAGTGGTAGTGGCGGTAGTAGCGGTGGCAGTAATAGTAATAAAAATATAATAAGCAGTAATGGAAGTGGTACAAATCCAACAAACATTCTAAACCCCAATGACATTTTAAACTATATAACTTCGGTAACAGACCAGAGTAAGAATAATAATGTAAAAGTGACAGAAGCTTCAAATTCAAGAAAAATAACTTCATCTGATAAAAGAAAAAAGGACGATAAAGATAAAAAAGAATTATTGACTGATGAAAAAAATAGTAGTATAGATGACAGAGTATGTGGACCCATAATGTATTTTGATGATGCATCTGGTCGTATAGTAAGAGGCCCTCATGGGCCATGGTATCTTGAACAAAAATATATAGATTCCATAATGTTTGAAAAAAAGAAATTGCTAATGGAAAAAGAAAAAAATGATGAAAATATTGCTGGTGATAATATAGGTATATATAGTATGTTAAGACTCCCACAATTAAAAATAATATCATTGGCAGTAGGAGCTTTTATACTAATTATTCTTATCATTATTTATGAAATATTTACGATAAAATACTTTAGGAAAATAAGAGATGAAAAAGTGGTATAAATCAGGTTGGTAAAATATAGAAAGATAATCTCTTTGGTTGAAAAAAAAACTTTCATGTGATAGAATTATATTGTTATAAAATGAGAAAGTGAGAAAAGTTATGAAAAAAATTTTAAGTTTATTAGTCGGCATTTCATTGCTATTAGTACTTGTCGCATGTGGCGATAAGACTGTCGCAAATAATGCAAATGTAGAAAAAGCAGTTGTGGAAGGAGAAAATACAGTGGCAGCACCTAAAGTTGAAATAGCCATAAAGGATTATGGCGTTATACAAGTGGAACTTGATGAAAAGGCAGCACCAATTACTGTAGAAAACTTTTTAAAGCTTGTAAATGATGGCTTTTATAATGGGCTTACATTTCATCGTATAATACCTGGCTTTATGATTCAAGGTGGAGACCCAAATGGCGATGGTACTGGAGGATCAGCAAATACTATAAAAGGTGAATTTGCAAGTAATGGCGTGCAGAATGATATAAAGCATGTGAGAGGTGTGATATCTATGGCACGTGCTATGGATCCAAATTCTGCAAGCTCTCAATTTTTTATAATGCATGCGGATGCACCTCATCTTGATGGTGATTATGCTGCTTTTGGACATGTAATAAGTGGTATAGAAGTAGTAGATGCTGTATGTGAAAAAGTTCCTACTCAAGATAGAAATGGTACTGTACTAAAGGACGACCAACCTGTTATTGAATATATAAAAGAGATAAAGTAATTATTGGCTGATACGGGAAGAAAAAGGATATATTCATTTGATTTACTAAAGGTTTTATCCATACTTGCAGTATTTATGCATCATATCATGATGGATATGTATGTTGTACATCCTATGCATAATCTTTCTATATTGCATGACCTTATCATTCGTCCCAATATGAATCTTGGAATGATTGCTTGTGGACTTTTTGTTTTTATATCAGGTGCGACACTTGCACTTAAAAAAGGGGATGAGAACTTATTGGCCTTCTATAGTAGAAGACTTACGCGAGTTCTTATCCCCTTTTATATTGCTTATATTATTGCATTTGGGATAAAGGTCTTTAATTTAGGACATATACATGTATTTGGTGGGATAGCTAAGTGGAGATTTATATATACTATTATCGGTATGGATGAATATCTTCATGCAAATGGCATGACCACTTTTACTCTTGGTGTGGGCGAGTGGTTTCTTGGGTGTATCATACTTTGTTATCTTGTATATCCACTACTTAAAGCAGCTCATAGAAAATACACTATCCTCACATTTGTCTTGATGACAATATATTTCTTGGTTTTTAATTATAATTATGACAGATTTAATTTCGTGATACCAAGCCATATGAATTTTTTAAGTCAGATTTATAATTTTTATCTTGGAATTGTCTTGGTAGATGAGAGATGTATATCAAGAATAAAAAAATGGTTCAATGTAATAACAATTTTAGTGATAGCATTTTTATATTTCTATATGAAACCAATACCAATGCCAGATAATTTGAAGACAACTATCGGAGTAGTGGCATTATATGTGACCTTTTATAATTTTGAAAAATATATATCAAGTGCAGATTGGTTTAAACAGTTTGTGGCATTTTTTAGTAAGATTTCTCTTGAAATATATCTCGTGCACCATTTTGTCATATATCAAGTTGATTATATACTTGGTTATAAACAAATAAGTGGAGTGATGACACTTATTGTTGTGGTGATAGATTTAGTGCTTACTGTTATTATCGCAATAGCAGTGGAGAGATTAAGCGGATTTTTTTACAGATTTTTGGAAAAAAGCAAGAACAAGTGAAAAAAGTATATTGAGTGAGGCATAAAGTGCTATAGATATTATAGATGTTTTAGATAAAGCAATACCTACTATTTGCGGAAGTATAGGAAGTATAAAGACATTGATGTAAAATACTGATGGTACATGATAGGCAAGTATGTATATACTATTTTCACCGAGAGAAGCTAAAAATTTATTGACAAATGGTATAAGTGATATTATATATGAGAAATATGAAAATATAATAAATCCAAGAAATGCGTCTACATACATAAGTCTTGCATTTTTGTAGTCGCGAGCATTGAGGTCGATTCTACCATTTGACATAGAAAATTTATACCAAAATATAATGAAAATAGATACAAGTATTGTAGAAAGTATGATAAAGAGGATCTTGAGAAAAAGGTCTTTTTTTATTATAGAGATAGATTTTTGAATGTATACACTGAAAATTTTACCTACATATACAAAGAGAAGAGAAAAAAGAGATATCTCTACATTAAATGGAATCCTTGGGAAATGATATGTTTTTGCATAGATGTAAGAAAAATACATGAGAGGAATTATAAAGATAAGATTAAAAATTGCAACAGGGTAGTACACATCCTTTTCTGTAAATAAGCTTTTGATTTTATATGATAGCCATTCAATGATTTCAAATGTAAGCATAACTACGAAATAGTAAGTAAGAAACCATAAAGGAAGATTTAGAGAATTGATTGGATCACCAAGTCCTCTAAAGACTGCAAGTACTGCTGATATGAGACGATCTTTACTACTTACGGGTAGTATAAAAAATGTAATCAGACTAAATATAAAATATGGAAGTAGAGTATTTTTTAATCTTTTAATTATTATAGAAGAAAGTCTGGAGTCTTTATTGATATGCGATAGCATGCCGCCTATTATGAGAAATGCAGGCATATGAAAACTATATATTAGAATTAGTGTCCTTGAATTATAATCAAAAAAAGGAAGGTGGCCTATAACTACAAGAATTATAAGGATACCTTTCATCACATCAATATATAGATTTCTTTCGCTACCTTGCATAATACTAATTATACTATAAAATTATTATTTTTGAATAGAAATTGTAGATAAAAGCTTTATGTAGTCATCAAGTGATAGGTTTTCGGCTCTTATATTTTCGTCAAAATTATTTTTTGCAAATGCTTTTAGTAGAGTATCTTTATCATAACCACCAACATTTACAAGCGAATTCACAAGCTTTTTTCTTCGCTGTGAAAATGAAGCTTTTATAAGTGAAAATAGTTTTTTATAGTCTTCGTTATCTTCTATATGAAAGACATCATTATTTGACAAGTCTATAATATCGGCATGTTTCTTAAAGTGTACGACAGCTGAATCTACTTTAGGCATGGGGTCAAAACATTTTTTTGAAACTATCATAAGAAGAGAAGTTTCAGAAAAATAATTGCAAGAAAGAGTAAGTATTCCATAATCTCTTCCGCCAGGTTTGGCGACTATTCTTTCTGCTACTTCTTTTTGAACCATAAGGGTCATCTCGCTTATATACGGGTTTAGTAGTAGTTGATTGATGATAAGTGAAGTAATATAGTATGGAAGATTGGCAACTACTTTTATATGGTTGATTTTTTTGTCAAAGCCCTTTGCTTCAAAGTCACTAATGATATTTTGAAAATCATAAGTTAGGAAATCAGCATTTATTATGGTAAGATTTTCATATGATTTTAAATTATCTTTTAGTAGTGGCATAAGGCTTTTATCTATTTCCACTGCCAGCACGCATTTTGAACGATCTAAAAGGCATCTTGTGAGAGCTCCATTTCCAGGACCAATCTCAAGAACATAATCATCTTTAGAAATACCGCTTTCATCAGCTATATCTTCAAGTAAGAACTCATCAATTATGAAGTTCTGACCAAGGAAATGCTTGTGTCTAAAGTTTTTTTCATAAGCTTTCATAGCATAAGTATAGCACAATATGGAAAAATTTGATATAATAAGAAAGCTATGTATCAAAGTAAAGTGAATATAAAAAGTAAAAAGAATATTTTAAAAAAGAATTTATGGAAAGCCATTTTGGCTTTTTTAATTTTGTTTATTGCATCTTGTAGCAAAATGGATATGAGTGATAGTAAAGCTCAAACCGAAGCAATAGATGTAGAAAATGAAAGGCTTAAGTCGCTTCATGATGCAGGTATTGAAGAAGAGAAGATAGACATCTCGTATAGTGATGATGGCTTTATGCCACTTAACATAAAGTATCCAAGACTCACATCAGATGATGCTACTATACAAAAAGCACTTGATATTGTAAATGAAGACTTGAAGACAAGTGCAGAAAGATTTAAAAAGGAAAATGTTGAACTTGAAGTTACAGAAGAAGAAAAAGCTGGCAGAGATGAGTATGGCTTTTCACTGGATAATACTGATGTAACTTTAACTAATTTTAGCGATAAATACTTTTCATTAATAGATTTTTCATATGTAGACTATATGGGAGCACATCCTACATATTTTATAGGCGGATATATATTTGATAGAAAAAGCGGAAAAGAACTTAAGATATTTGATCTTATAAAAGATAAGGAAGAGCTTAGAGATTATTTGAAAAAATGGGTCAAAGAGAATGATGAAGATGGAGCGTTTTTTGATGATTTTGCAGAGGACTCTATCAACAATTATGTTGATGGTAATATTGATTTAGAATGTTATGTAGAAAATGATGAGATTTATGTGATATTTCAAATATATGACATAGCACCATATGCAGTAGGAGCTATACATGTAAATATACCTAAGGAGTTACTACGATAGTGATTTTTGATAGATTTAAAAAGCAGAAGACTATATATAATTGCTTTTATGATAGTGAGTTTAATGCCTATGATGATGACAAAAACTTTGGTGTGCCACAAGAAGTGGTATCAATAGGCATATGCATAACAAATGATAAAGGCGTCATTATAGAAAAGTTTTATTCACTTATAAGTTTGAAAGCAGCAAAAAGAATTTCTCGTAGATGCACAGATATAACTGGCATAAAGACAAAAGACCTAAAAGATGCTGATGACTTTGAAAAGGTGACATCAAAAGTTGCAAAGCTTTTGAAAAAATATGGGATAGCAAAAGTTTATTGTTATGGACTTGAAGATAAAAGGGCACTTGAAAAGACGCTTGAGCTGTATGATAGGAAGAGAAATGCAAAATACATATCAAAGCTACTTTATGATGTGAGAATTGATTTGAAAAAAAAGACAAGGGATAAAATTGGCGATCAGGGACTACAGTTTTTGAAGAAAATATGTAGACTTGAAGGTGATGTAATTCATGATGCATTGCAGGATGCGATAGATCTTGCAAATGTGTATTATAAAATTAGTGCGAATGATTATGATCAGAAAATATATGAAAAACTATCAAAAGAAAGAGAAGAAGTCTCAAGCTACAAGAGAACTCGTAGAGTTAAGGAAGAAAATGCACAAGTAGTAAGTATTGAGCTTGTGAAGTCAAAAAATAAGTTAGTTGAGTATCTTGAGAAAAATGACATACCACATATGGACATAGGAGCAAAGAAAGCAATAATAGATGATCTGAATTTACTCTTTATTTGTGAATAAATGTATAAAAAGCCTAAAATACAGGGTATTTCAACTGAAAATATATAGAAAAATATATAGAAAAGTGCTATAATTTTTATCAATATATTAATACGGAGGGTATTATGAAAAAACTTTTATCTGTTTTATTGTGTATGTCAATGCTATTTACACTTGTAGCATGCGGATCATCATCTACAAGTGCACCAAGTGCAGAAACTCAAGCAGCAGAAGCTACAGAGTCTTTTGAATTAGCACTTGTTACTGACCTTGGAACTATTGATGATAAGTCATTTAACCAAGGTGCATGGGAAGGACTTACAAATTATGCCCAACAAAATGGTAAGACATTTAAGTATTATCAACCTCAAGAAGCAGGTACAAATGCTTATCTTGAGACTATAGAGCTTGCCATTGAAGGCGGAGCAAAACTTGTAGTATGCCCAGGTTATCTTTTCGAAGAGCCAGTATATCTTGCTCAAGAACAGTATCCAGACATTCATTTTGTACTTCTTGATGGTGAGCCACATGATGCAGAATACAACTATTCAACAGGTGCAAATACTATGCCTATACTTTATCAAGAAGATCAAGCAGGATTCCTTGCTGGTTATGCAGCAGTAAAAGATGGCAATACTAAACTCGGATTTATGGGTGGTATGGCAGTTCCTGCAGTTATTCGTTTTGGTCTTGGATATGTACAAGGAATTGATGCAGCTGCTAAAGAAGATGGTGTAGATTGTGAAGTAGTATATAACTATACAGGACAATTTGCAGCAACTCCAGAAGCACAAAGTATGGCAGCATCTTGGTACAATCAAGGCACACAAGTTGTATTTGGTTGCGGTGGTGCAGTTGGTAACTCAGTTATGAGTGCAGCAGAAGGAAAGAATCAAGAAGAAGGCGCATTTGTAGCAAAGGTTATCGGTGTTGATGTAGATCAATATAGCGAGAGTGATACAGTTATTACTTCAGCTATGAAGATGCTTGCAAATTCAGTTTATGATGCAATATCATGGTACTATGATGGAACATTTAAAGGTGGACAAACTACTACATTCAATGTACAAAATGATGGAGTAGGCGCTGCTATGGATCATGCTAAATTTGATAAGTTCACAAAAGCGGATTATGATGAAGTATATAAGAGACTTCAAAATGGAGAGTTTTCACTTTTCAATGATGTTGCTGAATCAGATCCTTCAAAAGCACTTACACTTGAGAACACAAAAGTTACATTTATACAATAAAATTAAATTGTTGAAATAGGGCTCCACTATGGAGTCCTATTTTTGTATAGGAGCACATATGGAAGAATATGCTATAGAGATGCGAAATATAACTTTGAGTTTTAATCGCAAAGTTGCAAATGATAATGTAACACTTAAGCTCCGTAAAGGAGAAGTGCATGCACTTCTTGGAGAAAATGGAGCAGGTAAGTCAACTCTTATGAGTGTGCTTTTTGGTCTTTACCATGCAGATAGTGGAGAGATATATGTGAATGGTAAAAAGGAAGAGATAGATGGACCTGTAAAGGCAGGAAAACTTGGCATAGGTATGGTTCATCAGCACTTTAAGCTTGTGCATAATTTTACAGTTCTTGAAAATATTGTGCTTGGTATAGAAGAGACAAAAGGAGGCATCTTACAGCTTTCAGATGCAAGGAAGAGAGTGCTTGAACTTTGCGAAAAGTATAAATTTGATTTGGATCCAGATGCAAAGATTGAAGATATAACAGTTGGTATGCAGCAAAGGACAGAGATACTTAAGATGCTTTTTAGAAACAACAATATAATGATCTTTGATGAGCCTACAGCTGTGCTTACTCCTCAAGAGATAGAAGAGTTTATGATAATGGTTAAAAACCTTAAGGCAGAAGGAAAATCAATTCTTTTTATTAGTCATAAGCTTGATGAGATAAAGCAGGTAGCAGATAGATGCACTATCCTTCGTCGCGGAAAGTGTATAGCCACTGTAGACGTCGCAGATGTGACAAAAGAAGAGCTCTCTGAGATGATGGTTGGCCGAAAGGTAAGTCTTAAAGTTGATAAAAAAGATGCAAATCCTCAGAAAGTCATTCTTGAGGTCAACGATCTTTATGTCGCAGGTGAAAAAGGGCATAAAGATAAAGTAAGAGGCGTAAGTTTTAATGTCAGATCTGGTGAGATAGTATGTATCGCAGGTATAGATGGCAATGGTCAGTCTGAACTTATAAAAGGTATCACAGGTATCAAGCCAATAAAGAGTGGAAGCATAAAAATAGATGGAGAGGAGTTCACCAATAAATCTATAAGATATAAAAATACTCATGGTATATCTCATATACCAGAGGATAGACATAGAGATGGACTTATCCTTGATTACAATATGGCAAAAAATATGGTTTTCCAGCAATATTTTGAAAAAGCATTTTCAAATTGTGGATTCCTAAAAAATAAAGAAATAATAGAGTATACACAAAAACAAATAGATAATTATGATATAAGAAGTCTGAGTGGACCTTATAGTGTGGCAAGAAGTATGTCAGGCGGCAACCAACAAAAAGTTATAGTAGCGAGAGAGATGAGTAAACCTCATAAACTTATGATAGCTGTACAACCTACACGTGGACTTGATGTAGGTGCTATAGAATATATTCATAAAGAGATAGTAAAACTTCGTGACAATGGTATAGCAGTTTTGCTTGTATCATTTGAACTTGAAGAAGTTATGAGTCTTGCAGATAGGATACTTGTTATGTTTGAGGGAGAGATAGTTGGAGAATTTAAAGATATTAAGAATCTTGATCTCAATGAACTTGGTCTTTATATGGCAGGTGGAAAGAGAATGAACATGAAGGAGGTAGCATAATGAAGAGAAAATTAGATATAGCACCTTTTGTGTCTTCAATTGTTGCTATTCTTTGTGGATTGATTATAGGATTTATTATCTTACTTATATCTAATAATAAAGAAGCTGTGCCAGGATTTGCAACTATACTTTCGGGGCCAGTTGCACATGGTATGAAAGGTATAGGGCAGGTGTTTTACTATGCTACACCACTTATACTTTGTGGTTTATCAGTTGGTTTTGCATTTAAGACAGGACTTTTTAATATAGGTGGATCAGGACAGTTCCTTATGGGAGCATTTGGTGGAGTGCTTGTAGGACTTACAATGGATAACCTTGGACCTATGCAATGGGTTGTAGCATTACTTTTTGCTACACTTCTTGGAGCACTTTGGGGAGCTATACCAGGAATTCTTAAAGCTTACTTCAATGTCAATGAAGTTATAACATGTATCATGCTTAACTATATAGCTCTTTTCTGGGTCAATATGACAGTAAAAGGAAGTGATGTTCTTTTTAATACTTTAAGAAATGAATCAAAAGATATACCAAAAGTTTCCACAATTCCTAAACTTGGACTAGATGTGATTTTTGATGGATCATCAGTCAATAGTGGAATTATTATAGCTATAGTAGCAGCAATAGTTTTATATATTGTACTTGAGAAGACAACTTTTGGATATGAGCTTAAAGCATGTGGATTCAATAAAGTAGCAAGTAAGTATGCAGGTATAAATGAAAATAGATCTATAGTTATGTCTATGCTTATTGCAGGTGCCATATGCGGACTTGCAGGAGGCATCATGCTTTTATCTGGCACAGGTCGTCATATAGAAGTAAAAGATGTAATACCAAATGAAGGTTTTAATGGTATATCAGTAGCACTTCTTGGTATAAGTAATCCTATAGGAATCATATTTAGTGGACTTTTTATAGCATATCTTACGGCTGGAGGATTTTATCTGCAGCTTTTCCACTTTTCAAAAGAAATCATAGATATAATTATAGCAGTTATTATCTACTTCTCTGCATTTGCACTAATTATCAAGATGCTTATGTCAAAGTTTTCTAAAAAACCACCAGAACGTGAACTTATAGCTGCGCAAAAGGCTTTGCATGATGTAGAGATGAAAGATAAGAAAGAGAAGGAGGTGTAATATGCAAATACTATATTTTCTAATTCAACAGACTTTACTTTTTATGATACCACTTCTTATAACTGCTCTTGGTGGGATGTTTAGTGAACGTTCGGGAGTAGTCAACATAGCCCTTGAAGGTATCATGGTTATGGGAGCATTTACGAGCATACTTTTCTTAAACTTTACACAAGGCTTTATGTCAGGCAATGTGCAATTACTTATAGCTATAGTGATAGCAATTGTTACAGGTATGTTCTTTAGTCTTTTCCATGCTATAGCAGCAGTAAACTTAAAAGCAGATCAGACTATATCGGGTACTGCGCTTAATATGTTTGCTCCAGCATTTGCAATATTTGTGGCACGTATTATACAAGGTGTACAACAAATTAATTTCAATAATACTTTTAGAATAGTTGAAGTTCCAGTGCTCTCTAAAATACCAGTTATCGGAGAGATGCTTTTTAAGAATTCTTATATAACTACTTATATAGGATTTTTAGTTCTGATATTATCAGCTTTGGTTTTATATAAGACAAGATTTGGCTTGAGACTTCGTGCTTGTGGTGAAAATCCACAAGCTGCCAATGCAGCAGGTATATCAGTTGAAAAGATGCAGTATGCAGGAGTACTTATATCAGGAGCACTTGCTGGACTTGGCGGACTTGTATTTGTAGTACCTACATCAACTAACTTCAATGCTACTGTATCAGGATATGGATTCCTTGCTGTTGCAGTTCTTATATTTGGACAGTGGAAACCAAAATATATACTATTTGCAGCATTTTTCTTTGGATTTATGAAAGCACTTTCAAATAGCTATGCAAGTATACCATTCTTATTTGAACTCAACATACAAAGTTATATATATAAGATGGTGCCATACATAGCTACAATATTGGTTCTTATATTTACATCAAAGAATTCAAGTGCACCAAAGGCATCAGGTATACCATTTGATCCTATGCAGAGATAAATAATAAGAGTGAGCTTATAAACACGAAAGGATATATTTGTATATGACAAATGAAGAATTATTATCACATGTGGATCATACTTTACTTAAAGCCTATGCAACTTATGATGAGATAAAGAGTTTGTGTGAAGACGCGATAAAGTATCACACAGCATCAGTTTGTATACCACCTAACTATATAAAAAGAGTACATGCAGATTTTCCAAAGCTCAATATCTGTACGGTTATAGGTTTTCCTCTTGGATACAGTGTGAAAGAAGCAAAAGTGGTAGAGGCAAAAAAGGCTGTAGAAGATGGTGCAAATGAAGTTGATATGGTTATCAATATCACAGATGTTAAAAATGGTCTCTATGATGATGTGTTTAAAGAAATAGTAGATATCAAAAATGCAGTAAAAGAAAAAGATTATAATAAGGTTTTGAAGGTAATCATTGAGACTTGCTATCTTACTGAAGACGAAAAGATAAAGCTATGTACTATCGTCACACGTGCAGGGGCTGATTATATAAAGACATCTACAGGCTTTGGTACAGGTGGCGCTACACATGAAGATATAAAACTTTTTAAAGAGCATGTAGGAAATGGTGTAAAGATAAAAGCAGCAGGTGGCATGAGTGACCTTTCAGATATGAGAAAGTATCTTGAAGAAGGCGCTGATAGACTTGGGACAAGTAAGGCAGTGAGCATAATAAAGAATCAGTAGGACACAGTGCATGTCATTATAAGAAATAGGCTTTATATAAGGCCTATTTTTTATTGCAAGTAGAACCCCCTATGAAATCGCTAAAAACCCTCTATCTTTTTAGATGGCTTGGAGGTTGGTACCTGTATAAATACGATTATAAAGAATAAGGCTTATAGCGAGCAATTTTGGGCGCTTGGTCCTCGTAATGAGATTATCTAAGGTTTTAGAATTTTGCTAAAAGCAGCTGCAAAAAAGCTCAACGGACGAGCTCGCATTGTAAAGGCGAGCTATGCGAGCCCTTAAATATGCTCGCTCTCTTATCCGGTGACTTTTTTGCAACTAACGCAAAATCCTAAAATCTAAGAAAATCTAAACATTACTGCGGAACCGCCCAAATTGCTGCTATAGCCTTATACATAACCGATTTATACAATAATTATAGTTTCAAAGATAACTAGGGTCGTAACAACATTACATGAATAAAGCAAGTAGATTGATTAAGAGAAGATTAGCACTAATTTTAGTGCTTCTTTTTAGTATAGAGAGTTTCGCCGCCGTAGTCGGTGACAACGACGGCGCTGCGTTTATCACAAAAGCTGAATTCGACTCTATGAAAAATGACTTTCAGGAACAACTTGACCGCTACAACTCATCCCTTGACAATAAGATTGATGGAGCGATAGCATCCTATCTTTCTGGAATAAAAATGCCAAAACAGCAGATACTTGATATATTGACAAAAGAATGGGAAACCGTAACCATGACATCATATTTTCCCAATAACGCATATCAGTTTCCAAATCTTAGCTTATATTATAGCATGATGACGCAAGGTGATACCTACTTTTTTGGTAGGACGACAACTGGAGGTAACTGGTGGAAACAAACGGCTTGGTGGTGGGCAAATGTTTTGTATAATCGCACTTCTGGTTATTGCCAGAGATTACTTTGTGATGCTGGTGCAGAATGTGCTACTGTAGATGAACCTGAATATATTGTTTGGCTAGGTCGGTCAACTAATATGTATGAAACGATTACTGCATCAAAAATCCAAAGTATTCCATATACAACTGATGGGGTGACCGACCCGTCAGCAGCTACTACAATTCCAAAAGGCTATATGCCTGATACTAATAATAACGGCTCACGTCTTGATCTGCTTAATATTCTTGATTTCCATGTTGGCTACTGGCCGAATGCTTCATCAAATGCTGACCAATTTTGGAATATAGGATCTACTTGGTATGCATCTTACTGGCATGATGTATCTTCCGGTTATGGCGAATGGAAATCTGTTCGTCCAACTACATCTGGGTGGCCTTGGCCTTATATTCAAGTAGATTGTCCTTATTCATCATATGTTGCGGAGATTAAACTTAATGAACTTGATGGTAAGTCAATAATTGATAAACATCTTTTAACATATGATAACTTGCAATTTGATAATTTTACTGATGTTGATTGGCTTCATACATTGAATATAGGCGCGTCTACTACCCCTATTGCCAATGATTGGATTAATGTTGCATCAAAAACTGGGGATATGCATATAACTGAAGATTGTTATAACAATGATACTAAATTGCCAAAAGGTGATAACCAAAACTATGGAAGGGTACTAACAAAAACTATTGATAATTACTATGCAGGAGATACTTCAAATACATCAAAAATACGTTCAATTGGTATGCTAAATAAAATTTATAAGGCAGATAAAATTTTGCAAATTTCGGAACCAATAAATATAACTATTGGCACTAATGATTATAAGACACCTGAACATTTGAATTTAATGAATGGATTGCCAGTATTGTATGGCGAAGTGAATAAGTATCACAAAATTAAGTGGAAACCTGTTTTTAAAACATATAACAATGACATAGAAGTTGATTATGATGTAAATGTTGCATTAATTCAAGGTGATGTTTGGAAATCTGGACAAACTAAAGGGACGAGTGCAGTAATTTGTAAAAATGATGGTCAAACTAATGATTATTTAACCACTTCGGATGGAACATGCACATTTGACTTTACAGTGCCAGGAACTGGTATTATATATGCAAAATGGTGGCCGGCTGATGATGCTATTTTGAATGCAAATAATTGGATGATTGAAATAGACTTAACAAACTGTGGAACTTTTGAATTATTATCAGAATGAGAAAAACAATAGGGTTCGTAAAAAGTTTCTACAATAAATAGCGGGTTAATTAAACCTGCTATTTTTATGTAAAATTCGTGGTTTGGTATAACCCCCTATGCCGACCCCCTATCATTTCAAATGGCTTGGAGGTTGGTACCAGGCGCTCGCATTCGGTCGTAACAACAATACATGAATAAAGCAAGTAGATTGATTAAGAGATATATAGCACTTTTATTAGTGCTTCTTTTTAGTATAGAGAGTTTTGCCGCCGTAGTCGGAGATAACGACGGCGCTGCGTTTATCACAAAGGCCGAGTTCGATTCGATGAAAAATGATTTTCAGAGTCAGCTTGACCGCTACAACTCATCCCTTGATAATAAGATAGATGGGGCGATAGCGAGTTATTTATCGGGTGTGTCAGTTAAGAAGAAAAATGAACTAAAGTGCCCGGTGACAAATTTTAAGGATATCCACTGGGTCAACGGCCTATACGGGCGGTTTAATAAAAGGACATGGATATCTACAACAGCTTATAATGATACTGGGATAACATATAACGAATATCCTTTTGATAACCGAAGAAACATGGCAAACGGTCGTCAGTTTTGGACTTGGGGCGCTGTAAATAATATGAATGTGGCATTGTGGGTCTTGACTGGCGGAAACGCTTATCAAGAGAATCCGTCTATACCTGGCACGACTGGCCGGATTTTTCATGGCTACGATGCAGTGTCCGGAGCAGGCTGGCCTGAGGTATTGGGTCTCATGCTCGTACAAACAGACGATGGTGACTGGATTGTTGAAGATACAATTAACGGGTTGACTACTTCTGATGGATTTGTAAGAAGCGAATATAGTTTTGCTGATACTGTTTCAGGATCGATTACTAGTGATACAAAAATGGGCGGGTCCATACCTAAAGAATGGTTTGAAATCGATGCTGGTGTCAACGGGGCTGCTTTTGAATTGGATGGGTCTACTGATGGAACAACTAAAACCTACACTGTGATTCAACCTGATAATGTGAATTACTTTCATTATGACCAGCAATGGCAATTGACCAATCCTGGCAATACTAAAACTTATACAGGGTATGGCTACACTTTGAATAGTCATAACTTTAATCTCGCTCCTTCTGCTTTACGACAAATTCCGCACCCTTCAAAATGGACTTGTAAGAGCGGTGTTTCAGTTTTGAAAGAAAAGCCAAGTGATGTTTCAATCACAGACCTATGGATTCCATCAGCACAGCAATTTACCAGTGATGACCAAAATCATCGTTTCATGCTACTCAGTAATGATACGAACTTAAGTGTAAATTATGCAAAAAGGTTAGATAAGTTTCAGGTTGGTGCTGGCAAAAACTTTGACTGGTCGGATTCTGTTGTTGCGCCTTTCAAAATGGACATGGTCATGCGGTGTTTGGGAAGATCTTACATGGGGGGGTATAAGGCATATGCAGGAAATTCACCTCTTGTGGAAAACGGCTCATTTGTGAGTAACGTAACCTTAAACTTCCCATTAATGTCCAGGGCAACACTGTCGGAGCTTAAGACAGCGATGTTTGCAGTGAATGAAAAACCGCTGGCTTTCGGCCAAGGCATCCCTCTTATCCAAGATGCAAACGAAGCTGGGACTTTGCAACTATCAATCACTTATGCTTTAAGGACAGCCGATTTAAGTCATACCGGTTTGCTTGACCAAAAATGTAGACTCTCTTGTAAGAAAAGTTCCTTTACAAGTACAATAACCACTGATTATTTTCTAGATGATAGTGGCACTGAATTAAAGAATAAGAATTATGTTGGTTCTACTATACAATTGGCTATACCTGTAAAAAAAGATGAGTCGGTGTGGTTTAGGATTGGACCTCAAAACCTTAATCCATCAGGTGAATATATACAAATACGTGACATGCGCTTAATTTTTGAAACATAAACATTATGTGAAGGATTAGATAAAAGATTGGCATAAAAACATGATTATTCCGTCGAGAAATCGACGGTTTTTTGCTATAGAATTGAAGATTGAAATAGACAGATGAAACAGACTATTAACTTATCCTGATAGAGAACTAGTTTTTTTATTAGTTTATTCCTAATAAATAGGTTATCGGTGGGATTACCACGATAACTTATTTTTTTTGTAAGAACTCTTGCAAAAAATGTAAAATATGGTAAAATATAGTAGTGTAAGCTTGATATAAACATATGTTCGCGTCAGGCGGACAGTTAAACAACATAAAATTAGGAGGCAAGTATATGAAAAAAGTTTTAAGTATTATTTTAGTTGGTATTATGGCGATGAATCTTATCGCTTGTGCTGGTGGAAGTGGCAAGGCAGCTACTACAACAAATGAAAGTGGTGAGAAAGTCATAAAGATAGGTGTATTTGAACCTCAGACAGGAGAAAATGGAGGCGGTGGTATACAAGAAGTATATGGTATCCGTTATGCCAATTCTATCTACAACATTGTGAATATTGGCGGAGAAGATTATAAGATTGAACTTCTTGAAGTTGATAATAAATCTGATAAGACTGAAGCAGTTAATGCAGCACAGAAACTTATAGCAGAGAAAGTAGTTGCAGTTCTTGGATCATATGGCTCAGGTGTGTCAATAGCAGCAGGTGAGTATTTCAAGGAAGGTAAGACTCCAGCTATAGGTTGTTCTTGTACTAATCCACAAGTTACAAATGGAAATGATTACTATTTTAGAACATGTTTCTTAGATCCATTTCAAGGAACAGTTATGGCATCTTATGCAGAGAAACATGGATACAATAAAGTTGCAGTTATAACTCAACTTGGTGATGATTATTCTGAAGGACTTGGCAATTTCTTTGTCCGTGCATGCAATGAAAAAGGAATGGAAGTAGTAGCACAAGAAAAGTTCCAGACCAATGAGCAAGATTTTAGAGCAATCCTTACCAATATAAAAAATGCAGATCCTGAATTCATATTTGCTCCATCATCAATTGCTACAGCACCACTTATTTTAAGTCAAGCAAGAGAACTCGGTATAACTTGTCAGATCGGTGCTGGTGATACTTGGGAAAATGGTACTATCATTGAAAATGCACATGGCGCAGCTGAAGGCATGGTAGTTACGACATTTTATGAGGCTAATCCATCTACAGCGACAGGTGAAGAAGCTATTTTCTTAAATGGTAATGGTGAAGGTGTCACTGCAAAAGGTTTTTCTAATTACCTTGTAAATGTAGAGAAGCAATCACCTGATATACCAGCTGTATCAGCACTTGGATATGATGCATACCTTGCAGCATATAAGGCTATAGAGAAAGCTCAATCAATTGAAGGTCCTGCAGTAAGAGATGCACTTGCAAGTCTTCAATATGAAGGCGTCACTGGGGAGATAAGTTTCAATGATGATGGTGATGCTAATAAAGATTCAGCATATGTGAAAGAAGTAGAGAACGGTAAGTTCGTATTCAAAGAGAAAGTCGGAGCCAACTAATTTATAGACATTGAAGTTTGCTTAATATAGATTATTTTGGGCGAGCTTAATGCTTCGCCCATTTTTTTAGAGGATAATATGAATTTATTTTTACAACATGCACTTACAGGTATATCAGTTGGTGGTTGCTATGCACTTATCGCCATAGGATATACACTTGTATATGGTATACTTAGGCTTATTAACTTTGCCCATGGTGATATATTTATGGTGGCAGGGTATTTTATGATATTTTCTTTTGCTGTTATGCCATTTCCTGTAGCTATCATCGTGACACTTGTTGCGACGACAGTTCTTGGCATAATGATAGAGAAATTTGCCTATGCACCACTTAGATCAGCTCCACGTATGTCAGTAATGATTTCTGCTATAGGCGTATCGTATCTTTTGCAAAATCTTGCTACATATCTTTTTACAGCTTTGCCTAAAGCATATCCTGCCATACCAGGTCTTAAAAAAGTTATAACTATAGGAAATATATCTACATCACTGGTCACGATACTTACACCTATTATAACTATAGTACTTGTCATGATTTTGCTTTGGCTTGTCAATAAGACTAAGATAGGACTTTCTATGAGAGCGGTATCAAGAGATTATGAAGCGGCAAGTCTTATGGGAATAAAACTCAATAAGACTATATCATTTACATTTGCAGTAGGATCACTTCTTGCTGCAGTAGGGTCTATATTATATTTTACTGATAGGATGACAGTGCAACCATTTTCTGGAGCATTACCAGGACTTAAATGTTTTGTGGCTGCTGTCTTTGGAGGTATAGGGTCAATACCTGGAGCACTTCTTGGTGGCTTTTTCATAGGGGTATGTGAGACCATTATAAAAGCTGTAGGGCTTTCTACATTTTCTGATGCATTTACATTTATTGTGCTTATAATTATGCTTCTCATAAGGCCGACAGGACTTTTTGGCGAGAAGAATATAGATAAGGTATAGGAGGACTAAGATGCTTAAAATAAATTATAAAGAAAAAATAAATGTAAATCTTCTTATATATTTAGCAATAATAATTGTAAGCAGTGCTATACTTATCTATCTTGATATGAATAAGTTTCAGTACAACTATGCTATATCAATTATAGAAAAATCACTTGTATATGCAGTTGTAGCACTTTCTATGAATATAGTTACAGGTTTTACAGGGCTTTTCTCACTTGGGCAAGCAGGATTCATGGCGCTTGGTGCGTATACTACAGCAATACTTACTATACCAGTAGCAAGTCGTGCAAATGTATATTATATGAATGGTATACTACCTGTTTTAGAAAATGCAGTATTACCTATACCTATAGCACTTATAATTGGAGGAATTGTCGCAGCTATCTTTGCAGCACTGATTGGCATTCCTGTGCTTAGACTTAAAAGCGACTATCTTGCTATAGCAACACTTGGATTTTCTGAGATTATAAGAGCAGTCATAGCGTCACCAATGATGGATAAAATTACGAATGGATCTTATGGACTCAAGTCAATACCAGGATTCAATAGTTCACTAGAATGTTTTATATATTCGCTTATTTGTATCGTGATAATGATATTGATTATAAACTCTTCGACAGGTCGTGATTTTAAAGCTATTAGAGAAGATGAGATAGCAGCAAGAGCAGTAGGGATAGACCTTTTTAAGACAAAAGAATTATCTTTTGTGGTATCATCATTTTTTACAGGAGTTGGTGGAGGACTACTTGCTATGTTTATGAGGTCAATAGACAGCAAGACTTTCCAGATAACTCTTACTTACGATATACTTCTTATAGTAGTACTTGGTGGTATAGGATCAATTACAGGATCAATCATTGGAGCATTTTTTGTGACAGCAGGTAAGGAACTTCTTAGATTTTTTGATGAGCCATTTGCAGTAGCAGGAGTTGACATACCGCTCTTTAGACCAGGATTTAGGATGGTTATATTTTCTATACTTCTCATGATAGTGGTGCTTTTCTTTAGAAAGGGATTGCTTGGAGGCAATGAGCTTACGATACGGCATCTAAAAAAATTTAGGCGAAAGAAAAATCTTGATGTTGCAGGAGGTGCTGTATGACAGAAAATGTGTTGAAACTTGTTGATATGGGCATACGATTTGGAGGACTTAATGCTCTTGATGGCTTAAATCTTTCTGTCAATAAAGGTGAGATAGTAGCGATAATTGGACCAAATGGAGCAGGAAAGACTACGGCATTTAACTGTATAACAGGTATATATACACCAACAAGTGGCATGATAGAGTATCTTGGTAAATCAATTGTAGGTGAAGAGCCTTCACAAATTACAAAAAAAGGTATAGCAAGGACATTTCAAAATATACGACTTTTTAAAGAATTATCTGTTTTTGAAAATGTGCTTATAGCAATGCATCTTCGATATAACGATAATATATTTACAAGTACATTTAGACTTAATATCAATAAAGAAAAAGAGATGAGAGAAGAAACTAAAAGACTTCTTGATTCACAGGATCTCTATAAGTATAGAAATGATATAGCAGGCAGTCTTCCTTATGGTATACAAAGGCGTCTTGAGATAGCAAGAGCACTTGCTACGAGACCTACATTACTTTTACTTGACGAACCAGCAGCTGGTATGAATCCGCAAGAGACGATGGATTTGACTTCATATATAAAAGAGATACGAGATAAATTTGGACTTACTATACTTCTTATAGAGCATCACATGGATCTTGTCATGGATATTTCTGAAAGGATCTATGTTATAGATTTTGGAAAACTTATAGCAGAAGGTTCAGCAAAAGAAGTCCAAAATAATCCTAGGGTTATAGAAGCATATCTGGGGGTAGATGGTGATGCTTAAAGTAGAAAACTTAAAAGTGAATTTTGGTGGTATAGAAGCAGTAAAAGGTATAAGCTTTGATGTGAAAGAGGGCGAGATAGTTACTCTTATAGGAAGTAATGGCGCAGGAAAGACTACAACACTTCGTACTATAGCAGGTGTAGTAAGACCAGCGTCTGGAAAGATAACTTTTGATGGGGAAGACATAACAAGCATTGAACCATCAAGTATAGTGAAAAAAGGCATAACACTTTGCCCTGAAGGTAGAAGAATATTCCCTGATATGACAGTCCTTGAAAATATAAAGATTGGAGCATATTTAAGAGAAGATGATTTGTCAGCAGATATAGAAAGATGTCATAGACTTTTTCCTATACTAAAAGAGAGATCTAATCAACTTGCAGGGACGCTTTCGGGCGGTGAGCAACAGATGCTTGCAGTAGCAAGGTCGCTTATGAGCAAGCCTAAAATCATGATGCTTGATGAGCCATCACTTGGACTTGCGCCAATTATAGTTAAAAATATTTTTGATATAATAAAAACTATAAATGATGAAGGGGTGACTATACTTCTTATAGAGCAAAATGCCAATATGGCACTTCGTATAGCAGATAAAGCCTATGTGCTTGAGACAGGACATATAACTATAGAAGGGACAGGAAAGGAACTTTTGACAAATCCAAAAATCAAAGAAGCGTATCTTGGAAAGAAAAATTAGATAGCAAATTCTTGACATGACCTAATTTTATGATATAATATATAGGTTATGTTATGCGCCCTTAGCTCAGTTGGTAGAGCAGTAGACTCTTAATCTATTTGTCCGGGGTTCGAGTCCCCGAGGGCGCATTAGCAAAAAGGGGTGGCTACGCCACTCCTTTTTGCTAACTCGTTCTTGGGACTCGAACCGGCTCACACCGAGCGTTAGCGAGGTGGGAGTGGGTGAGAGTCTTGCCAAAAGTAGCTTCGGCCCTTCTTTTTTGCAGGCATCTTGGGACTTGAACCGGCTCACACCGAGCGCCAGCGAGGTGGGAGTGGGTGAGAGGCCTGCTTAAGCGCCAGCGGGGTGGGAGTGGGTGAGAGGCCTATTTAAGCGTTAGCGAGGTGATAATATGATCTCAACTATAGAAGAAATTGTAAAAATTATAAAAGACTCAAACAATATAGTTTTTTTTGGTGGGGCTGGAATATCTACAGAGTCAGGAATACCCGACTTTCGTTCAGTTGATGGACTATACAATCAAAAATACAAGTATCCGCCAGAAACTATATTAAGCCATACATTTTTTATGAATAATGTGGAAGAGTTTTATCGTTTCTATAAAGATAAATGCCTTTTGCCTATGATTAAAGCAAAACCCAATGCAGTTCATCTTGCACTTTCTAAACTTGAAAAAGAAGGAAAACTTAAAGCTATAGTTACACAAAATATTGATGATTTGCATCATAGAGCAGGAAGCAAAATCATATATGAACTTCATGGAACTTCATTTAAGAATCATTGTATGAAATGTGGCAAGAGTTATACTATAGAAGATATATTGAGTTGCGATAGTGTGCCACATTGTACATGTGGAGGGATTATAAAACCAGATGTAGTATTATATGAAGAAGGTCTTAATCAAGATGTCATAAGAAAGAGCATTGATGCTATAAGTAAAGCAGATGTACTAATCATAGCAGGGACTACTTTGGTAGTGCAACCAGCAGCTTCATTTATAAATTATTATAGTGGGAATAAAATGATTCTTATTAATTTGTCGAGTGTGCCTAATGAAGGAAGTATAGATTATGTAATTCATTGCAAAGCAGGAGAAGTATTTAATAGGTTTTTATAATCAATATTAATGAATTTGATGTTATAGCAGGTAAAATATGAGTTAAGCTATATAACAATTTCATAATGTCTAACAATATACCGGCGAGAAATCGCCATTTTTTTGACCCCAAAAACCCTTGACAAAAGTCTCTAAAAATGGTATGATGTTAGCACTCGATAAGAATGAGTGCTAACAAGCGGAGATAGATTGAAAGGAGGTACGGCTAAATGGAAGACAACAAAAAAACAGATAAAGTGCAGCATGATGAAGCGAAAAATGATATAGATAAAAAGGAGCAAGAATTAAAAGAAGATAAGTTAGAAAAAGATGTAAAAGTTGCAGATGAGACTTCTGAAAATAAAGACGAAGAAGCGAAAGATGAAAAGACAGAACTTGAAGAAAAACTAAAGGAAGCAGATGATAGATATAAGAGATTACTTGCGGAGTTTGATAATTATAGAAAGAGAACTGAAAAAGAGTCAGCATTGATGATAGATATTGGAGCTTCCATGATACTTACAAAGATACTTCCAATAGTTGATAATTTTGAAAGAGCACTTAAGACGCTTCCAAGTGAAATAAAAGAAAATTCATTTGAAGATGGCATAGATAAGATTTATAAACAAATACTAAAAACTTTAGAAGAGCTTGATGTGAAACCAATAGAAGCAGTAGGAAAACCATTTGACCCAAATCTTCACAATGCAGTTCTTACAGATGAAGAATCAGATGCAGAAGTTGATACAGTTACAGAAGAATTACAAAAAGGTTATACATATAAAGAACAAGTATTAAGACACTCAATGGTAAAAGTAAAAAAGTAATCGATAGGAGGATAAATATATGAGCAAAATAATAGGAATTGATTTAGGAACCACAAATAGTTGTATGGCAGTTATGGAAGGCGGTAAAGCAACTGTTATAGCCAATGCTGAAGGTGTAAGGACAACCCCATCAGTAGTTGGATTTGCAAAAAATGGAGAGAGACTTGTAGGCGAAGCAGCAAAGCGTCAAGCAGTAACTAATCCAGAAAGAACTATCTCATCTATAAAGAGACATATGGGATCTGATTATAAAGTAGATATTGATGGTAAAGCTTATACACCACAAGAGATTTCAGCAATGATTTTACAAAAGCTTAAAGCTGATGGTGAAGCATATCTTGGAGAGAAGATTACAGAAGCAGTTATAACTGTACCAGCGTATTTTAATGATGCACAGCGTCAAGCTACAAAAGATGCAGGAAAGATTGCTGGTCTTGAAGTAAAGAGAATCATCA
>DFKY01000022.1:23368-33142 GCA_002374095.1 Lachnospiraceae bacterium UBA3633
GTGGTACATTTGATGTATCAATCATAGAGATTGGCGATGGTGTCATCGAAGTTAAGGCAACCAATGGTGATACTCATCTTGGTGGTGACGACTATGACCAGAGAATCATCAACTATCTTGTGTCAGAGTTTAAGGCAAAAGAAGGAATAGATCTTTCAGGCGATAAGATGGCTATGCAAAGACTTAAAGAGGCAGCAGAAAAAGCAAAGAAGGAACTTTCATCTACCACTACTTCCAATATCAACCTTCCATTTATCACAGCAAATGCTGATGGTGCAAAGCACCTTGATATAAATCTTACAAAGGCAAAATTTGAAGAGCTTACAAATGACCTTACTGAAAAGACAGCAATACCAGTACAAAATGCACTTAAGGATGCAGGCTATAGCCCATCTGACATCAATAAAGTACTTCTTGTAGGTGGATCAACTCGTATACCTGCAGTTCAAGAAAAGGTAAAGAGCCTTATGGGACAAGAGCCATCAAAGACTCTAAATCCAGATGAGTGTGTAGCACTTGGGGCATCTATACAAGGAGGTAAGCTCGCAGGTGATGCAGGTGCTGGAGACATACTACTTCTTGATGTTACTCCACTTACTCTTTCTATAGAGACAATGGGTGGTGTAGCAACTCACCTTATAGAGAGAAATACAACTATACCAACTAAAAAGTCACAAGTATTCTCTACAGCAGCAGATAATCAGACAGCGGTTGATATAAATGTAGTACAAGGTGAAAGAGAATTTGCAAAGGACAATAAATCACTTGGCACTTTCCGTCTTGATGGTATCATGCCAGCTCCACGTGGAGTACCACAGATTGAGGTTACATTTGATATAGATGCCAATGGTATAGTCAATGTATCAGCTAAAGATAAAGGCACAGGAAAAGAAAATCACATAACTATCACTTCTGGTTCTAATATGAGTAAGGATGATATAGATAAGGCAGTGAAAGAAGCAAAAGAATATGAAGCTAAAGATAAAGAAAGAAAAGAAGCTGTCGAGACAAGAAACAATGCTGACTCTATGGTATTCCAGACAAAGAAGACTTTAAATGAACAAGGTGCTAATATCGATGCAGGAGTAAAAGAAAAAGTAGAAGCAGCTATAAAAGAACTTGAAGATGCAATTAATAAGGCACCGATTGAAACTATAACTAAAGAGCAGGCAGAAGAGATAAAGAAGAAACAAGAAGAGCTTATGAAGGCAGCAGAAGAAGTATATAAGAAAGCATATGAAGAAGAGATGAAAAAGCAACAAGCTGCTGGAGGAGCTGCAGGTGCAGCAGGAGGAGCATCAAATGCAAATGCAGGAAGTGGAGATTCAAATGGAGGCGGTAATGCAAATGGCAATCCTGGTGATGATGTAGTTGATGGTGACTTCAAAGAAGTATAAATGAATAAAAACTCCAAAAAATTATAAGTTTTGCAGGAAGCAGGTCTATTAAAAGACCTGCTTTTTGACTGGAGGTAGTATATTTGCTATAATCTTATATAATGAAAAAAAACCTAATAAAAAAAATAATAGTCATGTTGTTTACTACACTTTATATAGTAAGTACGCAGGCGAAAGATTTGTCGCAAGTTGATTTTAAAGTGCTTTCGCCAGTGATAGGTAATGGAAAAGTTAAAGTGCGTGAAGGCATAGCGGACAATGAAAGGGCACATCGTGAACATAGCGTCAAGTATTATTCTTATCAGGCAAGTGATGAAAATGATGAGGGTGATTTTTCATATTATGATGTAGCAGGTGTCTATCACAAGATGACGATAAATAAAAATGCATACTTGGAAGATGTAGATTGGGACAAAGATGCTTCTATAATGAAAAAAGGTGGACCGCTTAATTATGATTTTGAGATAGGGGTAGATGTGTCAACTCACAACGGCGATATAAATTGGAAAAAAGTAAAAGAAGCAGGTATGGACTTTGCTATTATAAGGCTTGTATATCGTGGATATGGAGAAAAAGGGACACTTAAAGAAGATGAAAGAGGTGTTAAAAATCTGTTAGAAGCAAAGAAAGCAGGTCTAAAAGTAGGTGCATATATATTTTCACAGGCAGTAAATGAGAGTGAAACTATAGAAGAGGCAGAGTTTGCTATAAAACTGCTTGATGACAATGGCATAGTTCTTGATCTTCCACTTGTCTATGATCCAGAGACAATAAAAGGAGCAGTGGCAAGAACTGATAATGTGACAGGAGAGACTTTTACCAAAAATGCAATAGCATTTTCTGAACATGTAAAAAAGAAAAATTTAACTCCAGCAATATATGCCAATATGATATGGCAAGATTTTTATCTTGATATGGGGCTTCTTCGTGAGTATGACTTCTGGTATGCTGATTACTTTGAGTTTCCATGGACGCCATATAAATATAGATTTTGGCAGTTTTCTGAAAGGGGCAAAGTTCCAGGTATTACCGATAAAGGTGGATATGTGGATTTAAATATAATGCTATTAGATTAGTATGCAGTATGAAGAATTGGAAAAAAAAGATATTATAGGAAAACTTTTTTGGTATGCAGTACCACTTATTATAGGAAATATCGTATTACTATCTTATGATTTAGTTGATGCACTTGTTATATCAAAATTTGTAGGAGAGATTGGACTTGCTGCAGTATCAAATGCAGGGCAGATTAGTTCATTTATTTTGCTCTTTTTTTATGGACTCTGTATGGGGGCATCAGTTATCATTAGCGAATATTATGGTGCTAAAGAAATGGTTGGTGTGAAACTTGAAGTATCGACAGTATTTATTGCAGGATCAATTTTTGCTATATCTTTAAGTTCACTCATAGCAATTTTTTCTCCACAAGTTTTTATGCTACTTAAGCTTCCGGATGTGGTTATGCAAGATGCAGTTATGTATCTTAGGATAGCGTGTATAGGACTTCCATTTGTATTTGTATACAATGTATTTGCCAATGCTATGAAAGCAATGGGCAATAGTAAAGTGCCGACCTTTTTCCTTGCTTTATCGGCAGTATTAAATACAATTTTTGATTTGCTTTTCGTGGCGATATTCAAGTGGGGTGTGGCTGGAGCATCTGCTGCGACGGTGCTTGCTCAAGTTATATCTTGCACTATAACATTTGTCTATGTTCAAATTAAATTTGAGGACTTAAGACTTAAAAGAAAAGATTTAGTTGTGAAAAGAAGACTTTTGATAAGAACATTTAAAGATGGTATGATTACAGCAATTCAGCAAGCTGTCCCTCCACTTGGAAGACTACTTATAATTGCCAAAGTCAATACTCTTGGAGTAGCGGCAATAGCTGCAAATGGCATCATAAGTAGAGTAGATAGCTTTGCCATACTCCCAGCTCAAAATATAGGTATGGGAATCATGACTTATACAGCACAAAGTCGTGGAGCAAAAAGAGATGACCTTATATATGATATATTCAAAAAAGGCTTTATACTGGAGATGGGATTTGCAGCTGTAATTTTTGCTATACTTTTCTTCTTTAAATATGATATAATGGTATTCCTAAGCCCTAAAGATAGTGAAGAAGTCATATCACTTGGGTATTCATATCTTCATATAATGGCATTTGGATATTTTCTTGTAGGTATAGTTAATACTCTTCAGTGCTTCTTCCGTGGCATGGGCAATATGAGTCTTACTTTATATAGTTCACTTATTAATATAGTTACAAAGGTATTGATAGTATATAGATTTATAGAAGTATTTGGATTTGATGCAGTTGCGATTGGCACGATTGTCGGTTGGGTTCTTATGAATACTTATGGATATATCACATATCGCTATTATAAAAAACATAAATGGAAAGATGTGTATGTTTATCCAACAGCGGAGCAGCTAAAGAGCATAGGGCGTAAACCTTGAAAATATATATAAATGGAGTAGAAAATATATATGAATAAAAAAAGATATTGTAAATATTGTGGTAGAGAGCTTGAACTTGGAAGATGCACTTGCGATGAATATATACTTGCACAAAACAAAAAAGATGATAGCTCTAAAAATGCAAAAGGAAATCTTTATGTTCAATGTGATTCTTGCAAAAAGACCATAGATGTGGATTCTGTGTATTGTCCATATTGTGGATTGCCTGTGCAAGTAGATGGCAATATAGTAAGTTTGCAAAAAGAACTTAGAGGCGAAAATGAAAAAGATGTAATAGAAATATATGAATCAGAAATTAAGCCAAAAGATAAACTTCTTTTTCCTATGTCATTTGTAGTAACTATTGCAATCACAACTTTACTTATTGGGGTGCTTTTTGGATACACAATCCTTCCTGGTATAAGAACAGCAATATTTAATTATAATCTTAGACATGCAGAGGAATCTGTAGAAAGTATAGAAGGAGAAGAAGTTTCTGTAGAATCAGAGATTATAGAAGGCGATGTTGTAGGTGAAGAGACAGAAGAAGAAAGCAGAGCAATGGATGAAAAAAACATAGAAGACGAAGAAAGCAATATATCAGAAAGTGAAGAAGAGACTGAAGAAGAGACAGTTGAGGCAGATGAGACAGTAAGAGAAACTAAAGAATCAAAAGGTGTAGTAGTAAAAGAGGACCCAAATGATTCCTTAAAAGGTGAAAATGAATCAATATTAAATAATGGCGGTTCGGAAGAGTCAATTGTCAAGATAACAGGAGTAGAAGTTGGAAAAACTTATGATCTTTATATAAAAAAGGCACTACGGATGAATGTTGAAGTAGCAAAAGGCGCTGATGTATGCCCAATTATATATTACATACCAGTGATAGAAGGGGCTGATCAAACAGTAGTAGATAATGCTAATATCGCATTTTTAAATGCATTTAATATAGACTTTGTAACACAAGTAAAGAATTATATCTTGACACTTGAGGATTTTCCTCAAGCAGTGACTTTTACTAATATAAGCCAGAGAACAGCAAATAGTAGTAAGTTTAGAATTATAATGGAAGGACGCATTACTCCAAGAAATGCAATAGCAAGTAAAATAAAGTATACTATCATATATGACAAAAAGAATAATACAGTTCAAGTGCAAAAGAGTTCTTAAAAACTTGTCTAATGAAAAACTCGGGTGAGAGCCCGAGTTTTTTATTGACGTTATGCAGAGTATTTATCTATCATGTTCAAGAATGAGTATTTTTTGACTAATGTAAGCAAAATTTTAGAAGTTATTATGCAATTTCGTAACATTTGCAAAGTAAAAGCACAGAAATTGCTATTGTATCAAATTCTATGTTGCAGTGAACATAATGATGGTTTGCATGATACCGTGTCTAAATATTTCTTTGAATATTGGGGATTGCATTAAAAATATAAAAAAGCATATAAATTTGTGATTTTTTCAATATAAATTATATTGTTCTGAGATAAAATTATTAAATTAATGTGATTTTAGCTCATATTTTACGCATGTAATGTCATCAAACAATAACTTTAATAGAGTGAATTTTAAGAAGGATAATTTATGAATAAGAACTAATGTGAACTTCTCTTATTACCAGATAATCAAAGATTGGATTATTATGAAAAGATATTAATGAATTAAAAGATACAGATTTCTTATTCTTGATTGCTCAAAGTCAAAAGCAAATCTTTTTTATCCAACCAAACATTATAGCAACATAGAGATATTACAATTGGCAGATTATGAACATATGTTTTTGCTTAATAAAGATACATATGATAAATTGGATGCTATTATAAGAATAAACACAGAAGTGCCTTTTGATTTAAATGTGTTTGGAAAAATAGAATTTAATGATACTTGAAATGGTGATATTGTTAAATTAAAAGAAGAATAAAATAGTTAACAAATTGCTATAAATGTTATCCTTTTTACATTAGAGCGAACATTGAATGAATATGGCTTTGAGCAAGATATTAAGTATAAATTTTATGAGAATTTTCAGTATTATTTTAAAGAATTCAGCAATTTTGTTGATGAAGCAAATAAATTAATAACTAAGTTTAGTGATATGAGAAAGTATAATTTTGAAAAATAGATAAAAAAGAATTGAGGATAAAACATAAAGATGAAGTAAAGTTTTTGTGTGATAATTAATGAGAATATTGATAGGATAATTATGTTGTCAATATTGTGAAGTGTGAATTGAAAAAAAAATTATAACATAAGTGTATACATGTTTAATTAATTGTGTATACACTTGGGGAAAAAGCAGCGTATACGAAATTATCCTTAAGTGCTTACTAGAGGTTCATTTAGTGTATACAAAAGTATAGCAATATAAAATTGATATGATTGAAATGATTTGAATTGATATGGTATTTAATCGTTTCAAATGTGCAAAACTCAATTAGGGACATTATTAGGGACATTTTTTCTTTATAAAAATGTCCCTAATTGGTATAATATGTGTTGAGGTGTTTATGAATATTGGGATAGAAACAGAGTATATTGAGTTTAAAAAATCAATAGGAGAATTAAAAGAAGCATGTGAATCTATTTGCGCTATGCTTAATAAACATGGTGTTGGGACTGTTTATTTTGGCATTAGATTTTTTCAATATGAAGTTAGTGCAAGTGGCGATATCATGGCATATGGAACAGCAGTTAAAATTGAAGAGGAGTAGCAAATAGATGAGTCAAGATTTTTTTGAAAAATACATTGAATGGAAGAACTCAAGTGAATATACAAGAGTTTTGCTGAGAGAAAAAAAAGAAATAGTAAAGTTAAAGAGATTTATTAAGGATTTTTCATTAAAAAAAATTAAGAAAATGAAAATTAAAGACTATGTCATTGGGAATGAATCGAAAAAATCTTTTTGTTATCGTTTGGAAGTGGAATTAAAAAACTTTTGTGAACTTAGAGGTAGAACTACAGCATATCAAAAATACGGAGTTTATTGGGATAAAAAGAAAAAAGAGTATGTGTTCGGTTCTAAAAAAGCAAAAAAGAATAGATTTGGGAAGGATGTTAATGAAATATTTAAAAATATAAAAAAAGAATTATTTGATTTAATAGATGCAACACAAAAGAAAGATTATAAAGCAATTGAAAACAATCAAATCAATAACATGGTTAGGAATAAAATAGTTTATCTTTATGATTATGAGAATCAATTACCTATCCTTTCAGAGAAGCATATTGAAATTATATTATCGTTACTTGATATTCCGTTTAATAAAGATGATGCTTGCATAATAAAAAGGAATCAATTATTTAAATTCTACAAGTCATTAAAATTGAATAAAGAAATTTCACCACATCTTTTTATGTGTTTTATATACAATAAAATCTACGGTTATGGAACAATACTAAAACCTGATAAAAGAAATAACAAGAATTCAATAAATGTGACTAAGAAAGTAGTCTTACCTGTTTTAATTGATGTGGGTGTAAAAAAGCACACAAAAAATAAGCAAACAAAAAGCTCATCTCGTTTATATAGTGGTGGTTCAGAAGAAACTAAACGGCTCATAGGAAAAAATGGTGAAAATTTTGTTAAAGAGTATTTGATAAATAATAAAGACAAACTGAAAATAAAAACAATTGTAGCATGGTGCGAGAAAGATGATTCAAAAGGATACGACTTTAGTTATATTGATAAAAAGGGAAACGAATACTATATTGAAGTCAAGTCCACAAAATTCGATTCTAAAAATAAGATAGCATTCGATATGTCTGTAAATGAGTTTGAATTTATGAAAAAACATAAAGACAATTATTATGTATTCTTTGTGAAGGAAGTTGAAAATCCAAGTTTAATACAAAGAGTTAAAGGAAGCAAACTTATAGGTTTGCAACAACCATCAAAATATAATTTTTCTTTAGAACGAAAGAAAATGAATAAATAAATGTAAAATATAGTTATAGGTAAAAAATATGTTTATAGCAACAAATGAAAACGGTGAAAAAATATTTATTAAAGATGCAAATAAAGGCTGTAGTTATTTGTGCCCAATTTGTCGTAGTGAAGTGATTTATAGAGATTGTAAAACCAAAGCCTCTCATTTTGCACATAGACACAGGTCAGAATGTGATGATTGGGGGGATATGAGCGAGTGGCATCTTGGCTGGCAAGAGAAATTCCCAATTGAATGTAGAGAAGTTATAATAGAAAATAATGGTGTTAAACATAGAGCAGATGTTTTAATTAAAGATAAAAATACTGTCATAGAGTTTCAACATAGTCAGATCTCTAATGAAGAGTTTGATGCAAGGAATAAATTTTACACTGAAAATGGATACAATCTTATTTGGGTGTTTGATGGCGAAAAGAAAATCAAGAAACCTGAGAATTATAAAGTCGGTTTGCTGCAGGGTAATTATTGCTTGAATGGTTATAAAGTGCAAAGATTAGAATGGAAACGATATAAGAAGGATGAAGAACTATTAAAAATTAATTATAAAATAATAATTTTTTATGAAGTATATATTGAGAAACTAAATAAAAATATACTTCTGCCAGTAGCAAATTATGATAACTTTGATATTAATATAAAATGGCTTTATGATTATATTACAGAGGAAGTTTTTCTTAAGAGTTATTCTCCATATCGCTATAATGACAATGTGCCAAATATAGATTTTATATTATTTCAAAGCGATGAGTTTTATAGATTGAACAATATACAACAACGATTTATAGAAACGAATAGACCTAAACACAATATTTATTTTCCGAAAAAAAGAGGGAGACCTCATTTATAATATTATGAATATAAATGTAGTAGAAGGACAGACCTTATGGTTTGCTCTTTTTTATTAAAAAAATATAATTTATTTAAAAATTTAACTAAATAAAAAAGGCGAAAAATAGTATAATATATGCATAAAAAGTCCAGTAGGACTCATTTTGCGATGCTAACAAAATAGTATGACTTGTTTTTTTATGTGATAAATATTGGACATTACTTATGCTAAAAAATAAAGAATAAAAGGGACGTGGTTTATTATTGCAATAGAAGGGACACTGCCTAAATAGCGATAATTGAGCCTCGTTTTTTGTTGCAATAAAAGTGACAGTGTTGTATTATATTTATAAATTAAATTATTAAGGGGGTCATAAGTGCCAAGAAAAGCAAGAGTAGAATCTAAAACAAAAATATATCATGTTATGAGTAGAGCATTAAATAAGCAGATTTTATTTGATGATGAGAAAGATTATTTAAAATTTTTGCATATAGTTAAAAGTACTAAAAGTGAAATAGATTTTGATTTATACGGGTATTGTATTATGAGCAACCATTATCATTTGCTTATTAAGGATAAAAGTAATAAATTAAGTGCTATAATGAATAAAATAAATTCAAGATATGCTAATTATTATAATTTGAAAAATGCAAGGACAGGATATGTTTTTAATGATAGGTATCATAGTGAGAATGTTGAAAATATGAAATACTTTTTAACTTGTCTTAGATATATTCATCAAAATCCTATAAAGGCAGGTATATGCAATAAAACATATGAATACAAATTTTCTTCAATTTATGCATATAGAAGGGATAAAGGAAATTATTTAGATCTAGTAAATACTAAATTTATAAAAGAGAAGTTTGAGAATGATGAATTTTTAAAATGGAATGAGCTTGATAATCATGATAGATGTATGGAAGTAATGAATAATAGATTAACCGATGATGATGTCACAAAGCTTTTATATAAATATATGAATATAAATACTAAAAAAGAGTATTTGCAAGCAAGCGAAGAAGAAAAAGTTATCGCAATACTTAATCTTATTGATTACTCAATTCCGCTAATGCAACTTTCGCGAGTCACTGGATTTTATTATAATAAATTACAAAAATTAAGGATAGGTAAAGA
>DFKY01000017.1:0-26575 GCA_002374095.1 Lachnospiraceae bacterium UBA3633
GGTAAACCGCAAGGATATAGCCGTCTAAGGGGGGGGCGATGACTGGGGTGAAGTCGTAACAAGGTAGCCGTTTCGGAAGGTGCGGCTGGATCACCTCCTTTCTAAAGGTTTAAGTAAGGTTTCTGTGTTTATTTAACTATCATTGTATGGTTGTATCTGGAACTATAGCTCAGTTGGTTAGAGCACTCGGCTGATAACCGAGAGGTCGGTGGTTCGAGTCCACTTGGTTCCATTCCGGTTACGATACGTCTGATGGAAACACCCGTTCCCATCTCGAACACGACGGTTAAGCATCAGGCGGCCGAAGATTCTACACTGGTAACGGTGTGGTAAAATAGGTGGTAGCCGGTTTTTTATTTTTTTAACTTTTTTAATTCTTCGATTATTTCTATATCTGATGCAGTGATTTTAAGGTTTGTATCAATAGGATTTCCATCTGGGTAAGTAATCTTTACATCAACTATAGTATCTGGTTTTAGACCATTTTTCTGTACAGCTTTTAAAAACGCAGGAAACTTAGGATGGTTTTTGCTAAATTTCGCCCAAAGCCCAGAGAGTTTCATAATCATTCCAAAATCCATATATCCTCCTTATAGAAGAAAATAATTTTTAATTAATTATAGCATAACTACTGTCATAAAAAAAGTATCAAATTGAATATATGATAGTAAGCTATATTTTTACTTTGTAAAAATTATTCGTTAATGTTGACTTTATCTAACTTGTTAGAGTAAAATATTTATTATAATGAAAGAGAATGATGAAAAATATATAAAAGAATGTCAAGAACTTATGCTTTATTTACTTAAGTACATTCATGATTTGTGTCTCACACATGGTATAAAATATACTTTGGAAGCGGGGACACTTATTGGTGCTGTGCGTGATAAAGGGTTTATAGCATGGGATGATGATGCTGACATATCTCTTGTGCGAGAAGAATATGATAAGCTTATAGAAGTCTTGAAAAAAGAAAAGATGCCAAAAGATATAGGCGTCTATTTCCCAGAAGATAAAGATGAGTTTTTTGATTTTAATGTAAGACTTTATCACAAAAAAGTGATACGAGGAGATAAAGATTCTATAGAATTATATGATGGAATATTTTCTCATCCAACTCTTGATATATATGTGATGGATCACTATCCAGAAGATAGTTTTAAGAGAAGGATGTTTGTACTTAAGCAGCAGATAATTTTTGGACTTGCTATGTCAAAAAGAAAAAAAATAACGATAAAAAAATATGGATTCATAGAGAAGATTGCTATATTCATTTTGTCTAAAATTGGAAAGCTATTCTCTATGAAAAGTATATGTGCAATGCATGAAAGAGCTTCAAAAGAATATCTTTCAAGTGACGCAAAATTTTTATATGGCACTGGGTGGATACCAGAGTACCCTGGTTTCTTTTATGAAAAGGGACTTTATGAAAATGTGCATCTTACATCATTTGAAGGCATAGAACTTTTAGTACTTGATGAATACGATAAGGTATTGACTATAGGCTATGGTGACTGGAAAGTACCCAAAAAGACCCATGACCATGTAACTATAGTCACTGATTTATAGATTATATTTGCAACAAATAGCTAATTTTGATATAATTAACATAGTATGTAATCGTATCAGAGGGCTAATGATTATGTAGCTTCCCTTATCTTTTTTTAATGGAGGAAACCATGGCAAATAGAGATGCGATAGTAAATGCACTTGGTGAAGCAAGAGAACATCTGATTCTCAATAAATTTAATGAAGCAATGATGCTTATGGCACAGATTACTATTGATGTGATAGAACATCTGACGGATGAAGCACTCATAGTTTCTAAAGGATATGATGAAGATTTAAAGACACTTAAGACTGTAGGAATCATAGCTGATGATACTGCACATAATTTTGAGACTATCATCATAAGTGGTGTACAAGCACATAATGGTGTCGACATACCAAAGGAACACGCTGAGGAAGCTCTTCAGGTACTTACCAATGAGCTTGATTTGATATTTAAAAATGAAGATGCTATGCCATCAATGACTGACAATCTTGATGAGAAAGCAAAGTTCAATGCAGAAAATGCTGATGAAAAAGTTTATGAGTATAGTGAAGATGAAGATACTCCATACGCAGGTGATTTTAGTAGGGATATGACAGTAGAAGGATCTGCACCAGCATTTATGCAAAGAGATGATGATGACTTCAGAAGAAAAGAGATGCTTCGTGAGCAGATGCTTCAAAATGAAAATAGAAGACCAAGAAGAAATAGAAGAAGACTTATGTCAATCATCATACCAATAGTTGCTATACTTTTGATGGTCTTTGTAGTAAGGGCTATATTCTTTAGAGGTGAGAGAGAAGAAACTATAGAGACGGAACCAGTGGTAGAAATTATAGAGACAGAGCCTACTGAGACAGAGCCTATTGAAACCGAACCAGTTGAGACAGAACCACCACAACCACCTGAAGCAGGCTACTATAATGTGACAGGTGATCTTGTAAAGATAAGAAATGCTCCAAATACAGATAGTTCAAGAGTTTATGGCACGGTAAGTAAGGGAGATAGAGTACAGGTAAGATCTTTCTATGATAATGATTGGGCGATCGTATCATACGAAGGCGAAGAGGCATATATATCAAGAAGATATATAGTGAGAGATGAGACTTTGTCACCAAGTGGATATTAAAGATTAAGAAAGGTGATACAATGCAATTTGTAGGTGAGCTAAGAGAAAATGATGATATACAGTCTGTGTATCATATAAAAATAAAATCACAAGCTAAAGCAAAGACAGGAAAAGACTACTTCAATGTACAACTTGAAGATAAGACAGGAATTATTGACGGGAAGATCTGGGATGTGACATCACCTGGCATAGAAGAATTTTCTGCAAATGATTTTTGTTTTGTAGAGGGTGAAGTCATAGCATATAATAATCAACTTCAGGTTCGCATCAAAAGGATAAGAGTAGCTGATGCAGATGAGTATAACGCCACTGATTATTTTGCTGCATCCAAGTATAGTGCAGAAGAGCTTGCGAAAGATCTTGATTCGCTTATAGGAAAGGTGAAAAATACCAATTATTTAAGGCTTCTTAAGTCATATTTTATAGAAGATAAGAGTTTTAGAGAAAAGTTTTTATCACACCAGGGCGCAAAGATTGTGCATCATTCATTTATAAGAGGGCTTGCAGAGCATACAGTATCTACTACAAAACTTGCTTTAGTTATGGCAGAAAATTATGAAGACATAAATGCAGATCTTGTGGTTACGGCAAGTCTTTTACATGACATCGGAAAAATAGATGAGATATCATCTTATCCACAAAATGAATATACGGATGAGGGTTATCTCGTAGGACATATTGTGATGGGATATGAGATGGTAAAGTCAAGAATTAAAGAGCTTGGCAACTTTACCAAAACTGAAGAAGTAGAACTCTTGCATGTGATACTTTCACATCATGGAAGTACAGAGTTTGGATCTCCAAAGCTTCCTATGCTTATGGAAGCATATCTTGTATCTCAAGCTGATAATACTGATGCAAAACTTGAGATAATGAGGGAAGCCATAAAAAATGCGAAAGTTACCAACAAGATGGACTCGAATGGCTTTGTAGAGAATAATAAATTTGTAGGTACACGTTTTCGTGAATCAAAACTATAGGGTGCTTTACCTCGAAAAAGTATAATATATGATAAATTTTATAGAGGGAAAATTAAAGGAAGTTTTAGATAATAAAATTGTCGTAGAAACGAGTGGCGTTGGATACGACATTTTTTTTCCTGCATCAAATTTTAAGAATCTCCCAGCTATAGATGAAGACATCAAAGTGTATACTTATATGCATGTAAAAGAAGATGAAATGTCTCTTTATGGATTTTTGACAAGAGAAGATAAAGAGATGTACTTAAAGCTTCTGACAGTTAATGGTGTAGGGCCAAAGGGAGCACTTAATATTATCTCTACACTTGGTTTTTCAACTCTTATAAAAGCAATATCAAATGATGACAGTAAAATGATAGCAAGCGTACAAGGTATAGGCTCAAAAACAGCAAGTAAGATTTGCATAGAACTTGGAGATAAAGTGCGCAAGATGAAGTTTGATGAGAAACTCGATATTATAAAAGTAAATAATGAAGCATCAAAACGAATTAGCGTTATAAAGGATGAAGTAGTAGAGGCTCTCATTGCTCTTGGTTATAAAGAAAGTAAAGCGAGAGAGATGATAGAAAATATAGAAGTAGAAGAGAATGTAAGTGTGAGCGACTTACTTAAACTCGCTTTGAAATATAAATAATATGAAAAAGAAAATTTTAAATCTAAATAGTAGTGCAGATGATAGAAAAGATGATGCAAAACTTCGTCCAGCGAATCTATCTGAATATGTAGGTCAAGAAAAGTTAAAAAGTCAGCTTAAGATCTATATAGATGCAGCAAAAAAGAGATCAGACCAACTTGATCATTGCCTTTTTTATGGTCCACCAGGACTTGGAAAGACTACACTTGCCTATATCATAGCCAATGAATTAAATGTCAATATAAAAACTGCAAGTGGACCAACATTTGAGAAGCCAGCTGATATAGCGTCTGTTCTTTCTAATCTTGAAGAAGGTGATGTACTTTTTATAGATGAGATACATCGTATCAATAGTGCAGTGGAAGAAGTGCTATATTCTGCTATGGAAGACTATTATATAGATATAGTGCTTGGCAGTGAAGGAACTGCTCATTCTGTGAGGCTTGACCTTCCAAAGTTTACACTTGTAGGTGCTACGACTATGCCAGGACTTTTGTCTGCGCCACTTCGTGATAGATTTGGGATTATCTCAAAACTTGAATACTATGAAGACTTTGAGCTTATGCAGATAGCAAAAAGAACCGCAAAAGTATTGAATGTGAAGATAGATGATGATGGCGCAAAAGAGATAGGCATGAGATCTCGTGGTACGCCAAGGATTGCCAATCGTCTTGTGAAGAGAATCAGAGACTTCGCTGAAGTTAAGTATGACGGAGTAATCAATAAAAAAGTTGCAGACGAGACACTCGATGAACTTGACATAGATAAGCTTGGACTTGACGAGAATGATAGAAAGTACTTGCAGATTTTGATAAGTAATTCAAATGGTAAAGGTGTCGGTATAGATACTCTTGCAGTTACGCTTGGCGAAGATGCAGGTACTATAGAAGAAGTATATGAGCCATTTCTCATACTAAAAGGACTTATAAAAAGAACTAAACAAGGAAGAGTTGCAACTGATCTCGCCTATGAGCATCTTGGAATCACATATCAAAGCAGTTTTCTATAATATGAATGATATAAAAAGTAATCATAACAGCATAGAATTATTATCACCAGCAGGTAGCTTTGAGTGTGTGATAGCTGCGGTTGATGCTGGAGCTGATGCAATATATATGGGCGGAGAAAAGTTTAGTGCGAGAGCATATGCTAAGTCAGCAACTGAAGATAAAGTGATAGATTCTATACGATATGTAAAAGCACACGGCAAGAAGTTTTATCTTACTGTCAATACTCTCTTTAAGCAAAAGGAGCTTGAAGAGATTTTTTTGTATCTTGACCCTTTAGTTAAAGAGGGGGTAGATGCATTTATAGTAGAAGATCTTGGCGTAGCTATGATGCTAAAAGAAAGATATAATGATGTAGAGCTTCATGCATCAACACAAATGACTATCACATCAAGTAAGGCAATAAATCTTATAACTGATCTTGGTTTTACAAAAGTTGTACTGGCGAGAGAATTATCCATAAAAGAAATAAAAAATATAAGAAAAGAACTTAAGAATGATATAGCACTTGAGGCATTTGTACATGGCTCGATGTGCTATAGCTATAGTGGTGCATGCCTCATGTCAAGTTTTATTGGTGGCGAATCAGGTAACCGAGGTCGCTGCAAAGGGCCATGTAGGCTACCATACTCTACTCGTAAGGGAAGTGCTTTTAGTGCGCCGGTACGACATGGCGAGCCTGCAAGCCGTATAGGCGAGCTGCGCGAGCCATATATATTGTCAATGAAAGACATGTGTGCACTTCAATATCTTCAAGGTTTGATTGATGCTGGTGTCACATCATTTAAGATTGAAGGACGTATGAGAAAACCAGACTATGTAGCTGGCGTTACAAAAACTTATCGCAAATATCTTGACGATATAAGTTTTGCAAAAGAACATAAGAGTACCTATGAAGTAAATTCGCTTGAGCCCGAAACATATGTGAGCGAGACCAATATAACAAGTGATGAAAAATATCTACTTAAATTATATAATAAAGGTGGCTTTACAAGTTACTATGATAAGCACAATGGTACTGATATGATTCAGCGGTATGAAAGAAAATAAATGTATAAGGTAAAGGTAGAAACAAAAAAACAATTTGATATAGTTTTAAGTAGTGATGTAGTAAGTGATATTATATTGTCGCGAGATTCATTTGGTGAGAAAGAATTAGCGGATCTTGTTATTGACATAAAAAAGAAAGATAAAAAAGCTTTTATCTTGATGGAGCGAATATCGCGATATGAAGAAGACGATAGTTTTAGACTAACTACTGATAGAATATATGAAATTAAAAATCTTGATGGTATCATTATTCAAAATCTTGATTCATATGCATATATGCTTAGAAAGATTAATAAATCTGCAAATAGTGATTTGCAAGTTGAATTAAACTATACTATGGATTGCTATAATGTTGAGACAAAAAAAGTACTTACAAGGCTTTATAATGAAAAGAGAATAAATGCAAAAGAAGCGCCACTCTTTTTCACAGCACCCGTTGAATTAAATATATATGAATTAAATGATGTAGGATATGATACATTTTTAATATATAGTTACATAGACACGATGGTGTCAGCAAATTGCCTATACAAAAATATAATAGAGCCAAATAAAAAAAATGTTGCGACGAATATGAATGCCGAAGGAGTGAATGCAACTAACTTGTTGCATTGTAAATACAAATTTGATTTTAATCATGTAAATACCTATTCATCACATATATTAGATAGAAAGAATAAAAAACTGCACTATAAAACTTATTGCAAATATTGTTATAATAAAATATTTAACACAGAGCCATTATATTTGATTGATAAAATTGATGAGATAGAATCAATATATAGTAAAGGGCGTAAAAAAGAAGGCTCAAATGAAAATAATGCAAGATTAAATACTTTGAAATATAGAATCGATTTTAGCTTTGAAAACGAAGAAGAAGTAAAGAATATATTGAAAGGAATATGCCCAGAGAGTTTTACAAGAGGGCACTTCAAAACATCAATAAAATAAAATTATAAAACTAATTCTGCAAGGGCGAGCTGTGCGAGCCCGTAAGATGTAGGGTATAAGGGAGATAAAATGGAAAATATGAATTCACTTAATAGCCTTTTTACAATAGTTATCATAGCCTTGATAGTGATTTTTGTTGCTATTATAATGCTAATTATCATCATATTATCTAATAAGGGCAAGAAAAAAGATGATTCAAGATACCTTGCGTCACTTATAAAAGACCTTGAAAAAAACGTGATAAAAGATTCAAATGATGGCTTTGTAAAGATACTTAATCAAAATCAATTAAACTCTGCAAACATCACTAAAAGTATGCAGGAATCTCTTGATAAGATTAATGATACAAATGAAAAGAAGTTAAATGAGATACGTACCGCCAATGAATCAAAGCTTGATATAATAGAAAAAAACATCAATGAAAAACTTGATAAATCACTCAACGAACGACTTGATAGTAGTTTTAAAACTATAGGAGAGCAGTTGCAAAATTTACAGGTGACAAATGGTAAGCTTTTGAATATGTCAGGAACTATTTCTGATTTACAACAATCTTTATCAAGCGTCAAGGCAAGAGGAATCTTTGGCGAAAAGCAACTTGAAAATATACTTGAAAGTATTTTGCCAAAGAGTATGTATGAGATACAGTTTAAGATAAAAGATGATGCAGATAGGATGGTGGATTTTGCCATAAAAATACCCAATAAAGAAGATGATGGATTTTTATATTTGCCTATAGACGCAAAATTTCCAAATGATAGATATATGGCTATAGTAGATGCTTCAAATAGAAGAGATGAGATAATGCTAAATGAAGCAGTTAAAAAGTTGAAAGAAGAAGTTTTGAAACAAGCAAAAAGTATTTCTGAAAAATATATAGAGCCGCCTATAACGACAGAATTTGGAATTATGTTTTTGCCTACAGAAGGGCTTTATGCAGAGTGTCTTCGCATTGATAATCTTGCAGATGATTGCCAAAAGAAGTATAAAGTGCTTCTTGCGGGACCAACCACTATTACAGCACTTATAAATAGTTTTAGCGTTGGCTTTAGATTTTTGCAAATCAATAAAAATAGTAAAAAAATAGCTGGGATCTTGCAAGCGATAAAAGCACAGTATGGAAGATTTGAAGAAGAAATAGATAAGGCAAAGAGAAGCATAGATACAGCAGCAAAGTCTACAGAGCAGTTGCAAAAGAGAAACTCTATGATAACAAGTAAACTTAAAGGTTTTGAAAGTATAGGTATAGATGAGTCGGATGATATTCTTGGAATAGAATAATGTGTAAAAAGAGTATAAAGATTGAAAGTAGTTATTGAAAATAGCACAGCCGAGATAGTCGAAAAAAAATCCCGCTTCATAGCGAATGTGTTTTATATTGAAAGTGAGGACGAGGCGGAAAAAAGGCTAAATGAGATAAGAAAGAAATATTATGATGCAAAACATAATTGTTTCGCGTATATTCTTGGTAAGAACGGAGCTATAGTTAAGTCGAGTGATGATGGAGAGCCACAAGGTACTGCGGGTCACCCAATGCTTGATATATTAAAAGGGGAAAATCTTACCAATTGCATAGCGATAGTTACAAGATATTTTGGCGGAACTCTTTTGGGTACAGGTGGCCTTGTACGTGCTTATGGTGAAAGCTTGAAAAAGGCACTAGCTGAATGTAAATATTCTTATATATATGATGCCTATGAAGTTAGTTTTAGTCTTGATTATGATGACTATGGAAGACTTGAGAGCATAATACAAAATACAAATCAAAATGTGGTTTTTGGCAACATGGTAGATAAGTCTTATAAAATGATATTGCCAATAGATAAGGTTTATGAAGATAAGGTGCGAGTGAGATATCTTATTGATGATAAAGTATTTGATAGATTTAAAAGTGATATAGAGAGTATTACACGAGGAAATGTTTCTCTTGAAAAAAAGGACAAAAGAATATACTATATAGATGTTGATAAAAAAATAAAATATATATACGAGTAGTAACGGAGATTTATGGCAGGAAACACTTTTGGAAAATTATATAGAGTTACAACGTTTGGTGAGTCGCATGGAGTGGCGCTTGGAGCAGTGATAGATGGATGCCCAAGTGGCATAGCGCTTTCTGAAAGTGATATACAAAAATATCTTGATAGAAGAAAGCCAAGTTCATCAAAGCTTTCTACAACTCGCAAAGAAAACGATAAGGTTGAGATATTATCAGGAGTATTTGAAGGAAAGACACTTGGTACTCCGATATGCGCTATAGTTAGAAATGTAGACACAAGTGATAAAGAATATGAAACATTAAAAAGTATATATAGACCTGGTCATGCAGATTATGTGTATGAAAAAAAATATGGTATAAGAGATTATAGAAGTGGTGGAAGATCGTCAGGTCGAGAGACTATAGGGCGCGTTATAGGTGGTGCAATTGCATCTAAAGTTTTGAAAAACGAAAATATATCTATAGAGGCAAAAGGCACATACGACACAGAGAAGCTTACAAATGATATAGAAGAAAATGGTGTAATAAATGATTCAATTGGTGGGATAGTTTCGTGCAAAGTTTTAGGCTGTCCTGTGGGGCTTGGCGAACCAGTATTTGATAAACTCGATGCAGAAATTTCAAAAGCTGTGATGTCTATAGGCGCAGTTAAGGGAGTGGAGATAGGTGCTGGCTTTAATGTAGTGAGTATGCTTGGATCAGAAAATAATGATGAGATAGAGCCTAATGGGAAGACTCGTACAAACAATGCTGGTGGGATAGTTGGCGGTATCAGTAATGGCGAAGAGATAATTATAAATGCCGCTATAAAACCTACTCCAACAATTGGAAAGTTACAGCACACGATAGATATAAATGATAAACCAATTACAGTAGAATTAAAAGGTAGAAATGATATATGTATAGTTGATAGAGCTGTGGTTGTAGTTGAATCGATGGTGGCAATGACTATACTTGATTATCTTTTGCAGTATAAGGCTTATGCATAATGTGACTTTTTATAGGTTTGTGTTTTGAAAGTGAAAATGATCGATATAAAAAATGTATTAGTGCCAGTTTTTTTATTTTTACTAACGACTTTTTTGGTTGTACAAGTTAGTTTACATATAGTAGAAACTACAAAAAAAACAGAAGAGCTAATGGAAGAGACGGTTGATAGTTACAAGGAAATTGATATTAGTAGTATAGAAGCTATAGAAGATGAAAAAATACTTACCAGAGAAAAAAAAGATAGATTGGTATTTGTTGGCGATATATTTTTTTCAAATAATATAAGAAGATCATACAATGATGGTGGGGTTGACGCAATAATATCTGAAAGCTTTCGTAAAGTTCTTGAATCATCAGATTTAAATATAGCAAACCTTGAGTGTAGCATAACTGATGATGATGATAAGCCTTATGATAAAACTTATGTATTTGCACTTCCGACAAAGTACGCGAGTGCTCTAAAGGAAATTGGAATCGGACTTTTTACACTAGCCAATAACCATATACTTGATTTTGGGGTGGATGCACTTTCTAAAACTATGGAAATCCTTGATAATCTTGGCATTGCTCATGTGGGCGCAGGAACCACATTACAAGAGGCGAAAAAAGCATATATAAAAGTAGTTGAAGGGAAAAAATATGCTATAATTGGGGCTTCTGCCGTCCTCCCTGATGTATCATGGATAGCAAGTGAAAGTCGCGGTGGTGTATATAATGGCTATAATATTGAAAAAGTAGCTGAAGATATAAAAGATATAAAATCGCTTTGCGATAAAGTGATAGTATATATGCACTGGGGAAAAGAGCTTGAAGGTGAATCAAATAAGACTCAAAAAGCATTTGCGCATAAACTTGTAGATGCTGGAGCGGATCTTGTAATAGGTACACATCCACACATTACAGAAGAAGTAGAGTATTATAATGGAGTGCCTATAGTCTATAGTCTTGGTAATTTTATATATGGTGGTCAATCAAGAGATATGTATATGTGTGAAGCAATCTTTGACTATAGTGATAACCCAGATGGCAGCTTGAGACTTAAACTGTATCCAGGTATATCTGGATATAAAAGTACAAGAGAATATGACACTGATAGAGAGACACAAAATAAGATTATAAACTTGAATAAGAAATCACGAGAGTGTTATATTGATAAAGATGGTTATGTGTATTCACTTGATGAAAAGAAAAATATAGACTTGGAAAAAACGAGTAGTAGTGACATAATAGATAATTAGTGTTATAAGAGGTGTGTTTTGAAATTAATTGTAGGACTTGGTAATCCAGAACTTAAATATATGATGACAAGACATAATACTGGTTTTCTTGCTATAGATGAACTCTTGTCAAGATATAATCTAAATCTTGATAATGATAAGTTTAATGGCTTATATACAAAGACAAAAATTGATGAGACTCCTGTGATAATAGCAAAGCCTATGACTTATATGAATAATAGTGGTGAATTTATAAGACCACTTGCAGACTTTTATAAGATTGCTCCTTCTGATATAATAGTAGTGTATGATGAGCTTGCACTTCCGGTAGGTAGGATAAAAGTGACAAAAGAGGGATCAGCAGCAGGACATAATGGCATAAAATCAATCATAGCAAATCTTGGCACTGAAAAATTTATCAAAGTTCGTATAGGTATAGGCGTAGAACATTCATTGGTAAGTCAAGTAGATTTCGTGCTTATGAAGTATACACCAGATGAGTATAAGGTACAGAAAGAAAATATAGATAGAGCAGTTGATGCAATAGTGTCACTTTTAAAAGTTGATGTAGATAAAGTGATGAATGATTATAATGGTATAAATGTATTATAATATAAATAGTAACAGAGATTATCTAAAACTTAGAAAGTGTCTTGGCGAAAATCCAAGATCTGTTTTAGTGCGTAATATCTGTGATAACGCAAAGGTTAATTTTATTGCTACTTTTAGTGGCGTGAGTAAGCTTGTAGTACTCCCTGATGAGCGGAGTGCTATTTTATTTTATGAAGATGGAAAGTTCTATGATAAAAATATCTATTATTTTGGAGAAAAAGATTTGCTTTTTGCTCCAATGAGTGTTGATGATGATAAGCTCATGAAAGATAGGGTCAATATCTTAAGGAAGCTTTTGAATAAAGAAAATATCACACTTGTCACAACTATCTCTGCGTGCCTTGAGAAACTTCCAAGCCTTGACAATATACTTGAGAGAACTTTGAAACTAAAGCAAGATGCCGAGTATGGGTTGACAAAACTTGTCACAAATCTTTCTGGTATAGGCTATGAGCGAGTAGGAGAAGTAGAAGCACCAGGCGAATATGCTGTGAGAGGCAGTATAGTAGATGTATATGATGTATCAAGTGACGACCCAATAAGGATAGATTTTTTTGACGATCAGATAGAAAGTATAAGTTATTATAATATAGAGACAAAGAGAAGCATAAAGAAGATAGATTATATAGAAGTGCTTCCTATGGGAAATAATGATGCAGTAGAGACAGAGACGTTTATACTTGATTATTTTAATGACAAGTCGCTTGTATTTCTCGATGAACCTAAAAGACTTAGTGATAGAATAAATCTTACAATAGATATGATCATAGAGTCGAGAGAGAATAGGATTCGTGAAGGAAATGAAGGTGGAACTTCAGATGAAAATGTGAAAGAAGTAGCACTTTTTGATAGTAAATATGTTCTTGATAGATTATCATCAAAAAATTGCATACAGCTTACAAGCATTGATGATAGACCATATGTAAATGAAGAAAAGTTTAAGCTTACAAAGACTTCGTGGGACTATGATTTTGACTTTATGATGGTCACACCAATTTTTGACAAAAAAGATTATGCAAAAACTAAAAAAGAATTAAGACATTATATGGCAGAGGGTTTCTCTGGACTTATCGTACTTAATTCTCATACTCGTGCAAAAAGGCTTGCAAGTGAGCTACAAGAAGAAAACATAAATGCTTTCTTGGTTGATACACTTGACAATAAAATCGCCGAAGGAAGTATAGGTATATATGTTGGAGAGCTATCGAGTGGATTCATAGATGAGACAGATAAGTTTTTTATATTTACAGAGAGAGATCTTTTTGGTATAGAGCCAGAGAGAAAAAGAAAGATTATAAAGAGTAAAAGTAGAGAAGGCTTTGCTCCAATCAATGATTTATCAGAACTTAAGCTTGGTGATTATGTAATCCATGAAAATTATGGAGTAGGAGTATTTCGTGGCATAACAAGACTTACAACTGATGATGTAGAAAAAGATTATGTAAAGATTGAATATGCTGATGGCGGATTCCTTTATGTGCTTGCGACAAAACTTGAAAACATAGAGAGATTTGCATCAAAGACTGCAAAGGTGCCAAAGCTCAATAAAATAGGTTCCAGTGATTTTATTAGGCTTAAAAAGAAAGTTAAACTTGATATACTGGAGACTGCAAGAGACCTTATAGATTTATATGCAAGAAGACATGAGTCAAAAGGATATACTTTTAGTAGCGACACTATATGGCAGAAAGAATTTGAAGAGACATTTCCTTATATAGAAACCTACGATCAGCTACTTGCTATAGAGGCTGTAAAAAATGACATGGAATCAGACAAAACTATGGATAGGCTAATATGCGGTGATGTTGGATTTGGAAAGACAGAAGTTGCGATACGAGCTGCATTTAAAGCAGTACAAGATGGAAAGCAGGTTGCGTATCTTGTCCCTACTACAGTTCTTTGCATGCAGCACTATAAGACTTTCAAAGAAAGATTTGAAAAGTATCCAGTAAAAGTAGAATTTTTGTCAAGATTTAATACTAAAAAAGAAAATACTCGCATTATAGAAAGTGTGAAAAATGGTGATACGGATATAGTAATAGGCACGCATAGACTTCTTTCAAAAGATGTATCTTATAATAATCTTGGACTCCTGATTATAGATGAAGAACAAAGATTTGGAGTATCGCATAAAGAGAAGATAAAGAGAATAAGAAATAATGTCGATGTACTCACTCTCACTGCGACACCAATACCAAGGACTCTATATATGTCACTATCTGGTATAAGGGATATGTCTATGCTTACAGAGGCTCCTCCTGAAAGGATGCCTATAAGGACTTATGTGCTTGAGTACAATGAAGAATTGATACGAGAGGCAGTAAATAGAGAGTTAAAAAGAGATGGACAAGTATTTATAGTTCACAATAAAGTGAGTGATATTTATGAATTTGCAAAAAAGATAAAGGACATATGTCCTTATGCAAATATTGCTGTGGCTCATGGAAAATTAAAAGAAGATGAGTTGTCGAGCACCATGATGGACTTTATAGATAAAAAATACAATGTACTTGTGACAACTACTATCATAGAGACAGGACTTGATATTCAAAATGCCAATACTTTGATTATTGATAATGCAGAGACATTTGGCTTATCGCAACTTTATCAGCTTAGAGGACGTGTAGGAAGAAGCGATAGGACGGCTTACGCATTTTTCATGTATAGAAAAAGCAAAGAGCTTACGGATGATGAGCTTTCAAGACTTAAGGCAATAAAAGAAAATACTGCACTTGGTTCAGGGCTTAAGATTGCTATGAAGGATCTTGAGATGAGAGGTGCAGGAAGTGTCCTTGGGCTTTCTCAAAGTGGGCATATAGATGCAGTTGGATATGATTTATATATAAAGCTTTTGAATGAAGCAGTAAAGTATCTTCGTGATAAGGGAGAAAGTGAAAATAATGATGAAAACGTTGAAGACTATATCAATGGCTTTGATACTATAGTTGATATTGATATCAATGCCTATATACCAGAGAGTTACATAGATGATGAAGAAGTAAAGCTTGATGTATATAGAAAAATATCAAAATGTGTTAAAGAAGAAGAATTTGATGATTTGAAGGATGAATTAAAAGATAGGTTTGGAGATTTCCCAAAAGAGCTTGAGAATCTTATATTTATAGCAAAGCTAAAGATAAAGGCGCATAAGTACTATATTACTCATCTAAATATAAAAAGAAAACTAGTGTCTATAACATTTGCAAAAGTTCATAAGGTTGATGGGCAGTCGGTAGTTGATATAGTAAATAAGTATGTGGGTACTATAAGAGTTATCAATTCTACTCAAGTATCACTTGTCTATAGAGCAAAGGATGAAGATATGCCAACTATAGAAAGGTCGTTAAAGATTGCAGAAAACATCATAAGCTCTTTAAAACTTATTTAAAATGTATTATTTAATACAAGGGAGGTAAAGATATGTATGATTTAATTATTAAAAATGCATTGACGAGAAAGACTGGAAAAGATTTAGTTGAAATTGCAGTTAAAGGAAGTAAGATTGTAGAGATTGCTTCTAGAGCTTCTGACAATGGAAAAGATGAAATTGATGCAAAAGGAAATCTTGTCACAGAAAGCTTTGTAAATGGCCATCTTCATCTTGATAAAGTTTATACTCTTGATAGAGCTGGTCAGAAAGCTATAGAAGAATATAATGAAGGTGGCATGAGTAATGCCCTATCATCTATCGCATCAGCTGCAGAGTTTAAGACACAATATGATGAAAGTTGGATTATAGAAAATGTCCGTAAGGCTCTTGATCTTGCAGTAAAGAATGGCAATACTCATATAAGGGCTTTTGCTGATGTGGATAGTAAAGCAAAACTTGAAGGAGTAAAGGCACTTCTTAAGGCAAAAGAAGAATATAGAGATAAAGTGACACTTGAGGTTGTGGCATTTCCACAAGATGGAATTGCGAGAGAGCCTGGTGCATATGAATTGGTTGAAGAAGCACTTAAGATAGGTGCAGATGTGGTAGGTGGTATACCATGGATAGAGTTTTCGAAAGAAGATGAGATTGATCATGTAGAAAAGATGTGTAATCTTGCTAAAAAGTATAATAAAGATATATCAATGCTTTGTGATGATGTGGGGGATGCGGAAGAGAGAACTTTTGAAATGCTCATTAAAAAAGTTATAGAGATGGGATGGCAAGGTCGTGCGACAGGACAACATTGCCGTGCTATGATGTTATATCCAGAAAATGAGTTTAGAAAACTTTGTGAGCTTTTGAAGAGAGCTCAAATGGGCGTAATATCAGACCCACAGACAGGACCTCTTCATGCGAGAGTTCAAGACCTGATAAAAGAGGGTATACCAGTAGGGCTTGGTCAGGATGATATAAATGACGCATATTATACATTTGGACAAAATAATATGCTTGAAATAGCATTTATAGGCGCACATATACTTCGCATGTGTAGTGACAAAGACCTTGAACTTGTTTATGACATGGTGACTACGATGGCGGCAAAAGTTCTAAATATGAAAGGGCATGAATTAACTGTCGGTGGGAATGCTGATCTTGTTATACTGAAAGAAAAAGATATAAAACACGCTATCTGGTATCATGAAGAGCCGGTGAGTGTTATTAAAAATGGAAAAATAATAAAATAGCTTTAATATGATGCAATATCGTATTTTTAATACTTTTGGCGGCGAATAGTCGCCATTTTTCATAACCTTGTAGTGGACTAATTTATTTATGCAATGAGAATGTAGCAGGAGTTCTTGCTTGGGAAGAATTAAAGACAGATGTTGACTTTGAAAAATTAAAAAAAAGAAGATCAAGAGTTGTAATAAAACTATTGACAACGAACTAAAAAAGTGATATATTAATAGTTGTAATAAGATGAATTACAACAAACGAAATATAGTGTTTCTAATAAATTATTTTAAGTGAATTAGAGGTAAAGATGCAATTTTCAAGTAAACTGGCTATTGCAACACATATATTATTAGTAATAGCAGAATTTAGTGAAAAAGAAAAAGTGACATCAGATGTGATAGCAGGTAGCACTAATGTTAATCCAGTAATAATAAGGAATATGCTACTAAAACTTCAAGATGCAAAAATCATACAAACAAAAGCAGGTGTTGGTGGGTCAGAACTTACAAAACCATTAAACAAGATTACATTAAAAGATATATTCTATGCAGTAGAAGAAGATAAAGACTTGTTTAAGTTTCATTCAAATCCAAATGAAGATTGTCCAGTTGGTAGAAATATTCATAAACTTTTAGACAAAAGATTTGATAATGCAAAAGAAGTCATGTTTGATGAATTATCAAAAATAACATTAGATCAGTTAAAATTTGAGTTAGATAAATTGATAAAGAAATAATATATTATCACAAGTTTATAAAGTGGGTAAAACTAAGTTACATAGATTTACTAAATAAAGAAAAGGAAGGTAAAAATTATGTCAAATTATTCAAAATTTAGTTCAAGTAGCGATGCAAGAACAGAGTTACATGACAAAATGGGTCTCACAGGAGCGGAGATTAGTATTAACAACTTACCAGCAGGTGCGAGTGTTCCATTTGTACATGCACACAAGAAAAATGAAGAGATATACTACATTATATCTGGAAAAGGAAGATTTGAAATTGATGGTGACAAAGTAGAATTAAATACTGGAGATTTCATTCGTATCTCACCAGCAGGTAAAAGGCAATTATTTGCTGATGCTAACTCTCCAATAAGCTATATCTGTATCCAAACAAAAGAGAATTCACTTGAAGAGTTTACAGGTAACGATGCTATAATGTGCTAATTCAAAATAAGATTTTATATTTATGCCACTCGAAAGAGTGGCAAATTATATGAGTGCTATCTTTTTAGGAAATATAAATTATAAAGTATTTGTGATATGAATCAAGAAGAAAAAAGATTATATTTAATCAAATATTTATTGAGTGAGAACAATAAGTACAGTAATGTTGATATACCAAGTAATGAAGATGAACAAAAAAGATTGCTTCGGAGTTTGTTTAATGTGCGACTTCCTGCACCAGTCGATGAAGAATTTTTGAAAGTACAGGATGAGTATTTACAAGAAGAGACGAGACTTAAAGGAATAAAAGATATAAAAGATTTATCGAAGATTGAAGATAGAATTTATTTGTGGCAAGGTGATATTACTACTTTAAGATGTGATGCAATAGTAAATGCAGCAAATAGTGGATTAACTGGTTGCTACATTCCATGTCACAATTGTATAGATAATATTATTCATACTTATTCTGGAATACAATTGAGAAATGAATGTCATATGATAATTACAAAACAAGGGCAAGAAGAAGAAACAGGACAAGCAAAAATTACAAGTGCATATAATTTACCAAGTAAATATGTCATACATACAGTTGGCACAATAGTCAATGGAAATGTAACAAGTAAAAATCAAAAAGAGCTTAAGTCTTGCTATATGTCATGTTTAAAAATTGCTGATGAAAATAATCTTGATAATATTGCATTTTGTTGTATATCTACAGGAGTATTTGGTTTCCCAAATGAACTTGCGGCAGAAATAGCAGTAAATACTGTACGAGATTACCAAAAAAATTCTAAAACTAAATTAGAGGTGATTTTCAATGTATTTAAAGAATGTGACTACGAAATCTACAAGAAGTTACTTGGAAGATATTAAAATACTTAAAGAAAAAATTGAAAATGCAGATGCAATAGTTATAGGTGCTGGTGCTGGACTTAGTACTTCAGCTGGTTTTATTTATAATGGTGAAATATTTAAGAAATACATGTTTGATTTTATAAAGGAATATAGCATAACTGATTTTTATAGTGGTGGTTTTTATCCGTTTCCTACAAAAGAAATCATGTGGGCATTTTGGAGTAGAAATATTTATGTAAATAGATATTTAGATGCATTGAAAGATACTTATAAAAAATTATTAACTATAGTTAAAGATAAAGATTATTTTGTGATAACGACAAATGTTGATCACCAATTTCAAAAAAATGGGTTTGATAAAAAAAGACTTTTCTATACTCAAGGTGACTACGGACATTTTCAATCAGTAAACAAAAATAATAAAAAAACTTATGACAATGAAGAGATAGTTTATAAAATGCTTGAGGCTCAGGGATTTAGGAAAAATAAAAAAGGCATATATGATATACCTGTAGGTGGAGATATAAGTATAAGCATACCAACTGAACTTATACCAATATGCCCTGATGATGGTTCTAATATGACTATGAATTTAAGAGTTGATGATAATTTTGTTGAAGATGAAGGTTGGGTTCAAGCCTCAATAAGATATAATAATTTTATAAATAAAAGAAAAAAACAAAAATTATTATTGCTTGAATTGGGTGTTGGTATGAATACACCAGTAATTATCAAGTATCCATTTTGGAAAATTGTTCTTGAAAATGAAAAAACAACTTATGCTTGTATAAATTATAATGAAGCATTCTGCCCAGATGAAATAATTGATAGATCAATTATCATCAATGAAGATATTAATAAGGTATTAGATGATATAATGGAACCTTATACTTTTGTTAACTGATTTATGGATAAACTCCGTGATGAGTTTTTAGCACTGCCAATTTCAAAATAGTTCAATAAAAATTGAAAATAGTTTTGAAAAAAGTATTGAGTTTTGGTATAATATTTATAGTAAAGTAAGGATTAGCGAGTAGCCGAAGGTGTAAATTCAGCTAAAGGCATCTCGCTTTTTATTATATGAAAGGAGTTAAAATGAATAAAAAATTTTTAAGCTTAATGTTGGTAGGAGTATTGTTAATATTGGCAAGTTGTACTCACAGTGCGAATGTTACAGAATCTACTATCCAAGAAACAGCTGTAACTTTAGAAGAGGCAGTTAAAAAGAGTAAAGATTTTAATGGTGGTCAAATGGGCGAAATGGAAAACGGTGGAGATATGCATAATAGTTTTCTTGACGATGAAGCAGAAGAGAAACTCACGAGAGTCTATAATGAAGTTGGAGATAAGTATCAACAATTAGAATTTAAAGATGAGAAGACTGGTCTTGTATTACCTTATAATTTATTTATTCCAGAAAATTATAATGCTACTGACAAAGAGTATCCACTTATTATGTTCATAGGAGATTCGACGATGACAGGGATAAATGTAAAAGATGTGCTAAGTAGATGTATAGGAGCAGTTATATGGGCTACAGAAGAAGAACAAAAAAAGCACGAGAGTTTTGTTTTGGTGCCAGTCTTTCCTGAGACATTGATAGATGATTCAAATGGTGAATACAAGACATCTGAGTATATAAATATAACAAAAAGATTGATAGAGAGTATAGAAAATGAATATCGTATAGATACAAATAGAGTATATGCTACAGGTCAGTCAGGAGGTTGTATGACAACTATGTATCTTCAAGCAAATAACGAAGATTTATTTACTGCAACATTACTCGTAGATGGTCAATGGGCAATAGATGAGATACAAGGAATAAAAGATAGAAAATTCATATATATAACTGCTCTTGGAGATGAAAAAGCAACAACAGGTCAAAATGAAGTTAAAAATTATTTAACTGAAAATAACATAAGCTTTGGTGAACTTACCGACATAGATGCAAAGGCAAGTGCTGATGAGTTAAATGATGTAACATCTCAAATGTTTGAAAAAGGATATGATAAAAACTTTATAACTTGGAAACTAAACTCAACATATGTAAATGGAGTATCAAATGGAAGCAAAGCAGGAGAACACATGACATCATTTTATTATGGCTACAATGTTGAAAGAGTAAGGGATTGGTTATTTGAGCAGACAAAATAATATTTTTAAATTAATAAAATATTTTATAAGCCACTCGTAAGAGTGGTTTTTTATTACAAATTTTAAGGAGGAAAAATTATGATTAATTTATCATTTGTTTTATTTTTATTAGTTTTAATGACTGTGGCTTCTTTAATCACAGCACTTGTTATCTAGGTAATCAAAAAGATTGTAAGTGAAGAGTCTTGGTATAACCCCCTATGAAATCGCCAAAAACCCTCTATCTTTTGAGAATGCTTGGAGGTTGGTACCATCGCTGTCGACGGATTATGCTATTGTTCAATGCAAATATGCATATTTGTAAGGCAAGAGCTGTTTTTCGAGCTTGGTCCTCGGAAGCAGAACTACTAATGACCTAGTATTTTGCTCCTAACGCAAAATCCTATGTCATAAGAAGTTCTAAGCTTCCTGCGGAACCTCTCAAACAGCTCTTGCTTACAGAAAAGATAATTGCATTAGTACAATATGCAGTTAGTACGAATGAGCAATGTACCAACCAAACTATTGCACAAGCGCTGTGCTCCAAGGGTCGTAACAACATTACATGAATAAAGCAAGTAGATTGATTAAGAGCTATATAGCACTAATATTAGTGCTGCTCTTTAGTATAGAATCTTTCGCCGCCGTAGTCGGTGACAATGACGGAGCTGCGTTTATCACAAAAGCCGAGTTTGACTCGATGAAAAATGACTTTCAATCGCAACTCGACCGATACAATTCATCCCTTGACAATAAGATAGATGGGGCGATAGCGGCGTATTTGAGTGGTGTGGGTGTAAAGAAAAAAGTGCTGATAAAGTTGGATAATAATACTAATTATTGTTTCCCTCTGAAGCTTTGTTTCAATAATAATAAGTGGAATGATCCAACAAACGACTGGTATGATGTCTCTCGTGTTCGTGTAAGACGTCTCAGATATCCGACAAGTATTTTCGCCTACCAAGCAAGCACTCCCGATCTTGAGATTGTGTCGTCTCCTTCGGACATGTCAACACAATCAATCAAGGCTCGTAATACAAAGGATTATGTCTACACTATCACGAAGCCTGATGAATCTGTGAACATACCGCCAATCTCTGGACAACTTTGGAATGTCAAAAAAAACAAATGATGTTAGGCATTTAGGTAGCGAAACTTTTCAGGTCTTTGATCGTGTGACTTACGGACGAGGATATCAATATATTGATTATGCGGTTGAAACTTTCCTTGAACTTCGCCCTAATCAAGGGCACTTTATAACAACTGGATCAAATCAATATGTTTATTGGTATATTATCGGTATGGAAAGATCCATTCCTGTAACACCTACTGTGGCGACAGATGTTATCAATGACCACCATATGATAGGCTCCGGATTCGGCGTTTTGAGTGCGGGACTATATCAGGATCAGATTAAAAATAATAGGACACCAGGGAACAAAATAAAATATTCGACGATGCGGAATAATTGGACTACATTCATTATGACATGTACGATATTAGATAATGCATCAGTTCAGGATTCTGCTCAATTTGTGTGGGATAACACGAATGAGTCGAATCTTTGTTTCGCTGGAAATGCCTATTGCCCTGCTTCACTACTCGGTAAATTTGCCTATACAGTTTCCTGGCCGAAAGGTGCTGATACGATGTGTGAGCATTTGTGCAACTGGTTCAACGGACATGACCCCGTCCTTTGGATTAATAACAAGGCTGATGGGACTGAGAGCCATGTTGGGCGTTTTTTGGCCTGCTCTTGGGCTTACATGCCTCCTTTGATTGCTACAAACTTTGACGGCAAATCATCAACTACGACTGTGCCTTCTTTCTCTGCTCTTAATGCCTCTTGTGTAAGATACTATGATGAAGAAAATATAGAGCATTTTCTAGATGAAGGTATGTTCTTAAAAACCTTTACTGAACAAGGTGAAGTAGAATTCTCTGTGGTTTTTGGGACAACTGGAGCCTCAAAATCTTTGAATTTTTATGTTTCAAAAAAACCATTTAATAGTGTAAATCAAAAGACGAAATTAGATTACTTTTTCCTTGATAATGCTACAACTTCTGGTACTTCAAGCACTCTACAAACGGGGACAAAATATCATATAAAAGTGCCGGATATAGAGAAGGGAGACCAACTTTTTATTGCTTGGGAGCCAGTCAATTCTGATGATAGTATAACTCTAAATTCTTTTGAAGATTTTTATTTCGTAAGTTAAACTTATAACTAATAGACATCGGTATCTATATCGTATAGTGTTAAAAATGCAGGAGTTTTATTCTGCATTTTTATGTGGAAAATCTTAGTTATGTTAAGTTTTGCATGTATATGAAAATTTAATGATGCAAAAGTATCTTTATTTTCTCTCAAGCTTATGTTATAATAATAATGTAAACGCTATTGGATTTTCCCTAACAAAATAGAATATGATTAAAACAAGAAGACGGCATAGTATGCGATATGCCAAAGTTCGTGTTGTGAAGAGAAATGTAAAGTCTTCGGTATTTACACATCTTTTTAGCATTTCAAAGTACAAAAAAGAGTTGTACCTGTCTCTACACCCTAAAGAAAAGGATATAGAGGATAAAGAGATTAAGACATGGACATTATCTAGTATATTTACAAATATACAGATCAATGATTTGGGACTTTTAGTACGAGACACACTCCTTGTGTTAGTAGAAGCACAAAGTACATGGACATTAAATATTCTACCACGAATGCTTGAATACCTTGCTGAAAGCTACAATAGATATGTGATAGAAACGAATCAAAATATCTATGGTACGAAAAAGGTAAGATTACCAAAAGCTGAGCTATATGTCCTATACACAGGAAGTAAACAGATTAAAGACAGAGAGATAAGTTTTAAGAAAGAGTTTTTTAATGATAATTCACCAATAGAGATTAGAGCGAAAGTGATATCATTAAAAAATTCAAGTAAAATTGTAAAAGAGTACATACGATTTAGTAAAGTTTTAGACAACAAGAATAAGCTATATAATTATACAAAGAAGAGTATAAATGAAACAATAAAATACTGTATTACGCATAATATCCTAAAAGAATACTTGAAAGAAAACAAGAAGGAGGTATATAATATGATGACAAGTGTATATGATCAAGATACAGCGATAGAGATGTGCATGAGAGAACAATATGCAGAAGGAAGAGCAGAAGGAAAAGCAGAAGGGAAATTGTCAGTGCTAGTTTCCATGGTAAAAGATAAGTTATTGTCAGTAGCTGAGGCGGCTAAACGGCTTGGGGTAAGTGAAAAAGAGTTTATGAGATTAGCAAAAGCATAGTTGCACATGAATAAATATATTAATGTAGAAGTAGCAGGCTTATAAGCCTGCTATTTTTATGTAAAACTCGCAGTTTTCATAACCCCCTATGAAATATCCAAAAACCCCCTATCTTTTCAAGTTGCTTGGAGGTTGGTACCATCGCTGTCGACGGATTACGCTATCGTGGAACCGCTGGACGCGATTCCACTGACGCTTCATCGTCTCCGCTCTTCGCTCAAAGTCGTAAAGCGACTTTTCGCGAGTTTGCTAGGGCAGTGCGCTGGAGAAAGGTCGTAACTTCTTGATATGAAAAGATCAAGTAGATTTATAAAAAGAAGATTAGCACTATTTTTAGTGCTTTTATTAAGTATAGAATCTTTCGCCGCCGTAGTCGGTGACAACGACGGCGCTGCGTTTATCACAAAAGCCGAGTTCGACTCTATGAAAAATGACTTTCAATCGCAACTCGACCGCTACAACTCATCCCTTGACAATAAAATTGATGGGGCGATAGCGAGTTATATTGCGGGAGTAAAAGTTGCAAAAACTTCAACCGAACGTATTATTACCTCTGATTATGATAGATTTCATATGATTAATTGTGAATTAAAAAATACATTTGTATTGCCATCATTTGACTATAGTTTTAGTTTGTTAGCAGGTTATCAAGAAACTGATGGATATGGATGGGCTGATACAGGTGGATGTTTGTTTTCTAAAAATTATCTTAATAATACCGAATTTTGTACGATTAATACTGTTGGTGGGGCGTCTGTCAATGGAGGGGTCATGAATTATGATAATATTTATTGGACTGGGCAAAATAAAACTTGGCAAGAGCGATGGGTAATTGGTTCGCAGTATGCACAAGATTTGCACATTGCCTCGGGGTTCCAATATTATGCGTATGACCTCTCTTTTTATATCGCACGTCCGATAAAAGTTAATAAGACTGGCTATTGTGGGTCATTAGTAAATATATCAAGCCCTATTTTTGCGAAGCCAAAGTTTTGGATGTATGGTTATAATGGATGGTCACAGTACACCGCGGTGAATCGAACCAACAAACTAGAAGATGATAAAGGACATTTGATTGAGTCAATAGCAATAGATTGCAAAACTGAAGATAATGATGATAACTTTAATTATAGAAAAATAGGTTGTTGGAATGCTGATACTGAGTTTGAAGTTGGGTCTAGTGACTTTTCAAAATATATTGGATACTCTGATTATCAAGTTTTAACTACTGAGGACTTGACTACTGCATTGGTGACTGGTGCTAATAATTATCTTTCTCTTAGTTGGGGCTGTGTGCAGAGTAATCCAAATTGGAATGCTGCAAATTATCATAACAAAAATCCATATACAATGATGTTTCAAGTCGGAGGAAGTGTAATTGTGTCAGATGCTGATGGAACCCCTCCAAATATGGGTAATGCTGCTGCAGAGAAACTTCCTAATCTCGGGATCTTTGGGAAGTTTACGGGATCAAGTATTTTGCAGAATAAAAAGAATGCTTTTAATGGTTTATATGATATCAATCCAGAAAATGTCAATTTAGCAGGTGGTTTACCACTTTTGGTGGCTAAGGCAGATGAAAAAATTGAATATAAACCAACATTCACAATAGTAGGTAAACCAGGTGCAGAAGCTTATAATGAAATTAGGGTTATGTTTGCAACAAGTCCGTTTACTACAAAAAAAGAAAATTTGAATCTTATAAAATTTACTCGTGGCGGAATTGAATATGACTATATAGATACTGTAGATAAAAAACTAAACGCAGAGTGGAAAATGCCTAAAGATGCAGTAGTTTATATGAAATGGTTTCCAATATATAGTAATGAACAAGCAATAGACAACAATGAGTGGGAAATCATCTTAAATATAAAGGATAATGCTGACAATAAAACATATAAATTAACTCAAGCATCTTAGTCAATAAAAAAATATATCATATTTTTTGTAGACCCCCTATGAAATCGCCAAAAACCCCCTATCTTTTCATATGGCTTGGAGGTTGGTACCTGGTTGCTGTCGACGGATTACGTTATTGTTCAATGCAAATATGCATATTTGTAAGGCAAGAGCTGTTTTTCGAGCTTGGTCCTCGGAAGCAGAACTACTAATGACCTAGTATTTTGCTCCTAACGCAAAATCCTATGTCATAAGAAGTTCTAAGCTTCCTGCGGAACCTCTCAAACAGCTCTTGCTTACAGAAAAGATAGTTATATTAATACAATATGCAGTTAGTGTGAACAAGTACTGTACCAACCAAATTATTGCACAAGTGCTATACCCGAAGGTCGTAACAACATTACATGAATAAAGCAAGTAGATTGATTAAGAGATATATAGCACTTTTATTAGTGCTTCTTTTTAGTATAGAGAGTTT
>DFKY01000017.1:26623-30918 GCA_002374095.1 Lachnospiraceae bacterium UBA3633
GTATAGAGAGTTTCGCCGCCGTAGTCGGGGACAACGACGGAGCTGCGTTTATCACAAAAGCCGAGTTTGACTCGATGAAAAATGACTTTCAATCGCAGCTTGACAGATATAATTCATCCCTTGACAATAAGATAGATGGGGCGATAGCATCTTATCTTGCGGGCGTAGGATTGAATAAACAATACAATTTAACAAATATGTTGATTAATGCAAAAAAAGATAATGTTGCTAATGTTGGATTTGCAAAATGGCGTGCTGTGGATGCTGGCAAAGATGTAGTTGATTTACAGGCTGGACTTATGCTCTCTATGGTTTATGGTGCATCCAAAACAGACAATGCTACTTCAACGTCTGGACTTTGGTGTTATAACATAATGTCAAATTTAGCCGCATGGTCTGGCGAATTTGGATGGGTGCGTTATGCAAAATTGGAGAATTCAGATCCAGATGCTGGGGACTCCGCTTGGTGGTGGGCGAAATTTCCTTTTGCTACTAATGACCAAGCTAACTACACCGCCGTAGGCGACACCACAAATTGGTGTTTGGCGGCGCATAGTAGGCGTAGGTGTCATTTTTCTTTTAAGGTCGAAAAGGTTGGTTTCAGTGCTGGGCGTGCCCTCGGCGACGTGGTGACATCTCTGGCGTCAGTCCCTTGGGCTAGCTATCCGACTTTTTTTAATGATGCGACAACTGGCCCTGCAGCTGTTCAACCTGGTCAATGGGTTGCGGACGAGATGAATCTCGGAATTACAGGGATAAATGTGAAACCTAATTGTGCTCTGACACATTCGTGGTCTGTTGCGGATTCTACTGATGAAAATAAATATGAATTTCTTGATTATATGTTATATGGGTCTATATCGGGCACAGCAGTTGCTGTAGATTATAATTTCCGTGACTACTATGATATATCAAGTCCAATTACGGTACGTTGTCAAAGCCACAAGCCAGAACCAACAAGTACTTATGCAGGTTATCCAGGGGTATACTGGGGATATATGTTCGGGAACACTATGATCGGTAAACATCCAAATGCACATAACATAAATGATGTTAATCATAATTTTTGGTTTAAATATAATCGACAAAAAAAATATACTTTAAATTGGGTAGATTTAACTAATGAATATTACGATAAAGTATTTGCTGATGCTTATTATAAATATCAAGGCATTCCTATTTGTAAAGTAGAGAAACCTGGTGTCGTGAAATTTAAACTAAAATTTAGCAACAATAAAGTTTCTGATGGCTCGAATCTATTGCCCTCAGCTGCTCCTTATACCTATGTTATAATGGATAAAAGATTTAAGAATGGAAATCTGCCAACCCTAACAGAGACAGATCCGTATTACCGTGATACCGATGGGTTTAATCATGTATTTAAAAGAGAAACGAGAAATACAGGAAGTTCAGAGTGGACAACTGATTGGATTGAGATTAATAAAGAAAAAATAATTGATTCTGCTAATGGTGACTATATTTATATTAAAGTTGCTCCAAATATAGATGACCAAGTTGTGTCGGTGTCTGCAGTTGATGATATAGTTTTTACTGAGTCATAATATTCATGATGCTTTGATAAGAGAGCATTTTTAAGATGAAAAAAGTTCTTTTGTTGTAGTTTTGGTAATAAAAATTTTTAGAGCTCGACTTTATGTATAAAAAAAGGCAAGGAATACTCTTTGCCTTTTTTGTTGCAAATTTCACAGAGGAAGTTATCACTTTTGGACAACATATTTATTGAAGAATAGTTGTTTGTTATGTAAAATAGAATTGAGGCAAATAAAGTGTGAATATAGTAAAACATTTAAAAATACGAAAGGATATGATATAATGGATTTATAAAACCAGATTTTAAAATATCAAAAGAATCAGATTAGAATGGTGTTGATGAAAAAAAATCAGAAGGGGAATACTAAATGAATGTTTATGATTTTGATGGAACGATATATCCTACAGATTGTTCGATTGACTTTTGCATTTGGTGTATGAATCGTCATCCCAAAATGTGGTTTACATTTGGACCAAAAGCAATTATAAACTTAGTTTTGAGAAAACTAGGGATGTTAAGTGAATCTCAGATGCAACTGCAGTTTTTCAGATACCTTACGCTCATTGATGATTTTGATGAACAAATTGAACTATACTGGGATAAAAATGAAAAAAATATCGCTACATGGTACCTTGCACAAAAAAGACCTGATGACCTAATTATCAGTGCATCACCTGATTGTATCATTGGTCCTATTGCAAAAAGACTTGGAGTGAACTTTATGGCTTCGGAATTTGATAGAGAATTTGGAGTTTTTACAAATAATCTTATGTATGCAAGAGAGAAGGCGAAATATATCTTTGATCATGGTTTTCCGAAGATTGACAATTTTTACTCTGACTCCTTAGCGGATACACCACTTGCACTTTGTGCTGAGAAAGCATATTTGGTAAAAAATAATGCAAGTACAGTTGTTGACTGGCCTGATCTTGATGAAGAAACTCTGGCTAAGATAAAAGAAAAAATCAATACAGGTTGGAAGGTTCATTTGAATGAATGAAAGAAGGTGTTTAAGTGTATATAATTATTTATGATTTTGGAACCAGCAGTGTAAAAACTTGTCTCTTTTCAATTGATTCAGAGATAAAACTTGTAGCAAGTTCAAATGCTGGGTATAATCTTTATATTTCTGACAATGGAGGGGCAGAACAGGATACGGAAGAATGGTGGGCAGCACTATGTTCTACAACAAAGGAGTTGTTTAGAAAATCAGGGGTAAAACCTTATGAGATTGAAGGTATGGCTTTTTGTTCGCAGATGCAGGGCTCTGTTTTCGTGGATGAAAATGCAAATGCAGTGAGACCACCTATGAATTATCTTGACCAAAAGGGAGCTAAAGAATTTGAGAAATGCATGGGTACTGGTATCATTAAAGTTTCTGGTTGCAATTTGTATAAGCTGATAAGAAATCTGATTGTCAATTATGCTGCTTCAATAAGTGCAAAAGACCCTGTTTGGAAATACAAGTGGGTGGAGCATAATGAACCAGATGTCTTTAAAAAAATCTATAAATGGCTTGATGTCGGTGACTATCTTGTGGCACGAACTACTGGTAAGATTGTAAGAACTGCAGATTCAGCATTTGCAACATTTCTATATGACACACGAAAGGGCAGAGAGGGTTGGAACAAGGGACTACTAAAAATGTATGGAGTAAAACCAGAGCACTTGCCGGAAATAATTGACTGCACGGATTTTGTCGGAGGATTGACAGAAGAAGCAGCTAAGGACCTTGGACTTGTAAAAGGTATCCCAGTATTTGGAGGAGGTGGCGACACAACTTTTGTAAATATTGGTGCTGGATGCACAAGACCTGGGGATACACATATTTATATCGGAACATCCGGATGGGTATCAACTTATCTTGATTATCAGGCAGTTGACATCAATGCGATGATAACAGGTGTGTTGTCAGCAGTTCATGGATATTTCAATTATTATGCTGAACTGGAGACAGCAGGGAAATGTTTTGAATGGGTCATTAACCATCTGGCTCTTGATGAAGTAGGTGTTTATATTAATAAAATTTCAGTGACAGATGTTGAGAGTAAATATATGAGTTTGTATGACTATCTTACCGATGAAATCAGTAAGGTTCCACCTGGAGCAAATGGAGTGATTTTTACGCCTTGGCTTCACGGAAACCGAAGTCCATTTGAGGATTCAAAAGCTGGTGGGATGTTCTTCAATATACATATTGGAAATGGTAAGAGAGATATGATTCGTGCTGTGCTTGAGGGGATTTGTTATCATTTGAGATGGCTTCTTGAGTGTGAAGCGAAGAAAGTAAAAACTTCTGATACAATTAGATTTGTAGGTGGTGGTTCATTATCACCAAATATCTGTCAGATGTTGGCAGATATTACAAATCGGCCAATTGAGACAGTGAGCAATGCACAGGAGGTTGGTGCGATTGGAACGGCATTGGTTGTAGCAGCAGGTATCAGGGGTGAAGATGTATTGAAACTTTCGCGACAGATGGTAAAAGTTGAGAGTGTGTATGTCCCTAATCCTAAAAACAAAGATGTATATGATCGCAACTACCAAGTGTTCAAAAAGCTCTATAAGGCAAATGCTTCTCATTTCAGGAAACTGAATTCCTATTGAAGTCTATTCCCCTATAACCCTCTATGAAACCGCTAAAAACCCCCTATCTTTTGAAAATGCTTGGAGGTTGGTACCTAATCGCTGTCGACAGATTATGCTATTGTTCAATGCAAATATGCATATTTGTAAGGCAAGA
>DFKY01000007.1:0-45044 GCA_002374095.1 Lachnospiraceae bacterium UBA3633
TCTTCTCTATCTCTGATGGCGTCGTTGCATTCACTCCATTCGCATCAAAGCGGATAGTGTAAGTTACAGGTGGTCTCTCGTAGCATGCTCCATATACTACATTTTTAGTAGGATTTGCTTGCCATGCGTTAAATATAGTCTTAAGTGCAGCATCTGAAGCAATAGTTTTCGTCGCATACTCATCATAAGATGTTTCTGCTATGTCACTCGCTACATCTCCACCATCTTGCACCAAGTACCATCCATCATAACCAGATTTTGCAGCACCTAATATTCTTTCAAAATTATTTGGATAATCATAAGAGAATATAAGCCCATTTTCTTTAGCATCTGAATCACTCGCTATATAACACATATTGAAAGTATATACTGGAACTTCTTCCCATTTAGCATAAAGTGTAAGAGTGTGAGTCGTCGCATCAAAATCATTTGTATGTGCTGTAAGCTCCTGATTAAAACTATAACTATGTCCACTGCCATCAGACGCTGTATTCCACCCTACAAGCTTTTTAAGCTTACCTTCCATAAAATTCATCATCATCCATTTTTCATTTCCAGGTATAACTATAGATGTATTGAATGCTCCACTTGTCTCTGTTCTTATTATATCTGCAAGATTAGTACTCCAATCAAAACTATCGCTTATATATGTTTCAACTGATCCCCACATGCCTCCATCCGTATGATTTTGATCAAAAGTTATAGTGTAAGTAACTGATGTAGGAGTAGGTGTTGACCCGCCATCTGTAAAATATCCTGGTGTAGCTGCCGTATCTATACGAGCATACTCGCCATCTATATGACTATCACTATATACTGTATTATTGCCACCTTTTAAATTCCCACAGTCAAAAAACATATCTTGGGTATCGGCACCATTATTTACCACAAAATTATTACTTGCTTTTATTGTTGTAAGAGAAGTACAACCTGAAAACATTTCACTCATATTGGTTATACTGCTCGTATCAAAACTTGTCAAATTGAGTGATGTAAGATTACTACAATGGTGAAACATTTGGTTCATGTTGGTTACATTACTCGTATCAAAACTTGTCAAATCAAGTGATGTAAGATTACTACAAAGGTCAAGCATTGTCTTCATGTTGGTTACATTGCTCGTATCAAAGCTTGTCAAATCAAGCTCTGTGAGAGCAGTACATTCATGAAACATATCTTGCATGTTAACCACATTTATAGTATCAAAACTTGATAAGTCAAGTTCTTTAAGATCATCGCACACAGAGAACAATTGCTCCATATTTTCTACATTTCTTGTAGACAATCTATTTAAACCTATTATATTGGTTACTCTAAAATAAGCATGACCAAATAATGATTCACTATCATCTGCCATCTTAACCCGAACTACTCTATCTTCGCTATCATCAAGTTTTGGGGCATAAACTACTATCTTATCATAAAGAGTATTATTTGCATCCACAAATTGTCCATAATATACTTCCAATTTTTTACCATATTTATTTAATGAACTACCCGTAATCTCACCAATTTTTTCATAGCTTGAATTTTTACTTGGATCACTATCCAGCCCATAAACTCTAAATTCTATCTTTTCTATCTCCATAGATTCTGGTCTAAAAGAATTACTATACCAATGAGAAACGAATACATAGTCTGAAGTTGCAAAAAAGTATCCTGGTGCAGTTGCTGTATCTATACGAGCGTATCCACCATCTTTATGACTATCACTATATTGTGTCCCATTACTTCCTTGAAGTTTATTACATCCTGCAAACATATTATCGGTAGTAACATTATTACCCACTACAAAACTATTATTTACCTCAATCATTGTAAGAGAGCCGCATGACTCAAACATCTTGCTCATGTCTGTTACATTCCGTGTATCAAAACTTGACAAATCAAGTTTTCTAAGACTACTACAGCCATAAAACATTCCTTGCATATTGGTTACATCTGTTGTAGATAGTCTGTCAAAACCTACTATTTTTGTTATGCTGCCAAAGTTATTGCCAAATAAGTACCCACTATTATCTGCCATCTTTATAAAGACTCTTCTATCATCACTATCGCTGAGCTTTGGTGCATAAATTGTTAATACATCATCAAATTCATTGTGATTACCAAATTTAGCTTCATAGCTATGATACACTTCTAGTTTTTTACCATATGCATTTAACGAACTACCATCTATCTCTCCAATCTTATCATATTGTCCTGCCATTGTGCTCAAATCATAATCTAGCCCATAAGTCATGAACTCTATTCTCTCAATATCTGACAAGCTTAGTGTATAAGTACTTGGGACAGATGACATATTACTATACCATCCAGGACTTAATACATAATCATAGCTTGTAGGGCTTGGAGTTGGAGCTTCTTGGCTACCTGTAAAATATCCAGGTTTACTGCTATAAGGCCCTTCATCTATACAAGCATAGTCGCCATTGACATTGCCTTCGCTAAACTCTGTGTCCTTACCACCTTTAAGCTTATAACACTCACCAAACATATTGTCATGATCACTTCCTGGTAAAAAGTTGCTACTTGCTATAATCTTTTCAAGGTTATGACACTCAGCAAACATCCATCTTGTGTTTGTCATAACTTGCTCTGTCATACCACGAGAATCTATAAAAGGAACAGTACTAGAATTAGCAAAATGCCTCGTATCAAAACTTGATATGTCTACACTTTTTAATTTTGACATACTATAGAAAAGTCCTTCCATATCTCCTACTTTTCTTGTATCAAAACTTGACACATCAATAGATGATATCTCTGGTGCTGAAATCATGTGTGTCATCTTTACAACATTACTTGTATCAAAACCAGATAAATCAAGTTCTTCTATCTTAGAATAAGCAAACATAAAACTCATATTAGTCGCTCTACTTGTATCAAATGATGACAAGTTTATACATTTTGCACCATTAACCTGAAACATATTTTCGAAAGTGGTTACATTCTCTGTATTAAAGCCAGATAAATTGAGCATTGGGATATTGGTATTATTAAAAGTACCTAAAAACATTCCTGACATATCTGACACACTTGCCGTGATAAATGATGATACATTTAAAGACTCAAGATTAGGTAAGTATGCAAACATTTCATGCATATTAGTAACTTCTCCAGTATATAAGCGGTCAAGTCCCTTTATAGTCTTAAGATTTGTAAATCCTTTAAAAAGCTCTGAGCTATTTTCTGCAAGTTTTATTCGAACCGGTCTATCTTCAGAATCATGAAGTTTTGGTGCATAGATAACCACCGTATAATACTCATCTTCGGTTTGAACATATTGATTTCTACTTACTTGCAGTTTTTTCCCATAAGTATTTAATGAACTATTTGGCACTTCATATTTATCTGCATAGGATGCTATTGGATTATCTATACCATAAGTTCTTATCTCTATATGAAGTATATCACTCGCAGCTAAGGCTCCTTGTGAATCACCTAAAGCTGTAGCAGCTTCATTTGAAAACCAACCAGGGCTTAATACATAGTCGTAATCATCAGCATAATCAACAGAAAAATATCCTGGTGTTGCATTCGTATCTATACGAGCATATGTCTTATCAGAAGCGTGCTCTGAAGTCCACGCTGTACCTGCTCCACCAACAAGGTTTGTGCAATTTCCAAAAACATTAGTATAATAAAGTGCAGGGCTTACACTTGTTCCTGCTTTTATTTTTGTAGTTACAAACTTATCTGATGCAAGTATCCTTGTAAGATTTGTACAATTCAAAAACATCTGATTCATATTCTCTAAGTTGCTTGTATCAAAACTTCTTAAATCAAGTATAGTGAGCGCTATACATCTTTCAAACATCTTAGCCATATTTATGACTTTTTTTGTGTCAAAATTTGATAAATTTATTGATTTTAGTTTCGAGATCGAGTTGTTAGTTGAATAGCAAAACATCTCAGCCATGTCTGTCACGTTACTTGTATTAAAATGTGATAAATCAAGTGCCGTAAGTTGCTGGCAGTCAGCGAACATGCTTTTCATGCTTGTTACCTTTGATGTATCGAATGAATTAATGTTTAAATCTTCCAGATAAGAGCAATTAGAGAACATATATTCCATATCTGTTACACTACTTGTATCAAAAGAAGACAAGTCAAGTTTCTTCACAACATTACATACCCAAAACATATGAGCCATGTTTTCAACTTTTTTAGTATTAAAAGCAGATAGATCTAAATTGTCTAGCCTTTGACACATATAAAACATGCCCTTCATATTTTTTACATTTGAAGTATCTAAGTAGTTCAAATTATTAATACTAAGTAAATTAGTAAACCCTGTATATCGTTCATCACTAAAGAGATATGAAGCATCTTCTGCCATCATTATTGGTATAGGATACTCTGCATATATGTATATATCATTTCCTTTTCTATAGCCTTTAAGACCATTTGATGTAGAAGGAAGGTTCCATGTCACATCCACATCAGTAGGCACAGTGTCTTCGTATCGTAAGAATGTGATGTTTTGAACTGATGACTTACCTATACCTACTACGTTTGCATCAAACCAATCTTTTCCAAACACATAATAATCAGGCACATCTTCTGAAAGTACCACTGGATTAGTGAGACCTTTAATTCTCCACGAAAGACCACCAAAACTGCGCCAATCTGCTATCTGAAAAAAGCTTCCATCAGATGAATCATAGGTTGCATCAAAACTTTGACCTGCTGCAACTTCATTTACATCTCTCACTATTCCGGTCTCTCCATCAACCATCTGTTGATGTGTATTATTTTGGTCTGTATATATATAAAATTTCTTTTTGTATACCCCGCTACTTGTCTCTTCCAATGTCGAAGTGTCTTTAGCAATTATTGATACTCCATAATATGTTCCTTTCTTTAAGTATACCTTTTTATCAAGTTTTATAGTATATACTCCTGCGAAAGTTTTTGTGACATTTTCTTGTTTTAATTTTAATGTTCCGTCATATGGAGATGACATCTTAGTGTCTTTTGTATAGACGATTATATCAAACTTTGTATCAGCAGAACAAAGTCCTATATTTATAGCATCAAGTGTCTGATCTTTATCATCACTTACCTTAAAGACATTTCCATAACTCTTAAAGTAATTGCTATACTGACTCCCATTTTCAGATGGTAAAGCACCACCATTGTAACCCATGACACCTGTGGTATCATAGTGATAATTATATTTATATGTATCTCTCTCTATAACGTCTATAGCATACATATTACTTCCTATACTTGGCTCTTCGTATGACATCCAGAAATATCCACCGTTTGACCAACTATAATTGCCCCAGCTATTTCTACAGAGCCAACCACCATCAATTGATGGGTGTTGTCCATGTGCATCACTAAATGATGCTCTAGGTATGTTTTCATCCCAGCCAACTACAATCACAGCATGATTTGCAGAATTAGATGGTGCATTTGGAAATTGATAGTGCTCTCCGTTATATACATTGTCAAAAGCCGCTGCAGATTGTCCATTGCCATCACCATAAAAGCTTATCTCGACAGAACCATACTGCATTATTGCTTTTTTCACCTCTTCACGATTGGTCTTATTGATAAAAAGAACATCATTTATAACGTATGAGCCTGTATTAAATGCATACTTTCCATCAAGAGGTGTAGTCTTGGCATCATCAAATCTTTCATATTTATCTTCAAGTGTATAATTTTCATATTCCCTTACAAAGCCCATGTAGCTTGATGCTGTCATAGCTACATTGGCAACGTTGCCACCAACATCACTATACTTTTTCGTTGGAAATTCCAATCTTCTATAGTCATTTCCTTCAAGTCCTGGTTTATCAAGTGTATTTTTATTGTTAGTTACATTTTCTAGATTATACATAAAATACGCGAGGGCAAGTTCAGATAGATTTGCATCTTCATCAGTACTTGCAAGTCCTTTTAATCTTATGTTGGTTTCAATAGCTCCAATAGTTGCATATGCCCAGCAAGTATTGTACTTTTGTCTTCTTATATCTGGAAGTATAGAAAGTCCAGTGGTAGCATTTGTCTTTCCTCTTGGATCAAAAGATGAAGGTACAGAAGTATCACCAAAAAGACCACCTCTCACTTTCTTTTTAACTATAGGTGCAGTAAAATCTTCTTGGATAAAACCATTACTATATATTTCATCACTCGCATCACTCTTTGTAGCTTTGTCGAGTGCCACAACTTCTATATCGCTTTTGGTTGATATATCTTTTTCGTTATCTTCTTTTTTGTGTTCGTCGTCATTTATTTCTGATGAACTTGCAGGCTTTTCTACAATACTATCTTCTTCATTTTTATTTTCAGAATCACTCTCAACATCTGACTCTGTGGCTGCCTTTTCGCTTATCTCTTTTTCTTGAACATGGTCAGCGCTGGTTGAAGTCGGTTTTTTATTATCTTCTTCTGGTTCTTCAGTATCAGGGCTCGCATCGCTCACCTCTACGGCATCACTCACAGATTCACCATCTTCAGTTTCTATATCAGATGAGCTTGCAGATTTTTTAACTACAACATCATGAAGCCGTGCATCACCTTCCACATTTTCATCAGTTATTTTGTTTTCATCATTCACAGCATCTTCTGCATACAAAGATGTTGCTTCTACGGATGTAGATACTTTTCTTTTCGTCAAGTCACTTGCCGCAAATGATGTCATGGTTGATCCCATAATCATACTTACGATTAAGATAGTTGAGATTAATCTTTTGAAGTTCTTCATATTTTTCTCCTACACAAAAAAGAATATATCACCAAATTTTGATATACGAAAAAATTATCTCATGGCTTTCCCATGAAATACTTATATATTAAATTATATACACAATTCGCGTATTTATCAAGATTTTTAATTACTTTCAGTAAATCTTAATAAATAAGTAGGGGTTTATTTTCTTACTTATTTTTACACAAAAAATGCAGGCTCAAGGCCTGCATTCGGGTGTTAGGGCAACTCTATCTATACGACTTTATTATACGCTTATTGTGGTTTCTTCAACAAACCTTATGACATTTGAAAGGTTGACATACTTTACAGAGTCATTGACTATAAGGGTTGGAGCTTGCATAACCTGAAACTTCTCACACTCATCTGGGTTTTCATTGGCATCTATCACATTATACTGGATCCCTGCCATGTCAAGAAGCTCTTCTGCTTTTTTACAATTTGGGCAAGTCTTTGTGACAAAAAGTTTCACAGAATCTATAGTTTTCTTTTTATGATTGTCGCTACCAAAATCTGTAGCCACTATCTCTTTTTCAGGCTCTGCCAACTCTTGTGTCTCTATCACAGGTGCTTTAACTTCCTCTTTATAGAAATTGTCCATATTGAGATTATCGAGAGTTTTTGCACTTGTCTTAAATGCATCATTAAAGTCATCTTGCACTGGCACAATTGGTACTGCTGCTATAGGTGTCCCAGCTTCTACTATTTTAGCTTCAAGTACTGGTGCTTCATTAGCTGGCGCAGTAGGTATAGCTGGCGCTATAGGTATAACTGGCTCTTCTGCCTTTGGTGCTTCTGCTACTGGTACAATTGGTGCAGTTGGTGCTGCAGGTGTCTCTGCAACTGGTACAGCTGGTGCAGCTGGTGCTACAGGTGTCTCTGCAACTGGTGCTGCTGGTGCAATATTTTCTGCTGCATGCTCTTTTTCAAAATTCATCTTTTCTGCTACTGTATCAGGAGTTTCTGCTTTAAAAAGATTCTCTCCCATCTGCTCTATACGAGTTGCTGCAAGTTTTGCAGAATATTCTTTTCTATCTTTAAATTCTTGAGCTTTACCATCATTCCAGTTTTGAACTGGTCTATAATATCCTGTGATACGACTATTTACTTCTGTTGGTTCTCCACAATGTGGGCAAGTATATACTTCACCCGGTATATATCCATGATTTTTACATACTGAATATGTAGGTGATAAAGTATAGTAAGGAAGCTTGTAGTTATTGGCTATAGTCCTTACAAGATTAGCTGCTGCCCTCCAGTCAGGAAGTTTCTCTCCAAGGAATGTATGGAATACTGTTCCTGATGTATAAAGTGTCTGAAGCTCATCTTGTACATCAAGAGCATTGAAGATATCATCTGTAGTTCCTACTGGAAGGTGTGATGAATTAGTGTAGTAAGGAGTGCCTTCCATATTGGCTGTAATTATATTTGGAAATTTCTCTTTGTCATGTTTTGCAAATCTATATGCTGTAGATTCAGCTGGAGTTGCTTCAAGGTTATAAAGGTCTCCATACTTTTCTTGATAATCTTTTAATTTTTCTCTCATATGGTTAAGAACTGCTATGCTAAATTTTACAGCTTCATCATCACGAAGATCTTTCTTAAGCCATTTTGCATTTAAGCATGCCTCGTTCATACCTACAAGACCTATAGTTGAGAAATGGTTATTGAATGTGCCAAGATATCTCTTTGTATAAGGATAGAGACCATTTTCCATGAATCTCTCTATAGTATTTCTCTTTATTTTAAGAGATCTTGCTGCTATATCCATAAGTCTGTCAAGTCTCTGATAGAACTCTTCTTCAGTATTTGCAAGGTAAGCAAGTCTTGGCATATTGATAGTAACTACACCAACTGATCCAGTAGACTCTCCTGATCCAAAGAATCCACCTGATTTCTTTCTGAGTTCTCTAAGATCAAGACGAAGACGACAACACATAGAACGGACATCTGATGGCTCCATATCAGAATTCACATAGTTTGAAAAATATGGTGTGCCATACTTTGATGCCATCTCAAAAAGCAATTTATTATTTTCTGTCTCTGACCAATCAAAGTTTTTAGTTATGCTATATGTAGGAATTGGATATTGGAAACCTCTGCCATTGGCATCACCTTCAATCATAACTTCAATGAAAGCTTTATTTACCATATCCATTTCTTTTTTGCAATCTTTGTATTTAAAGTTTTGCTCTTTGCCACCAACTATTGCAGGAAGCTCTGCAAGGTCATCAGGTATAGTCCAATCAAGAGTAATATTGGTAAATGGACTTTGTGTTCCCCAACGTGATGGAGTATTGACACCATAGATGAAGCTTTGGATGCATTGCTTTACTTCATCATATGAAAGGTTATCTATTTTTACAAAAGGTGCAAGATATGTATCAAAAGAAGAAAATGCTTGAGCACCAGCCCATTCATTTTGCATGATGCCAAGGAAGTTGACCATCTGATTACAAAGAGTTGATAGATGCTTTGCAGGGCTACTTGTGATTTTACCTGGTATGCCACCAAGTCCCTCTTTGATAAGTTGCTTTAGTGACCAACCAGCACAATATCCTGTAAGCATAGAGAGATCGTGAATATGGATTTCTGCATTTCTATGAGCATTGGCTATGTCTTCATCATAAACTTCTGACAACCAATAATTTGCTGATATTGCTCCTGAGTTAGAAAGTATAAGTCCTCCAACTGAATAAGTAACAGTTGAATTTTCTTTAACTCTCCAGTCATTGACATTAAGATAATTATCAACTACTGACTTATAGTTGAGTAAAGTTTCTTTTGTCTTTCTTATGTCGTCATGTTTCTTTCTATATATGATATAAGCTTTTGCTACATCACCATAATCATATTTGATGAGAACTTCTTCCACTGCATCTTGAATCTCTTCGACTGTTATGACGCCATTTTTAATTTTTGATCCAAATGCTGCTGCAACTCTTTGTGCAAGGTCATCTATGATGCTTGGATGAGTTTCTCTCTTACAAGCTGTAAATGCCTTATCAATCGCATCTTTAATCTTCTGGATATTAAAATCCACAATCTCGCCATTTCTCTTTGATACTACAAACATATTACACCCCTTTATTATATTTTCATGCCCTTTATCTAAACGATTATAACATAAAAATGGCTTTTGTCAATATATAGTTATTAACAAAAAATGAACTACTATATATAGTGGTTTCGAAATGTTGAATATATAAGCCCGCCTTATTAAATAAAGCTTTTTTAGACACAACTTTTTCAAAATCTTAATACTTTTTTTTAGTCTTAAAGCTTGTTTGACTTAAATTTTTGATTGTTGCATAATACCTTTATCATGATAAGACCAAAATATAAAAATATAACTATAGATGGCATAAGTATTCAGTATGCAAAGTTTAGAAAAAATAGAAGTATAAGGATTACTATCGCAGAAAATGGTATCGTGAAAGTCACCTATCCTTATGGTGTCCAAGATTGCGAAATGATAAAATTTGTCGAGACTAAAATATCTTGGATAAAAAAATCTATAGGAAAAATCAATGTAAAAGAAAAACTTTCTTCAAAACCAAAACTTAAAAAGAAAGAGCTTGACTCTCTAAAAAGCCTTATAGATTTTTATGTATATAAGTATATGAATCTTATGGAGACAGAAATTTTCGATGTGAAAATCCGCAAGATGAAGACAGAATGGGGAAATTGTAATTATATAAAAAGGATTTTAACTTTCAATAGCTATCTATATTATATGAGTGAGAGTTTTATAGAAACTATAGTCGTCCACGAAGTCGCACATATGCATGTCCATAATCATAGCAAATCTTTTTACAATCTTATATATAGATATCTTCCAGATTATAAAACCCGTATGAAAGAAGGAAAAATGGTATCACTTAGATAGCGGGCTCGCACCCCAAGGGCACTTTGTCGCACTCCGCTCGACGAGCTCGCTTCGTAAGCGCTCGGGCGCAATGCTCGCCCCTACATATATAAAAGTCTTCTCTTACATTTACAATTGTAGGGGCGAGCTGTGCATCCGAACTACTTGCCATAAATCCTAAGTACATCCTTTGTATACACGCCTGGCTTTTCATATACTATAATCGGTGGCAATATTTTAAGTCCAGGTCTTCCATTTTTCACTGCTTCAGCAAGAAAAAGATTAGACTCTTTATCTACATATGGATGTACAAATGATGCTTTTTTCATCTCAAGAGAATATTTTCTAAGAGTCTCGGTAAGCTCTGTAAATCTACTTGTCTGATTTATAAAATAAAATCTCTTATTGGATTTAAGTATAAGACTTGCCGCTTTACATATATCATCAAAAGTAATTGACACTTCATGTCGTGCTTTTATAATTTTATCATTTAAATTGATAATTCCTGAACCCTTTTTATTATATGGTGGATTTACAGTCACAACGTCATAAGACTCATACATCTTTTTATATTTTTCTCTGTCTAAAAATATATTCTTAATGTCATCACAGTGAACTTTTATGTCACTATCAATACTGAAAGCAAAAGGCACATTTTCTTTATTCCACGATATAGATTGATTACAAAGTGCCACTTGCTCTTCGTCTATCTCAAAAGCATCAATATGTATCTTCGGGCTCACACAGCTTACCCCTACGGTGTCATTAGCCACAGTAGCATTGATTTTTCCATACATTATAAGAGGAATTGGGAGCGTGCCCGTGCAAAAATCACATATTTTAAGGCCTACACCTGTCTCACATGGGCGAGCTAAATGAGCCCCCGCTTCGTATGGGCGAGCTACATGAGCTTCCGCTTCGTATGGGCGAGCTACGTGAGCCCCCGCCTTTAGTTCTCTGATAGCAAAATTAGCAAGAAGCACCGCATCTATTCCAAAGTTAAAGTTGTCTTCACTTTGATAAAGGTGAAGCCCATTAATTTCTAAATTGTCGAGTCTTATTCTACTCATATAAAATCCGGAATATATATTTCCTTTGCTGAATCCATGTCTTGTATATAGGCATTTTCCATGCCAAGACCAAGTGCATAGTCAACAACTTTATCATATTCTCTTTTGGTGATTCTTCTTTGAAGTTCGGTAAAGTTTTTTAAACTCTTATTCTCTAAAACTGGTGTATATTGACTCATGATACTCAAAATCGTATCTTTTCCATATGTATCATAAAGATATCTGATGACTTTTTTTGAATCTTCTGTATGACCAGGTAGTACCAAATGTCTCACAATCACATTTTCTTTTCCAACCTGTCTATACATTTCACTTATAGATTTTTTTGCGATGCTTTCATAGTTTCCAACACCACTATATTTTTTTGACAGCTCATCATCCATATATTTAAAATCAGGAAGATATATATCTATGAGTCCTTCAAGCTTTTTAATTTGCGATACGAGTTCATATGAACTTGTATTATATACGATTGGAATTTTTAATCCCTTTTCTTTTGCGATAATGATTGTCTCACGGATCTTATCTACATAAAGCACGCCTGTTATAAAACTTATACTTGCTGCGCCGTTCTTTTCTGCATAGAGCATCTCTTCACAAAGTTCTGCAGGTGAGTAAACTATTTTTGTCGAGCTATCACTAAACGAGCTCTCATTGCTCACCCCTATGTAATCTGCACTCTCTTCTTCACAAATGCCACTATGTTTATCTTGATGAATTCGGACTCTTGAGATTTTGTAATTTTGACAATACACACATCTCATGTTGCATCCATAAAAAAATATCGCAAAAGTACCCTTATACCCTCTTTCAATCCCTGATATAGGCTCTTCTTCCCACCTATGCATCATAAGTTTTGCTATATGCATATCAATCATTCACTTCATTTATAGTACAAAACTTTTTCATTGTCAAGTAAGGTCCTTTCCTACAACAAAAAACACTAGCCGGAGCTAGTGTTTTTTCGAAACCACAAGGGGGTTATGGTTTCTTAATATAATTAAAGGAGGGCTATATGCGTTCACTACTGATTAGTCATATAAGATTTAACTAACCTTTATGTGAACACCCTCATCATACACTAAATAAGTATTTATAAATAGTCTTAAAAAATGGTACGTATGTGGCAGATTAGTGGTATAAGAATTAAAGATTTATTAAGATAAGCTTAAAAACCCGATAAATTAAAGGTTTACAAAGAATGTGGTTCCTATGCCTTTTGTACTTTCTACTTTTATACTGCCACCAAGCATATTTACAGCATTTTTCACTACCGCAAGACCTATACCAAAGTGTCCATCTTCGCCTTTATAGTATCGATTAAAGATATTATCTAAATCTTCTACTTCTATGCCATCCCCATCATCAAAGACATTAATTATCAAATTTTGCCCATGATGACTTATTGTCTGCTCTTCTCTTTCTTTATCATTACTTTTGATGGTTATAGTAACAACCACCTTACTTTTTGCATATTTTACCGCATTGCTTAATAAATTTTGTATTAATCTTACAAAAAGTTTTCTATCTGTATAAAATGTGCTATTTTCTTCTATATGAGATACATATTCAACTGTCTTGTCACTATCAATCATCTTAATCATGTCACATTCTTCATGCATCAATTCATCTATATCTATATCAGCATAAGATACTTTGTAAGTATCATTGTCAAAACGACTAAGCATCAAGATATTCTCTATCATTTCTTTCAATTGATTTCCAGTCTTTATAATTACATCACAGGCTTTTTTTGTATCCTTTATGATCCCAGATTTAAGTCCATCTGCATATCCAAGAATTGACACAAGTGGAGTCCTTAAGTCATGTGCGACATTTTCATATATAGTATTCTTTCTATTATACTCTTTATCTATATTTTGCTGTGTCTCATAAAGTGCAACTCTTAAGTCTTCCACTTCTTCTATATCAAGACTTTTATCACTTATAGTTACGCCCTTACCTACGACATAGTCATTGGAATCTTTGGCAAGATTTGTGATAGGCTTTGATAAATCAAATGCAATCTTCGACACTATTATAACCGCTATAAGAAGTAAGGCTACTTGTATAAGTATAAGACTCCTAAGCCCTTCTTCCATAAAAGCTTTCTTTTCTGTAAGATCTTGTATAACTACAAAATATTTTTCTTCTATACCAAGTGTGCTACTTGCTACATATGTGTCAGCAAGGTACTCTCTATCATCAAAACTTATCGTAGTTAAGACATCTTCTTCAAGTTCGTAGTTCATGAGAAGCGTAGATAAAAAAGCTGTCATACCACTATTGATGTATACCGAATTATCAAATATAGCTACTTCTTCAAAATTATCATTATATACATATACCTTGGTGTCATTGCCACGATCTATAAGGTTGCCTGACACTTCTAAACTAAAATCAGTTTCACCTGTATCTCTAAAAGCATCAAGTTGTGACCGTATATCATCAAACGCTTCTACTATATCATCTCGTGCATCATTTTTTACAAATCTATCTATAGAAATATAATTTGTCACATAAGAGATGATAGCAAATACTATAAATATAAAAGCGACTGGTACAAATATTTTATAAAAAATTTTTTTTGTTTTTTTATTTCCCATCTGAAAGTCTATAACCTACACCCCAGATAGTTTCTATACTAAGCTTTGCTTTACTTAAATCAAGCTTTTTTCTTAATCTTTTCAATAAATCATCTATAACTCTATTGTCATCTTCTTCATATCCCCAGACATCAGCAAGTATTTCTTTTTTAGTAACCGCTTCTTTTTGTCTTTCAAGCATATATACAAGAAATTTATACTCTATATTGGTAAATGACACTGGTTTCTTATTGATGTACACTTGCATAGGTCCAGTTTCTATACGGACATTTGAAAACTCCAAAACTTCCGGAACGCTTTTTTCCACTTTGACCCCTGATTTTTCAAATCTTCTAAGGACATTTTTCACTCTCGCCACAAGTTCAAGCGGCATAAATGGCTTTACTATATAGTCGTCACTTCCCTCATTGAAGCCTCTAACCTTATCGACTTCATTGTCTTTTGCTGAAACCAAGATTACTGGCACATCATTTTTATCTCTTATCTTCTCAAGTGCATCAAAACCACTAATTCCAGGAAGCATGATATCAAGAGTTATTAGGCTTGGTAGTTTAGTTCTCATGCCACTCAGAAGTTTCTCTGCTGTATCAAAAGTCTTCACATCAAATCCATCATTTTCAAGATACATCTTGATAAGCTCTGATATATTCTTGTCATCATCACATACATAAATCAATTTTTTTTCATTATCTGCCTTCATACTCTTTTCTTAGCCTTTTATAATTTTGATACCGCTCCATATATTCCTGCATCATTTTTAAGTTTTGCAAGTAAAATCTTTGGAAGCTTTTTTGTCATATACACTTTACCTTTCAAGTGTTCCTTTATAATATTGGTTACAAATGTACCTTCATTTGATACTCCACCACCTATAAGTATTACTTCTGGCTCATATACAAGCATAATTATTGATATAGCCATACTTAGATAGTCAAGTGATTTCTCAAGTGCAGCAAGTGCTTTCTTGTCACCAACTTTTGCCCTACTTATGACATCTTTTGCACCCTTCATCACATTTGTATGGTAAAGACTATTGTAGACATTTGCTATGCCCCTTCCACCAGTGACAGTCTCAAGGCAGCCTGTATTACCACAATTGCACTTAAGAGCTTTTTTTGAAAAATCAACTTTCATATGCGAAAGTTCCCCAGCTATACCTGTTTTTCCTTCTATAAGCTTATTGTCAATTATGATTCCTATGCCAATCGCTGTCCCAAGAGTCATAAGACATATAGAGTCATACTTTCCTTTTAAACTATAATAATATTCACCAAGTGCTGCAGCATTGCCATCATTCAGTATTGTTACCTTTACTTTATTTCCAAATTCTTTTTTAATAGCACTATATGCATCATAGTGTTTCTTCCAGTTAATATTTACAGCTCTTAAAATATTGTTATCAACTACTGGTCCTGGGATAGCAAGACCAATGCCTGCGAGATTACTTTTACTTACACCATATTCATTGCTTTCGCAAAATTTTTCAATGTCGCTTATAATTCCTTTTATTATTGCTTTTTCAGGGTTAGTCCTACTAACTACTGTGTCAACATAAAACTTTGCCAAAAGCTTTTTTTCATCTTTCTTTCCTTTCTCAAAAAGTCCATACTTAATAGTTGTCCCACCTACATCTACACCTATATAGTATTTTTTATAATTCTTCATCACTTTATCTCCAATACTTTATATCCAAGTGGCAACATATCTATGATAAGTCTTCCATCTTTTATGTCAATTGTCTCATCGCCAATTAAACTTACTGCCTTATCGCCTTTCACTTCTATCTCAATATGTTCGCCCTCATTATAGAATATTCCACGATTTACCGCAATTATTACTTTCTTTCCTTTATAACTTCTTTCAAATACGAATGTATGTGTTCCTGCATAGAGTGGTTTAAAATCGCCCTTTCTCAAAATTTCTGATTTAGCTCTCATCTTACCAAGTACTTCATAGTGTGCATAAAGTCCCTTATCTTCCATCCCCCATGGATAAGTTTTTCTATTGTATGGATCATTATAGCCATACACACCAACCTCATCTCCATAATATATCATCGGGATGCCTGGCACAGTATACTGAAGTACAGTAAGAGCTTTTAATCTACTTACTGCAAGTAGATACTTATCTCTATCTATGCCATGGTTATATTTTGCATCATCATCAATTTCTGATACATCACGAGAATCTGCAAGAAGTGTTAAAATCCTTACTCTATCATGACTATCAAGAAGATTTAAATTGCTATAATAATACTCTTTTGGATAGTTTTCCATCTGCTTATAGAAAAACTCTTCAAGCTCACAAGACGATATGAATCCTTTCATAAAAGATACAGAAGTCTCAAGAAATGGATAATTCATAACTGATTTAAGTGATGAATTGATAAAGTATTTTCTATTTTTATCATAAGATACTTTTGTTGTCGCATCCTCCCACACTTCTCCTATAAGTATATTATCTCTATCTACATTATCCATCGCATGTCTTATCTCTACTATAAACTCATCTGGAAGTTCATCTGCAACATCAAGTCTAAAACCAGCTATACCTTTTTTCATCCAGTGTTTTATTACAGAGTCATGACTTTTGCAGATATAATCAAGATAAGTTTTATTCATCTCTTTTACATTTGGAAGATCAGTAACTCCCCACCAGCATTCATACTTATCAGGCCACTTTTCAAAACTATACCAATCATAGTACTTTGATTCCTTACTATTATATGCACCTACTGAATCATAATTATTATACTTATTGAAATATATAGAATCAGCTCCCTGATGACTAAAAACTCCATCAAGGACAATGCCTATACCAAGCTTTTTCGCACTCTTTATCAGTGATTCAAAACTTTTTTCATCACCAAGTAATGTATCTATCTTTTTATAGTCTCCAGTATCATATCTATGATTGCTTCTCGCTTCAAAAATAGGATTTAAATATATAAGTGTAACGTTGAGAGACTTAAGATACTCGAGTTTCTCTTCTATCCCTTTAAGTGTGCCACCAAAGAAATCATAATTATTTACTTCTCCACTTCCTGTCCTATCATATCTTGGAGTTTTATTCCAATCATCTACAAATACTTTCCCTGAATCTTTTCCTTCGCTCTTCGCTATCACACTATTTTTACGCTCTTCATAATCGCTTCCACGATTAAATCTATCAGGGAATATCTGATATGCTATACCTTCTTTAAACCAAGCTGGTGTAGAATCTTTCTCATATACTGTAAGTTGATAGCTCCTTGGACTATTGTCCACAAGAACTCCTTCACCACCTGATCTATTGTCACTTATAGAATAAAAGTATTTTTCATCAAAACTTTCAAGCACAAAATGATACCATATGACAGCAGGATCTTTTGGTGTCTTAAAGATTGCCTTATAGATAACATCACCATTTGGAAGTTCTTCATCTCTTTCCATCTCAAGATCTGGAAGCCTTTCATCTTGTCTCCACATAGCTATGTAACATTTTAATGCTTTTATATGATCACTTACGCGTATCTTAAATGTCACAGTGGTCCCCACTTCCACTGCTCCAAACGGTTTCTTATAATACTCATCTCTTGAATTATAATATACTTTCATGTCTACTCCTCCTTGGCATATAACTCTCGCCCTTATGTAAAGCTTACTCTCCTACCTTCCTAATAATTCTTTATAAAGCTTTTTATACTCTCTTGCTGATGTCTTCCAAGAATAATCTTTTTTAGTTGTATTTTTAACAAGTTCTTTAAATGTCTCTTTATCATCATAGTATAGACTTACAGCTTCCTTTATAGTAAAAAGCAGCTCATGAGCATTGATATTTTGGAAAGAAAATCCTGTACCTTCTTTTGTATATTTGTTGTATGGTTCTACTGTATCTTTTAAGCCCCCTGTCTTTCTCACTATAGGAAGAGTAAGATATCTCATCGCTATAAGTTGACTTAGACCACACGGCTCAAAAATACTTGGTACAAGTATTAGATCTGATGCTGCATATATTCTTCTTGATCTTCCTTCTGAGAAACAGATGCTTGATGATACTTTTCCTTTATATTTATTTTCATAATATCTAAATGCATCTTCGTACTTTTTATCGCCTTGACCAAGAAGTATAAACTGCACATCAAGTGAATTGATCATCTCTTCAAAAATAGTTGTAAGAAGGTCTAGTCCCTTTTGATCAGTGAGTCTACTTATAAGCCCTATCACACATTTATTTTCGTTTTCTTCAAGTCCAAGTTCTCTCTGTAATCCTATCTTATTTTTTGCCTTATCTTCAAAACTATCTATGTCATAGTTTACAAAAAGATTTTTATCGGTCTTTGGATTATACACATCATAATCTATGCCGTTGATTATCCCTCTAAAGATACTTGCTCTTCTGCTAAATACTTCTTGTAAACCTTCACCATAAAAAACGTCTTTTACTTCTTCTGCATAAGTTGGACTTACAGTTGTGATATAGTCAGTATAATTGAGAGCCCCAAGCATAAAGTTAACTGCATTAGGTTCTAAAAGTTGCCTTTTTGCATTTGGATATCTCTCCAGGTCAAGTGGATCTGCAAGCATTTTTGGATCAAACTTTCCTTGAAACTTAAGATTATGTATAGTAAAGATTGTTTTTATCTTTCTAAATTTCTCAAGTCCCTGATACATCTCCCTAAGGTATACTGCAGAAAGTGCTGTATGCCAATCATTTAAGTGAAGTATGTCAGGATCAAAATCCATATACTCTATTGATTCAAGTAGAGCTTTCGAAAAAAATGCTATCCTCTCGCCATCATCAAAGTAACCATATGCTTTATCTCTCTTAAAATAGTATTCGTTATCAAGAAAATATATGATGACTCCTTTATACTTATATCTATAGAGTCCAAGGTATTGATTTCTCCAGCTAAATGGCACATAGAACTCTGCAATTTTCACCATGTCTTTTCTATACTCTTCTTTTATAGAAGAGAAAAGTGGCATAATAAGTCTTGCATCTACGCCTATGTCACAGAGATATCTTGGAAGAGCTCCTGCTACATCTCCAAGTCCTCCAGTCTTCATAAAAGGACTTGCCTCAAATGCAGCAAAAAGGACATTTACATCAGGCGGTATCTCTCTAATTACTTGCTCTTCTTCAAGTAGACCATCTTTCTTAATCTCTTGATATGATGATTGGTTTTGCACTTGTTCCTTTATGTACTTCTCCATCCTCAATCACTACTCCTTTTTCGCAGATAACATTTTCAAGTATTGCTTTTGCCCCTATAAAACATTTTTGCATTATGATAGAATTTTTAATCTTTGCTCCTTCTTCAATGCATGTATTTCTAAATATAACTGAGTTTTCTATAGTTCCTTTTATAATTGAGCCCGTACCTACAAGTGCATTTTTAACTTTTGCTGATTCAAAATATTTTACTGGTGGTGCATCATGGATCTTTGTATGTATAAGTCTATCACCCATAAAGAGTTCTTTCATAACTTTGCTATCAAGAAGTTCCCTTGATACATCCATATAATCTTTTACAGAGTTTATAGACCTTGCATAACCTGTAAATTCATATGCAGCCACAGAAAGTCTCCCAAGATTTTCTGCTATGGCTTCTATAACGTCCATATAGCTATTATCTTTATACCAGTCTATGATCCTAATTATGACATTTTTATCTATGAGAGTGCTATCAAGATAGAGATTAACTTTTTTCTCTTTTTTCTTTAATCTTCTTATAGATTTTACTCGTCCACGATCATCAAAATCTATAACAATATCCCCTACATCTCCATCCATATTTTTCTTATAGACAAATGTTACATTGACATCTTTATCAAGATGATACTTTTCTACATCACGATAGTCTATATTATAAATCTTGCTACAAGTTGACATGACAAGTCTATCAAATCTTGTCCGCTCAAAGAACTGCATATTGCCTTTACAATCTCTGATAGAAAACTTTCCTTTGCCAAGATCAAATCCATATGTTGAACCTGGAAGTATATATAGTCCACCTGACTTTCTTGACAAACCAAATTCTTTTCCTGATCCAAGATGATCCATAAGACTTCTATATAGATGCGGTGTAATGAGCCCTACTGATGTCATACCACTATTGACCATATTGGAAAGTGGAAAATCTATAAGCCTATATCTGCTTCCAAAAGGGACAGCCGCTATAGGACGATGTGCTGTAAGCTTTCCAAATCGTGCATCATTGTAATTTGCTGATATTAATCCTGCTAATTTTTCCATATGTGCCCCCTATTTATACACTTCATTGTCGCCAATTAGTGCTATCTCGGCGTTCTTTGCACTTGAGCCAAGTTTCGCTTTACTGTTTATCACACTACCTTCGCCCACTATAGCTCGGGTTACCTTTGCTCCTGCTTTTACATGCACATTTGGCAAAAGTATTGAGTTTGTAACTTCTGCACCTTTCTCTACTACTACATTGGTTGACAATATCGAATTTGTAACTTTTCCATCTATCACACAGCCATTGCAGAGAAGGCTCTTCTCGACTTTACCTGTACTTCCTACAAAGTGTGGTGGTGATATATTGGAATTAGAATATATTCTCATGTCTCTATCAAATATATCAATATGTGGATCATCTTTTAATAAATCCATATTGGCTTCATAGTAGCTATCTATAGTTCCTATATCTTTCCAGTAGCCTTTGAACTCATAAGCATAAAGTCTTTTTTCTTCTTTTAAAAGATTAGGGATTATGTTTTTACCAAAATCATGTTCACTTTTTTTGTCAGTGCTATCTTCTATAAGTGCTTTTCTAAGCACGCTCCAAGTAAATATATATATGCCCATGGATGCAAGAGTACTTTCAGGCTTCTTTGGTTTCTCTGTAAACTTAGTTATATGAAGCTCTTCATCTACAGACATGATTCCAAAACGACTTGCTTCTTCAATGCTTACATTGATAACAGATACAGTAAGATCTGCTCCAACTTTTTTATGATACTTAAGCATCTCATTGTAATCCATCTTATAAAGATGATCACCTGATAATATAAGCACATACTTTGGATTTATGCTATCTATAAAATCAATATTCTTAAATATAGCATCAGCTGTACCATCATACCAAGATCCACCTTCTTCAGTAAAGTATGGAGGCAAAAGACTCACTTGACCATTTAATCCATCAAGATCCCAACCTTCTCCATTACCAATATACGAATTAAGTAGATAAGGTTTATACTGAGTCAAGATTCCCACTGTATTGATGTCGCTATTGATACAATTAGATAGAGCGAAATCAATAATCCTGTACTTACCTCCAAAAGAAACTGCCGGTTTTGCTATTCTTTTTGTAAGTGCTTTAAGTCGACTTCCTTGTCCGCCTGCAAGTAGCATTGCTATACATTCTTTTTGTTGCATATACTATCTCCTCCTCTCGTAACTACTTAATTTTTTATTACAGAAATGAAGTTCACTTATTTCCAAATCTCTTCGTAATACTCTCTTATCGTCCTATCTGATGAAAAGAATCCAGCTTTAGCAATATTGACAAGTGACATCTGGTTCCATCTTCTTCTGTCATTTACATAGATATCAATAAGCTCATTAGATTTCTTTATATAGTCATCAAAGTCTTCTATAACCATATATGTATCACCATATTTAAATAACTCGTCATATATATCAAAAAAATCTACCTTATTATTTTTGCTGATGCCAGAAAGAAGCTCATTTCTTATCTCAAAAAGTCTTTTATCGCTATCTGCTATCTTATCAGGGAAATATCCTGCTTTTTTGACTATCGGAACTTCGTTTTCACGAAGTCCAAAAATCTTGATATTGTCATCCCCTACAAGACTATGTATCTCTACATTTGCGCCATCCATAGTGCCAAGTGTTATGGCACCATTGAACATAAACTTCATATTGCCAGTGCCAGATGCTTCTTTTCCTGCAAGTGATATCTGCTCACTTATGTCTGCAGCTGGATAGATTATCTCACCATTTGTCACACAGAAATTTTCTATAAATACAACTTTGATAAATTTACTTACATCAGGATCACCATTTACAAGGTCAGCTATAGTGTTATAAAGTTTTATAGTCTTCTTTGCAAATGCATAACTTCCAGCAGCTTTTCCTGCCATCACAAAAGTCTCTGGATATGGATTTACTATGTTTCCATTCTTTATGCCATTGTATGTATTCAATATTTTAAGCATAAAGAGAAGCTGTCTCTTGTAGGCGTGAATTCTTTTTACCTGTATATCAAAAATTGAATTAGGATCTACTTCTATGCCATTATGTTCTTTTATATATTTTGCAAGATTTATTTTATTTTGATATTTAACTCTCGACAATTCATCAAGTAAATGATTATCTTCTTTATGGTCAAGTAGTTTTTCAAGTTTTGCTGCATCTCTTTTGAAATCTGATCCTATAGTTTTCTCAATAAGATTCGTAAGTTCTTCATTGGCCGATAACAAAAATCTTCTAAAACTTACACCATTGGTTTTGTTGCAAAACTTTTCTGGCATGATGCTTGACAATTCTTTGAGCGTCTCTTTCTTTATAATCTCAGAGTGTATCCCTGCCACACCATTGACATGATGGCTACAGATGACAGATAAAACTGGCATATTGACCATACCATCATATAATATAGAGTTTCCTACAGTCCTTGGTACTGTATGCCCTGCTTCTCTGTCAAGCTTTTCAAAAAATCTTCTATTGATCTCATCAATTATCATATAGATTCTTGGCACTACTTTTTGCATAAGTTCTATTGGCCACTTTTCAAGTGCCTCTGGCATGACAGTATGATTGGTATAAGCTATTGTTCTCGTCATGATATCATATGCTTTATCCCATGGCACATCATGTTCATCAAGGAGCACTCTCATAAGTTCTGGTATACACATAGTAGGATGAGTGTCATTGATATGTATTGCTACTTTCTCAGGGAATAAATCCCAACTATCTGTACCATATCCTTTCACAAAACGTCTCACTATGTCTTGAACTCCTGCTGATACAAGTACATATTCTTGTTCAAGACGAAGTCTTTTTCCTACAGCATTTCTATCATCAGGATAAAGTATGGTAGTTATAGCTTCTATCTCATTTCTATGCTTCACTGCAGTAGAGTAATCACCATTATTGAAAGCATCAAGATCAAATTTTTCATCTTTTGGCGTCGCATACCATAGCCTTAAAGTATTGACATGTTCTACACCATAACCAACGATTGGTATATCATATGGTACAGCTCTCACTTCTCTGTAATTTCTATAGTGGAACTTAAAATTTCCATCAACCCACTCTCTATCTACTACACCACCAAGCTTAACCATCTGAACTCTATCATTTCTTCTATCTTCAAAAGGATACGCATTCAAAAGCCAATTATCAGGAAGCTCAATTTGTTCTCCATCTACAATCTTTTGCTTAAAAAGTCCAAATCTATATCTAAGCCCCATGCCCATAGCATTGATGCCAAGTGATGCAAGTGAATCCATAAAGCATGCTGCAAGTCTTCCAAGTCCACCATTGCCAAGTCCTGGATCTGCCTCTTCATTGAAAATCTCTTCAAGGTCAAAGCCCAGCTCTTTCATGCCAGATCTTACTTTATCAAGTAATCCAAAATTTACCAGATAATCTTTAAGGAGTCTGCCTATTAAAAACTCCATAGAAAAGTAATATATCTCTTTTTCATGATTCTCAAAAGTTTTCTTTACATTTTCAGATCTTTTTTGCTTTGCTACTGATATAAGCATATGGCATAAAGTCTCATATGCTTCTCTTACAGATAAAGTCTCTGCTTCTTTTCCGTGAACTATTTTTGCATAATTCTTAAAATCTTCTACAAAGTTTTTCTTACTAAAATCCATTGGTACTACCTCTTATATAATTTAATTTTTATTTGTTGCTTTTAATTTAAATATAAGTGCTGAAAGTCGTGGGACTTTTACTTCTATATAGTTGTCTTTCCCGTGAACTTTAGGTGCAATCTTTTTAAGTTTTGCTTCTTTTTGCGGGCTCGCAAAGCTCGCCCCTACACTATCTACGCTCACTTCTATACTATCTGCACTCGCTTCTACATCATCTGCATTCGCCTTTAAACTATCCGTACTCGCACTTACATTGTCTATATTCTCTTCTACATCACAAATATTCTTTTCAAGCTCTTTTATATCATCATTAATATTTTTACTTTTAATTATACTATCATTAATACAAGTTCCTGTGCCGCCCCATTTTTTATCATTTGAGTTGATAATCTCTTCATATTCGCCTGGCACATTGACCCCAAGCTTAAAACTTTCTATCTCATCTTTTCCAAAATTAAGTATCACTATACATCTATCACTTGGATCAAGAGCAATTCTTTCATATATAAATATGTGTTGCTTGCTATTATTTGCATCAATAAAATCAAATCCTTCCCAGACCTTCATATCTTTCTCATAAAATGCTTTTTCTTTTAGATACAAATTGTTGATAGTTTTCACAAAGTCGTGGTGTTTTTTATGTTTTTCATTATCAAGTAAAAACCACTCCAAGCTCTCATAATATCTCCACTCTATAAATTCAGGAATTTCATTGCCCATGAAATTAAGTTTTGCACCAGGACGAGTAAGTTGATATGTAGCTAAAACTTTTACCTGTGCAAATTTTTCATCATAATTGCCTGGCATCTTGTTGATAATAGATGCTTTCCCATGAACTACTTCATCATGGCTGAGTGAGAGTACATAATTTTCAGCTTCAGCATAAGACATAGAGAAAGTAAACATATTGTGGTTTCCTTCTCTATAAGGAAAATCTGATTTTAAATAATTAAGCGTGTCATGCATCCAGCCCATATCCCATTTGTAGTGAAATCCAAGTCCACCTACATCAGCAGGCTTTGTGACATTGGGCCAAGCTGTAGACTCTTCAGCTATCGTTATGACACCTTTATACTTTTCGCCTACAAGTTTATTTAAATTTTGTATAAATGATATTGCTTCAAGATTTCCTTCATCACCATATTTGTTGAAAACTTTTTCTGATGGGTTATCTACACCATAATTTAGATAAAGCATACTTGATACTCCATCAAAGCGGACTCCATCTATATGAAATTTATCAAGTAAGAAAAAGAGTGACGAATTAAGAAATGACACTACTTCTTTCTTTCCATAGTTAAATGTCATCGTCCCCCAATGCTTATGCTCTTTTCCATCATATACGCGATCCCCATCAAAATATCTAAGCCCATGCTCATCCATGCAAAAATGCCCTGGTACCCAATCAAGTATTACAAAGATTCCATTCTTGTGGCACTCATTTACAAAATACATAAAGTCATGTGGTATCCCATATCTTGATGTGATAGCAAAGTAGCCCGTATCTTGATATCCCCACGACCCATCATAAGGGTGCTCATTTAGTGGCATTATCTCTATATGCGTATAACCCATCTCTTTTACATATGGGATTAGTTTCTCTGCAAGTTCCCTATAAGTCAAGAAATCAGCAGCTGGCACATCATCAGGTTTATCTCTCCATATGTCAGTACCCCTTTGCATAAATGATCCAAAGTGCACTTCATATATATTTTTTGGCTTATTAAAATGCTCGTCCTTTTTTCTCTCTTCTATAAACTTACCATCAGTCCAATCAAACTTTTCTTCTATATTATAGACTTTAGATGCTGTGCCAGGACGGACTTCAGCGTGAAATGCATATGGATCAGCCTTATATATATCGCGATACTCTTTTGTCGTTATAAGATACTTATACATATCATATTGCTTTAGACCTTCTATAAATACTATAAAGCATCCTGTGTCATCAATCTTACTCATCTCGCATTCTTCAGTTTTTTTCCAATTGTTGAATTCTCCTACTACAAAAACTTTTACAGCATTTGGTGCATACACAAGAAATCTAACACCAGATTTTCCATTATGGTCTATAAGATGAGCACCAAAAATATTATATGACTCATAATCAAGTCCATTGTTAAAAAGATAAATCTGCTCCTTTGATACTCCAAAAAGCTCCATAACTACCTCATCATGATATTGGTATATCCATACCTTATCTTCAAAAATCCATATTTTATAAAATCATCATAGTAATCTTCCACATACCGTGCAAGATAGCCATCACGAAGGCTTTCGTTGACTCTATACATCGTAGTGATTGGCTTTGCATTTGAATCATTATTTAAGAAAGAGTTGTTTATGATATCTACATTGTCATGCACATCTATTCCTGCGTCAAGTACTATATTGGTGAAATCATAATTATCATCATAGTAATAGTATCCATCTTCCACACCATTATAATTGGCCTCTGCAACTATATGTATGCTATCATGCACATCTATTGCGAGAAATTTATTCATAACGCTTGAATCAGCAACTCTTTTTTCAAAATACTCAAGATATATTCTATATCTATCATTATACTTTTTTATACTTATATTGAGTTCTATTGTCTCTGCGTCAAAATCTTCGCTCATCAGAACTCTTTTATCAAGCAGATATGGCACACCATTATTTAATTTTACTATATCAAGAACTATACTTTTTGGATAATTTTCACTCAACACATTGGTTGTGATTTTAAAAATAGCAAGCTCTGGCTTCAGGTCTCCATCAAAGTCATTGATTGCATATCCTATCACACCATTATATACGTTTTTCTCGCTTTCACCATTTGCATATATATAATTTTCTTCATGATAATTGGTGAGATTGCCCGACTGAATTAAATCAGCATTATAATAATAAAGTAATGCTTTTTTATCTGCTTCACTAAATGTAGGCTCCCTATACGGATTATTATTTAACATTCCATAGATATTTTTATAATACTGAAATTCAAGTGGATTTAGATTTTTAATGGCATCCACATACTTTAATTGTTCTTCTATGATAGATGAATCAATATAATTATCTGGTAGCTCAGCTAAAGTATTTTTCTCCATCGCCTTTTTATATTGCTCAAATATTGATATATCTGGAGTCTCACTTATCACTGGACTTGCTGCATAAACTACACTTATGCCTTCATTTACATAAGCAATCTTAAAAATACTGCAACACAAAATAAGCAGAATCCCAAGTCTCCACTCTTTTTTCAACGCAAAAAACACTTTGCATTTCAACAAATTCATATGCCTATATTTTAGCATTATTTCAGAAGATTCGCAATAAAAACTCATGTGGAATGTATTGGCTTATGCTATATTATTATACTACATTATATGGCATAAGCTTTTTCTTAAATAAACTTACAAAAAAGAGAGGGACACGCCCTCTCTCTTATATCAATACTTTTTAGTACTAAGTCCAGTTTCTCTTCACATATGAAGTATGTAATGCATGATGTGCTTTCTCTGAACCTGGTTTTCCAAAGTAATCTTTATAAAGTTTCTTGATGTCTGGATTATCATGTGATTTGCGAAGCTTCATAGACTTGTCTTGGTTGTAAAGAACTGCTGCACGTTTTGCTCTATAGTCCATAGTATTTCTTATATGTCCTGAAACTTGTGGTTGTCCACCACCATTGATACATCCACCAGGACAACACATGATCTCTATAAAGTGATAGTCTGCTTTTCCTTCTCTTATAGCGTCAAGAAGTACACGAGCATTGGCTGTACCAGAAGCTACCGCAACTTTTACTGTAAGTCCTTTCTTTACAGTATATGAGGCTTCCTTTATGCCTTTCATACCACGAACTTCTTTATAATCAAGTGACTTCATCTTCTTACCAGCTAAAATCTCTGCTGCTGTACGAAGAGCTGCTTCCATAACTCCACCAGATGTACCAAATATTACTGCTGCACCTGTATCTGTACCCATAGGGCTATCAAACTCTTCTTCAGGAAGTGAATTCCAATCTATACCAAGTTTCTTAATCATACGAGCAAGCTCACGTGTTGTCATAGTATAATCAAGATCTGGTATGCCTTTTCCTGCTGCAGATTGATCATTTCTATGTATCTCAAATTTCTTTGCAGTACATGGCATAACTGATACAGATACTATCTTCTTTGGATCAATCTTTGCAACTTTTTCTGCATAATATGTCTTAAGTGTAGCACCAAACATCTGTTGAGGTGATTTACAAGTAGATAGATGTGGTAAAAGATCTGGATAATAGTTTTCTATAAACTTAATCCATCCTGGACTACATGATGTAATCATAGGAAGTACTGCCTTCTTAGATTTGATTCTCTCTATAAGTTCAGTTCCTTCTTCCATGATGGTAAGATCAGCTGCAAAGTCAGTATCAAATACTTTATCAAATCCAATACGACGAAGTGCTGCAACCATCTTTCCTTCACCATTAGTTCCGATAGGTGCGCCAAATTCCTCTGCAATAGTTGCACGAACTGCTGGAGCAGTCTGAACTACTACAAATTTCTCTGGATCACGAATTGCATCAAGTATCTTATCAGCATCAGTCTTTTCATATAAAGCACCAACAGGACATACATTGATACATTGACCACAATGTACACATGATGTATCACCAAGCGGTACATCAAAGTGACTGCCTACTATAGTCTTAAATCCACGATTGTTAGTTCCGATAACTCCTACTGATTGGAACTTTGTACATGCTGCTATACATCTACGGCAAAGTACACACTTTGAGTTATCTCTTATAAGATGAGCTGAAGAATCATCAATCTTTGACTCTGTCTTTGCTCCTTGATACTTTGTATCATCTACGCCATTGGCACGAGCAAGTGCAAGGAGTTCACAATTTCCTGATCTTACACATGACAAACAATCCATTCTATGATTAGAAAGGATAAGCTCTATAGTCTTCTTTCTTGATTCTACTACTCTTTTACTATTTGTAAATATCTCTATACCTTCATTTATAGGATATACGCAAGCAGCTACAAGTGATCTTGCATTTTTAACTTCTACCATACAGACACGGCAAGCTGCTATCTCATTTAGATCCTTTAGATAACAAAGTGTAGGTATCTCAATTCCTGCGACACGACATGCTTCAAGGATAGTTGAGCCAGCTGGAGCTTTATAATCTACACCATTTATCTTGATGTTTAAAAGTTTATTTGAAGTTTTTGACTTTGTAGCTACTTTCTTTGATGCAGTCTTTTTTGCAGTTTCTTTTTTAGCTACTGACTTCTTTACTGTTTTCTTCATCTCCTTCACCCCCTTATCCTTTACTTATAGCGCCAAACTTACAATTAGTGAAGCAAGTTCCGCACTTGATACATTTGCTTTGATCTATAACATGTGGCTCTTTAAGAGCGCCAGATATACAATTTACAGGACAATTTCTTGCGCAAAGTGTACATCCTTTACACTTATTTGGATCTATCTTGTACTGAAGAAGTTTCTTACATACTCCAGCTATACACTTCTTATCTCTTATATGCTCTTCATACTCTTTTCTGAAGTTTTTCATAGTAGAAAGGATTGGGTTCGGAGCTGTCTGTCCAAGTCCACAAAGTGCATTGTCTTTTATATAAGCTGCAAGCTCTTCAAGCTCTACGAGATCTTTTTCTTCACCTTTTCCTTCTGTGATACGTTCAAGTGTCTCAAGCATTCTCTTTGTACCGATACGGCATGGTGTACATTTACCACAAGATTCTTCAGCAATAAATGTCATATAGAATTTTGCTATATCAACCATACAATCAGTCTCATCCATAACTATAAGACCACCTGATCCCATCATAGATCCGATCTTCAAAAGGTTATCATAGTCTATCTTTACATCAAGATTTTCAGCTGAGATACATCCACCTGATGGTCCACCTGTCTGTGCTGCTTTAAACTTCTTTCCGCCAGGTATTCCACCACCGATATCTTCTATAATTTCGCGAAGAGTGATACCCATAGGAACTTCAACAAGTCCTACGTTATTAACCTTACCGCCAAGTGCGAAAACCTTAGTTCCTGGTGATGTAGGAGTACCCATAGATCTAAACCATTTAGATCCCTTCATTATAATCTTAGGGATATTGGCATATGTCTCAACGTTATTGAGTACTGTTGGCTTTTCAAAAAGTCCTTTGACTGCTGGGAATGGTGGACGAGCATGTGGCTCTCCTCTTTTTCCTTCTATTGATGCCATAAGCGCTGTCTCTTCACCGCAGACAAATGCACCTGCTCCAAGACGAAGTTCTATGTCAAAGTCAAAGCCTGTACCAAATATGTTTTTGCCAAGAAGACCATATTCTCTTGCCTGTGCTATAGCAATATTAAGTCTATCAACTGCTATAGGATACTCAGCTCTTACATAGATGAAACCTTTAGTTGCATCTATAGAATATCCAGCAATTGCCATTGCTTCTATGATACAGTGTGGATCTCCTTCAAGAATTGATCTATCCATGAATGCACCTGGATCACCTTCGTCTGCATTACATGCTACATACTTTTGATCAGCTTTATTTGGTCTTGCAAGTGCCCATTTCTTTCCTGTAGGGAATCCTGCTCCACCTCTTCCACGAAGTCCTGAATCAAGAACTTCTTGTATAACAGAATCTGGATTCATTTCTGTAAGCACTTTGTAAAGTGCTTCATATCCACCAGTACCTATATACTCATCAATTTTCTCTGGATCGATAAGTCCACAATTTTGAAGAGCAATTCTTTTTTGTTTCTTAAAGAATTTTGTATCTTCAACTGAAGTAAACTTATCACCCTTTATAGTCTCTTTGTATACAAGATCTTTAACTGGCTTTCCATCAATTATATGCTCATCAACTATTCTTTCTACATCAGCTGGTGTAACACCTGTATAGAATATACCCTCTGGGAATACTTGAAGTATTGGTCCAAGAGCACAAAGTCCATGGCATCCTGTAGTAACTATAGAAACTTTATCAAGAGCATTTTTCTTTTTAAGTATTTTTACAAATTCATCTCTTATTACAAGAGATTTTGATGATTGACAACCTGTTCCTGCGCAAAGTGAGATGATTCTCTTTCCATCTTTACATGGATGAGCATTTTCATGAAGTCTCTCTGCTATGATAGGAGCAAATTGTTCTTTGATTTCATTTAATTTCTTAATTGTCATCGTCATAATAATTTCCTCCTATTTGAATTGTGATAAAATTTGTGGCACCTTATCTGGTGTAAGCTTTCCAAAAACTTCATCATTTACTTTCATAACTGGGGCAAGACCACAAGCACCTAAGCATCTACAAGAGTCAAGTGAAAACTTTCTGTCTGCTGTACACTCCCCACTTTGAATTTTTAAGTTTTGCTCAAGTGCATCAAGTACCTTCTGTGATCCTTTTACATAGCATGCAGTACCAAGACATACTGAGATATGATATTTACCTCTTGGTACTAAGTTGAACTGTGCATAAAAAGTTGCTACTTCGTAAACTTTTTCCATAGGAATATTGAGCCCTTTGGAAATCATTTCTTGCACTTCTACTGGAAGATAACCATAGATTTTCTGAGCTTCTTGCATAATCATTATAAGTGGGCCTGGATCATTTTTATGTGCACTTATAAAACTCTTAAGCTCTTTCTCTTGCTCTTTTGTGCCAGTAAAAGCTATAGCTGACTTACTCATAGAAAACTTCCCTCCTTAATATTGTTCGCTTTTAATTTTATATATTTTTATGATATGCTCTTGCTTGAGATATCATTAAAGATAAAATAAAAATAACTAAGTTTAAAAACTTAGTCATCACAAAAAAATCATCTTATCAATATACATTCTGAACAAATAACAACATTACCAATAGTTTGGAACATTGAATCCCCCAAAACACTTTTTAAAATATTGAATATATTTTATCAAAAATTTTCAAAAATATCTATACTTATAATCGGTAATAATATTATTTATAAATAATTTAATATTTTTTTTATTGATTATTTTAAAGTCCCATGATATCCTTTATTTAACGGACACAACTATTATATTTAATTTTTATATAAAACTCACCATTACAAAATTACTAAAATAGGAGAAATTTTATGAAAAAAACTATTTCTATAGTATTTACAGCTGCGATTTTATTTACATTTATAATGTGTAACTCAGCAATCTCTAAAAATTCAAATGATTCTTCTGATTTTGTAAACCTAAGTCAAGTAGTGCCTGATGCCATACTTGAGATAAGATATTATAGTACATACAATTTTGTCGGAAATAGAATTGATGGCTACGAAGAGCCTCTTGCTTTTCTCACAAAAGAAGCTGCTAACGCACTCAAAAAAGTAAGTGATAAACTTATTAAAAAAGGTTATAGGCTTAAAATATATGATGCCTATCGTCCGCAGAAAGCGGTAAACCACTTTGTAAGATGGTCAAAAGATGCAAATGACACCAAGATGAAAAAATATTTTTACCCTGAACTTGATAAAAATGTACTTTTCCCAAAAGGCTATATAATGGGAAAATCTGGTCATAGCCGTGGTAGCACAGTTGATCTGACACTTTTTGATATGAATCTTGAGAAAGAAGTTGACATGGGAGGAACTTTTGATTACTTCGGTGAATTAAGCCATCCAGATTACAAAAATATTACCAAAGAGCAATATAACAATCGCATGATACTAAGAGAAGCTATGATAGATGGTGGTTTTAAGCCACTCGCTGAAGAATGGTGGCATTTCACTTTAGAAAATGAACCATTCCCTGATACTTATTTTACTTTTCCTATAAATAGCTCATCACTAAATAGCAAATGACTTTATTGTGTGCCTTTAGATGTTAATGCAATTTAAATAAAAAAAGTTTACTGCTTTAATCTAAAGACACCCACATAGCAGGGCGCACGCCACAAAATTCATTATGGTTTACATCAAAATTTATATCGCCATAATAATTAACGATTTTTGTTGTTCCAAATTCAATCCCATACTCCTTCTTATTAATATCCTCATCTCTTAGCCAGTATTCATATGTATCATTTTCTGGTATATACTTATTCTTATCATAACTCATGGCTATCTTGTTTCTTTTTGTCGCACCATTAAAATATATATGAGAATCTCCTATATTTCTATCACGCTCATAATACCCACCATTGTCAAAATATTTTTTGTATTCTTCTTCACTTAAACAAAATATTTTATCAATAGTTTTTGTATCTCCAAGAGTTGTATCTAAAATATTACTTATTTCATCATTATCAAAAGAGCTTTTTATAAATTCTTTATTTAACCATTGCCTTAATGAACATGTTTCCCAAGTTATGTTTTTGTAATTATCTTTTACATTATTATCTATTTCATCAAGTTTTTTTATATCTACAAAATCAAATGCTTTACAATCAATTACATATTTTGTCATTAATAAAACCTTTTCTTTTTCTTTCGCTAAAATTATCCATTCAATAGGTTCCTTAAATATACCAATCAAACCTGACTTTTGTTCTCCAAATAATACAGTGTCGTATTTTTCAAATATTTTAGAAGTATAACTATCCCCCATAGCACTATAATCACTATCCAATATTATTCTTTTATTAACAATTTGTTCAGAAATAGGTATATTCTTTTTTTGAATTGAAAAGCTAATTGTAATGCACGCTAAAACAACAAAAACATATAATAATATTTTAGCTTTATTCATTGTTGACTCCTATTATTCATAATGTTTCATCTAATATTTGTTTTTTATTTACGATATAGCGATTAAATAAACTAACAGCATCTAAATCAACAGCATAGTCTGACAATAGTTACATTCTTTCATATTCTTCTAATATTCCTCTTTCAAATGCACCATCTTCTTCTATCCATTTTGATTTATCTGCATATTTAGACAACATTCCTCCTGCAAGCACTGGTTTTTTTGATACAACAAAAGGCATCCTTTGTTCAACCAAACTTTGTCTAGCAAATAATCTAACAGCTGATGCAAATGTTATCCCCATGTCCCTATACAATTTTTCAACTTTTTCTTTAATGTTTTTATCCATTCTTACTTGCAATACTGTTTCCATATATCACCTCATACAAATGTATTACTTATGTATTATTCTACACTATTTGTATATCCAAGTCAATAATATTACAATTTAACAAAAAAGTTCCCTGAAACCGGGAACCTTTGGTATGAACCATTTATTTAAATCGTTTCTTTTCTATTCTGAAATGAATTTTTTTAACTAGCAAGTAGTTTTTCTATAGTAGAAAGCTTTGCACACACTGTAAAGACTTTTAGAGCCTCTTCAAGGTCTTCTATCTTTGGATAAGTTGGCGCTATACGGATATTTGAATCTTTTGGATCTTTGTGATAAGGAAAACTTGACCCTGCATCAGTTAGTTTAACTCCCAAGTCACTACATCTTTTTACTATATCTTTAGCTGTGCCTTCCAGACCATAAAAAGATATAAAATAGCCTCCTCTTGGTTTTGTCCAACTTATCGCATCTACATCTGAAAATTCTTTTTCAAAAGTATTAAGCACAAGTTCAAATTTTGGTCTTATAATACTTGCATGCTTTTTCATATGATCTTTTATGCCTTTTAAATCCTTAAAAAATACTACATGCCTAAGCTGATTGACCTTATCATATCCTATCGTTTGATATTTAAGATGCTTCATTATATCTTTTATATTATTATCTGATGCAGCAAGAACTGCAAGTCCTGAGCCAGGAAAACTAATCTTTGATGTAGAAGCAAATTTATATACTATGTCAGGATTACCAGCTCTCTCACATTCGCCAAGAATTTCTATAATGTGATCGTGCTTCTCCACTTCATCATAAAGATAATGAACTGTATATGCATTGTCCCAGAAAATTCTAAAGTCAGATGCTTTCGGTTTTAGTCTTGCAAATCTTTTTATCGTGTCATCACTATATACATAACCATCTGGATTTGAATACTTTGGTACACACCAGATGCCTTTTATCTTTTCATCTTCTGACACAAGTTTTTCTATCATATCCATATCAGGACCAGTTTCTGACATTGGCACATTTATCATCTCTATGCCAAATTCTTCACATATCGCAAAATGTCTATCATAGCCTGGTACAGGACATAAAAATTTAATTTTATCTTGATCCTTCCAAGGTTTCTCTCCCATAACTCCAAAGACAAAGCACTGCATAATTATAGTGTACATGACATTCAAAGACGAATTGCCATAAATAATTATATTCTTCACATCATTTTCCATGAAAGTAGCAAGAAGTTCTCTCGCTTCCTTTATACCTGTGAGTCCACCATAGTTTCTGCAATCCATCCCATCTTCACATACAAGACTCGATTTATCATCAAGTACAGACAAAAGTCCCATAGAAAGATCAAGTTGTTCTTTGCAAGGCTTACCCCTACTCATATCAAGGTTTAAGTTCATAGCTTTAAACTCTTCACATTTCTTTTGTAACTCGTCTCTTGCAGCTTTCAATTCTTCTTTTGTCATCTCACTATATTTTTTCATATTTGCACTCCTTTTTTTGCTTTTAGTATTATAGCACAAACTATAAAATTTTGTAAAAAAAAACGGGTTTTTACAACCCATTTTTTTTCTCTATCGTATAATAAGATCCAATAAACTTTGTTTATGAAAATATATAAAAACTTGTATTCCTATTGCTATCAAAATTGACAAAACTAATGCTATTACTAACTTTTTATTTAATGATAGTGAATTGAATTTTTGCTTTACTGAAACTAACATATTTTATCCTTCTCCTTTAACTATCTTATTATTTGTCGCATTCTTGTTATCATGCTTTTTCTTTACTAATACTTTGAAGCAGTGTTTGTAGATATATCATAAGTTACAAAAAATGAAGCATCTATAGTTGAATCACTAAATGTTTCCTGTGTTGCATTACAATATAGCCTTATTTTATTATAATTTTGCGAACTCACAATTATTTCATAGCAATCTATTAAAGAAATATTTGAATTTCTCTGCACTTCACTTTTAAACTCATCAAAAACTCTATTAAGACAACTATTTACTGCCGCTTTCATATTTTGCAATTGACTTGCTGTGAGAGCTCCATTGTTAGATATCACTTCTGTTAACAAAACTATATTAACATTTTGCTCTGCATCCTCCATATCATAATCCATATAATCCTCATCATCAAAGTAATACTTCCTTCGTATTTTTGATCTATTTCCGCGATAAGTATAGTTTTTTTCATTTCCGTACGATATCTCTATTCCATAGTCTACTACGCCTGTCCATCGGCCATCACTTCCTAATTGGCAACCATTAATTACAGTATTTTTCAAATATTTTCCATCACTACCAACATAGTAATAATTGTTATCCACCCATTTATTTGTCTGAATTACACCATTTATCATATAATACTCATCTGCCCATCCATTCAAAACTTTTGTGCCTGTATTATCATAGTACGCCGTTCCTATCCATCTATCTGTAACCATATCTCCATTGCTATCGTAATAACATGATCCAACTTCTTTATCAACGACAAGATAGCCACTACTATTAGCATAATGTCCATCTGCACTTGTATTTTTAAGCATCACTCCATCTGACATAAAATAATAAGTCTTTCCATTTTCAGTAAATTTTCTTTTAGTATACAAGACTCCGTTGTCATCCGTATGATATTTTTTACCTCCTACTTCCGCCCAAGAATTTAACAATTTTTTACCATCAGAATCTAAAAAATATGATTTTCCGCCGAAACTAATTTTATTATTTGTAACTTTTTCACCTTTTTCATTCACAAAAAAATCATCTGGAGTCCATGATGATTTTAAACGCTTTCCATCACTTCCTACGTAATATTTATCTATCCATTTATCTTTTACCATCTTACCATCATCACCATAATAGCAATCTTCATTCCAGCCATCAACTAGCATTTTCCCATCATTCTTAAAATAGCAACTATCGAACTCTTCATTTTTTAAAGCCTCGCCTTCAGAATTAAAATGATAAAAGTATCCATTAATCCTTACAGTATCATTCATCACATATACTCCGCTCTCATCTTGTGCTTTTATAATATCTCCAATAACTAACAACTTATAAAGCTGCGACCTACCATCTTCTCCCAATATATACGTTTTATCTCCAACTTTAATTCTCACATTTTTTTGCAGGCTACCATCAATTTTAAGCATTATCTCATCTCTGTCATGAATTAACGCGTTATTTGTAAACTCATTATAAAGAGAATATCCCGAGAAAAACAGCACTACCAAAATACATACTACCAATAGTCCCGTGCACAAATGCATAGAAAACGTTTTAAGCTTTTCTTGTTGTTCTTTTTTTCTTTTTTTACGCTCTTCCTCTTTTTCTTCTTCTTCTTTTTTTATTTTTTCTTCGAGTTCCTGTTGTGCTATTTTTTGCTTCACAAGTTCAAATTCATCTACTTGATTGCTGTTAACTTGCACATCGACAAATTCTACTTTACTACCACAATTTGGACAAAATCTAGCATCTGGTCTTAATGCATATCCACATTTTTTGCAATTCATTTTTCTTCTCCCAATTCTTTAAGTTTGTCTTTACAATATTCTATAAACTCAAGTACTTCTTCAACATCCCCAGACAATTCAAATTCTTTTAGTGCTTCTTCAATTTTTCCTTCATCTACAAGCTTTTTGCCAATTGTGTAATGTATCATTTTCTCACAATATTCAACATAATACTTTGAGCTCGAAAAATTTCCACACTTTTCAAATTCAAGTTTTGCCTCTTTATACTTTTCTTCATTTACATAACTTAGCCCTGCATTATACATTTCTGTCAATTGAAAATATTTATTTATGAAAATATAAGCGACAATCAAAAGAGCCGTTATTAGCAATCCGGCAACAAAGTATTTAATTCGATTTCTTTTTTTTATCTCATTATCAATTCTTTCTTTCTCCGCTTCTTTAGCTTTATTTAATTCTTTTATTTCAGTTTCTCTTTCCTTAATCGCATTTTCTCTTTCAATTATAGCAATTCTATCAAAAGCTGTTTTTTTATAATCATTCACATCAATTCCGGTCAAGTTTCCAATTTTTTCATAGCGCCTTAAACCTACTTTTAACAAACTTACTTTATCAGTGCAACTCAATTGAACTTTTGTGGTATTTAATAGATAACTAGAAATATTTATAATCTTTTGATTTGCTAATTCAATATGTTTGGCGACATCTTTATAATTACGGATTTTTTCCAATTCATCTATTAACTTCCGTACAATTATCAAATCATTGATATTGTTAGAAAAATCATTAATTAATGTAAGCTTACTTAATATTTCTTCATATATACTTTCCTGTATTCTTTCTTTATAAGCAGCTTCCTGTTCTTGAGTCGAAATCGGAGTGGAAATCGATGCCATTTTTACCCGGACATCATTTTCTATCATTTGAACATCAACCACGGGTGTTGATGTTATTATCAAGCTCTTCATAGATCCTTGACATCCAAAAGTGGTGCAGCCCTTATTCTCAATAAAACATTCTTTATGATGAGGCATTTCGCAGTCACTACATACTACAATTTCATCGCCTTCAATAAATTCAGTTTTGCAATATGGGCAGACCTTGCCTAAATATTTTGAATATAAACCATCCATCCTATTCTACAATATTCTCATCATTCACTATACTTATTGTGCCTTTTGTAATCATGTCTTTATCTTGTTGCTCTGAACCCACCATTGTGTTTTCACTACCCGCATTTACTATATCATCTGATTTCATCCGTTCTGCTATAATAGTATTAAAATTACTATATACATTGACTATGTCATTTTGATGTTGTCTAGTTAATTCAGATAACTTAGATGTCGATTGAATAATTAACGAATTGATTTTGCTATTAAAATAAAAAAACATTGCAATTATTAAAACTAATAGCACAATGAAATAAATATGATGTGTAAACATTTTTTCATTGTTATAAACACTTTGATTTTTCTTTTTTTCATTTTTACTCAATTCATCTTCTTTCGAATCAAATATTTTTATATCTTTTCCTATCTCATCGAAAATGTAAAATCCTTTACATTTTTGTAAATTCCCATTTATTATCGCAAAAAAACCTTCTATCTTTTGCTTCGGATCAACAACATAAGCGACTTGATTTTCATCGTTAAAAAAATTATTCTGAATAAACTTATCATAGTCAGATAAAAAAATCCCAAATCCTGGATGTGTATGTATCCAACCAATAATTTTTGCATTTTCATAATTTTTTTCAATTATTTTATATAGATATTCCCACGTTTTATGTGTAAAAGTGAGTGTTGTTTTTGTTGCCTCTGTATACTTAGCTTCAATAAAATCATAAATTAGTATATTTGTTGTATTAAAGGCTTCTGTGCATGAACCAAGCAAAAGGCCACCACTTTCATTGTCAAACTTATTTTTTGTAAACTCATGGACTTTCTTGTAAGCATTAAAAGAAATATAGATACTCTTTTCATCCTTTTCGCCAACAAGTTTTACATTTTGTGGCAAATTAGTAGTTTCAAAGACAATTTTTTTACTCATTTTTTTACTCCATAATATCAATATCGAAATTAACTCTTTCTCTTGGATCATATTTATGATAAATATTCTTATTTATTTTATGATTCATTGCATAAAAAAGTATAGTTATCAACAATAGTATAAAAAATGCTATTAATACAACAATATGATTTATTGTAAAGCCTCTAAACAAATTGAATTCGTAATTCTGTGTTTCATTTTTTTTCTCACTTTCATTACTTGCATTGTTAGGCTTTACATAATAATTACTGTCATCATCTGAAGTTATAGTATCACTTTCACTCACTGTCACATTGCTAAGAACTATTCCATTATTCTTTAAGTGCCTAATCGCTACATCTATAGGAATTGCTAAATTAAGTCCTTCAGAATCTCTAATTTTCATTGTGTTAATTCCTATAACATAACCCGCATCATTAATCAGTGGTCCACCACTATTCCCAGGATTTAATGAAGCATCTGTCTGAATATATTTGTGATCATCTATTGTTCTATTTGCGTTAGAAACAATACCTTTTGTCAAAGTATAATCTAAACCATGTGGAGACCCCACCGCATATACATCATCGCCTGCTTTAACATTCAGATTATCAGGCAGTTCTAACGGAACTAGTCTAACTCCACCAAGTACAAGAACTGCAATATCAAATTCATTATTTATATATTTCAGTGTGGCATTATATTTTCTGCCATCATATCCTTTAACAACTATACCATATCTATTTTCAACAACATGTGCATTTGTCAAAATAGTATTTTCATTAACTGCAAATCCACTTCCAGAGCTCCCGTAACTCTCTATTACAAATATAGAATTAAAAGTTTCTTCAACATCAAAACTTACAGAATAGGCACTTTTGCAAAGCATTATTACCATTAAAAATACTACTTTAATTTTTAATATCCTTTTTAGCATTATTTAGTGTTAAATAGCAACATCGTATTTCCTATTGATATTGTATCACCATTTTTAAGCATCACTCTGTCAACACGTTTTCCATTAACTATTGTTCCCATTGGAGAACCACAATCAATTAAAACATACTTACTTCCTTCTAAGTTAATATCAAAATGATGAGGTGCCACTAGTTTATCTTTAAACAACACTATTGAATTCTTTCCCGTACTTCCTACACTTGTTAAACCATTAAATACTAAAAATTCTTTCCCTTCAAACTCTCCTCTTGTCACTTTGAGCCATGCGGCTTTTGCAAATTGTTCTAACAAGCCAACGCCTATACCAATCAATAATCCAGTTACTAGTATCCCAAAAAGCCTTGAGACTACATCAGACGGAAACACTTTACATATAAAATCAAACATAAATCCACCTATAAATGCTCCCCAGCCTCCTCCAATTAAACAAAAGGCAAATCGTTTTACATCAAATTTTATCAATCCAATTGCAGTGCCAACTCCTGCTCCCATAATAGACCACCCAAGTCCTCTAATTAATGCACGAAACAATTCACCAGATGAACTAGATTGTAATTTTGAATACATTAATTGTGCTATATCACCACTTATAAAACCAATCACTAAAGAAATAGCAAACCCTATTAATGCATATTTTTTTGCATTTTCCTTTGATCCATAATAAACTCCTTCTCCTATGCCCATAAAAAGCCCCACCATCGAAGCAAACAATGCTGACCATACTCCTGTCCCTACTCGCGTAATTTGTATCATCGCATCAAGCATTAATTCGAGACTATTATGAAAATCATATTCGAGTGCATTGCTAACAGCTGTTTCCAATCCTGATGACACTGTACTACTAAAGTCATAGTTAGGTGCTAACTTATATACTTGAGATAAGAAAGGATGTCCAAGTACATTCGCCACAAATGATTCACAATTCTGCCCAAGTAGTTCTGAAAATATAAATCCAACAATTGCCCCAATCGCTCCCCATGCCAAACCTTTTTCTAATACAACTTTTAAATTTATTTGTCCACCTCCAGCTTGCCCACTTCTAATTTGTTGTGACATTTGTTGCATTCTTTGAGCAGATGGCACATAAGTTACTCCAACAAAATCGCTTTCTGAAAAATCTATGTCATTTCCAATCTGACTTTGCTCTTTCTCTATACTGGTGTTGTTGACATATTTTTGCTGTGCAACTAAACTTTCATTAGTTTCTAAACTTTGTGTTTGCTGCATAACTGAAACTATATTATTCTCATTATTTTGTGTTTTTTCTACAGTAGATTGATTGTCATTTTTTTCTCCATCTAAGGTTATATCTACATCTGCACTTCCATTTACATATTCTGAAATATTGAGATTAACATTTCCAACAGGAAATAAACTCTTATTCTCAAGTGCCCATCTTGCTGCATCTGCTGATAATGGCGAACTTGAATTCCATGATTTATATTGAATCATATCGCCAATATTAATAATAATATCTGTCAACGACTCTCCTGCTCCCCATATGTCACCTATACATATTTGACCTTCTCTAAAATTAGGATGCCAAATAGGTGTAAATATTTTACATATAGGTTTATATGTTGGATATTCTGCATGAAGTATTATTTCAACTTCATGAGTATTTAACACATTAACCTTCCCTGTATCATCAAGATATATACCATTAACATAATAAGTTACATGGTATTTTTCATAAGGCTCAATTCCAAGCGGTGTCACTACAATATTCTTATGATTCTTAAAATCTCTTTCTATTTGCTGATAATCATGAGTTAGTCTCCTCATACGTGCAGTCATTGCCATCTTTACTCCTCCACAAAATATTTATCCTTATCACCAGTAAACTCATAATACTTCATATTTACGCCCAACCTTCCAGCTATAATATGAAAATAAGGAATGCCTAATTCTTTAAATGTTTTATTCACAAAATTTTCCGAACCATCTATTGTATGTATAGTATCAAAACTCATAGTTTCATTACATTTTTCACATATTAAATCTGCTTTTTTCAATTTATGCACTGGTTTAAATATTTTTTTTATATTTTTACAGTTACATTTTCCAAATGTCGCTATATCTCTGTCCAAATCTATTACTGCATTTTCTCCCAAATCTTTTCTAATCACATCCAAGACTTCTGCAATAGAAATCTCATCCGACTTCCACTTCTGATCAATAATGCTATCGTAAATATCATGGCTCATACAATCATTCTTTTCTTCATAATCAACAATATATGAATCATGAGTCAAACCATTAAAAACAAAACCTTTACCTATAAGTGTAGGCAAGTTTCTATCTCTATGTAGAATTTTAAGCATTTCTTGAACTTGTATTCCCGCTATTACTGCTGACGAAGTAGGTGTTGTAGGAGTTTTTCCTTCTTTCATTTCCTCTTTAGTTAATAATGCACATGATTTTCTTTTATTAATGAGTTGCCAATCAACTGTAGTCATAGTGCACTCATAACAAGCGCCATGGCCAGGTTCAAAAACTCTAGCTATTCCATTTAAAGCTTCTATCGCACCGTCTATCCAAACTTTATTCACTTTATAACAAGCTCTATTTATAGCAAGCCGAGCTTCTCTATTGTCAAGCCCTCCAAGTACTATGTCGCAATTTCTAAAAAAACCTAGTCCAACATCATCAATAACATTCAAAACAAAACCTTTTGCTTTTACATCTGGATTTATTTTCATTGCCGACTCTGCCGCAACTTTAGCCTTATACTTACCAATGTCTTCTGATCTAAATAAAACTGAGCGTGTAAGATTTGTATTTTCAATTTTATCTATATCAAAAATATAAATCTCTCCTATCCCTAATAAAGCTAAATCTTTAATTATCTCATTTCCCAAAGCACCCGCTCCGACGACCATTACCTTTGCCTTTTTAAGTCTATCTTGATCCCACCATGGTATAAGCCTTAATCTATCATATTTGTCTTCAATCAACTCATCATTGCTAATAATTATGTTATTTTCCTGCATAAACTACCCCGCTGTTATTTCAGGTTGAAGTCTCAACACATCTCCATCTTTAATGCCGGATTCTGCAAATGTCTTTTCTTCCAACAGTTGTCTTCCTGTTACTTTATGAACAAACTTATAACTGATTGGATTTCCATCTGGCCCCACTGATGGCAACTTAATTTTTTCAATTAATTTAACCATAATTATTCCTGCTTTTACATCATCAGGAATTCCAACTTTTTGTTCCTTATTTCCAGTGGCATCAACCACTACTACATTAACTTTTCCCATAATTTATTCTCCTATATAATTTCAATTATTAATTAATCTATCCTTTTCCTTCAGCGCCATAGAAAGCATTAAAAACCCAAAAGCTAACAAGAAACAAGCAAATCCTATTTTGCACATACTTGCCATCATTCTAATATTATTTGCTGTTGTTGCTCCAGCTTGCTGAATCCCTGTATAAGCATCTCCACCATAACTATTCTTAACTGCATAGTCCCCTATATCCGATACCATTATTCCAAAAAAACCAATGAAAGAAATAGCAGATGCTATGTATTTTAAAACTACATATATTGGCGTCCCTACGTAATTTGAATAATTTTTTACAGCTTCATTAGTTTTTTCAGAATAATAACCTACTTGATTATAACTTATATTTTCTTGTTTTACATAATCAACCTTTTCCCCACAGTTTTGGCAAAACTTTTCACCCACATTTATCTCACTTCCACATTTGCTACATACCATATTTTACCCCTTTGTTAATTCATTGTATCTATATTTTCCATATTCTAATATAGCACTCGATATAATTGAAACCCCTACCAATATCAATACTAAGTCAACAACCTGCAAAAAATTCCACGAAAACCATCCAATATTATTTGCTGTTAATTTCAATCCATATAATGTAATTTCAGATAAAATTTTGACATTTGTTGCCGTTTGAGCGGCTGCATTTTGAATGCCTGTGTATGCATCACCACCATAAGCAGAATACAGCACAGAATTCCCTGTTGATAATCCATTCTTAAACCAATCACCATACTGATAATTTGTATAAAAACTTGCACCAATAAACATCAATCCAACAACTATTCGTAGTATTATAGCCATCTTAAATGTTTTACTGCTGTTTTTATCTTTGTACCTATGTTGAATAACTTCATTTTCACACATGTTAACAAGTGGCTTTATTTCAGTTCCACAATTCTGGCAAAACTTTTCACCATTTTCAACATCAGCTCCACATTTTTGACACTTCATCTATTTTTTCTCCTTATATCTTTAATTCATTAAAAAACAAATAAAAAACCAATATGTATTTTTACATATTGGCTCCATAAATAAAACGCAAAAATAGATTAAATAATTAACCTTTAAAAGTTTCCAATTAGAAGAGATTCTCTCTCTCTCTCTCTCTCTC
>DFKY01000007.1:45116-48983 GCA_002374095.1 Lachnospiraceae bacterium UBA3633
TCTCTCTCTCTCTCTCTCTCTCTATTATATGTAGAAATTCCAATTTAAAATCCACCATGAAAGTTTTTGTTCTTAAATTTTGAATTGTAGCTCTTACTATCATTTTAATACTCTTATGCTAAAATTTCATCCACCTTTTTTCTTGTCTCCTGTTTAGTTAAATTATATTCCTTAATAAACGCATTTAAAAATAATTTTAATTTATCTGTTGCCGTAAAACTTTTAGCATATGGATTTTTTCTGACATTACAGATATTCTCTTTAGTATATTCTTTTCTCATAAAGTCATCATCATATTGTTTATTCATAAAACAATCTCCTTTCTTTTTCTGTTGCATTTCGTGCCGAAATAATCCTCAATATATCTTCATTCGTTTCATCTTTTCCCCGTTCGCAATAGCATACAAATAGTACTTGTTCAAAAATGCTTTTGCCAATTATTATAAACCTGTCTTCATTATTTGAATGTTCTATATCTTGAAATACCACAGCAGAATCATCACAAAATACTGATATTGCTTGTTCAAAGGATACTTTATGTTTTTCAATGTTTAATTTATTCTTATTCTCGTCCCATTCAAATTTCACTTTTTAGCTCCAATAAGACTTACTAGTAGTTCTTAATTATTATTATACAAAACATTTCATTTTTAATCAACAACTATTGTAAAATAAGTTTGAGTATATCATATAATAACTCTATAACTGCTCAATAAGTTCTATAAGCTCTTCTTTCTTCGTCACAGCATTTAATTTCAATCTAAACTTAGTAGAATTTTCCATGCCGTGTGTATACCAAGCGATATGATGCCGAAGTTCTGTGATGGCAGTATATTCACCTTTAAAACTTATAGCAGAATCTACATGTCTTCTCATCATACTTTTTATCTCTTCCTTAGTTGGTCTCTCTATCATTTTCCCATTTTCTATATACTCTATACACTCTTTTACAAACCAAGGATTTCCTTTAATGCCACGTCCAAGTGCTATCGCATCTGCACCAGTCTCATCTAAAGTTTTCTTTGCATCATATATAGTCCAGATATTACCATTTGCTATGACAGGAATTTTAACTGCTTCTTTAACCTTTCGTATTACATCTCGATGTGCATCACCACTATAAAGCTCTGCCTTAGTTCTTCCATGTACTGTAATTGCACTTACCCCTGCTTCTTCCATTGCTTTCGCAAACTCAACTGCATTGATATGATTATTGTCATATCCTATTCGCATCTTTACCGTTACAGGTTTACTTCCATCAAGCACTCGCGCCATCGTCTCTACAATACGTGATGCCAGACTCACATCTTTCATAAGAGCTGCGCCTTCACCATTTCTTACAACTTTTAGCACCGGGCACCCCATATTGATATCTATCATATCATATGGATCTTTTACATCATTTGCTACTTTCGCCATAATTATTGGATCTGATCCAAAAAGCTGCAAAGCTATAGGTGCTTCTTTTTTATCAGTAGCCATTATGGTGCTATTACCAGGATTCTTATAAAATATACCTTTACTACTTACAAGCTCTGTAGTCATAAGCGCTGCACCCATTTCTTTCAAAATAATGCGATATGGCAGGTCTGTGATACCTGCCATTGGCGCTACGCATACTCTATTTTTTATTTCAACATTTCCTATTTTAAACATACTTATACGGGCTCGCAATGCACCCCAAGGGCACTTTGTCGCTCCGCTCGGGCGCTCGCCCCTACGATTTATTATCATTACTACAATTTATGCCCATCATTATCGTTTATGCTAAACAAGTCCGTTGAATTTAAATTTGCAAAATGTCGCTATGTCATCAAAAAGCTTTTCATTTTCTTTTTCAATCTTTGACAACTTATACTCTGCATTGATCTCATCAAAAGCAAGATCGTCATCATTTTTTACTATCTTTGTAAAGATTTCATAATTCGTATTGTCAAAAATAACTTCAAGCACACCACCTACTTCTTCAGTAAGTTTTACAAATGTAATCTTCAAAGTATCTTTTACTTCTCTTGGTAATTTTTCAAGTCTCGCATCCATATAATATTTTTTAATATATGAATTTGATACTATGATTGGAATCAAGTTGCCATTATTTTGATTCAAGTTCTTCCGCCGTCCTTATAAAATATTGTGGAAAAGTTTTCTTCTCAGCAAGCCCCTCATTAATATCAACATCAGTGAACTCACCATTTTTATATACGATGAGTCTATTTTTCTTTCCTTCTATAAGCACTTCTACAGCTCTACATCCCATGATAGATGCATATACTCTATCTTTACAAGTTGGAGATCCACCTCTTTGTAGATGACCAAGTATAGTTGCACGAGTTTCTATGCCTGTAGATGTCTCTATCATCTTTGCCATATCAGAAGAGTGCCCTATACCTTCAGCATTGATAATAATATAATGTTTCTTTCCTTTTTTATTGGCTATCTTTACTCGAGTTATAATTTTATTGATATCACCATACTCATTGTACTCAGGAATAATTATCTCTTCAGCTCCTGTAGATATACCAGTATAAGCTGCTATATAGCCAGCATTTCTTCCCATAACTTCAACAATACTACATCTTTCGTGTGATGTACTTGTGTCTCTTATCCTATCAACACCTTCCATCGCAGTATTGATTGCTGTATCAAAACCTATCGTGTATTCCGAACATGCTATATCAAGATCTATCGTAGCAGGGACACCTATTACATTGATTGCTCCACCACTTAAATTAGACATGTCTCTTGCTCCTGTAAAGGAACCATCACCCCCAAGAACGACAAGAGCATCTACTCCATCTTTTTTTAATATCTCTATAGCTTTAAGCTTTCCTTCTTTTTCTCCGAACTCTTTTGATCTTGCTGTAAAAAGTATAGTGCCGCCCCTATCAACTATATCTGATACAGATCTTTTATCCATCTCACGATACTCATTTTCAAGAAGTCCATTGTATCCTTTTTCAAATCCAAGAACTCTTATGCCATTGTTGACAGCGCAGCGTACCACACCTCGAATTGCTGCATTCATACCTGGTGCATCACCGCCACTTGTTAAAACTCCTATTGTTTTTATTCTACTCATATATTTTCTCCTATCCTTTAAGTAAAGTTCCTAAAATATTTCTACCAATTGCTGAACCTATATTTCCTGCTATTCTTTTTGCTGCACTACTATTACCAAATATAGAATCAGTTAGAGACTTCGTGATCTCACGACCCAAAGTACTACCAGTTGATCTCGCTACACTTTTTATAGCTGTATTGATAGCCTTTTCTGTCTTTCTCTTTTGCTTTTCGTCATTTTCAACTTGCTTTTTTACGCTCTTTTCTTCTTTTTCTATCTTTTCCTTATCTTTTTCTTCTTCATATAGCTTTTCTGTCTCTTCTATCTTTTTTGTAAGTATCTCATACGCTGACTCTCTATCAATTTCTTTATCATATTTTATAAAGTTCTCTGATGATTTTATAACTTTATCTCTTTCGTTATCATCTATCGTACCCATCTTGCTTTGTGGGGGAAGTATCTTCACTGGCTCAACTATACTCGGTGCTCCCTTTTCATCAAGAAACGATACAAGAGCTTCCCCTGTCCCAAGCGTCTCCAAAATCTCTGAAATATCTATATCCTTATTTTCTCTAAAACTATCACATATTGCTTTATGATTCTTTTTATCTTTTGCTGTATATGCACGATGTACATGCTGAATCTTATTGCCAAGCTGCTGCAATACTCCATCCGGTATATCTATCGGATCTTGAGTTATGTAATATATCCCTACTCCTTTTGATCTTATAAGTTTTGTCACCTGATCTATCTTTTTTAATAGTGCACTATCAGAGTCCTTAAAAAGTAAATGTGCTTCATCAAAG
>DFKY01000008.1 GCA_002374095.1 Lachnospiraceae bacterium UBA3633
AAGATGCCTTCCCTGTGGCTATGCGGTCTTAGCAGATGTTTCCGTCTGTTGTCCCCCTCGGAGGGGCAGGTTACCTATGTATTCCTCACCCGTTCGCCACTGGAATCCGAAGATTTCCGTTCGACTTGCATGTATTAGGCACGCCGCCAGCGTTCATCCTGAGCCAGGATCAAACTCTCTAATTATAAGTTTGACTTGCAAGTAGTCAATCGCAGATTGGCTACTTGCTTAGTCCAAACTATATACTGCTGAGTGAAACGATTTTTATTTCTAAAATCGTTTTTATACGAAGCAGTGTTACTTGTTCTTCCTTAACTCATCACAAACGTGACTCCGTTTATCCGTTTTTTACAGTTGTTTTCTCAACTTTTCTTTCTCAAAAAATTTTCGGGTTTCTGTATTTATTTAATTATCATTGTACATGATGAAAGCTTGCTTTCATCTGCGGACAGGCAGGGATTCGAACCCTGGTGACATTGCTGTCCAACGGTTTTCAAGACCGCCCCGTTATGACCGCTTCGGTACCTGTCCATAGCGTCAAAAAAACAAACCTGCCAATACTTTGACAAGTTTTTATATTTTATAATATTTTATAGCTTTTGTCAAGCTTATTTTACCAATTTTTTAAGCTCTGCAAGCGATTTTTCACTACCTCTTAAATCCCCATGCACTTTAACTACATATTTATCATCTGCAAGCTTTCCACTATATGGTAAATCAGTATTCACAAACGAATATATCTCTTCTATAAGAGCCATATCCTTTGTATTTACTTTAGTGCATATAGATACGTCAAGGTGTATTTTATCTATACTTGGGTCATTTTTAGTAAGTGACAAATACACATTTTTTTTATTTTTAGTTACAGCGTTTAATACTGCCATCCTCTTTTCTACAAGATCTGCAGTAGGGTTATCAAAAACCATAATTTCATTGTAATTGGTGATAACTACTTTCCCATCATTATTTTTTACTGCATCTTCAAGCTCTGCAAAATTAGTTGGTTTTACTTCTTTAAGTCCAAGGTCTTTATACAGATTTTTTAATTTACTTGCTTCCCCTTTAAATCCTATTACCATTATATGCCTTCCTTTCTATTTCTCAATCATTTTCTTTATCTAAAATGTTTTGTAAACTAACTTTTAAAATTGGAAAATCATCTTTTAAAGTATCATATACGTCTTTCATATTTAATGCTTCATACTTATGTGCTGCTATATCTCTAAAACCTGTAATCTCTTTCCAAGGAATATCATTATATTTAGCCTTTATATCATCTGTCAATATTTTTATAAGCTCACCTACATTTATCGCCGTCATACACACTGCTCTTTTTATAGTTTCATCTGAATTAAAATCTTCTAATGAAATTTTGCCAAATATCGCTAACCCTGTATTAATTTCTGAAATAATTTTTTGTATCACTATCCTATCTCTATGCTTCATACAATGGTATCTCTTTATCTATTTCCAAAATTGAATTTGCTGGTATTGGCGGATGAATTAAATCTACTTTGAGCCCAAGTTTTTCTTCTAATGCAATCTTCAATCCTGAAATCATTATCAATCCTACTTTGTCACACGAAAACTCGCAGAGCAAATCAACATCACTATTTGGTTTATTATCGCCCCTTGCTCTGGATCCAAACAAAGTAATCTTTCTCACAGGATACTTTTTTGCAACATCTTTTACATCCATTTTTAATTCATCTATAGTATACATATAAACATTTTACCACATTTTTCTTCATTTGGCAATTAAAAAAACAAGACGACAGAGTCAAGATAGTTTGTTTACTTTCTTTGTTTATACCCTATTATTATACTTGCCTTTAGAGCATACATTTTTCACATCAAAAAAGGAGCCGTGGCTCCTTTAGACAACTCAAAATATCATGTCTTCGGCTTTAAAACTAAATCTTAAATGTACATCTTATATATTTTACTTGACTCAAACAGCAACTTTTTCCATAAGTGCATCTTGCAAAACTTTTGAAACATTGATTTTTAGTTTTTTTGCTTTCTCATTGAGCCAATGTGGTATTGTCACATTTCTTCTTATCTTTTTATAATCATACTTTGCTTTATACTCATTCATATCTATATCTACTACAGAAACTATTGTTTTACCCTCTTTTGCAAAAGTACCTTTTTTTACATTAATAGTCTCTGATGGCTTTGGAAACTTCAATTTATGTTCTTCCATTGAAAGTATAGTGGCTCCTATGGCATCTCGAGCCATATTGATTGCATCTTGCATATCTTTTCCTTCTGTTAATATGCTTAAGTCTGGCACCTCTACAAGAACACATTTTTTTGTTTTCGTAAATAATACATTATAAATTAATACCATATTCTCCCCTACACAATCCCATTTCTCTTTAAAATTGCTTTTGCTAATTTTTCATTAATTTCTTTGTGTCTTGGAACATTTTCAATAACACTATTTCTTATATATACATCGTGATTCCCACCATGCCTATCAAATACAAAACCAGCATCTACTAATTTCTTAATTAATTCTCTCTGCTTCATAATATTATTATACACATTTTTGGCGCATTGTCAATATGCTCAATATAAAAGGGCAGAGTCAAGGTTTTATTCACTATATCAGCTCCTTATATAAAAACACTCGATTATTATGCAGTTGCTACTCTTTTAGTCAGTGTTTCTGTCAATACTTTTGAAACATTGATTTTTAATTCTTTTACCTTTTTATCTAACCATAGCGGAATAGATACATTTCTTCTCACCGTCTTATTGCTTTCACGTGCAGCATAATTTTCAATATCCACATCAACAAGCATTTTAATAGATGCTCCAGCCTTTTTAAACGCCTTTGCACTTACTTTTTCTATATCACTTGGTACTGGCAATTTCTTCTTGTCTAAAATGTATTCACTTCCCATCAAACCTATGATATCTCGAGCCATAAATAATGCTTCTTTCATGTCCTTCCCCGATGTTTGCACATCAAAATCTGGAACTTCCACCAATACATCTTTTTTTGATTTTACAAATATTACCGGATAAAGTCTAATCATATCAATCTCCTTTATATCCATATTTTTTCAGAATATGTCTTGCTAAAATTTCTGGAATTTCCTTATGTCGTGGTATTGGTTCTTTTACGCTTTCTCTAATATAGATGTCATGGTTACCACCATGCTTTAGAAACTTAAACCCCATAGATTCTAATTTCTTTATCAAATCTTTTTGTTTCATACACATAATTATACACAATGGCTTATCAATAGTCAATAGAGCCATTATATATATAATACAAAATTAAAAAACCCAAGGCCGAAACCTTGGGGTTACACTTATTATTTATAATTTTAGGCTGCAATCTTAAAATCAAAAAGATTAATTTTAACATTATCTTGTAGTTTCTGTTGAATTAACCTATCAATTATATCTATATCTTTAAGCGAAAAGAACACTTCCCCGCATTGCTCGCACACTTTACAGGGGACATTTTCAATAATAAAATATGAGCTTCCGACCTTTCTATAGTACGAAGTGAATGATTCTTTAATTCTATCGCTTCCACAATTTGTACACTTCATATTATTTTTTCTCCTTAAAATTATTCGTCCACATATATGGATCTGGTTCATAAGCAGTTATCAAGAACAAGTTTTCACCATCATCACTAACAACAATATGTATTGGTCTATTACCACTATATCCGCAAATCAAGCAACTTGGAAGTGGCTTATCATTATCATATTGTTTAATAATTTCACCAGTATCTATGCATCTATATATATCTATATTAGATATTTTTCTTTCTCTCATTCTTGTATCACAATGTTGTGTTATATAAATATTACCATTATTTTTATGTAATTTTAAATCAATTATATTCAACATATAGTACTACTACTTACATTCAATATATTCTATAATATACATATAAATATTTTACCACATTTTTCTTCATTTGGCAATCAAAAGCCCGAAAACGAAACATTATATTACAATATTTTACATCATTTTCTTATATAAATCTCTACTCCAAGGTACGGATCTTCTTCCACAAGAGCATATCTATCTTTTACAGCAGCTCTCACTTCTTGGCTCCATCCACTTCTTATCATAAGCGGTGTGAAAGACAAGACAAGCCATTCATTGTCTTTATTTTTTATACTATCAATAATTTCATCATACGGAGCACTGTACGTATCCTTTTTTATATAAGGCGTAGCAAAAAAATGTACATTTGGGAAGATATCCAGTTCATTATATATGGAAAGTATCGCCCCGACAACCAATGTAGATTTATCTTTATCTTTATATTCATCCTTTAGCTGAAGCTTTTTCATTTCTTTTGAAATGATATATTGTCTTTCATTATTAATTTTTGTAGCTTGCCATGAAAATATATAAGATATAATCATAAGCACGAATATTACTATCATAAATGGTATACTTTTTTTCTTTTTAATTTGCAGATTCTTTTCTTCATACCTCTCAGTTTCGCTGATTCCAAATATGAAGGAATATGCACATATTGATATCGGAAAAAGGCATATAACCAAAGGACTCGCATAGTACGAATAAGGTCTAAGTGCCAAAAATACAGCCACTATAGTTGATGCCACTACCAATATATAATACATAAAAAGTAAAGATTTATAATTTTTCAAAATTCTATATAAAAAATATATACTAACCACACTCAATAATACAATCACACTATATTTTATAAATGTCTCGCTAAATGCTTCTGCAAGATCAGAATATCTAAAGAAAAGATCTCTTGAATACAAGAAATTTAAAGTGAAAGTATAGTAAATCATCTCTTTCAAAGTTTTTGTCGCTATAGCATATAAGAGAGCAGGAGCAGCCCCAACCACTACTCCAAAAGTGCCATAAAAAAAGTGATGTAATAAAGTACCGATTTTCATCTTTGAATCAAAAAGCATAATTATAACTATAGGCACAAAACAAAGTATAAGATTGGCTTTTGTAAATATAATAACTCCTGCCAAAATACCAATAACAAATGTGTTTTTCCAGCCAAAATGCTCTTCTTCTATTCCCTTCAAACAAAGATACTCACCACCATGTATAAAAGGTAAAAGAAATGTCTCACACTTCATACCGCCATAAGAAAAATAGTATGTATTTTGAAGGATGACGATAGATAAAACTGTCAAGAATTTCACTTTATCATTTTTTGAAAAAACATCTACTATTTTATACAAAATTTTTGTATCTATTAGATTAATCAATAGATACACCATGAAAATACCTAAATGCCTATACTCGCTTGTTAGCACCCCAAGATAGTTAATTAAAAAAATATATGGTCCCTTATGGTCTATCAAGTCTATGTATGGAGTAAGTCCATATTTTATTCCCTTTCCAATGATATAAAAAATAGTGGAATCATAATTAAGGTAAGAAAGATCCCTTATTGGTGAATAAGTAGAATTAACGAACAACATTATTGCAATGGTTAAATATAGCATTATTCTATTGTTATCTTTTATGCGATTTATCATACATATTTATTACTAGATGGTATTATTTTTGATTACTTTCAAATCCATCAATGCAACTATTATACTACCCGTTAATGCAAATGTTATATATGCTATGTATCTATAATTTGAATTACATGAACGCGGATATTTTATATTAAAATATAAGTATGCAACAATTGCTATACAAAAAAGGATTAGTGAAATATTCTTCAAATCAACTACATTCTTCTTAGTAACTTTATCCACTATAAATATTCTTATTATATTATATGTCATAGACAATACTCCTATTATCCAAAATGCAATATTCATAAAATATATTATATATAACCATATACTTATATTATTTGACTTTGCTATAAACTCATCAAAAGTCGATGTCTTAATTAAATCCACCCATACATTATACTCTACAAAATCATGGAAAATGCCGCTTTTCTCTGTAATTATCCTTGATATAGGTATGCTTAAGTATCTATCAAAAATTGTATAAGCTCTAATAGACATATCATATGTAGTCCCTTTTGCTATGTCATAAATCTCTCCAAACTTTTGCCCAAAAAGCATCAGATTTCTTATAGAGTATGATAACCCGAGTGGAAATACAATAAGTGCAAATAAAATAAGTTGAAATGTGATATTAATTAATACTTTTTTATCGCTTTGTCTTTTCGAGAATGCTCTAATCCACACTGTCAGCATCATCGGACCTATCAAAAATGCAATAACTCCAACCGATACTTTAGATAACATCCCAAATCCTATAGACAGTGCAAGAAATACAATAGTACTAATGTCTTTCTTTTTACACCACTTAATAGCCAGATACAACGACAAATAAAAAAACATGTATGCAAGCGTGTCATTGCCATATTGTGCACTCATACATAGAAGCCCTGGGTAAAACACCATAACCCCAAAAAACACATTTTTAGCAATGCGTGGTAGGTTAAACTCTAAAATTATTCTATATACTATAATAATGGTTATAACTGAAAATATAAATGTCATAATGATACTATAACTATATAGGGCTATATCTTCTTGTTTAACGCCTGTAAAAAAGCCTATTACTTTCATTGCTATCGCTTGAAAAATAGCATTTAATGGTGGTTGTGCATATTCATACAGATTGGAATATGGCAACTCCCAATTTTTACACATATATATAGCATAATCCGCATGTCCACAAGTCCCCAAAGTATCATGTTGATAAAATCTCATATCTGTCGACAGCATAATGACAAACCTCAAAACCACTCCGCTTGCAAAAATTAATGCTGATGTTAAATTATCAAATGTTTTATCTTTTATCTTTTTTACCAAATTCATAATATAATTTTATCACAGATGATTAATTAAGGCAATTAAAAAACCAAGACCGAAGTCTTGGTTTTTAACAATTATTGCCTTTTAAAGAAAACCAGAACTAAGGAGTTCTATTTCCTTTCCAGAAGCAGTTTAAGAAATAGCTATCATCAAGACTTTCTGGTTGTAATACATAAGAATTACCATTTTTTGCATCATCATCAACTACATACCATGGTAACCATACATTTGATTTTCCATTATATGATGATTGATATGCTTTTCCACTATATGCCTTAGATGAAACTACCGTTGCTGAAGTATGCTCTTTATTTACTTTGATAGTCCATGTAAGATCAGCTATACCAGGTACATCTGCAAAATTAGTTGTTGGTAAAGCAAATGCGTCATCAAATCTATCATGGAAAGCTGTGTAGTTATCTATATCAGCTGCTGTTACTCCTGTTATATCAAATGCACCAGCATTTGCTGCAGTTTCAGAATATGTTGCTGTTCTAGATCCTGCTGGAGCTATACCTGCAGCATCAGTCATGTTGAATGCAAAAGTTCTGCTTATTGTCAATCCAGCTTTAACAGAATTTGTTCCCATCTTTGTATTAGCAGTATAGATACCTTCCAATCTATTTGAAGTTGGTCTGATTAACCAATAGTTACCATTGCCATCTTTTTTAGCGTTATTGCTACCTTTTTGAAGAGAACCTGATGTAGTTAATACATAGTACCCTTGCTCTTGATCAGTGATACCTGCAACTTGTTCATTAAGTGCAAGTCTAGCTACCCATCCTGAAACTGTTTCGCCAGCTGTATTTGTAGTATCAGCTGACTGTGCAATTAATTTTGCATGGTTTCCTACTGCATATACACCATACTTAAGATCAGAGTCAGCCTTAAGCGCTATTCCGAGAGAATAATATTTCTTCTTGTACTCCCCAGAACCTCTGTCTCCACCATTTGATGTATTAAGTGCATATACGTCATCATTAAACTCTACAGAATTAATACCTGTTTTTCTTGCACCATCATCACCAAAATAATGAAGTTTCATCTTATCTGTGCCAAGAACTACACCAGTTGCAGCTGGTGAATCTGCTCTTACAGTTCCATCTGGATCTAATACTATATAGTAACCTGCTGTTGTACTGTCAGCACCATATTGAATTATACCCTTCTTTGCAACATCAGAACCTTTAGCATAATCAGTATCAATAGTATTAAAGAACTTTGTCTTAGCAGACACTGTTCCTGAATTGTTAAGTATTACTATTCCTGTCTTCATTATGCCTTCATTATCAAATACATACCACTTGCCATTTACTTTTACAACATCGCCTGACTTTATAACACCGTCTGAACCAAAATACATATATTTCTCTTCATTGTCTTCATTGGCTGACTTACTTACACCTTCTGCTGGTACATCATATACCCAACCATTCTTTACTTGATGACCATCATCTTCACCAGAGAAATACACTACTTTACTACCTAAAAGATTATCGTCTTCATATACATCCCATCCTGAAAGCATAACACCGTTTGAATCAAATGCATATGTTCTACCATTAATTTTCTTTGTTTCATTTGATACTAACTTATTATTTGATGGGTTAAAATAGAAGTAAAGATTTGTATAATCTGCTTTATTGCCATCAGCATCTGCATAACCATCGTAGTATGTTACCCAACCAGAACGAAGAGCACCATCATTGTCTCCGCCACAGTAATAAAGGGCGCCTTCAAATGGGTTAGAATTATCTGGAGATGTTGTATCTCCCATATCATCTACCCAACCAACAGACATCTGACCATATTGATTGAATGCATATTTCTTTCCATCAATTGTAGCTTTCTTAAGACCTGTAGTGCTGCCTTTCATTGCTTTTCCTGATGATTGGAAATAATACCAATAATTATCTGGAACATAATCACCTGTTGCATCAACAACTGATGAATCTATAGCTACCCATGTATTTGTAACCATAGCTCCATTTGATCCAAAATAATATGTGTTGCCATTTCCATCGTCTTCAAGGAAGTAGTCTCTTACCATAGCACCATTCTCGCCAAGGTAGAACTTTGCTGATCCTGAAGATTGGATAGTCTCTGTTACAGGGTCATTATTTCCATCAAGGTAATACCAGTCTGCTCCTTGTTGTACCCATCCACGAGCACCAACGAGTGAAGCAACTGAAACAGAAATAACGGCTGCTGCAGCTAAAACTAAACCGAATTTTGTTTGTTTCTTCATAAGATTTAAATCTCCTTTTTTCTTTTTCTAAGCTTAGATACTTAGTTATCATTATGGTATACCAAAACTCCAGTATTATCAATATAATTTTATAGTCAAAATTATGACGATTTTCTTAAGATCAAAAAGACTAAAAAAGAGCCGTTTTACGGCTCTTTCACTAGTTAAATCTGAAGTTTATTGCATATGAATCAGTTAAATCCACTCGATATTCATCAGTCACATTACTTCTAAGCTCTCGGCAAGTCTTGCCATATCCATCAAGAGTACCAAAGTTTATCCAATCGACCTTATATTTCTCACTATCAGCAAGCATACTCTTAAACTGCCATCCATTCTTATACCTTACAGGCACACTATATATACCGATAAGTGTATCCCCAGTACCAATAGCCCAATAATTGCCAAGCTTATCTTTCTTTACTGACTTTGCTTTATTAACTTTCTTTCCACTCTTATCTATCACATAAAATACTGGGTATTTCCCTACTGCAATTGCCTCTTCATAATTTAAAACAATAAAATCTGAATATACTCCTGCATGGTTCTTGTCTTCTCTTGCCCACGAATGAACTCCACTTGCCACATCATCTGCTGGCACATTGTATGATGGCGTGTGGTCCACAGATGAAGCACTATCACTATCTGAATATCCTACAAATGCAAGTCCGAAGCCTATACTCTTATCAGCCTTAAGCTTTATACCGTTTTGATAAAATTCATTATTTTTAACACCTTCGTACTCTCCATTGCTCTTTGCAAGGAAGTCATAGTCATCATCACCAAATGCCACTTTTGACTTAAGTGTAGACCTTTTACCAAATGTACTTGTATCTGTCTCATCTTCATTGAAATAATATATTAACTGTGTCGAACTATCAAAAAGCTCAAGGGACTTACCGGTACCACCATCCTTACTTACATAATGCCTACTTATGATGAAATCTTTACCATCAGTACTTTCTGTATCAATAGTATCAACATATTTTTTGCCACTTTTTGTAACTATGCAAAGCCCTGATTTCATGATTCCCGTAGAATCGAATACATAGTAATCGTTATTTATTTTTCTCATCTCGCTAGTAAATACATCTCCAGCTCCAGAGAAATAAAACCATCTTTTTATTTCTGCCTCATGATCATCAAGATTTTGCTTCTTTGATGGTATAGCGAAATACCACTCTTTCTTTGTCATACGACCACTATCAAGTCCTTCATCAACAAAGAACTTTTTAGCTCTAACTGATATATCTTGGTTATTAGGGTCAAGTGCTTCTGCGTCCCACCCTTCTGTCATTATACCGTTATTATCAAAATTATATGTTTTACCATTTATATCTCTTTTTAATAATACTGCAGCATCGCTGGACTGAATTTTTTTATTACTGTGTGGGTCAAAGTAAAACCACAAAATTTGTTTTTGATAATATCTATCATCAGTTGACCCTTCTTCCCAAGCAGTCCAACCTTCACGAAGGACACCATCTGTCTCATCCCCTGCATAGTAGCAGAATCCATCAAAAGGATCGCTTTCATTATTATCAATATCATTAAATCTTTCGCCCTGCTCATTAATCCATCCTGAAAGCATCTGCCCATATTCATTAAAAAGATATTTTTTACCATCTATAGTTTTTCTTATGATGCCATCACTACTTTTATAAGCTTTGCCATCACTACCAAAATAATATAGGTATATTGATGGGGGATTATCCATCTGGTTGTACACTTGCGTCTGGTCTACCGCTACCCAAGTATTCCTAACCATCTTTCCTTCCTCATCAAAATAATACACAGAACTATTATAATCTTCAAGAATATAATCGCGAACCATGTATCCATCTTCATCAATATAATACTTGTCGTCACCTGATGCTTGTATGGTATTTGTAACATATTGGTCATCTTTATTGACATATTTCCAGTTACCACCACCATCATCAACCCAGCCCACAGCAAAAACACTTATAGTGCCAAGCATTACAAAGCTCACGAAAGAAGATATAAATTTAATCATAAACTTATTTTTCATAATAAAACTCCAATAATTTATGAAATCTACACAAGACTAAAACAAATTAAGAACATGCCACTAAAGGCAGTCTCCATATCGTGTTCTATAATATTACAACAAATGCAAAATAATTGCAAGTAATTTTTTTGAATTTTTTGTGATTTCTAGTGTTATTAAGAATTTATTAACACTATATATAGTAAAATCTCTTAAATCTTGCCACTAGTCATTTACCATCTCTGCTTTTCTTTCACGAGTCGATAATATCTCTAATGACTCCACTTTCAAAAAAAGATATCTCTCTATCTCGCCTTCTGAATCTTCATGCTCATACATGTATGGCGTACCACGAACTCTAATCCAGTCATTAAGAGTTATAGGTTCTTCAATACTCACATCATCAAAATTAAGATAGAAACCTTCATACGCATCATCACCATAGTCTCCTGGTCCATTTCTATATACCATGTGCGACGAAAAAGTTTCATCCCAAGAATAATATAACCCATACATTCCTTCTACAACTATATGCGACTCATTAAAATCTTCTACATGATTATATATATATCTTACACGAGTCATAAATTGAGATTCGCCTATCACTATCTCACGAGCAGGTCTCATTCTAAAATTTTCTGCGAGAGGCTTATGAGCTTCAGTAGGTTCTACTGTCTCTACCTCTGTCTCTTTTTCTATAGCAAATGCATTGGCTGCTTCTGGTATATATATACTTTCATTTGTGTTTATCTCAAGAACTCTATTTTTGCATGAGCAAAATAATATAGTCATGATAAGCATAAGACCTGCTACCACAAGATTTCTCACCACATGTAAGTAAGCTTTTATGATTCCATTTTCATAAAAGCTATCGTTTTGAAAATTTTCTTTCATTAATTTATTTTTTTCTATCATATTAAACATTATAATATTTTTTAGAGATGACCTTAAACATCTATCCTTCCACCAAAAAGTATATTTTCATTTTCATCATAAAATACTGCTGCTTGTCCTCTCGTTATAGCACGAACAGGCTCATGAAGATGACACATAGCAAAATTATCTCTACTTGCGCCTTCTATCATCTGCTTTTTCATATCAAAACTACTAAAATCTATATCACACATAGTTCCGTCATGCCTATAGCGAAGCTTTGCTATAAGCACATGGTTTTTTTCAAATTGGTTAGCTGCAAATAGTCCACTGGACTGTTTGCCACTATCTTGTAAGGGCGAGCTATGCGAGCCCGCTCCACCAAGTACTATATCATATATTCTAAAATCACTTGAATAAAGTTCTTCATTATCTCCAAGCACTACCTGATTTTTTTCTACATCAATTTTTACTACAAATTTTATCTCTCCAAAAGCTATATCTATCCCTCGTCTTTGTCCTATAGTATAATTGATGATACCCTTATGATATCCAAGGACATTTCCTTTTGTGTCTACAAATTCGCCAGGTCTAAAAAAAGGAAATCGCTCTATATCGCTATCTTTAAGTTCACCTCGTGCAATCTTTTCTTTATAATCTTGCCCAAGCTCAAATTCTTTAATGAATTCTTTATAGTCAATCGGGCTCGCAGTGCTCGCCCCTACAGTTTGCTGACTCGCATTTACAAGTTTGCTTTGAATAAAGCAGACATCTTGTGAATCTTTTTTCTTTGCTACTGACAGTCCAAGACCTTCTGCTATCTTTCGCACTTCACTTTTATCCATATTGCCAAGCGGGAATATTATATGAGAAAGCTGATCTTGCGATAGACGATAAAGCATATAGGACTGGTCTTTTTGGGAATTCTTACTTTTTTGAATACAATATGTGTTTTCGCACTTACATATATTAGCATAGTGTCCTGTCGCCACCATGTCAGCACCGACTTCTCGCATTACTTCAAGCAATTTTTCGAACTTCATCGCTCTATTGCATAATGCACAAGGATTTGGAGTTATACCAGATTCATAGTCACGGACAAAAGAAGTTATAACTTTATCATAAAACTCTTCGTGGTAGTCACGAGATATAATTCTTATATTAAGTCTATTGGCAACTTCTTTTAATGATTCACAAACTTCTGTCTCGACAGCCTTCGGGCTCGCACCCCAAGGGCACTTTGTCGCACTTCGTTCGACAAGCTCACTCTGTAAACGCTCGGGCGCAGTGCTCGCCCCTACGGTATGGGCGTTCACCCCTACAGCATGAGATCTCGCCCCTACAATTTCATTAGGATCAGTATTATTAACAAAGTTAAAGTTGACCCCTATCACTTCATGACCTTCTTTCTTTAGAAGGTACGCAGCAACAGTCGAGTCAACTCCTCCTGACATCCCAACTACTATCTTCATACATTACTTTGGTCCTGCGGTAGAACCAGCCTCCAAATCTTGATTGGCTATTATTGTATTGGTCGAACTTGTAATTGAACCAGCTATCTGATTCATTGATGGCGATACACCTATATTGATTCCATATGTTGAAGGCTGCTGATTAAGTGCTGCAGAAAGTCCAAGATTAGTTATAGCATCAGCATTCTTTGCTATACATTTACCTGTAGAATCAAATGTGCATGTGATTCCACCTATATTGATAGTCATATTGATTATAAGGCTTCCATCTACTTCTGATAGATAGTATTCATTACCATGCTCATCTTGTATCCAACCTTTTGTAAGAGAGCCATTTGAAAGATTAAAGAAAAACATCTTGCCATTACTCATAATCCAACCTGTGTCCATAGCACCTGACTCATTGAAATGATACCATGTGCCATTTACAGCAGCAAATGTATTGACGATACATTTGCCATCATAAAAGTAATACCACTTATTGTCAATTTTTCTCCAGCCAACCGCTCTTGCTCCAGTATTGTCAAAGTAATAATAATCAACTACTCCATCTGTGTATGTCTGAACCCATCCAGTCACCATAGCTCCAGTAAGAGTATCAAGGTAATATGTCTCACCACCTATATTTTGAAAACCTGTCTGCATGAGACCATTTTGATCAAAATAATAATACTTACCATTGATTAAGTACCAACCCACTACTGCATAACCTGATGCATCAAAAAAGTAAAAGCCATTGCCAGTCTGAAGCCAATTGTTGACCACAAAAAGCCCTGTGGTCGCATCTACAAATCTATACCGACCATTATCACTTACCCAGTCAGCATAAGTTAGACTTCCCATAGCTATAGAAATTGCAGTTGATAATAAAACTATAATTTTAACGATACTTTTTTTCATTTGCATACCTCAGATTATTATAACTTTTATAACGCCAATTTATACAATGCATATTGATTTAAAGACACTCCTTCATCTTTTGCTTTTTTAGACAACATTTTGTGTAATGTTTTTGGTAGTCTCAATACAAACTTCCCACTATACTCAGCTGAATCTATAGGCAATGGTATACTTATTCCATTTGAAAGCTTTGTCTCAATATAAGACTCCATAGCTTCCTTTACATCTCTATATGCTTCTTCATAAGTATCTCCTGTACCCAAGAGACCATCTAGTTCAAGAACTCTCCCTACAAAGTATTTTCCGCTTTCATCATCTACTTGGTTAATTATGAAGCTATATGGCATCTCTAAATATTTTTTTACTTCTTTTTTACTTACTTTCATATACATACCTTTTATCATATAAACTATGATATTCTTGACAATATTTCTTTTACATATACCGCTTTAAGCGGTGATTCTTTTTTTAGTGTAAATACATCTCCTTTTTCATTGACATATTGCATATGCGATCCTTTTTGTCTATCAAGTCGATAACCAAAATATGTCAATACTTTTGATGCTTCCTCATGTCTTATACCATGAGGTTGTTTTTTCATTTTTAACAATATTTTATCTATATTCATTATATGATAATAGTATCATATACGATACTGTGTGTCAATCAAAACATTCTCAATGATATCAATTATTGACATATAGATATTCCTCTTCTCCAGCATATCTCTATACACCTTAGTCGTATATTGCATAGTGTCTTTCATATTAAATATTTCTCTATAGTTAAAAGTCTTCTTTATAAGATTATTGTCAAGACGAAGAAAAGTTGCTTCATGTCTTGCAGGATGCGACTTCACTCTATTATATACAACTTTTGTAGTCATATCACCATCAACTGTCTTCCACGCACCAAAAAACTTTTCTACAAGTTCTTTAGTTGTAAGGCATGATTTTTTATCTGGACCAATATTATATGATCCAGCATACTTTGCATCTTTCTTTTGATATGCAAGAATATTTAAGTAAAGTAAAAGTGGCTCAAGTACAAATTGATATGGGCGGACACTTCCTGGATTTCTCACATACATATCTTTATTTGATGCAATAGCTCTAAAGCAATCAGGGATTATCCTATCTTTATTTAAGTCGCCCCCACCTATCACATTACCTGCACGAGCCGTTGACACTCTAAAAAACTTCTCATCATTAAAAAATGATTTTTTATAAGCATATGTCACAAGTTCAGAGCATGATTTTGAATTTGCATAAGGGTCTAGGCCGCAGAGTTTATCATTTTCTTTAAATGCATAATTTGAAAGATCGTTATTTTCATAGACTTTATCTGTAGTGACATTAAGTATAGATATAGGCTCATAGTGCTCACCTCTATGTGCTATGTGCTTATTATTATCTAAACTCTCGCTCATGCGAATCGCTTCCATAAGCGAAACTGTCCCCATCACATTGACATCATATGTATATGCCGGTTCTTCATAACCACGAAGTACGAGCGGTTGCGCTGCCATATGAATTATATAATCAGGCTTTACTTTTTTCACAAATGCAGCAAGCTTTTTTGTATCTCGAATGTCTGCGAAAATCTCTTCTTCCACCAAACTATATAAAGATTTACGATTTTTTTTCGTTGTAGTTCTAATCGGGCTCGCAATGCTCGCCCCTACATTTTTCATATTTGTCTTTACATCTATTGACTTACGAAAACTTTCATAATCCTTAGTTAAAATATCATATAATTTACCCTTCTCAGGCTTAAGTGAATACCCATAAACTTTTGCACCAAGAAAATGCAAAAGAACACACATATAGCTTCCTTTGAAACCTGTGTGGCCTGTAATTAAGACTTTCTTGCCACTATAGTATTTTTTTAAATCATTATTCTTTAACATCTTTCACATCTATGGGCTCGCACAGCTCGCCCTTACATTTTTGATATCGCGAAACTTCGCCCCTACATTTTGATATCACGAAGCTTTGCCCCTACATTACTTAACTTCAATGTTACCAGGTTTTCCATGGGGCTTTATCATCAGCCCACATTTTATTTAGAAGTTTCATCTCTCTTTGAGTATCCATGCATTGCCAGAAGCCATCATGATAATAGCTCATAAGTTCTTTATCTTTAGAGAGTTTTGCAAATGGCTCTTTTTCAAGAGCTATATTATCTCCATCTATATAGTCACCTATCCTTTTATCAAGTACCATATATCCGCCATTGATAATTGCTTCATCTTTCTCTTCTTTTTCTCTAAATGATGTAATCACATTGTTGTCATCTATGTCAAGGACGCCTTTCATATTGGCAATTGACACAGTTGTTATAGTTGCTACTTTTTTGTGACTCTTATGGAACTCAAGCAACTTATTTAAGTCAACATTTGATAAACCATCACCATAGGTAAGCATAAATGTATCTTCAGGAATAAGTGGTAAAACTCTTTTTATACGACCACCTGTCATAGTATTAAGTCCAGTATCAACAAGTGTCACCTTCCATTTTTCACCATGTTTATTTAAAACCTCTATATTATTATTTGCTAGATCTATAGTCACATCAGATGTATGTAGAAAATACTCTGCAAAGAATTCTTTTATAACATATTGCTTGTAACCAAGACAGATGATAAAATCATCAAAGCCAAAACTACTATAGTATTTCATGATATGCCAAAGAATTGGCATATCGCCTATCTCGACCATTGGTTTTGGTTTTAAGTGGCTCTCTTCGCTTATGCGAGTTCCAAAGCCACCTGCTAAAATTACAACTTTCATAATTATCTCCTACGGGCTCGCACTGCTCGCCCCTACATCATACAGGCAAGTTATATGAACCCATACATTGTACAGGCGAGCTATGCGAGCCTATACAGTATTATTATTTAAAAATATTTAGATGATTATTCTCAAGGATAGCAAGAGCATCCCGTATATGCTCTGCACTTCTACGATACTCAAAAGTATTCATAAGTGTCTCATCATCATAGCCTTTATAATTCTTTGCTACATCTTCTACTTGTGAATATAATATCTTTCTACTATCTGACTTCATTATTTCATCTTCTGTCGTCACAAGATGCCCCATAAATAATATAAGTATACATATAGCTGATATAAGAGATGCTATTATTCTTTTCTTTTCAAAAGTCTTTGATGAAATGATTTTGTCTATATATCTTGCAAGAACTAGTATGACACCTATAGTTAAAAACATATATTGTATCGCGTATCTGCTTTGCATGCCATAGTCAACACGTACAAACTTATATCTTGCAAGAAACACTAAAGTGAAATTTATAAGTCCACACACTATATAGTATAGCGGAAATAAATCTATTTCTTTGCCAAAGTCACTAGCTTCCATAGCTCTTTCAGCTGTAGTTTTTTTATTATTGAAGTACTTATATATTTTTATAGCGATAGTTGCAATCGTCCACACAACAATTATTAAATATATAGACCCAAAAATATAGATATAATTTGCGTTTATAGATCCCGCTGCTATAGCATAAGTTATCGTCTCTACTCCTACAAGTGCACTTGCAAAACTACATATCAAAAACTTAACTGGAAAAAGTAAGTCTTCGGCAAGTAGTTCTTTTAGTGTTATGTCCTGAAATCCAACTGGTAAAATCTGTTCACCAGTAGAGCTACTTTTAAAATATATAGCAAAGCATATAAGCGATATAATGATTGTCAAAACTTTCGATAGTATGTGGCCACGAAGCTTCACAGCTTTACTTTGCGATTTCTCTCCTGCATTATATGAAGTAAAATTCCCGCAATATCTCTTACGTGCCATAATCAAGTCTATTATAGAAAATATTATTATTGTAGCAAGAAATGTCACAGCATAATTACCTGCAAAAAGTAGAGACGTGACGAAAATTAATGTAGTATTGATTATATAATGTGATATGCTCGCCCCTACGGTCTGCGAGTCTGCAATCTTCGTACCTACATAAAATGTAAGTGACATAAGTCCAACTGTTATAAAGTGTGGGTAACCTGTGCCATTTAGTATCATCTCCCAAGCCATAAGTGAAAATGATACTAATGTAACCATGATGCTTATAACATACTTAAAAACTCTATGTCCAATATTTTCTAAAACATACTTTACTGTGACAAAATTGAATATGAAAAGTCCAAAAATTCCAAGTATCTTGTCAAAGTAAACCGAATAATTGAAAAGTTTTACATTTATATATCTTGCCAAAAATGTAAATGGTATCCGTGACACTGCTTCCCACGACCATAGACTTTCTAAGTCTTCTACATCTACAATATAATTATTGATAATCCGTATATAATCACTTGCTACCACATCAGTACTTGCACGGAAAATATAATAAATAAGAAAACTTGCACCTATAATACTTAAGATTAGTGGTACTAATGTACTTAAAAATATTTTTTTATTGTTTCCACTGACCATCTGCACTTATAGTATAGCCATCTGGTGTGACACCACCTACTTGCATACTTCCATCTGCTGTAAAGTAGTACCATGCTCCATCAATCTGTTTCCATCCAAGTGACATCTTACCTTCATCCATAGTTTTTGCATCTTCAAAGAAATAGAATTTTCCATCGCTCGTCTGCATCCAGCCTGTAACCATATCGCCATTTGCATCAAAGTAATATGTATCATTTACTTCTGTCTGAGTCGTCATACCATTGAGTGTGACATTTACTGTCTTTGGCACTTGGAAAAATGCATTAGTCGCTGCCACAGCCTGTCCAAGTCCATTCATACCTGACATCTTCCATTTATTATTTACTGGATCGTATGTCCATCTTTCAGTATTTTTTGCAATAGGTGTGATGCTCACATTTGCAGTATTAACAGGTGTTCGAGTTACATTGCCATTTGCAAGCGCTTGTGCAAGTGTTGGTGCTTGAGATGCTGCCTGTGATGCTGGTCCAAATTGAGCTACTGAAGTTGGTCCAGCAACTGTACCACCATTATTTCCAGAAGAATTTCCTCCATTTCTTGATGAATTATTATTTGAGCCATTTGAAGCCCAGACAGCCCTTAGTGTAAGATCATAAGATAATGTACTTACATCTGCACGATTTGCATAAGATCTACCATCACTACCATCCCATCTTGTAAATGAATATCCAGGCCTTGTAAATGTATTTGGATTTATAGTAGCGGTCTCTCCTTCATACACATATTGAGGGTTCATCGTTCCACTACCACCATTTGCATCAAATGAAATTATATATCTTACTGCATATTTTGCATAGTAGTCTTTATTTTCTGTCTCTGTAGCACCGACTTTTGTTATCTTAGATCCACTAAAGTCTTCATGTGCATACCAGCCAGCAAATGCTCTTCCTTCACTTGGTGAGACATCTGTTGGAAGTGTAGCACCTTCTCCGTACTTATAACTATCTACACTACCACTATTTATCACACTTGCAGTGCCAAGATGATAAGTTATAGTATAAGTTTTAGCTTCCCACTTTGCATATACTTTCTTATCTTCGTCAGTATTTGCTGGGATTTCTTGTATTGTATTACTTAATCTTTCATCACTACACCAAGCTACAAAGTCATATCCTGTTCTCTTTACATAAGTTGCAGCTGGTAAAGTAATAGCTTCTGTATAAAGTCTTTCTTCATCTGGATTAAATGTAGGATATGTCACATTGTCCCAATTACCACCATTTAAGTAATATGTGACACTATACTTTTTCTCTTCCCACTTTGCCTTAAGTGTGCGAGGATTTCCGCTATTTGATGAGATAACTTGTTCAAAGTCAAATGCCACACTATCATCCGTACCTTCGTACCAATGTATAAACTTATATCCTGTCGCTACTGGGTCTCCTGGCTTTGTCACTTTCGTATTTTCTGGTACATATTGTGTATTTACTTGATCCCCATGTCCATTCATATCAAAGTTAAATGTAATCGTCGGTATAGCTGTCCACTTTGCATAGATTATAGTATTTGCTGTGATGGATTCATTTTCAAAATCAAATACTGTAGTCATATCACTATGATACCAGCCATCAAATCTAAAGCCTGACGCACTTGGATTATTTGTTGGCCTTACTGCCTTATCTCCATCAACTATGCTTTGTGATGCAACTTTTGCCGCACCTATATCTGCGCCGCCATTAGATACATCAAATGTCACAAGCCATGCAGGAGTCCAATCAGCATAATATGTGTGTGGTCCAACTGTACCTGCACTAATCTTTGTCACGACATTATCACTTAAATCAGATTGTGCATGCCAGCCATTGAAACGATAGTTATTTGTTCCATCATACTTTACTATCTTCGTAGCATCAGGCAATGTCACTTCTTCTGTATATTTTCTCTTATCTGGTGCTGTATAACCACTTACCCACTCGCCACCATCTCTATTAAATGTGATAGGGTATTCTTTTTCTATATATTTTGCAAATATATTCTTTGTGTCGCCTTGCATTGTACTTAAGTCTACACTTCCATCATATGATGTATTAAGCGTCGCATCACTATACCACCCATCAAAGTCATAGCCTATTTTTGATGGTGATGCAAGCGTATAATTTGAATCATAAGTTTTTGTAAATGATTCACTTACTCCACTTGGAAGTGTACCATCATTTGTGTTGTATTTTATAGTGTATGTGACTGCTGTCCACTTTGCATAGATTGTAGGGCTCTCAGTCTCGCTTATATATGCATCATCATTTGCTCCAGCATATTGTTGCGTATATGTTTTTGATGTCGCATCATAGTTTATATACCAACCATCAAACTTCCATCCAGTCTTTGTTGGCTCTGCGAGTGATACGGCTTTATCATATGTCTTAGTTACACTATTTGCATTTATTGTAACTCCACTTAAGACTGTATCATAATTTATCGTGTAGGTATTTGGAGTCCACTTTGCATATATCGTGTGTGTTGCTGTTGGTGATGTGTATATCTCATCACTTGTCTTATCGTATGGTTCTGTAAATGCATCATCATCTGTGAACCAACCACCAAATGTGTATCCAGTCTTAATAGGAGTTGCAAGTGCTGTTGTAATATCTGTATCGTAAGTCTTTGTGAATGTTCCTGGTGTTACAGTACCGCCTTTTGCATCATATGTTATCGTGTATTCTACTGCTTCCCACTTTGCATAGATATTATGTATGCTTTCTACACCTTGATATATGGTATCTTCTGTCTTATCATATTCATCATTTAATGTAGTCTCGTCTGTAAACCAGCCTTTAAATGTATATCCTTTCTTTGTTGGACTTACAAGTGCAGCTGTGATAGGCGTTCCATATGTCTTCTTAAATGTATTACTTACCCCACTTGGCATATCTCCGCCATTTACATTGTATGTTATCGTATACTCTACTGCTTTCCACTTTGCAAAAATATTTACTGCATTTGCTTCTGTTCCTACTGCTGATTGAAGATCACCAACTCCTTCATACTTTCCTGTATATGTATTTGGTGATGT
>DFKY01000018.1:0-13654 GCA_002374095.1 Lachnospiraceae bacterium UBA3633
CAGTCAATATACATATATCCATCGGCATTGATCGGAACCCAGGCATTTTCAGCCGGAATATACTCAATAAAGCACTTTCCCCGCTCAACACTTTTGTGAAAGACAAGACCTTCATCAAACCGGTCTGCCAGCCAGGCCTTCTTAGAAGAAACCTGTGCATCCTTATTATTGGAAATGGCACAACAGATGTGCTCCTTTTCCAGATTGTCCTTTGTAACTCTGATGTACTCCATATAATCACTCCTTTACTCTAATTGGATGCCGGATCACAGTCTTCATTTTCTCCGGTGCAACTCTCCGAGCGTCGCTCAGATAAATCTCGTGATGGAACCTCTGATCTGTGATATCAAGAACATATCCCTGCCCTTCCATAAGCCTGTGCATTACTTCTACTGTGACAGGCTCATCGTCATATGCTCCGATATGCATGCACTGTACACACAGTCCTTCATCATAAGTGAAGAATTCGACCTTCGAGAAATCCTGTTTCTTCTTATCCGCGGCTTCACTGACAGCCCAAGCGAAATCTTCTTTCGTTACAAAGTCAGGCAGGCGGATGACGGAGATCCACCGAAAAGAATCCTTATTGGCATAATCGACTCCAATCACACCTTCCTGCCACCAGAAGCCCTCAAGCGGCGGTACAACATAATCGAAATATCCCTTGATCTGATGATCTCCTTTTTTACTCATCTTGATCGTAAAGGCAATGCCATACAACAGACCGATTGCCCGCTTATATTCGCCGTCTTCCTGATTTGGGTCGCCATGTCCACGAACAGCAATATAGTTCATGCTCGGTACCATTACGATAGACGGCTTGTTCTTCGGCATGTAAAAATCCTTATATTCCTTCTTATAATCAAAAGCCATTTTTCATTCCTCCAAAACATCCTGACATCTAAACAACCGTCTCAACCCTCGACATCTAAACAGCCCACTCAACCCTACCGTTTCTGACATCTAAATGGCACACTCAACCCCTGACATCTAAATGGCCTACTCAACCCTGCGGCAAAATGAGCTGTAGATAAGTTCCCGTCGAGCGTTTTTTGAGCTTCCTGAGTGGCCGACTCGATAGGCGCTAATTTCATAAACCGCTTGTTTTCAAGCCTTTCAGCGCCTCTTATGTGTTTGCTTTAGACATCAATACTACGCACTCCACATGCATAGTATGTGGGAACATATCTATATTTATCATATTAACTAATCTGTATGAAGGTTCGTGTTTTGAGTCATTATGGACAATCTCATCATTTCTCATTTCAGCGTGGCAAAGTATATCAAGATCCCTTGCAAGAGTAGCTGGATTGCAACTTACATATATCAATTTTTCTGGTCTTATCTTTTTTATATAGTTTATAGTAAGTTCATCAAGCCCTTTACGAGGTGGGTCAACTATAACAACATCTATTCCTGACTTAAACTTTTCAGTCACTACATCATCTAATATATCCCCATCTGTCTCAAGATTTGCTTCCAAAAAGTATACATTATCAATACTATTAAGCACAGCATTTTCTTTGGCATTTTCAATAGCTTTTTTTACCACTTCTACGCCCACAATACTTTTAACTTTTTTCGCTACATATAGTGAAATTGTCCCTATCCCGCAATATAGATCAAGCACATTTTCATCACCTTTAAAATCACCATATTCTACAATCTTGTCATAAAGTTTTTTAGTCATCTCACTATTGACCTGGTAAAAACTTTCTGGGGAAATATGATATTTTACATCTCCGATACTGTCTTCTATATAGCCCTTGCCATGAAGAATAATATTTTCATTACCAAGTATTGTATTATTATTTTTAGTATTAATATTTATTGTTGAAGTAACTATTGTCACTACGGGCTCGCAGTGCTCGCCCCTACGACTTGACTCGTCACTATGATATGCAAAGTTACAAGTTGATACTATGTATTCATCAAACTTTTTATATAAATCAAAATGTTTTTTATAATTATTATCATTAAGAATATATGTTATGCTCACTTCTCCAGTTTCATTGCCTTTCCGTAGCATTACTTCACGAAATACTCCACTTTGCATCTTTTCATCATATATACTTAAATTAAATTTTTTTAACGCTCCCTTTATAGTATCAAGTATAAGTTTTGATCCATTAAAACCAGTAACACAATTTTCAAATTCTATTATATGATGAGTTCGCCCCGCATAAAAGCCATAAACAATCACTCCATCACGCATAGCAAAAGGAATCTGCATCTTATTGCGGAAATTATATATTTTATTTGCGCCAATAACACCTTGATGCGGGCTCATGCCAAATCTTCCTATTTTCGACATACATGTCAGGGTGTATTCTTTTTTTAATTCAAGTTGCTTTTGATAGTTAAGGCTAAGGAGTTTGCATCCACCACATGCATTTGCTACACTGCATTCCGCTTTTACCCTATCTTTTGATTCTTTTATTATGGATGTAGTTTTCGCATAGATAATACTTGAAGTGATTTTAGTGATTAAAACTTCTACTTTGTCACCAATCAAAGCATCTTTTACAAAAAAAACTTGGCCATAAAGTTTTGAGATGCCAAGCCCTTCATTTGTCATATCTACAATATCTAATTCTAATATATCATTTTTTTTATACTTATTTATTTGCAAGGAAACTCCTATACATTTCCTCTGTACTCAAAACAAAGCATCGTTATATCGTCAAATTGTGGTGCAGTATCTACAAACTCATCTATATCTTTTTTTATAGCTGGAAGCAAATCTTTAACTGATTCTTCACTATGATTATCAAGTGATACCTTAAGTCTATCCATACCATATAGCTCATTATGAGCATTTGTAGCTTCTGTCACGCCATCAGTATATTCAAAAATTCTGTCACCTTTTTCAAGAATTATTTCTCCTACAGTAAATTTCATATCATTCATACCACCAAGTACAAATCCTGGCTTTATATTATATGCTTCCCACACTTTTCCTTTTTTATATATATAAGGAAGTTCATGCCCAGCGTTGACATATACCATCCTACCAGTCTCAAGATTGATAACTGCTTCAAACGCTGTAATGAAAAGATTTTCTTTGTTTTCATCACACAGGATATTGTTGACAGTATAAAATACATCCGCCAAATCATTTTTTATAAATGTATGATCCCTTATCAAAGTTTTCCCTATAGCCATAAAGAGTGCTGCTGGCACACCTTTCCCAGATACATCTGCAACCACTATAGCGATATGCTTATCATCTATCACAAAGAAATCATAGAAGTCTCCTCCCACTTCTTTTGCAGGATTCATAGTTGCATATATATCAAATCTTTTGTCATCAGGAAATGCAGGGAAATCTGATGGCAACATTCCTACTTGAATCTTTGTCGCTACATTTAACTCTGCACTATTTCTTTCTCTTTCTGCTGTAAGTTCAGTAAGATTGCTTATATAATTCTTAAGGTCTGTAGTCATATCATTAAATGAATTAGCGAGGTCACTTATCTCATCATTACCTACAACTTCTGCCTTATAATCAAGCTTTCCTTTACTTATAATCTCTACATCATCTTTAAGTTTCTCTATAGGCACTGTCAATCTATTGGAGAAAGCAATTGATATCTTATAAACTATTATAAGCATTATCGCTGCTACAAGCACAAATATTCCCATCATTCTTATGATATTTCTATCTATCCGATTGATTGATTCAGCGATTATAGCCTTAGGCAATTTTACGCATATCACCCATTTGACATTATTAATAGGCGCATATACATAATAATTATCACCCAATAATTCTATCCCTGGGTTACCAGACAAAATCTTGTCCGCTATAATACTTGTGTCAGTTCCTTCATCCTTTATATTCTCAAAGCTTGTCTGGTCATCCTTTACAGAAGGCGAAGCTATGATGTCGCCATCACTATCAACAGCAAATGCAATCGAATCGCCAGATACATCTACATTTTGAATATTTTTCTGTATATCATGCACAAGAATGTCAAGAGCGACAACCCCAGCAAAATTACTATCTTTATAAAATGGCATTGCACAAGTAAGCGTCAATCCTCTTTCAAAATAGTCTTGGCTAACTTTTGTAAAAATAAGGCTATCTCTCGCTTTTGTTTCTGTATACCACTCTCTATTAAAGAAATTAAAATATGTGTCCTCATCTCTACCAGAGAAAGATAAATGATCTCTATCAAGACTTATAAGAAAACCCTCTTCAGTCGCAAGATAAAGCGATGATATATTTACATCATCATACATAAGTATAGGCTTCCACATCTCTATGACATTATTGAGTAGCTGTACTTCGTCTATCGTATTATCATTGATAAACTCTGTTGTAGCATAATATCTATTGTAGCAAAAGTCGCCTTCGCCTACATGGGTATGCCGTCCATAATTAATTCTTCTATGGTTATCTTTATCTTTATATAAATTCTCTATATAATTTACGCTTTCCTTGATAGTTGTAGCATAGCCATCAGCAATCTCTTCTGTGAGTATAGCTACATATTCAAGAGAATCCATGACATTTTCTTCTATATTGGCTAATATATATCCTTCACTTCTATGCCTTATTCGTAGCATCAAAATAAGTGCGGCTATACTTATCGCAAGCATAGAAAACATAGCAATTCTAATGAGTAAACGTCGTATCTTTTTTCTGATTGGTACTCTTTTCATGCCTTTTTTTATTTTAACACACTTTTTTAAATAAAAAAAGGGGGCTCAAATACAAGTCCAATCATTAAAAACTTATACATTGTATATTATATTGTAAAACATGAGGGAAGGGGGAATCAAAAATTTTTTGTTAAGAAAAATTAAGACTTTATGAAAAATGAACTAAAAGTTATATCTCATCAAACTCATCTCGTATCTCGCCAACCACTTCTTCAAGTATATCTTCAATTGTCACGATACCTTCAGTCTTGCAATTGTCGCTCCTTACTATAACCATATTGGCATAGACTTTCTGCATGCGACGAAATGCCTGTGAAATCTTTACATTTTCACTTAGAAAAAATGGTTCTCTCATCAATTCTTCTACAGAAAAATCACCTTTAGCACCAATATCGTCATTTTTTGTGATACCTTGGTTGGCGCCTATAGCCTTTATAAGATCTTTCACATTGAGTATGCCTACTATATTGTCAAGACTTCCATCTACCACTGGATATCTTGTGTATTCATTATTAATACATGTAGCCATCACCTGCTCATAAGTAGATGTGGTGCTTACAAATTTTACATTTTCATATGGCACCATTATATCGAGAAGAGTCTTCTCTCCAAATTCAAGTGCATTTTGTATTATTTCCTTTTCTTCTGTCTCCAAGACTCCTTGTTCATGTGAGATATCGACAAGCGTCTTAAGCTCATCTTCAGAATAAGTATCAATTTTTTCTTCCAAATTAACATTTAAGATTTTTGCAATGGCATCAGATATAACACTTAAAAATGATACGATAGGATATAAAACCAAAAGAACTATATTTATAAAATCCACAAAAAACAGAATTATATTTTCAGAATTTTTATTGGCTATCCTTTTTGGTGTAATCTCACAAAATATCAAAATCACAAATGTAAGCACAGCCGTAGCGACAGCCAGTGGGATATTTTTTATATAAAATGTCACTAGAATTGTGGTAATCGTTGTCGCCAAAATATTGACTACATTATTAAGAAAAAGCATAGTAGAAATAATTCTTTGCTGCTTATCTTGAAGTAACAAAGCCTTGCTCGCTCTCCTATTGCCTTTATCAGAAAGCGTTTCTATCTTAACAAAATCTGTACCTGTAATTGCAGTCTCTATTGCTGAAACTACTGCAGAAATTATTAAAGTAAAAAATAAAACTATAAACATTGCTATCATAATTATATTCTCTTCTGTATAATATTTATATCAATAATGTATTCCATTATATTTCTATTTCCGCACATTATCTTCCGGTGGTTTCACTACACCTTTCGCGATACGTTCTTTATATTTAAAAAATAAATACGCAAGACATATTGTATATGATATCCCTATTATAACACCTGCTTTATACGGAATTTCAAGACACTCTGGAGCAACCATAAAATAAGTTGATGTAACAGCAGTCATAAATATTGCAGGAATCAATGTTATAAAATAATTCTTATTTTTAGTCAACAAATATATACTTTCAGCCCATAAGACTATAGTAGCAAGTGTTTGATTGGAAAAAGAAAAATATCTCCATATAATGCCGTAATCAACATCTAATATATATGCACCAGTGATAAGAAGAAGTAAAGTTATGACAAATCTATTTTGCCATTTTGATTGATCTATCTTAAACCAGTCTGCAATTGTAAGTCGTGCTGACCTATATGCAGTATCACCTGATGAGATAGGGCAAACTATTACTCCAAGGACTGCTACAATTCCTCCGATAGGTCCCATCAATCTCATGCAAATATCATACACGGCTATAGAAGCCATACCTGAAGCCTGCAAAGCCTCTCTTGTCTCATATAATGTAACTCCTGCTGCAGCCCATACGAGTGCAATCATTCCTTCTGAAATCATCGCACCATAAAATACCTTCCTTCCATCCTTTTTATTATTTAAGCACCTTGCCATAAGTGGTGACTGTGTTGCATGAAAACCTGATATAGCACCACATGCTACTGTTATAAGCATGTATGGCCAACAAGGTAAAGTTGGATGTTCACTTCTAAAATGATCCCAAATTTCTGGCATTACAAATTCTTTACTTATAAGCATTGTACCGCCAACTCCAATAGCCATTATAATTAAGCATAAACCAAATATTGGATAAATTCTACCAATGATTTTATCAATAGGCACAAAAGTTGCAACAAAATAGTAGACCATCACTATGGTTAACCAAAAATCTACATCTAAAGTTTCTGGAGTTAGCATTGCTATAAGTTCTGCAGGTCCTTCTGTAAATACAACTCCACACATCAAAAGTAGTATCACGGAGAATACTCTCATGACATTTTTCATGCCATTTCCAAGATATTTACCAACTATTTCTGATATGCTCGCACCATTATTTCTTTCAGATAACATTCCGCAGAAATAATCATGAACTGCTCCACCAAAAATACACCCAAATACTATCCAAAGATAAACCACAGGCCCAAACACTGCTCCAGCAAGTGCACCAAATATAGGCCCTGTGCCAGCTATATTAAGAAGTTGTATGAGATAAGTTTTCCATACTGGCATCGGCACATAATCAACGCCGTCTCCTTTTATATATGCAATTGTTTTATTTTCGTTTGGCGCATATAGTTTCTCTACAAATTTTCCGTAAAAAATATAACCAAGTATCAATAAACCAATGCTACATAAAAACGAAATCATTTTAAACTATCTCCTTCTATTGTAACTATATATAATTTAGTCCTTGTAACACTATTAAACCAATATTTTATATAACTTTTTTAAATTATAATATTAAAGCTTGTGCTTTGCAAGATTCTTTTTATATGGCTCTTCTATCTTATTAGGTAAATATTTTTCCATCTGAATAAAGTCTGTAGGTATCAAAATTGTGCTTCATAATTCTTCCTTGATAATATAACTATCAACTTTTCGATAAATATTGTATCACATTTACAAAATAAGGAAGCCTGGCTCCCTTTTATCTCATTATTTATAATATATTACTCAAGGGTAACTGTCTGGTCAATTATAAAACTTTTAGAAAATTCTAATTTTTTCTCCTTTTGTGCTTCTTATATTTGCGCTATTTTCAATTATCAACAAAAAACAATATTGACATATAAACTAGTATATGATATATTGGTCTATATTAGGGCATATTAGAATATATTAGTTTATATCAGTATAGAAAGGATAAAATCATGAAAACTCCAAATATTCAACTTAACAACAACATAGTCAATATGCTATCCATCATTGATGAATTTAAAGGTGAGTGGAAAGCTCTTAAAGAAATGCAACCAGATGTTTTAACAAGCCTAAAAATAATTGCAACTATAGAAAGTGTTGGATCTTCAAACCGAATAGAAGGAAACAAACTTTCAAATAAAGAAATTGAATCCTTACTTTCAAATTTAAAAAGCACTTCATTTAAAAGTCGCGATGAAGAAGAAGTCATAGGATATGCTAAACTTTCTGATTTAGTTTTCAATGATTATGAAATAATTCCTTTTACCGAGAATTATATAAAACAAATGCATAAAATATTACTAGAATATTCATCAAAAGATGAAAAGCATAGAGGCGAATACAAAACTCTCTCAAATTCTGTATCTGCATTTGACGAAAATGGCAAAGAAATTGGCATAGTTTTTGAAACAGCAACACCATTTGATACACCACGCCTCATGGAAGAATTAATTGATTGGACCAATAATACTCTTAAAAATAGAACATTACATCCAATTATAACAATAGCTATTTTTGTCGTAAATTTCTTGGCAATTCATCCATTTCAAGATGGCAATGGTAGAATGTCAAGGATATTAACCAACTTACTATTATTAAAAGCTGGCTATAATTATATTCCATATTCTTCATTGGAAGCGGTTATAGAGGACAATAAATCTGCTTATTATTTAGCACTTAGGCAAACTCAAAGTACTTTAAAAAAATCCAATAGTAATTATGATGCTTGGATTGATTTTTTCGTAAAATCATTAGAAAAGCAAAAAATACGATTAGAATACAAAATCGAACATATAAGTGACCACAATTCAATAATCCTGGATGACAATAATATAGATTTAAATTCTCTGCCAATTACAGCAACCAAAATCCTTGATCTTTTTAATAAGACTAGTAGAATAGATATAAGCTATATTAAAGATAATATAGATGATAGCGAAGGAAAAATCAAAAGATCCCTATTGCTTCTTCAGAAAAAGAATATAATAAAAAAATATGGTACAACTAAAGGGTGTTGGTATGTAAAACTTTAGAACACCTATACAAATTTGCATTTACATTTAAAAACTATTTTCTGTGCCAATAAAAAAGCAGGGATCGCTCCCTGCTTTTATATCATTTATTTAAAATCAAGCAATCCATAAACGAGTTTAGTGATAATATATCTTCATTGCCTTTTTTATACCTTCGTATAATCCACTCTTTTCCTTTAAGCATCGGAAGATAAAATATGTATCCAGTAAGTTTAGATGCTACTTTATAGCATTTCATGAGCTCTAAAACCTTTTCATCATAACTATTATTTTCGTTTATCCCTGCAAATTCTTTTGATTTATTCATACTTTTGACCTCAAAAATATGTATATTATCATAACTATCTTTCATAATAAAATCAGGATAGCTAAAGTGTCTTCCATTTAAATAATACTCAAATTTTATTTCTGAATTTTGCAAAAAATTCTTTCCCCACAGGTACTCAAAATCTTCCACCAATGGATTTACTGATTTTATAATTCTCTCTTTCCCCTTTTCCAAGTTTCTATCTAATGTGTAGCTTGATAAATTTTTCAATTCTTCCGCCCATTTCTTTTCAGCTTCACTGTCAAACGAAAAATCTGGATCACCATCTAAATTTTTCCAAACCCAATCTCTTATACCTATTTCATGTTGTTTTACTCTTGCATATGTTGAATTCTTAGGCAAAGATACAAGTAATTCCTTACCATTGCCATCAACATTTATAACCATATTTTTTTCATAATCACAAATATATTTATCATATGCGCTTACTATATCATGTAAACTATTATTGAAAGCAAACCAATCATTATAATTTTTCGTATACTCTTTGCACATGTGCTTTATATCTTGACTTTCTCTATTCAAATTTCGATATATTTCAAATATATTGTTAAAGTGCAATATACTTTGAGCATTATAAATAATATTTTTTAAATCAAACTCTTTCTTATCTTTTAGATTTTTAAGCCGTGTAGTTCTTAACGCTAACTCTTCACAAATTCTTGGTGGATTTTTAATCTCGACATTTCGTATGCTTTGATCTCTTTCATAGTCAGCCCACACATATGCTCTTGTTGCAAGTTTTTGACTTTCAGAGTCTAAATTTTCAAAATCAGCGAGTTTTGGATTTCTCCGAACTCTACCTATTACCTGCTCATTTAACTGACTACTTTCTACATCTCTTTTTTGATAAAGCATGCAAGCACGTGGTATATCCCAGCCTTCCGATATTGTAAGCTTAAATATTACTACATCTATAGTAGATAGATTTTCTTTTGCATAATCTTTCCACTTTTCTACAGGTAACTTTTTCACTTTAAAAACATCATTCGTATCACATTCTTTTTTCTCATTCACTATATATATCCATTTCAATTCATTCGCGTTTAAGATAGGTATTATTTCATTTAGTTCTTCTTTTACTTTATCTTTATTTGATATTTGTATTATCATACAAGGATTTATATGAAGCTTTTTTATATACTCACTCTTTATTTCTTTAAATTTATCAACTGCCACTTTTAAGTCATCATATTCATTTCCTTCAACTATCTCTTTTATTAGTTTCGCATTAACCGCTTCGGTCGTAGTTATTTCCACATCTGGGATTTGCCCGCGACTTAATTTTGGAGTTGCAGAAAAATTAAATGTTTTAGCAAAATACATTTTTGATAAATTATCAAGATTATTAGTTGCTTGATGGCATTCATCTTTTATAAGGTAAATACTTTTATTGCCGCCTATACTCACTATGCCATTATCAACACTTAACCTTTGTGTAATGGTTTTCAGAAAACTTTCCATCGGTCCTTTCATAAGTTTAGTATTCTTCTTATACAAGTCTCTTGGAAGTATATACACATTATATCCCATTGGTATAAAAAGGTTTTCTTCACCACTTATTTCAGAATTTATAAGGAATGGCTTTAAACTTGTAAACATCCCCTTTTCAGCATATAGTGTAAACTGATCAAAGTTTTGTTTTGCAAGATTTCCTTTTGATAGTGTTGATACTAAAAATATTATGTCTTTATCTATAGACAGTACTTCATTCATAAATTTAGCCATCATAAATGTTTTGCCACTACCAGTTGGTGCTTTAAATGTTATTTCATTTAACTTATTCTCTTTCGTCAAACTTACGAGCTCTAAAACTGCTCTATCTTGCAAATCAATAGCTTCTTGAAGCATCCCAAATCTCCTACTAAATAATTATTACCACCACCAATACTATGTATGGTAAAGTTATGCTAGCCCCTATCATCGACTCTCATACTTCTGTGCATGCTCAAAGTTTTCGCACACCCATTTGATTTTTTCATTGGCATCACTATACTTTGGCATTCCATATAGTGTCTCATCAATTACATCAAATGCAGTTTTACTTGGTGCACTTTCATGGTTACTTACACTCTCTATCTCGTATACATCAAGAGAACCACCTAAAGGATCATTTTTCTTTATCCACTCAAAGTCAGATGTCCCATCATAGCATTTACCGGTCATAACTCTCTTAAGTCTTTTTGAGGTAACATCATACGCTATCCCATTTGGTGTTGTGTCCGTCTTTTCATTATTTGTACATAATATAAATTGTCTATTACCCCCATCCTGCTTATTTAGTTCTAAAACAGCTTGCCCTGTAGTACCAGAGCCAGCGAAAAAGTCTAAAATAATGCTATTTTCGTTATCTGCTCTAAAACTAATAATATTTTTAATTAGCAAAGATGGCTTTGGGTATTCAAATATACCTCTCCCTAATATTGTTTCAAGTTGATTATTACCTATTTGCGTACTTCCAAATTTATGTGCTGACAAATTCTTTAGTGGAGCAGTATTTGTTTTATTTGCCTGATATGTCAATCTTGGTGCCATTTTCTTACTTTTAAACAACAATCTTTCCCCTTGCTCAATGCGTTTATATAATGTATCTTGTGTCATTCTAAAAGTACCTTCTATAGTAAAATCATTCATATTATAGTTGTTTTTAATTATTACATCATCTTTAATCTTTACTAATCCATAATTCCCTTTTTTTATAATACAATTCCCAAATCTAAAAAACCCCATTTCTTTTTTTACCAAAATTGTTCTACTTGGGTTTCCCTTGTTTTGCAAAGGCGCATCAGTTTCTTCGCTTTCAATAACTCCACCATCTAACGAATGAAGTCCATTTTCGCTTTTCCATTTTGCATAACATAATATATACTCACTTGAAGACCTTGAGTATTTATTTAAATAGGTTGGGTTTGGATTCTTTTCCCAAATAAAATTTTCTACAAAGTTTTTCTCATAAAAAATCTCATCAAACAAACACTTAACATACGCTTGATTTTTATCATCTATACTACAAAATATAACCCCATCATCAGTCAATAACTCTCTTGCTAATACTAATCTATTATAAAGCATTGAAAGAAGATTATCTCTTGTTATCGCATTGTCATAATTAGTTTCTGCAAATTCACCCATACTATCTTTTCCGTATGGCGGATCTATATATATGACATCTATTTTACCTTTATACTCTATAAGTAAGTTTTGAAGTGCATCGTAGTTGTCGCCAATAATTAGCTTATGGGTAATGTGGCTCGCAGAGCTAGCCCCTACGGTTGTTCCGTTTGCCCCTGCAAAAGACAGTTTTTCATTTTTCTTAAAGAATTTTATATCACTTCCAAGTTTTTCTAAGCGTTTATCAAAATGAAAACCTGTTCTTTTATAAGTAGTGCCAAGTGCAGCTATATTTATTGCTTCGTTCAGATCTTCTGCGTTTTTGATAAGTTTAATTAGAAGTTCAGCATTACTTTTTTCAATAATTCCATCTTCCTGCCTTTTTTCTATATCCGCAATCAAACTTTCTTTTGTCGTTTTGGCTATTTTTGTGTCCATAGATACCTACCATAAAAATATTACGACACAAATAAAAAGTCGCAGCCTTGAGAGCCACGACTGAAAATGTGAACTCTCTGCTGCGACGCAAATTATACATTCCAGAGGGATGATAATAAAGAGTCCACAATTTTGCCAAAATTAGACAAATTGCCCCCTCTGGAATATATAATCGAAATATATAATTTACGTCGCAGAAAAATTATAACATAGGAATCAGCAAAAAACAATATAGATATATAGTCAATATACTATCTAAATTGTTGCATCAAAAAAGGGAGCCTAGCTCCCTTTTATCTCATTATTTATCATATATTACTAACTATAATAAATCTAATCCAATTCTATTTAATGTCCAGTCTAATATTGCATTCATCTCCTCTCTTGAATAAACGCGTTCGCCATTCTTAAATTTCTTTTCATCTTCAATCAACTTATCGATAATACTATTTTTTACTTCATCATCTAATTTAATTTCAGCATTCTCAGTTTTAGTCATATTTTTCACCTTTTGCACTTCTTATAATCATTCGTTATATAATAACATATATTTATGCTATTTTCAATTGCCAATAAAAAAGCAGGGATCGCTCCCTGCTTTTATATCGGGCTCGCATAGCTCGCCCCTACATTTACTATATTGTATTACTCAAGAATCTTTACAACTCTTCCTGAACCTACAGTATGTCCACCTTCACGGATGGCGAATCTAAGTCCCTCTTCCATAGCTACTGGGTGGATAAGTTCTACTGTCATCTCTACGTTATCACCTGGCATACACATCTCTGTACCAGCTGGAAGTTGACATACACCTGTGATATCTGTAGTTCTGAAATAGAATTG
>DFKY01000018.1:13695-14007 GCA_002374095.1 Lachnospiraceae bacterium UBA3633
TGAAATAGAATTGTGGTCTATAGTTATTCATGAATGGTGTATGACGTCCACCTTCATCTTTAGTAAGTACATAAACTTGTGCAGTAAATTTCTTATGACACTTTACTGAACCTGGTTTACAGATAACTTGTCCTCTCTCTATCTCATTCTTATCTATACCACGAAGAAGAAGTCCTACATTATCACCTGCTTGACCTTGGTCAAGAAGCTTACGGAACATCTCTATACCTGTGATAACTGTCTTCTTTGTCTCTTCACTGATACCAACGATTTCCATTTCATCGTTGAGTTTAACTGTTCCTCTTTCTACTC
>DFKY01000018.1:14072-14322 GCA_002374095.1 Lachnospiraceae bacterium UBA3633
GCAACTGTACCACGACCTGTGATAGTGAATACATCTTCTACTGGCATAAGGAATGGCTTATCAACATCACGAACTGGATCTGGAATATAATCATCAACTGCCTTCATGAGTTCCATAATTTTATCGCCCCACTCACCTGAAGTATCTTCAAGTGCTTTAAGAGCTGAACCTCTGATTATAGGTATCTTATCTCCTGGGAACTCATACTCTGTAAGAAGATCTCTTACTTCCATCTCAACGAGCTCGATAA
>DFKY01000006.1 GCA_002374095.1 Lachnospiraceae bacterium UBA3633
CTCTCTGACACTTAGTCCTTTTATATTATCACTATGCTTTGTATTTCCAAGTTCCACTCCTGATAAAACTTTGGCTGTATGTCCGTATTTATCAAATATCGCTTTTGCAAGTGATTTTGCTGTCACACTTTCTCCGATTATATATATTTTCTCATCTTTATAATTTTCAGAAATGTCGCTCACATAAGTAATCTCATCTTTAGCATCTTTTATAGCTTTTATCATGTCTTCTTGCATTTTCTTGCCATATGGCACTCCTATAATATATGGCGTGTCAAATTCTTTCTTTAGATACTCTGCGAGTTTTATCCCGACTGATGATACAACAAGGTTTACTGATGCTTCACCTGCATTTCTTAAATCTTTAGCATCTGTATGTAAAGCAAAATTAGATATAACTTTTACATTTGATTTTTTGAAAAACTTTTCTATACTTTCAATCTGCCCATTTATTGAAAAGTCTATAGGGGTAGCTCCAAGTATATTGATTGAATTTTTTTTCTTTTTTACATTTTTCTTTACGAAACGCTTTGCATAAGCAAGCAATGCATCTCCTGCACCCTCTACATATGAATGCATACCATTTGTATTTATACCAAGCGTTGGTATAGATGTCAAGGTCTCTATCACTTTCGCATTAGCTTCTATATCACACCCCGTAATCATTGGTATTGGAGTCCCTGCAATCGCTATAAACTTTGGTTTAAGTTTTTTTGCAGCTTTTACTATATCGTCGACCATTTTCTGGTCATCACCCATTATTGCTTCCATCTCGGTAAGACCAGTTATATACACCATACTTTTACTATCATAGTATCTTGGCTCATCATGAGTATTATAAGTAGAGTTGCAACCTGAAGCATCATGCATTACAACCATACCCGAAAGCTCATATAGTGCTGACGGAACCCCCGACACATCTGCTGTATATGTACTTGTGAAAGTTTGTATCTGCTTCATATCAGACAGTCGCACCCCAGTCCTTTCTTTTGTATAAGCGTTGCTGTATCCTTTTCATTATTAAAAGCATCTATCATATTGTCAGAAAGTTTTATAATACCATCAAATCCATAGTGCCCACCACACTCTACTTCATTTACAAAATTATTCGTGCCCACAAAATATGCAGCTTTTTGTCCAAGTGCGAGATACCTATCTTTTTCTTTTCTATCTATTACTCTCATTGATACATTGACAGTAGGATATAGCATTATATCTTTTGAAGAATATTTTTCTTTAAGTGCGATAAGCTTTTCTTTCTCTGTGATTGAATCAATGAAGATTTTTTTTACATTAAAACCAAAATCAAGAAGTAACATCGCAAGTGATATAGTGGCTGGCGTAAATGTATAGTCAATAGCTATAGGCGTGTCCTTTATAATATCTTTTGCTTTTCTTAGTCTGTCTTTTGCTTTTTTGATTTGGATATCATAATTATCGTCTTTTACATCAAGTTTTTTTGCAAGAATTTGAAGATTTGTTTTTATCTCATCAAAATCATAGCTTATAGGTATATAGATATTTTCTTGCTGAAGCTTTTCACTTATAACATCCATTCCCTTTTTTGCAACTGGTAAATAAGTCACATTGTATTTACTTTTACCCATCTCGAGATAATCATCAAAAGTTTTACAATATGTTATATCTCTTAATTTGTATTTACTTTTTCTTATAAGTCGAATTAAATCACTACTTTCGTCAGTACTATAATTATTGCCACAGATATTGATGGCATTATCTTTTTTCTTTGAATTATCAAGCATAGAATACAGCTGTCTTCTCATCGTCTCATCTGGAGTCCATCCGCTTTTTCGCATTATAGGGTTCATATAACAATCTGTGAATCTGATATTTTTAAATCGTTTTCTCAAAACCTTAAAACACATATCAAGGTCAAGAGCCATAAAATGATGTATACAACTCGTATACACAAGTACGGCTCTTGGCTTATGCTTTAATTTATTTATAATGCTTGTGACACCATCAATTAGTAGCTTTTCCATATCACCATCAAGCACATTATTTTCTCTTATAGTGACTGTTGAAAATCTTCCTATTGTCCCCATCTCAGCCGCAGTTAAGACAACTCCCCTTAAGCAATTTGATGCACAGACAAAAACTTGATGAGATTCTGGAATCAAGAATCCTGTATGAACTATATTCCATGCACCTCTTGCAGGACATCCATATTCAAGTCCCACATCAAAAGGCTTGTCTACATCTAAATCTTTAAGACTTTTTCCCACCGCTTTTTTATTTTCATCAAGAGCTTTAAGCATTCATAATTCCTTTTGCAAGTTTTATATATGCCTTTGCCATACTACTTTTTGGATATGCTTCTATCACAGTCATCTTCTTTTCTTCTGCTTCATGTACAATCTCATCAAATGGAAGAATGCCAACTATTTTAGTTTTAAAATCTTTGCAGAGTGCTTTTACCTTTTTTTCTTCATCAGCTACATTTCTTTTGTTTAATATGATGCCACCAAGTTTTGCATAGCCTCTATCTTTAAAATTTTTAATCGCCATGCAAATATTTGCCGCTGCATAGATAGACATATTTTCACCTGATGTGATGACATATACTTTGTCCGCAAAACCATTTCGCATAGGCATCGAAAATCCACCGCATACCACATCACCAAGTACATCATAGAATACTATGTCTGGTTTATATTTTTTATAAGCACCTTTTTCTTCAAGTTTTTCAAGTGCACATATGATGCCTCTACCTGCACACCCAAGACCAGGTGTAGGGCCTCCGGCCTCTGCACATATTACATTGCCATAGCCAACTTTAACCATATCATCAAGGTCAAAGTCTTCTTTCTTTTCTCTTATCAACTCTAAAGTTGTATTTACTCTCTCGCCATGTGTCAATAATATAGTAGAATCTGCTTTAGGGTCGCAGCCTATCTGCATAACTTTTTTATTCATATTGGCAAAAGCAGCTGAAAGATTTGATACTGTAGTCGACTTACCTATGCCACCTTTACCATAAATTGCTATTTTCTTCATAGCATCTCCTAACGTACTTCAAGTGGTACTATATCTCTTAATGTCTTTTCTCCATCACTTAAATCTCCTACTACCACTTTTATGTTATATGCATTTTCTATGTTTTCTTTCGTTATGATATCTTCAGTATCACCAAATCTATAATTGTATCCACTGCTCATAAGAAGTGATTTATCTGAAAATCTAAGTGCATGAGCTGGATAATGAGTATTAAAAATAATTATCTTACCTTTCTTCGCTAATTCTTTTATGAGATCAAGTATAAGTAGTTGGTTGCGATAATCAAGATTAGATTCTGGCTCATCCAGGATAAGAATTTCTGGATCTCTAACCAAAGCTCTTGCCATATAGACCATCTGTGCTTCACCACCACTAAGCCTTGATACATACTCATCTTTCAAATTATATATATTTAATTCTTTTAAAATATTTTCTACTTTATCAATATCTTTCTTGTCTGGTTTTAATAGCGGATTGATTCTACTTGCAAGTCCAAGTAATACCGTATCTAAAACTGTATATATGGATGTCTCTTTTCCACCTTGCTTAAGGTATGCTACAAAACTATAAAAATCTCTACCATCATAGTCTCTTATTTCTTTATCATTAATTAATATCTTGCCACTATACTTTCTATTTAAACCAAGTAGACACTTTATAAAAGTGGTCTTACCTATACCATTTGGTCCAAGTATAGAACAAACCGCTGGTCCACTAAGTTTAAAACTTAAGTTTTTTATTATCTCTTTTTCTTTATAAGAAAAAGCTAAATTCTCTACACTTATCATCATAACATAATACCATTGCGTTGTCTAATCATATATATGAAAAATGGTGCTCCAATTAATGATGTAAGTACAGATATAGGTATCTCTGCTGCAAAAAGAGATCTTGCTACTAAATCTATGATAAGCATAAAACTTATGCCTATACTTATAGTGTAAGGTACAAGTTTTGTGTGATTTTCTCCTACAAGCATCCTACAGAAATGTGGGACAATGAGTCCAACCCAACCCACTTGTCCTGCCATTGATATAGAAATAGCTGTTATTATTGTCGCTGCAACTATGACTATCGCCCTAAGTGAAGTGATGTTCACTCCCATTGTCCTTACTACTTCATCATCAACTGTAAGTAAATTGATTCTCCACCTAAGTAAAAATATAATCACGATACATACTATAATAATTGGTCCGCCTATTATAAGTGTTTCCTTTCCTACAGATTGAAAACTTCCCATCAAAAAGTATGTGATAGAAGGTAGTTGTGTATCTGTGTCTGCTACAAATTTCACAAGTGCTATAAGGCTCTGAAAAAGTGAGCCTACTATAATTCCTGCAAGTATTATCGTATATTTTGATTCATTTCTCTTAAGTCCAGTGATGCCAGTAAGCACTATGGTAAATATCCCAAAGAGAAATGATACTATCTCTACTCCTATAACTTGCAATCCGAGAAATATAGCGAGAGCTGCTCCAAAGCATGACCCACTTGCCACACCAAGTGTATCTGGCGTCGCGAGTGGATTGGAAAAATATGATTGAAATATAAGTCCTGCGAGTGGAAGTGATGCTCCAACAAGCGAAGCTCCAATTATTCTTGGGATACGAACATTTGAAAGTATTATCTTATACTGTGGTGAAATTGGTTTTCCCATAAAGTATTTTATAATATCTTCATAAGGCACACTCATTCTGCCCATCCCAAGACTCAATACTGCCACTAAAATTGGCATGACTAATAAAAGTATAATCACTACAATACTTATCTTCAATGAGTTTTTCGAATTTATGTTTTTATTTTCTTTCATATTTTATACTTTCTGCAAAATCCATTGTTTTTTCTATATCTTCTATAGTAAACTTTTTCTTATTAAGTCCTTTCTTTATAAATACTTTCATTCCTTTCTCTATAAAATCTGTGATGCCAAGATATGAGATTTTTTTATCAAGAAATCTTTTAACTGCTACTTCATTAAGTGCATTATAGACTGATGGCATAAGTCCACCTACTTTTACTGCATCATACATAAGTTTAAGCCCCTTAAATGTCTTAAGGTCTGGTTTTCCAATGCTTATCTTATCAATCTTTGTGAAATCTATACTTTTTTCTTTTATATACTTTCTGTTTTCTTTATATAATGCAAATTCTATCGGGATTTTCATAGATGGCACACCGAGCTCCGCTTTTATAGCACCATCTACAAACTCTACCATACTATGTATAAGACTCTCTCTTTGTACCACTATCTCTATCTTATCGTATGGCATATCAAATAAATGATGTGCTTCTATAACTTCAAGTCCTTTATTGACAAGAGTTGAACTATCAATAGTTATCTTTCTACCCATTGACCAATTAGGATGCTTAAGTGCATCTTCAACCTTTATATCTTTAAGATCTTTTAAGGTTTTTCCATAAAAAGGTCCACCAGATGCCGTAATTATGATTTTTTTAATTGTGCTTTTTTTCTCACCAACAAGTGACTGCCATATAGCAGAATGCTCTGAATCAATTGGTCTTAAATCAACTTTATACTTTTTTACAAGTGGCATAATGATGTCACCTGCACATACTAAAGTTTCTTTATTGGCAAGGCATATTGTTTTTTTAGCCTTTATCGAAGCTACTGTTGGCCTTATACCTATCATGCCCACTACCGACACTACAACTATATCTACTTTTTTATATGATGAAAGCTCTTCTAAGCCTTTAAGCCCTACTAAAACTTTTACTTTAAGCTTTTTCTTTTTGCATATTTCAGAAAACTCATTTGCAGCTACTTCATCATAGATAGCCACTAACCTTGCTTTAGTTTCCAAAACTTGGTTATAAAGTGTCTTAATATCACTCTTGCAGGCAAGTCCTACTATCTCTTTATCACCTACTGCCTTAATGACTTCTATCGTCTGCCTGCCAATGCTTCCTGTAGAACCAATTATCACAACTCTATCTTTTTTCATCACATCTCCACTCACTTGGAAGTTATAACTTTTTACATTTTATTTTTCAAATATTCTAAATTTTAATTTTCTTTCGTATATAGTTTTTTGTATAACCTACTGCAAAGCTTCCATCTTCATTTTCTACAATTTCTTCAATCAGTACATCATCTATAATATTTCCAACTTTTACATTTTTCACGATACTCTTATCTATATCACAAGCTGCTACTTTTCCGCCCATCAATTCTTTTTCCAATTCTCGCGATATCTCATCACATTCTTTTATCATAGCCACTGTTCTTTCATGCTTTTCGCTATTAGTGAGTTGCCCATCAAAACTTGCTGCTTTTGTCCCTGCTCTTCTAGAATAAGGAAATACATTTGGATTATAAAACCTTATCTTCTTTACAAAGCTTAAACTTTCATTAAAGTCTTCTTCTGTCTCACCAGGAAAACCCACTATAATATCTGTAGTAATTGTAGCATCTGGCATATACTTTCTTATAAGCTTACAAGCATTTTCAAAATCTTCCGTAGTATAGTGCCTATTCATAAGTTTTAGTATCTTATCACTTCCAGATTGTAACGAAAGACAAAAATTAGGACAAAACTTATTATTCATGTCATTTTTCAAAGTCTCTAAAAATCTTTCATCTATAATTCTTGGCTCAAGTGACCCAAAGCGTATACGAAGTATCTCTTTTTCCACGCCATCTACAAGAACTTTAAGATCCGCTATCTTTTTTGTAAGCGACAATATATTTTTACGAGATTCATTTATAGCATTATCACTTTCGTATGACATCTTCTTTCTGTCAAGACCATATGAACTAAGATGTATTCCCGTAAGCACTATTTCTTTTGTTCCTTTTTTTATGTAGCCCTTAATATCTTCTATAATATCATCTTCTTCACGTGACTTTATGTGCCCTCTTAAGTATGGTATAAGACAATATGTACAATACTCATCACAGCCATCTTGAATCTTTATAAATGTTCTAACTGTAGTAGTCGATACTCTATCATTTATAGCACTTGGCGCTACATCATTATCAGCTATAGAAGATAAAAAAGTCGGAAGATTTAGTTTTTCAGAATTTGAAAACTTATAATCAACCCCATCAAGACTATCACATGAATCGACAAGACAACCTATAGCAATAACTTTAACATCTGGATTATACTTCTTCGCAAGATGAAGCATCTGACGAGATTTTTTATCTGCAATACTTGTCACGCTACAAGTATTTACAATATAAAAATCTAAATTCTTATACTCATCTTTTTTATCAACATCAATATAATTAAAGCCACTTTTTATAAGGTCATCTCGTATCTTATTAGATTCATAAGTATTTACTTTACACCCAATTGTCTTAATAGTAAAATTCATAACATATAAATAAAGGAAATGCTTCCGCATTTCCTTTTATTTGTTTTTCTGAGTACTTGGTCCGCCTTTTTCAAGAGCACTATATGGTATATTCTCTGAGGAAACTGTAGTTACACCATTTTTATCTACCGTATAATTAGTTCCACCGCTTACCGTTCCCCTTTTAGGCGGGATTACATTGCCATTCGTTTTATTCTCGACGGGCACTACTATAAGTTCGTGAAATCCCATATCAAAATTTGCCAGGAAGAAATTATTGAGATCATCAACTGTATAGTAAAGTGGGTCTGTATAATACTCAGATTTATTTACACTTACATCTCTTTGCAATACATTTGCATAGTAAAGCTTGCCATTTGAGTCTGCATAATACTCACCATACACTTGCTTATATGACCCTTCGGTAGTAGCAGTAGCAAGCGATCCATCATCATTAAAATAATGTGTATAACCATCTATCACATGTAGTCCAAAAAGCATGCCACCATAGTTTTTATCTTTCTTATTAGAGAAGAAATAATATTTTCCTGTATCATCATTTCTCCACCACCCTGTGACCATCTTGCCTTCTTTATCAAGAAAATATACATTGTCACCTACATCCACAAGAGAATTTGTGACAAAGTCACCACTTTGTTCATCAACTATATACCAAGAATCGGCGTCTTTTATCCAGCTATATGAAAATACATTTACCGCAAAAATAAATGTAAATATCATTGCAAGTACAAATACCTTCTTTTTCATAACTCACCCCTTTTTATAGACTGATATTGATTGTAGCATATTATAAGGGATTTTTCAATTGAAAGTATACTTTCTATATTAATTTCCAATAATAAGTAATATATACCTTCATAATATTTCAGTGATATATATACTCGTTATACTATTTTAATGCTTAAGAAGTTTGATGCAACACAATGGTCATATTTGAGATTTTAGCTTTATATCCACCATCAGTAGTAGTCGGAGCAATCCTCATGTATAAATTATCACCCTGTTTAAGATTAGTGATTTCAATAGTTGCTTTATTAGTAGTACCTTGTGGCGATAATGTAAAATTGTGTAATGTCGTATCCACGCCGTTACATGATCCACTTAGCCAACTACCATCATCAGTAAGGAAATCTGTCTTTTTTATGTCAATATCTATTTTTTTATAAATATCTCCTACCCCAATTGCATCCAAAGAACGACTAACTTCCCAATCGAAAGTTATAGTCAAATCACCATTAGCCAATAAATTTTTAACTATTGGCAAGCCATCCCCGAAGCGTAAAGGAGTGGTCCCATCGAAGAATTGACCAGAACAAAGAGTTTTGAATGCCACTCTCTCATATAATGGCAAACTTAATGGTAATGCTACAGGGGTCGAATACTGACAATACTGTGCACCAACCGTGCCGTTCCAAGGAACCCGGGGATTGCCTATAGCAACCTTATTAACAAGGAGAGTAAGTGTTTCACGCGGAGAAAATTCTGTCAAACGTTGATACTCCGATCCACGTATTTGGCTTTTATCCCGACGCATGATATTTACTTCTAAATCTTGATCTTTGCCTAGCATAAGATGCCGTAATGTCGCATTTAAATCGTTATATTCGGCCTGGCTTGTTTTATAGCGTACACGACCGCCAGCAAAATAATTTGTCCCAGACTGAATGCTATCGAGGGTTGTAGGCATGGTATTCAACAAGCTCATGGACGGTTCGTTCCCGGCAGATTCGATTATCGATAGTGTCCTATCGTCACGTTGAAGGACCCAGCGCAAAAGAGTACTTGTTCCATTTCCAAAAAGCGATGTCACCTGCGCATTAATTATTTGTCCATTTGTTGGGGTATTGACGACTAACCAATCGTGCCCACCATACCCTTCGGGTAATGGGGCGTAAGAATCAGTCCTACCTATATATCCCCACAGCCCCCATGTATTAGTTGTCGCATTATAACGAAGAGGATATTGCGGGTCGTTAGCAGCGTAGGCACGCCAGTCAAAAAGCGGGGACAGTGCCAAAATTACATTCCCGTCCGCCGTCGACGCATCGGTTCGCGAGTCTGGCTGAGTACAAAGCACCATACGCCCGTTCACTGACGGATACCCAACATGAAAGTACAAACAAGGTACTCCTTCGTAGGCAGCGTTGGAGTCGTTTGGAAACTCCCAATTACCCTGTAGCATAATTGACGCTGCTCCATCTTGCCGAGCGCATCCAAAAAAGATTTGATGGCTGATATTACGGAGCGGAATCATTTTTTGAAATTTCGGAACCATCCAACCAGATGAGTCAGTGTAAGTCGACGCATTTGTCCATTTGCGTTCTGTTGCTTTAATTTCCCATCGACGTTTCCAGATAATATCACTATAACTACTAACAATATTTTCAAGTGTTATATTTTTTGTTATTTTTAATCCATTTAAATAACTTGCTATCGCCCCATCAATCTTATTGTCAAGGGATGAGTTGTAGCGGTCAAGTTGGCTCTGAAAATCATTCTTCATTGAGTCAAACTCGGCCTTTGTGATAAACGCAGCGCCGTCGTTGTCTCCGACTACAGCGGCGAAACTCTCTATACTAAAAAGAAGCACTAAAATTAGTGCTAATCTTCTTTTTATAAATCTACTTGATCTTTTCATATCAAGAAGTTACGACCTTTCTCCAACGCACTGCCCTAGCAAACTCGCGAAAAGTCGCTTTACAACTTTGAGCGAAGAGCGGAGACGATGAAGCGTCAGTGGAATCGCGTCCAGCGGTTCCACGATAGCGTAATCCGTCGACAGCGATAGGTACCAATCTCCAAGCCATTTGAAAAGTTAGGGGGTTGGCATAGGGGGGTTGACAAGTATACGCATAGTGTGTATACTTTTATTATGACTGTTAGAGAAATTGAAGCAAAATTAAAAAATGATGGGTGGCATTTTATTAAACAAATTGGATCACACAGGCAGTATAAGCATCCATCCAAAAAAGGAAAGGTGACAGTGCCTTACCATAAAGGCGATTTAGATATTGGCACTGCCAAATCAATTTTTAAACAAGCAGGAATAGAATTTTAAGAAGGTGATTTAGATGAAAATTATTTATCCAGCAATACTAACTCCATGTGAAAAAAAAGAAGGCTATACTATTATAATACCTGATTTGAAAGGTTGCGTCTCTGAGGGAGACACTCTTGAAGAAGCAATTGCTATGGGGACAGATGCAGCTTGTGGCTACATAATTTCTGAAATTGAAGATGGCAATGAGTTACCAAAACCCACAAAACAAAATAAACTTAAATTGAAAAAAAATGAATTAACTAGTCTTGTTATCTGCGACACTGATGCATATGATGAAAAGTATACCAAAAAAATAGTTAGAAAAAATGTTTCTATCCCAGCATACTTAAATACTTATGGAGAAATACACAACTTAAACTTTTCAAAAATACTAAAAGATGCTTTAATGAAAATCGCAGTATTATAAGGCAAAAAGTATTCCTTGCCTTTTTTTATACATAAAGTCGAACTCTAAAAGTTATTATTATCAAAATTGTAACCCAAAAGACTCTTGAATCTCAAAAGTGTCCACCTTCAAATGCTTTGCCAAATGAAGAAAAGTGTATAAGTTCTTTCGTCATACACAAAAATAACTTTTGTATTAAAAATATCCTTAAGAAATCATTATATGTGACTTTACGCTTTCCAGAAGTTCTTCATAGCTCATTTTTGAAGAAGCTATTCTCATGCCAATATCTACAATTTCGTCATTAGTAAAATTAGTTTTTACTCCATTTGCCTCAAGAAAAGTAAGCATCATAAACATGCCTATTCGTTTATTACCATCAACAAATGCATGATTTGAAATCAAAGAAAAACCAAGCCTTGCCGCTTTCTCTTCTTTACTTTTGTACAACTCCTCTCCATCAAATGTTTGATAAATCTGTTGTATACAGCTATCCAGCAAATTAGTATCTCGTAAACTCGGTTCACCACCAGTCTCTTCTATAAGCAATTGGCGCAATAAGAGCACTTTGTCATTGTCTATTTTTATCATCGTGCCAATTCCTCAAATGCCTTATGATATTTCTTCAAAACTCTAATACTTGCGAGTTCTATCTTTTCCTCGTCAGTTATAGTCATTTCACTATCTTGTGCATCCAAGCTTTTCAAAATATATTTTGCTTTATTATTCTTAAACACTATAACTTCGCCAAACTTGTCACATCTTTTAGCCACATTAGAAAAATTTTTATTTGCTTCAGAAATCGCAATATAATTCTCAAACATATAACCTCCACGAGACAAAATCAACATTTTATTAATAAATTTATTGATATATTTATTGACAAATTTATCTATAATTTACTAGTATTATATACTAATTTAGATAGTTATGTCAATATTAATTTGCAAAAAACAATAATATGCCACCGATAATAACAAAAAAATACTGTAGTGCAACCACAGTATTTTTCCAAAACCTAATTCCTTATACAAAATAAGTTTTTTAACTTGATGTTACTTCCACTGTTTCGCCTTTTAATTGTAACCCAGTAAATTCTAGGGTTATTAGTTTTTGCAATTATTGACATAATTTCAACTGCACAAAAAGCCTAAATCATTAGCTAATCTATATATTTACCTCACTATCCTTCAGATACAATTACAATATCATTTGGCACAGTTATTAATCCACCACCCACGTTGCCATTAATAGACCATTTCAACCAGACAAACGCCTTTTCATTTTCATTGGTTATGGTTATTTTTCCAGAAGATTCAGATAAATAGTAACCGTTATTATAATCAGCGCCTGTACCTTTAATAATATTATCACCACTAATGGTTAAATTTGCTTCAGTATTGGGATCATCACTTGTAAAAGGTGCATCCTTGGCCCACAAGTAAACGCCACTTGGACTTACATTTGACTCTTTCCCAAAGTTGTTACTCGTATTATTGGTATCAATAGTCCAGTTTTTGAAGCGCACATCCATTTCAATTTTCTCATTTGAGTTAGTTTGAGTTATTGGCAACCCGGCAAAGATTGGTACATGATAAACACCTTGACTGTCACGAAGCAAAGAAGAATATCCTGACATCTGCTGGTCAACCATTTGTTCAGCAACAATATCAAATATTTGCAAATATAATTTATTAAAATTATCTATATATGTTGTTTCAAAACCAACACATGGCCATAACCACCGCTGGCCTGATGATTTCCAGTTTTCGTAATCATTTCTTGAACTATTATAATACCATTTTTCGACTAGCGGACCAGACCAGTCTTGGATCACGGCAGGCAAAGCAATTTGATTGTTGGATGTTTCGGTAGTTCGAGAAGGGAAAATTCGGTGTCGAAATGTAGGACCGAGAAAAGCATTGACATAATGAGGCGATTGGTCAGTATTGGGGTAGTCGCAAAAGTCTTCAGAACTACCGAAATAGCACCAATTCCGGTCCTGATCTTGATTTGAGAAACAATCATATTTTTTCGTATTGCCAAAAAGCACGACATTTTTGAGGTGTTGCTGGCCCCAATCATGTTTTATTTTATTAAGTCTTATATTCCAACCTGACGTATCGCCACCACTCCACGTTGCGGTCGATGAATCGTATACCGCGTTACTATAACCGAGAGCAATCTGCTTTCCATACAAATCCACATTTTTATAAAGCAAGTTATGTGATTGTCCATTGATACCAAAGGTGCGAGAAATTGTCCCAGGGTCAGAAACACCCCAAACGGCTTGTCCTGCTTCCAGACTTTTACTTGCAAAATCGACATTAACTTCATCAACAGCGGGGAAAAACCAACCTGCCCACGCAGCAATTTTTTTGGTATCATCAATATTGCGCACCACAAGCTTCATTGCTTTATATACCTTATCACTTTTCTTTGATTCACTTGATGGTGTATATAATGCGATACCTGCATTCACTCTATTATCAGTACGCGACCCTAATGACCAAATTGCATCCATTGTATCTCCGACCAAATAAGGCGGTGCGTAATGATAACGAGGTTCCGAGCCCGCAGTTTTATCCAACATATATATATTTCCATAAACGATTGGTGTAACATGCGAAATCTTTGAAATGCGTACCCCATTTAAGTAGCTTGCTATGGCCCCATCAATCTTATTGTCAAGGGATGAGTTGTATCGGTCAAGTTGGCTCTGAAAATCATTCTTCATTGAGTCAAACTCGGCCTTTGTGATAAACGCAGCGCCGTCGTTGTCTCCGACTACTGCGGCGAAAGATTCTATACTCATAAGCACAACTAAAAAAGTAGCTCCTAGTCTCTTCAACATCTTTGTGCTTTTTATCATATATTTATATCAACGACCAAAGATTAATTATACTCATTATGCTTGCACCATCACTTCGAAAATAGGTCGCAAAAACAAGATTTTTTAAGCAAGCACTGATATAATAAACTTAATCTTTACCCCTTATGTCTGCCCTAGCAATCTCAAAAAATGCTTCTTTTTAGCATTTTTTGAAGAGCGGAGACGATGAAGCGTCAGTGGAATCGCGTCCAGCGGTTCCACGATAGCGTAATCCGTCGACAGCGATGGTACCAACCTCCAAGCCAT